>JAEWGX010000114.1 GCA_023388075.1 Pseudomonadota bacterium
AGATCATGATCGGCACGCCGGCCATCCGCAACCTGATCCGCGAGGCCAAGGTCTCGCAGATGAACGCCGCCATCCAGACCGGCGCCGCGCTCGGCATGCAGACGCTGGACCAGTGCCTCACCGACCTCGTCAGGCGCAACGTCATCTCGATGCAGGAGGCGCGCGCCGCCGCGACGGTCAAGGAAAACTTCCCCGGCTAAAGGAATCGACATGACAATCGCCGAGCGCGCAGCTCCCGCTACTCCTGCCCCGACGGCGATCCCGCGGCCGGCGTCGCTCGAGCGCGAGCAGGCTTCCAAGTTCCTGCACGACCTGCTGCGCCTGATGGTGTCGAAGAAGGGCTCGGACCTCTTCCTCACCGCCGAGTTCCCGCCGGCGTTCAAGGTGGACGGCAAGCTGATTCCGGTGTCCAACGCACCGCTTTCTCCGCAGCACACGGTGGAGCTCGCCCGTGCCCTGATGAACGACCGCCAGGCGGCCGAGTTCGAGGCGAACAAGGAGCTCAACTTCGCGATCAGCCCGGGCGGCATCGGCCGCTTCCGGGTGAATGCATTCACCCAGCTCGGTCGCACCGGCATCGTGCTGAGGGTGATCCAGAGCGAGATCCCGAAGTTCGAGGAGCTGCACCTGCCCTCGGTGATGGCCGAGCTCTCGATGACCAAGCGCGGGCTCATCATCATGGTGGGCGCGACCGGCTCGGGCAAGTCCACGACGCTTGCCTCGATGATCGGCTACCGCAACGAGAACAGCCACGGCCACATCGTCACCATCGAGGATCCGGTCGAGTTCGTCCACCCGCACCGCAACTGCATCGTGACCCATCGCGAGGTGGGCGTGGACACGGCGAGCTGGGAGGTGGCGCTCAAGAACACGCTGCGCCAGGCACCGGACGTCATCATGATCGGCGAGATCCGCGACCGCGAGACGATGGAGCACGCGGTGGCCTTCGCCGAGACGGGGCACCTCTGCCTCGCGACCCTGCACGCCAACAGCGCCAACCAGGCGCTCGACCGCATCATCAACTTCTTCCCCGAGGAGCGCCGCCAGCAGCTCCTGATGGACCTCTCGCTCAACCTCAAGGCGCTCATCTCACAGCGGCTGGTGCCCCTGGAAGGCCGCAAGGGCCGGATTGCCGCGGTCGAGGTGATGATCAACTCGCCGCTGATCTCGGACCTGATCTTCAAGGGCGACGTCTCCGAGATCAAGGAGATCATGAAGAAGTCGCGCGAGCTGGGCATGCAGACCTTCGACCAGCACCTGTTCGAGCTCTACGAGCAGGGCAGCATCAGCTACGAGGATGCGCTGCGCAACGCGGACTCGGTCAACGACCTGCGCCTCAACATCAAGCTGAACGGCACGCGCGTCAAGCGCGACGTCAACGCCGGCATCGGGCACCTCGACCTGGTGTAGGCCACCTCCCGCGGAAACGCCCGGCCGCCCCGGGTTTCCTCGTTGCCCGGCGGGTACCGCGGCCGGCCCTGGGGGCCTCACTAGCCCGTCCGGTCCCGCATCTCGAACTCGAACAGCCGGCACTCGATCTGGCCGTTGAAGACGGGTGTCTTGCGGCGCTCCCTCAAGCCGAGCTGGCCGGGCAGGCGCCGGTCGCTCGAGAGCAGGAAGGCCCGCCAGCCGCCGAAGCGGTTGCGCAGGGTGGCGCCGATGCCGCGCCAGGTGGCGACGTCGATCGCGACCCGCTCGTTGTAGGGTGGATTCGAGACGATCAGGCCCGGCTCCGGCCACGGCGGCATGGCCTCCGCCGCGTCCTGCACCGCAACCCGTACGAGGTCCGCGGGGATCCCGGCGCGGGCCAGGTTGGCGCGCGTCATCGCGGCGGCTTCGGCATCGATGTCGCCCGCGCCGATCCGGACCGGATCTCCAGCCGCGATCCGCTGCATGGCGACGTCCATCGCCGCCTGCGCCTGCTCGCACACCCGTTGCCACAGCGCCGGCTGGTGGAATGCGAGGTTCTCGATCCCGAACCTTCTTGCCAGGCCGGGCGGCCGCGCGCAGGCGATCTGCGCCGCCTCGATGACGATCGTGCCGGCGCCACAGAAGAGGTCCAGGAGCGGCTCGCGCGGATTCCAGCCCGACAGCGCGAGCAACCCCGCGGCGAGATTTTCCTTCAGTGGCGCCTCTCCCTTCGACCCGGCGTCGGCGCGCCAGCCGCGCTTGAAGAGCGGCTCGCCGGAGAGATCCAGGTAGAGGATCGCGTCGCCGGCCTGGAGGAAGAGTTGCACCCGGACGTCGGGATTGGCCGTGTCGACCGAGGGCCGCGCGCCGGTCTTCGCGCGCATGCGGTCGACGATCGCGTCCTTGATGCGCAGGGTCGCGAAGGCGAGGCTCGCGAGTGGCGAGCGGATCGCGGTGGTGTCGACCCGCAAGGTCTGCCGGTTGTGGAACCAGGCCTCCCAGGGTAGACCGTGCGCGAGGCGGTAGAGGTCCTCCTCCGTGCGATAGCGGCCGGAGGCGACCTGCAGCAGCACGCGGCTCGCGATGCGCGAGTGCAGGTTGATGCGATAGGCGGTCTCGAGCGAGCCGCGGAACCGGACGCCCCCGGGCAGGGGACGCACGTCGTGGCCGCCGATGGCGGCGAGCTCGGCGGCCAGGGCGGGTTCCAGGCCGCGCGGGCAGGGGCAGAAGCAGCCGTCGAACGCCGGCGGCCGCGCGGTGGCAGCGGGCCGCGAGGGTGCTACTCGCGTCCGTTGCGCGGACCGCGGCGGCGCCGATGGCGTCGGGGCGTCGCCGTCCGCCGCCCCGTCGCGGCGCGTCAGCCCGCGCAGTCGGTTGCCGGTACCGCTCAAGCCGGCGCCGCCAGCGCCCGGTCCAGGAACTCCAGCCGATCCTGGCCCCAGAACGGCTCGCCGCGGTAGGTGTACCACGGGGCGCCGAATACCTGGGCCTCGACCGCCTGTTCGGTGTACTGGGCATAGCGCGCGTCCGCGGAGGCGAGCTCGTCGACCAGCCGCGCACCAGGCAGGCCGCACCGGTCGGCGAGCGCTGCCAGGACGGCGCTGTCCGCGGTGTCCTTGTCCTCCGCCCAGAGCGCCTGCATGACGGCGAACGCGAGAGCCATGGCGGCGTCGCTTCCTGCCTCCAGGTCCGCGAGGATGATCAGCCGCGCCGCGTCATGCCCCTTGGGCGGGAAGTACCGGGGCTGCAGGTTGAGCGCGATACCCAGGTGATTGGACCAGCGTCGCAGCTCCACCAGGCGGTACGCCTGGCGCTGCGGCGCCCGCTGCGGCAACGGCAGGCCGCCCGAGGTGGGGAAGACCCGTCCCGCGATGTCCACCGGCATCACCCGGATGGCGGCCTCGTGCTTCGCGGCAATGGCGGCCAGGCGCTGGTGCCCCAGATAGGTCCAGGGTGACGAAGGGGCAAAGTAGTAGTCGATCGTCTTCATGTCGTTGTCCGTGGTGCGGAGCGTGCCGCGGCTTCGGGTGCGATGTCCGGGCGGTGCCTAGAACGGCTTCACCACCACCAGCGCCACCACCGCCACCAGCAGCAGGAACGGCACCTCGTTGAAGGCCCGGTACCACCGGTCGCCGTGGCGGTTGGTGCCGAGCTCGAAGCGGCGCAGCAGCCGGCCGCAGGCATGGTGGTAGCCCACCAGCAGCACGACGAGGAGCAGCTTCGCATGCAGCCAGCCACTGCCCGGCCCGCGTCCGATGCCTTCCCCAAGCCACAGCCACAGGCCCGTGGCGAGCGCCAGCACCGCGAGCGGAAGCATGAACCGATAGAGGCGGCGTGCCATCAGGATCAGGCGCTCGCGCTCGGCGAGGGACTCCTTCGCCACCATCGCGAGGTTCACGAAGATTCGGGGCAGATAGAAGAGCCCGGCAAACCAGCTGGTCACGAAGACGATGTGCGCCGTCTTCACCCACAGGTAGGACATCAGGAACAGCGCATCACCGGCCGTCAGGTCCGGATCTCGCCACTGCCGAAGACGACGAACTTCCGGGAGGTCAGCCCTTCGAGCCCGACCGGGCCGCGCGCATGCAGCTTGTCGGTGGAGATGCCGATCTCCGCGCCCAGGCCGTACTCGAAGCCGTCGGCAAACCGGGTGGATGCGTTCACCATCACCGAGGCCGAATCGACCTCGCGCAGGAAGCGCATCGCGTTGCCATGGTCGTTGGTGACGATGGCGTCGGTGTGGTTCGAGCCGTAGCGGGCGATGTGATCGATCGCGGCGTCCAGCCCGTCGACGATCCGGATGGCGAGGATCGGCGCGAGGTACTCGGTGCGCCAGTCGTCCTCGTCGGCAGGCTTGCAGTCGATGCCCTCGGCGGCAAGCAGCGCCCGCGTCGCCTCGTCCCCGCGCAGCTCCACCGACTTTTCCCGATAGATCCGCGCGAGCGGCAGCAGCACGGCCTGCGCCATCGAACGGGCGACGAGCAGCGTCTCCATGGTGTTGCAGGGCGCGTAGCGCTGGGTCTTGGCATTGTCCGCGATGCGGATCGCCATCTGCGGGTCTGCCGAGTCGTCCACGTACACGTGGCAGACGCCGTCGAGGTGCTTGATCACCGGCACCTTCGCCTCGCGTGACACGCGCTCGATCAGCGACTTGCCGCCCCGCGGGATGATCACGTCCACCCACTGCGGGCTGGTGATCAGGCTGCCGACGGCGGCGCGATCGGTGGTGCCCACCAGTTGCACCGCGTCCGCGGGAAGCCCGGCCTCCTCGAGTCCTTCGCGGATGATGCCGGCGAGGGCGCGGTTGCTGTGGATGGCCTCGGAGCCGCCCCGCAGGATGCTGGCATTGCCGGACTTGATGCAGAGCCCGGCCGCGTCGATGGTCACGTTCGGGCGCGACTCGTAGACCATGCCGACGACGCCGAGGGGCACGCGCATGCGGCCCACGCGGATCCCGCTGGGCTGCTCGCGCACTTCGGAGACCTCGCCAACCGGGTCCGGCAGGCCGACGATCTGCTCGAGCCCCAGAGCCATGCGGTCGATCGCCTTCCGGTCGAGCGCGAGGCGATCGACGAAGGCGGAATCCTGACCGGCCGCCCGCGCGGACTCCAGATCGAGCCGGTTGGCGTCGATCAACGCGCCTGCGGCCGCCTGCAGGCGGGTCGCGGTCGCCTGCAGAGCCGCATTCTTACGACCGCTGGCGGCACGCGCCAGCAGCCGGCTCGCGGCGCGCGCGCGGCGCCCGAGATCTTCCATGTAGACGGCGGTATCGACAGGGTTCATGTTGCTTGCAACCGCGGCTGGCCGCAGAGGGCGATGACGATGCGTTCGACGGCGGCCCACTGGCTGGCAGGGTCGCTGCCGCCGAACTCCGCCGGGGCACCGGTGCCCGGAAGGCCGCCGACGCCCTTTGCCATTCTATCCAGATGCGCCACCTCCCGCAGCAGCGCGGACACCATCGTGGCGTCCAGCCGGCCGAGCGCCTCGCGAAACAGCGCCTCCCGCCTGCCGAACACGCCGGCGCCGCGCATCGCCGCGGCCGCGGGCTGCCCCGCCGAGATCGCCTGTTTCACCTTGAGCAGCCGCCGCAGGCAATCGGCAAGCGCCCACGAGAGCAGCGGCAATGCGGTGTCCTCGGCGCGCAGTCCGGCCACCATGCGCAGCGTCCGCGCGGTGTCGCCCGAGAGCGCGGTGTCGACCATCCCGAAGACATCGTATCGCGCCGAGTCGAGCACCACCGCCTCGATTGCGGCCGGATCGAGGTCGCCCGGTGGAAGGAGCAGCGCGATCCGCTGCAGCGCCTGTCGGGTGGCGAGCAGGTTGCCTTCGGTGCGGTCGGCCATCGTCGCGAGCGCCGTCCGCGGAGCACGCTGGCCCTGGCGCGAAAGCCGCTCGGCAAGCCACTGCGGCAGCCGGTCGCGATCCACCTTGGGCAGCTCCAGCAGCAGGAGCGCCGAGCCGAAGGCACCGAACCAGGCCGTGTTGACCGTCGCCCGCTCGAGCCGCCCGCTCGTCACCAGGATGCGGGAATCCTCGTCGATTGCCTGGGCGCTTCGCTGCAGCGCCTCGCCCAGCTCCCGCGTCGGCTTGCCGGCGAGCCGCACGTCCACCAGCCGACGGCTGGCGAAGAGGGAGAGCGCTTGCGCCGCGCCGAGCAGGAGGGAGACGTCGAAGTGTGGCCCGACATCGATCACGGTGCGCTCGCCGTACCCGAGCGTCCGGGCCTGCGCACGCACTGCATCGGCGGCTTCCAGCACGAGGAGCGGCTCGTCGCCGCTCACCCAGGTGATGGGCGGCAGGCGCTTCGCGATGGCCCGGCCAAGCTGCTCCGCGGAGGCGATGCGGTTCATGGTCAGACGACGGGCGACACGGCAGGCGGCGCGATCCGCCCGCTCACGGCGTCATCCGGATCGCGGCAAGGCGACGCATGAGCTGCTGCACCATGTCGCGCTGCATGTCGCGATAGAGCAGGGCCTCCTCGTCCACGCGAGCGGTGAGTTGGTTGTCGGCGGCGCTGATGTCCCGGCGAAGGATGATCTCGCTCGGGGGAATGAACTCCTGGTCGGCGCCATCGGTGGCGCGGAACTGAAGGCGCAGCCGGAGCTGGTACTCGCGGGGGCGTCCCACGGCGGAGTAGGCGACGATGTCCCTCTCGCGCACCTCGCCCAGCACGATCAGCCGCACCTGGGCATCCTCGGGGCTTGCCACCAGCCGGCTGGACGTGCTGCGCAGGAACTCCCGGCGGAACTCCTCGCCGAGCGCCGACGAGGCCGCGAAGCCCGAATGGAGCGTCTCGAACTGCATGTCCGAGGTTCCGCGCAGGCGAAAGCCGCAGCCGGCGGCAACGCCCGCGGCGCCGGCGAGGAGCGCGAGCCGGGCGCCGCGGCCAAGCAGCGCGCGGCGGCCGCGGGCATGGCCGTGGGCATGCGTCGGCATGCTCACACCACCACGTTGACCAGGCGCCCGGGCACGATCACGATGCGACGCGGCGCGCGCCCCTGCGCGATCCGGGCGACCTCCGGCGCGGCGGCGGCGGCGCGCTCGATTGCGTCGCGCTCCGCCCCGGAGGGCAGCCGCAGCGCTCCACGCACCTTTCCGTTGACCTGCAGCACGAGCTCGATCGTTTCGCGCACCAGGGCCGTCTCGTCGACCTGCGGAAATGGAGCATCGATGATGTCGGTGGCTCCTGTCGCGTCGGGGCGGCAACCGGCGCTGCCGGGGCGCCCGAGCTCGAGCCCGGACCACAACGCATGGGCGACGTGGGGCACCACCGGATAGAGCGAGCGCAGCAGGATGGAGAGGCATTCGCGCAGGGCGCAGGCGTCGGCCGGGCCGAGCGTCGGAACCTCGCCGCCCGGCGGGCCGGCCAGCGCCTCGAGGGCATGCAGCATCTTCATCGCGCCGGACACCACGGTGTTGTACTGCTTGCGCTCGTAGTCGTAGGTCACCTGGCGCAGGATGCCGTGGACCTCGAAGCGCAGGTCGCGTCCGCCATCGGTCAACGCGCCGGCGTCCAGGGCATCGGCCGCGCCGCGCAGCGCGGCGTGCCGGCCGTGGCAGAAGGACCAGAGCCGGCGCAGGAAGCGGCTGGCCCCCTCCACGCCGGAATCCGACCATTCGAGCGTCTGCTCCGGAGGGCTCGCGAACATGACGAAAAGGCGCGCGGTATCCGCGCCGTAGCGGTCGATGAGCGCCTGGGGGTCCACGCCGTTGTTCTTGCTCTTCGACATGGTGCCCACGCCGACATACTCCACCGCGCTGCCGTCGGACTTCAGCCGAGCCTCGCGGATGCGGCCGTCCTCGCCGCGGATGTTCTCCACGTCCTCCGGCCAGAAGTACTCGATGCCGCCGCGCGGATTGCGACGCTGGTAGACGTGGTTCAGCACCATCCCCTGGCAGAGCAGCCGGGTGAACGGTTCGTCGAAGTCCACCAGGCCGAGATCGCGCATCACCTTGGTCCAGAATCGCGCGTACAGCAGGTGGAGCACCGCGTGCTCGATGCCGCCGATGTACTGGTCCATCGGCATCCAGTAGTCGTTGCGCGCGTCCACCATCTCTTCAGAGCTGTCCGGCGAGCAGTAGCGCATGTAGTACCAGGCGGAATCGACGAACGTGTCCATCGTGTCCGTCTCGCGCCGGGCCTGGCCGCCGCAGGAGGGACAGCGGCAGGCGAGGAAGGCCTCGCTCTTCAGGAGCGGATTGCCGCTGCCGTCGGGCACCAGGTCCTCGGGCAGAACCACCGGCAGGTCGGCATCCGGCACCGGAACCTCGCCGCAGGCGTCGCAGTGGATGATCGGGATGGGCGTACCCCAGTAGCGCTGGCGCGATATGCCCCAGTCGCGCAGGCGCCATTGCACCCGCTTGCCGCCGAGGCCGGCCGCTTCCAGGTCATTCGCGACCGCGTCGACTGCAGCCTGCGGGGCGAGCCCGTCGTAGCGGCCCGAGTTCACGCAGGTGCCGCGTTCCTTGTCTTCGTACCAGGGCCGCCACTCCTTGTCCGAGAACACCTCCCCGGGCACCGCGATCACCTGGCGGATCGGCAGGCCGTACTTGAGCGCGAAGGCGAAGTCCCGCTCGTCGTGCGCGGGCACGCCCATCACCGCGCCGTCGCCGTAGCTCATCAGCACGTAGTTGCCCACCCAGACCTCCACCTTCGCCTGCGTGATCGGATGGGTCACCGTGAGGTCGGTGCGGATGCCCTCCTTCTCCATGGTGGCGAGGTCTGCCTCCATTGCCGAGCCGGTGCGCGCCGACTCGACGAACGCCGCGACCGCCGGATCCTTCGCCGCGGCCACCGCGGCCAGTGGATGCTCGGGCGCGACAGCGACGAAGGTCACCCCCATGATCGTGTCGGCCCGGGTGGTGAACACGTGCAGGCGGCCTTCGTCGACGAGTTCGCCGGCCGCGTTGCGGATCTCGTGCGGGAACGCGAAGCGCACGCCCTCGGACCGCCCGATCCAGTTGGCCTGCATCAGCCGGACGCGCTCCGGCCAGCCCTCGAGCCGCTCGACGTGGTCCAGCAGCTCCTGCGCATAGTCCGTGATGCGCAGGTAGTACATCGGGATCTCGCGCTTCTCCACCGGGGCGCCCGAGCGCCAGCCGCGACCGTCGATCACCTGCTCGTTGGCCAGCACGGTCTGGTCCACCGGGTCCCAGTTGACCGTGCCGAGCTTGCGATAGGCGATGCCCCGCTCGCGCATGCGAAGGAACAGCCACTGGTTCCACTTGTAGTAGTCCGGCTTGCAGGTGGCGATCTCGCGCGACCAGTCGATCGCCAGGCCGAGCGGCTGCATCTGCCGCTTCATGTAGGCGATGTTGTCGTAGGTCCACTTGGCCGGCGCGACCCCGTTCTTCATCGCCGCGTTCTCGGCGGGCAGGCCGAACGCGTCCCACCCCATCGGCATCAGCACGTTGTACCCGCTCA
This sequence comes from Pseudomonadota bacterium, assembly GCA_023388075.1. Taxonomy (GTDB): domain Bacteria; phylum Pseudomonadota; class Gammaproteobacteria; order Burkholderiales; family Burkholderiaceae_E; genus Lautropia. The sequence continues at coordinate 9,335 of JAEWGX010000114.1, forward strand.
TGCGCAGGTACCGGTACATCACGTCGTTGATGGTGTAGTTGCGCACGTGCCCCATGTGCAGGATGCCGGAGGGGTAGGGCAGCATGGAGCACGCGTAGAACTTGCCGCGGGGAAAGCGGGGATCGTTCTCGACGGCGCGGTAGGCGTCCGTGGCTGCCCAGTGCTCCTGGGCCGCCTTCTCGATTTTCTCGGGGCTGTAGCGTTCGTCCATGACGGTTCCGGCGGGAAACCAAAGATTTTAGCCCGGCGCCTCCCCCGTCCATCGTGTGGCGGTTTTCACTCATAATCGCCGCGATCGCCCGTGGAGGAGCGCAGGAAATGGAGAAAAAGGAGGACACGACGGCAATCCCGCCAGGATCGGCGATCCTCCGGGCGTTCCGCATCCTGGAGGCACTGGGCGATTGCGACGAGCCGCCGCAGTTGGCCGGGCTGGCAAAGGCGGTCGACCTGCCGAAGCCGACCGTGCTGCGCATCCTCGCCACGCTGGAGCACGCGGGACTGGTCTGCCGGGAGCCGGCCGGCAAGCGCTACTCGTTCGGCGAACGCATCAACGGCTTCGCGGGCAAGGTGCTGCTCAGCTCGCCGGTGCGCTCGCCGCGCCACGCCATCCTGGAGGAGCTGGTGGAGCAGGTCGGCGAAACCTGCAACCTCGCGATCCCGTTCGGCGCCTATGCCCGGTATGTCGACCGGGTGGAGGTGCCTTCGTCGATCTCGGTGAAGTTCGGCCCGGGCAGCCGCGTTCCGCTGCACGCCTCGGCGAGCGGCAAGATCTTCCTCGGCTACATGCCGCGCCGCGGCCGCGACCGCTTCCTCGCGCAGGCGCCGCTGATCGCGCACACCCCGAACACCCTGGTCGAGCCCGCCCGCATCGTCGCCGACCTCGCCGCCGTGCGCGAGAACGGCTTCGCGGTGGACAAGGGCGAGTTCCTGCGGGGCGTGTCCTGTGTCGCGGTCCCGGTGCGCAACGGTGGCAACAAGGTGGTGGCCGCCGTGGCGGTCACGGCGCCGGAGGGGCGGGCCAGCCTCGACCAGATGATGGAATGCCTGCCGGCGATGCGAAGCGCGGCGCAGGCGCTCGGCGCGACCCTCGACTGGTAGGATAGGCCACCATGCCGCAGTCCTCGCTGCCGATTCCAACCTACGCGGACGTCGAGTCGGCCGCGGAGCGGCTTGCCGGCGTGGCGCACCGCACGCCCGTGGTGACGTCGGCAACCTTCGACCGCCTGCTCGGCGCTTCCGTGTTCTTCAAGTGCGAGAACCTGCAGCGTGCCGGCGCCTTCAAGTTCCGCGGCGCCTACAACGCCATCTCGCGGCTGCCGGCGGCGCAGCGCCGGGGCGGCGTGGTCGCCTTCTCCTCGGGCAACCATGCGCAGGCCGTGGCGCTGGCCGGCAGCCTGCTCGCGGTGCGCACCACGATCCTCATGCCGTCGGACGCTCCGGCGCAGAAGATGGCTGCCACACGCGGCTACGGCGGCGAGGTGGTCACCTACGAACGCTATACGGAGGACCGCGAGGCCATCGGCCGGCGGATCGCCGAGGAACAGGGCGCCACGCTGATTCCCCCCTTCGATCATCCGCATGTCGTCGCCGGGCAGGGGACCGCGGCGCGCGAGCTGTTCGAGGAGGTCGGCGAGCTCGACCTGCTGCTCGTTCCGGTGGGCGGTGGCGGCCTCGTCTCGGGGTGTGCGCTCGCGGCGAAGGCGCTGTCGCCGTCATGCGCGGTCGTCGGCGTCGAGCCGGAGACGGGCAACGACGTCCAGCAGTCGCTGCGCAAGGGCGAGATCGTCCGCATCCAGACGCCCCGCACCATCGCGGATGGCGCCCAGACGACCGCACCCGGCAGGATCACCTTCGACATTGTCAAGCGGCTGCTTGCGGACGTGGTCACCGTGAGCGATGCGCAGCTGGTGGAGGCGATGGCCTTCATCGCCACGCGGATGAAGCTGCTGGTGGAGCCGACCGGCTGCCTTGGCGCCGCCGCCGCGATGCAAAGCCGCGTCCCCGTGCGTGGCCGGCGCGTGGGCGTGATCCTGAGCGGCGGCAACGTGGACCTGGCGCGCTTCTGCGCCCTGGCCGAGCCGTCAGACGGCGGTGGTGCCCTGGACCGTTGAATCGGCTTCTCCCTTTCCTGCGCTGGCGCGGCCACTGGCGCGACCCGGACGTGGTTCGCGCGGACCTGCTCGCCGGCCTGACCGGCGCGGTCGTCGTGCTGCCTCAGGCCGTGGCCTACGCCACGCTGGCGGGCATGCCGATCCAGTACGGCCTGTACGCCGCGATGCTGCCCTGCCTGGTGGCGGCGCTGTTCGGCTCGAGCCGCCTGATGGTGACCGGGCCGGCCAACGCCATCTCGCTCACCACCGCCTATCTGGTGTCGCCGCTCGCTCCTCCGTTCAGCGAGCAGTACGTCGGCTACGTGCTCGCACTGTGCTTCCTGATGGGCTCGCTGCAGTTGCTGCTCGGGCTGGCGCGCTTCGGCAAGTGGATCGACAAGGTGCCGCATTCGGTGATCATCGGGTTCACCGCGGGCGTTGCGATCCTCATCATCAATTCCCAGCTCCCGGTGCTCACCGGCGTGGAGGTTCCGCGCGGTGCGTCGATCCCGGCGACGATCGGGACGATCCTGCGCAACGCCGGTGACATCCACTGGCATTCGGTGGCGCTCGCCCTGCTGACGCTTGTCGTCATCGTCGCCTGGAATCCGCTGAACCGGCGGGTGCCGTCGATGCTGGTCGGGGTGGTGGCCGGCTCGTTCGCTGCCTGGCTGCTGCGTCAGTGGTGGCCCGAGGCGGCGGTTCAGCTGGTGCCGCCGCTGCCGAGCGCGCTGCCGCAGCCCAGCATCCCGGCGCTTTCCCTCGACACGGTGCGCATGCTCTTCTCCGCCACCCTGGTGATGACGCTTCTCGGCCTGACGGAGGCCTCGGCCATCGCCCGATCGCTCGCGCTTCGCAGCAAGGAGCGGGTCGACGGCAACCAGGAGTTCATCGGGCAGGGACTGGCCAACATCGTCGGCAGCTTCTTCTCGTCCTATCCCTCGAGCGGCTCGTTCAATCGCTCGGGGGTGAACATCGCGAGCGGCGCGCGCACCCCACTTGCCGCGGCGTCCGCCGCCGTCTGGCTGGTGGCGATCCTGGCGCTGGTTCGCCCGCTTGCCGGGTACCTTGCGCTCACCGTCATCGCAGGGCTGCTGCTCGTGGTGGCCTGGCGGCTGATCGATTTTCCCGGCATCCGGCACCTGTGGGGTCGAAGCTGGCGCACCGACTGGGGGGAGCGCAGCGTGCTGATGGTGACCGGGATCGCCACGGTTGCCATCTCGCTCGAATGGGCGATCCTGCTCGGCCTGCTGACGGCCTATCTTGCCGCGCGACTGCGCAGCCCCGTGGCGGACGAGGATCCGCCTGCATGAACCACTCCCGCGGATGCCACGCCCGTTGTCCTGCGAGGGGATCGGGCCGACGCTTCGAGCGGCCGCACGAATCGACCGATGACACTTGACGACATCGCCTTCTGGCTGACCGATCCCATCCGTGCCGGCTTGCCGGGCGCCCTCGACGCGGACGACCGCTGGCACGGCCAGATGGCGGTCCTGGGTGCCGGCGTGCTGCTGCCGCTCGCCGTGCTCGTGGCGCGTTACTTCAAGATCCTGCCGGGACAGGACTGGCCGCGCGAGCTCGATCGCCGCCATTGGTGGATCGGCCACCTGGCCTTCGGCTACGCTGGCGTCCTAGTCTCGCTGGCGAGCCTCGGTCCGGTGGTGCGAGATCTGCTGCATGCGGAAATCGGCGCCTCGCACTTCGCGCAGGCCCATGGATGGTTCGGCTGGATCGCGGCGGCAATGCTGCTCAGCATCGTCTGGAATGGCTGGCAGCGCGGCTCGAAGGGCGGTCCGAACCGGCCCGCGCCGCCGGGAAGCCTGGGCCCGCTGCACGGCGTGGCCGGCGACCACTACGACATGACCGAGCGACGGCGCTGGTTCGAGAAGACTCACCGGCTCCTCGGCTATCTCACCCTCGTCGTTGTCGCAGCGGCCATCATTTCCGGCCTCTGGAAGGTCAACGCGCCGCGCTGGGCGCTTGTCTTCATCGCGGCCTGGTGGGTGATCCTGCTCTGCCTCGCGTGGCGCTGGGAGCGCCAGGGCCGCTGCGTGGACGGCTACCAGGCCACCTGGGGGCCCGGCATGGAGCACCCCGGCAACCGCGTGCCGGTGGCGGGCTGGGGCGTGCGACGCTACAGCGAGGAGGAGTTCGCGCGGCTGCGTTGGGCCGGCAGGCGACCGGCGCGGACCAAGGGTCCCTCCGGGAGCGCGTAGCCGGAACGGCTCTCCTCCGACGGATCCGGCCGCGCGTGCCGGCCGCCCGCAGCAACGGTCCGCTCAGGTCCGGTCGGTGCCCGTGCCCCGCCTTGCCCGGGGAACGGCTCGCGGCTTCGATGCCGCGCTCTGCAGCTCCCCGAAGACGTCGCCGACTACGGCCCGTATCCACCGCGCGCCGGGGTCGTTGGTCTTGCGGAAGCTCCAGAAGTAGGAAAGCGCGACCGGCGCGATCGGCAACGGCGGCTCCACGGCACACAGGTTCAGCTGCTCGAGAAGGGGCCCGGGGAGAAAGAGCGGCATGGTGGCCAGCATGTCGGTGCGCGTGAGCAGCTCGGGCACGCAGGAGAAGTGCGGCACCTTGGCACCGATCGTGCGCGCGATGCGGGTGTCCGAGACGGCAAGCTCCACCGTCGTCGGCTGACTGTCACCCAGCCGGACCTGGATGTGCGGCCACCGGCACCACTCGGCCAGTCCCCAGGCGGCGAGCGCGGGATGGTCCTTCCTGAGATAGGTCCAGAGCTTCAGGTCCCCGGCGTCGCGTCGTTCGACGCCCTCGGGCATGATCGTCGTCGACGCGATCAGGGCGACGTCGAGATGGCCGTCGGCCACTCCCGAAGGGGTGTGCATGCCCGGCGTGGTCCACTCCACCGCGACACCGGGTGCTTCCCTGCGGACTCGCGCCATCACCTCGGGCATGACCGACGGGGTGAAGTCAGAAATCGCGACGCGGAAGGTACGGTCGCTGGCCGCGGGCTCGAAGTGCTGCAGCGGCGCGGCGATGCGCTGGATGCTGCGCAGGATCGGTCGAACATCCTCGATGAGCTCCTGCGCGAAGGGGCTGGGGACCATGGCGCTGCCGACCTTCACCAGGAGGGGATCCCCGAGCTGCTCGCGCAGTCGCGACAGCGAATGGCTGACTGCGGACTGCGTGCGCGCGAGGCGCGCGGCCGCCCGCGTGACGCTGCCCTCGGTCATCAGGACCTCGAAGGTCACGAGCAGATTCAGGTCGAGGTGGGCGAGGTTGATCTCGTTCATCGGCGTACGATCGAGCGCGCGGGCAGCAGGGCGCGTCGGGTCGGTCGGGCCGGCATCGATTTCATTCATGGGCGATGCAAAGTATGCGTTGGACGAACGACGCCCGGGCGCCGACGATCCGGTCTCCATCACCCAACGGAGAGCGGACCATGAAACCCGAACCTTTTGTCGTATCGCCCGAGACCCGCGCTGCCCCCTTGCAGGTGCTCGGCGTGGACGTCACCGTGCTGGCGGCGAATGAACGGACCCGGGGCTACGAGATCACGCTGCAGGCCGGCGCCGAGGGCGTGGGGCCGCCGCCGCACCGCCACGACTGGGACGAGTCCTTCTTCGTGTTGAGGGGCAGCGTGGAGATCCAGATCGCCGGCGAGGCCCACCTGTGCACGCCTGGCATGCTGGTGCACCTGCCGGCAGGGACGGTGCACGGCTATCGGTTCGGTGCCGGTGGCGGCGAGATGTTCGAGATCACGGGCGCAGGCGGCAATGCGACGCGGATGTTCTCGGAGGTCGACCGCAAGGTGCGCCCGGGGCCGCCCGACGTGCCGATGCTGACCGCGCTGCTCGAGCGCAACGGCGTCGCCCTGGTGCTCGCGTGAGTGGCGCGCGCGGGCGCCCACACCCAACCCTTCGCGGTATTTGATTTCGCCCACGTCGGCCCCGAACCAGGAGACAACACCATGAAGCTCTACTACCACCCCGTATCGACCACGAGCCGCCCGATCATGCTGCTGGCCGCGGACGAAGGCATCGAGCTGGACTACCGGCTGGTCGACCTGTTCACCGGCGCCCACCTTGCGCCCGACTACGCCTGCATCAATCCATGCCAGCAGGTGCCGCTGCTCGAGGATGGCGAGTTCCGGCTCAGCGAGAGCTCGGCCATCCTGAAGTACCTGGCCGAGAAGGCAGGCTCGGCCGCCTACCCGACTGACTTGCGGCAACGGGCTCGGGTGAACGAGATGATGGACTGGTTCAACACCGGCCTGCTTCGCGAGCTGGGCTACGGGTCAGTCTACCCGCAGACATTGCCGCACCACAAGCGAGGGGATGCGGCCGTGCAGGCGGCTCATCTTGCCTGGAGCGGCGAGAGGGCGCGCCGGTGGCTCTCGATCCTGGATCGCGACCTGATCGGCACCCGGACGTTCCTGTGCGGCACCCGGCTCACGATCGCCGACTACCTGGGTGCCTGCATCGTCACCCTCGGCGATGTCACCCGCCTCGACTACTCGCCATGGAAGAACGTGTCGCGCTGGATCGCGACGATGAAGGCGCGGCCGAGCTGGGACGAGGTCAACGAAGGCTTCTACACGGGGTTCGTCCAGCCGTGCCGCGAGATGGCCTTCGTCGGGGTGTAGTCGCGACGCGGGCTCGCAGGGTTGCCGACCGGAGGCACGGCACGGCACGCAGGCGGCCGTGCCGACCGGCCGGCCTAGGGCAACGCGGATGGGGGGGGCGCGTCCCGACTTACAATCCTGCCATGCCCGATCTCCTCGCTCACCTCAATCCGCAGCAGCTCGCGGCGGTCACGCTTCCTGCCGAACATGCGCTGATCCTCGCCGGGGCGGGCAGCGGCAAGACCCGCGTACTGACCACGCGCCTTGCGTGGCTCGTCTCCACCGGCCAGGCGAGCCCGGCCGCGATGCTCGCGGTGACCTTCACCAACAAGGCCGCTCGGGAGATGGTGGCCCGCATCTCGGCGATGCTGCCGATCAACCCCCGCGGCATGTGGATCGGCACCTTCCACGGCCTGTGCAACCGGCTGCTGCGCACCCACCATCGCGACGCGGGGCTGCCGCCCTCGTTCCAGATCCTCGACAGCCAGGATCAGCTCGCCGCGATCAAGCGCGTGCTGCGCGGGCTGAATGCGGACGACCAGAAGTTCCCGCCGCGCAATGTCCAGTACTTCATCAACGGCGAGAAGGAGGAAGGTCGGCGGCCGGATGCGGTGGAGATCGTCGACGACCACACCGCCCGGATGACGGATTTCTACCGCGCCTATGAAGCGCAGTGCCAGCTCGAGGGCGTGGTTGACTTCGCGGAGCTGCTGCTGCGCTCGATCGAGCTGCTGGAGCGCAACCAGCCACTGCGCGAGCACTACCAGGCGCGCTTCCGGCACATCCTCGTGGACGAGTTCCAGGACACCAACGACCTCCAGTACCGCTGGCTGCGGCTGCTGGCCGGTCCGCAGACCTGCCTTTTCGCGGTCGGCGACGACGACCAGTCGATCTACGCGTTTCGCGGCGCCAACGTCGGGAACATGGCTTCCTTCGAGCGCGAGTACGCCCGCCAGAACCTCATCAAGCTGGAGCAGAACTACCGGTCGCATGCCCATATCCTCAACGCCGCCAACCACCTGATCCGGCAGAACCAGCGGCGGCTGGGCAAGGAGCTCTGGACCGATGCCGGAGAAGGCGAGCCGGTGCGGGTGTACGAGGCGGTCACCGACAGCGAGGAGGCGCAGTGGGTGCTGGAGGAGATCCGCAGCCTCGTGGCGCAGGGCGGGATGCGATCCGAGATCGCGGTGCTCTACCGCTCCAACGCGCAGTCGCGCGTCGTCGAGCACGCGCTCTTTTCCGCGGGCGTGCCCTATCGCGTCTACGGCGGCCTCCGGTTCTTCGAGCGCGCCGAGGTCAAGCACGCGCTTGCCTACCTGCGCCTGCTCGAGAATCCGGACGACGACACCGCGTTCCTGAGGGTGGTCAACCTGCCCACGCGCGGCATCGGCGCGCGCACGCTGGAGCTGCTGCAGGACCAGGCCCGGGCGCAGGGCGCGAGCCTCTATCGGGCCGTCGCGATGGTGCAGGGAGGCGCCAGCGCCAAGCTGGCCCAGTTCACCCTGCTGATGGAGCGGCTGCGCGCCCGGGTCGAGCGGCTGCCGCTGCCCGAGGCGGTGGACCAGGTCGTGGAAGCCAGCGGCCTGGTCGCCCACTACAAGAACGAGCGGGAAGGCCAGGAGCGCATCGAGAACCTGCGCGAGCTGGTCAACGCCGCTGCCACCTATCTCGCCGAGAATGGCATCGGCCAGGACGTGCCGGCGAGCCTCGGTCTCGCGCGCGCGGCCGATTCCGTGGCGCCCACGGGCGAGCAGGTCGCCGGGGATGTGCCGGACGCGGCGATGTTCGGGGCCTCCGTCGTGATCGAGGACGTCGCCGGTGCGCCCGTCGCCCCGGGCGCGGACGGCCCGGCCATGTCGCCGCTCGCCGGCTTCCTTGCGCACGCCTCGCTGGAGTCGGGAGAAACCCAGGCCGGCGAGGGCACGGACGCGGTGCAGATGATGACGGTACACGCGGCCAAGGGCCTGGAGTTCGACGTCGTGTTCGTGACCGGGCTGGAAGAGGGCCTGTTCCCGCACGAGAACTCGGCGCTGGACGTGGACGGGCTCGAGGAAGAGCGCCGGCTCATGTACGTTGCGATCACCCGCGCGCGGCGACGGCTCTACCTGTCGTACTCGCAGACCCGCCTGCTGCACGGCCAGACCCGCTACGGGATGCCGTCGCGGTTCGTCGGGGAGCTGCCGCCGGAAGACCTGAAGTGGCTGACCGTGCCGGCGCCCCGGGGCGCCGGTGGCGGCGGCGCGTGGAGCCACGGCGAGCGGGGTGGCTTCGGACGCGGCGGCTTCGGACGCGGCGGCTATCCGTCGCGGTCCGCACCGGCGGAGCAGTACGCCGGCACCGGCGCCTGGCGCGAGGCGACGCTGCCGGCAACCCGTGCCCCGGCGCGGGACGCGCGCTTTCGCATCGGGCAGGGCGTGGCCCATGCGCGCTTCGGCGAAGGCGTGGTCACCGGTATCGAAGGATCCGGCGAGGACGCCCGGATCCAGGTGAAGTTCGCCGATCACGGCTCCAAGTGGCTCGCCCTCGCCGTCGCCAAGCTCGAGCCGGTGCAGGCGTGAGCGCCGCTCGGCGGGTGCGCGGCGAATCCACCGAGGGTTGATGATCGTCCCCGCAGGCGCGGCGGTGCCGGCTGCGGGTCAGCCCTCCGGATCGGCTTCGATCGGGTCCACCGTGTCGCGGTAGGTAGGCCAGAAGGAACAGTAGAGCGCGGCCAGGAGCAGCACGAACGTCGGCGCCAGCACCAGCGCGCCGAAGCCGTCCGGCACGAGCGCGAGCAGCACCTGCATCAGCACCGAAAGGCCGATCGCGACGGCGAACCAGCCGGCGAAGTACATGACGAAGGCCGCCTTGTTCCGCCATACCGCGATCGCACTGAAGACGAGCGCCTTGATGGCGGTGACCCGGTGCAGGCCGGCAAAGAGCGGCGCGTACCAGAGGGCCACCTGAAGCGGCGCGTACAGCACCAGGAAGACGATCGCCGCATAGACGGCGCTGGTGGGCGGCGTCACCACGGGCGTGGGCGTCGCCGGCGGCGGCACTTCGCCGCCCTCGGTGGTGAGCAGGCGCATCCACTCGCCGTCGTCGATCGCCGCGGTGATCAGCAGCGCGACCGCGGTGGCCATCGCATTGATCGCCCCCAGCGTGAGCAGCGACCTGGCCACAGGCCCGCCCGGAGGACGCAGCCCGACGAACAGGGTCCACGGCGACGGCGGCTTGCCACCCTGGACGAAACGGATCACCTGGAGGTAGCCGAAGGACAAGGCGGGTGACAGCACCAGAGGCAGGAAAGAGCCCAGCACCGGCACCGCGGACACCACCAGCAGCGTGAACAGCATCAGGATCCCGGTCGCGACCAGCGGCATCGGCGAGGCGGCCAGGATGGTGAAACCTTCGGTGACCCAACGCCAACCAGTCAGCGCGGGGACGCGTCGTACCTGCATCAGGAGAGTTCCGTATTCCCGGTACGGCGGGCGTGAAGGATCCGCTCGAACCACCGCGGATCCTTGGGGCTCAGCACCTCGGCATCACGTGGCAGGTAGTGATCATACAGCCGGGAGAGCCAGAACCGCAGCGCGGCCGCGCGCAGCATCATCGGCCACGCCGCCCGCTCGTGCGGCGCGAGCGGCCGGATCGACTGGTAGCCCGAGAGAAGCGCGGCGGTCCGGGCCGCATCGAGCTCACCGTCGGTCTCGTGAACGCACCAGTCGTTGCAGGTGACCGCCAGATCGAACACCCACTTGTCCTCGCATGCGAAGTAGAAATCGATCACCCCGGGCCCCGCGACCGGGTCGAACAGGACGTTGTCCCGGAAGCAATCGGCATGCACAGGGGAGTGGGGAAGCCGGGCCCAGGCGTCGCCCCCTGCGTAGGCCTGCTGGGCCGTGATCTCGTCGCGGATCACATCTGCCTGCCCGGGAGAGATCTCCTTCTCGATCGCGCTGAACGCGGTGGGCCACCAGGCGAGGCCGCGGCTGTTGGCCGGAGCCGGCCCGAAGTCCTGCGCGGCGAGATGCATGCGCGCGAGCAGGCGGCCGACGATCTCGCAATGGGACGGGTCGGGATGATCCACCTGCGTGCCGGGCAGCCGGGTCACCAGCGTGGCGGGCTTGCCGTTCAGGATGCTCCACAGCTGGCCGGAGCGGTCCGTCACCGGCTCGGGGCACGGGATCGCGCGCTGCGCCAGGTGCTTCATCAGCCGGACGTAGAAGGGCACTTCCTCGCGGGGTATGCGCTCGATCAGCGTGAGCACCCACCGGCCGCCCTCGGTATCGACGAAGTAGTTGGTGTTCTCGATCCCCTGGGCGATGCCGCGAGCGACGAGCAGGCGCCCGACGTCGTAGCGTTCGAGCCAGGTCTCGAGCTGGGCTTCCGAGACGGGTGTGAATACGGCCATTCGAAGAGGTCGGATCGGACTGGGCCCGGACCATGTCCCGGGATGGCGAGGCGCCGCCATTCTACTGCCTCGGTCGACGCGCCCTGGGCACGGCCATTGCGGCCGGTCGACCGAATATCGACAGTCGTCGCGGTCTGCGCGGGAGTCCGACATGAAACACGAAGGTGGTTCGCACGATTCGCTGCCGGCGGTAGCCGGTCGGCCCGTGGCAGCCGGCGCGATCCGGCGCGGGCATGCGCTCCGGCATGCGGCGGTTTCGGTCTGCATCGTGGCGGGCTGCCTCGCCGGCTGCGCATCGACGCCGCCTCCGGCAGGCGAGATCGCCACCGCGCGCGCCGCGCTCGATTCGGCCCGGCGAGAAGGCGCGGCCCAGCACGCGGCCACGGCGTTGGGCGATGCCGAGGACCGGCTCGCGCGCGCCGAGCGGGCCGGCGCGGCCCGGGACTACGCGATCGCGCGCCGGCTTGCGGAGGAAGCGCGGATCACCGCGGAGGTCGCGGCGGAGGCGTCACGACTTGCCAAGGTACGCACCGCTCGCGACGCACTGGAGCGGTCGGGCGCGGTGACTCCCGCGCCGGGCGCGACCGCGGCCCCGGTCACGTCCTCGACTGTCGTGCCGGTCTCTCCGCCGCCCTCGGTCCCGAGCCCGCCGCCCGTCATGGCTCCCGGCGGCGCGCCGTCCTCAGCCCCGGTGACCGGCCCGGCGCCGGCCGTCGTTCCGCCGACACGATAGGAACTGGAATCATGGAAGCCATCCCGACACCGGCTGTACCCAGGATCGGCGTCGTCCGCCGCGGCGCTCCGGCGGCAGCGCTTTGCGCGCTGCTGCTTGCCGCCGGCTGCGCGTCCACGCCGCTCACTCCGAATCCCCGGTTGACCGCCGCGGAAGGGGCCCTGCAGCAGGCCCGCGCCGATCCGGCCAACGCCGAGCTGGCGGCGGTCGAGCTCGATCGCGCCGAGCGCGCGCTGCAGCGGGCGCGGACTGCCTGGCGCGGTGGCGAGGCGCCGGAGGACGTGAGCCATCTCGCCTACGTGGCCGAGCAACAGGCGGTGCTCGCATCGACAGTGGGCCAGCGCAAGCGCATCGAGCGCGACATCGAGCGCCTCGATCGCGAGCGCGAAGCGCGCGACCGCCAGAGCCAGGCCGCGGCCGCCGAAGCGCGCGCGTCTGCTGCCCAGCGGCAGGCCGCGGACCTCGCCGAGCGCAACCGGGCACTGGAGGCGTCGGTCACGCGCGAGCGCGAGCGTGCCGAGCAGCTCTCCGCGCGCCTGCGCCAGATGCAGGCGAGCGAGACCGATCGCGGCCTCGTGCTCACCTTCCAGGACGTGCTGTTCGACGTGGGGCAGGCCACGCTGCGCGGCCCGGCCTTCGCGCGCATCGACCAGCTCGCGGCCGTGCTGCGGGACTACCCCGAGCGCAACGTCCTGGTCGAGGGCTTCACCGATACCACGGGCAGCGCGCAGACCAACCAGCGCCTGTCGGAGCAGCGTGCGCTCGCGGTGAAGGATGCACTGGTCTCGCGCGGCATTGCCGCGAACCGGATCGCCACCCGCGGCCATGCGGACCGCTATCCGGTGGCGAGCAACGCCGGGGAGGAAGGTCGCCGGCAGAATCGCCGCGTGGAGGTGATTCTCTCGAACGAGAAGGGCATCCTGCCGCATCGAAGCTGAACGCCGGCTGGACGCCCTTCCGGTTCGCGACGATGCGCAGGCGCCGCCAGCCGGCCGCGCGCGCCGGCTTCTAGAGATTCAGGTTGAGCTCGCGCTCTTCGGTGGTCGCGTAGAAGCCGCGGTGCTGGTAGAAGTCGAAGACGGCTTCCACCACCGCATCGGGCTCGTCGATCAGACGAATGAGGTCGAGGTCGCTCGGCGCGATGGTGCCCTGTGCCGCCTGCACGTCGCGCATCCAGTCGAGCAGGCCCTTCCAGTAGGACGTGCCCATGAGGATCACGGGGATGGTGCGTCCGACGCGCGTCTGGATCAGGGTGAGCACCTCGAGCAGCTCGTCCAGCGTGCCCCAGCCCCCCGGCATCGCGACGAACGCTGTCGCGTACTTCGCGAACGCGACCTTGCGTGCGAAGAAATGGCGGAAGGTGAGGGAGACGTCCTGGTAGGGGTTGTTGTGCTGCTCGTGCGGCAGCTGCATGTTGAGGCCCACCGAGGCCGACTTGCCGCCGAACGCGCCCTTGTTCGCGGCTTCCATGATGCCGGGGCCGCCGCCGGAGATCACCGCGAAGCCCGCATCCGAGAGCTTGCGGGACAGCTTCACCGTCTCCTCGTACCAGAACTCGCCCGGCTTGATGCGGGCGCTGCCGAACACCGAGACCGCCGGCCGGATGTCGGCGAGCGCCTCGGTCGCCTCGATGAACTCTGAGATAATCCCGAGCACATGCCAGGACTCCCGCGCCTTGATCGCAGTCGATCGGTCCGGCGATGCGATGGCCCGCAGCTGCGGCACCTTGAGCTTGTCCACCATATGACTAGAAAAACCCTGCTGCTGGTTGACGGATCGAGCTATCTCTTCCGCGCATTTCACGCATTGCCGGACCTTCGCAACAAGGACGACGAGCCCACCGGCGCGATCCACGGGATAGTCGGCATGCTACGCCGGTTGCGGGACGACACCCGCCTGCACGACGGCGCGCTCTACGGCGCTGTGGTTTTCGACGCACCGGGGCGGACGTTCCGGGACGACCTGTATGCCGACTACAAGGCGACGCGCACCGAGATGCCGGACGACCTGCGGCGCCAGATCGAGCCGATCCACGAAATGGCGGTGGCGCTCGGCTGGCCGCTCCTGGTGATCCCCGGCATCGAGGCCGACGACGTGATCGGCACGCTGGCCCGCCGTGCCGCCCGGGAGGGCATGCGCACCGTGATCTCCACCAGCGACAAGGACCTCGCGCAGCTGGTGGACGACGACACCATCCTGGTGAACACCATGACCCGTGACGGCTCGCCCGCCGAGCCGCTGGATGCCCGGGGCGTGGTCGAGCGCTTCGGCGTGCCGCCGGAGCGGATCGTCGACTACCTGAGCCTCACGGGTGACCCGGTGGACAACGTGCCCGGTGTCGACAAGGTGGGGCCCAAGACCGCGGCCAAGTGGATCGGGCAGTACGGCTCGCTCGAGGGCGTGATGGCGCACGCGGCCGAAGTGGGCGGCAAGGTCGGCGAAAACCTGCGGGCCGCGCTTGATTGGCTCCCGAAGGCACGCGAGCTGGTCACGGTCAAGGTCGACTGCGACCTGTCGCGGTGGCTCGGATCGCTGGAGGATCTCGCGCTGCGCCCGGAGAACACCGGCGAGCTGCTCCGCCTCTTCGGTCGCTGGGAGCTGCGCACGCTCGCGCGGCGGCTGGAGGAAAGCACGCGTGCGGAGGTGCCTGGCGGCAGTGGCGGCAACCCCGGCGCGGTGTCGCCGCCCTCGCGCCAGGCATCGACCGGCACGGGGAACCCTGCAAGCGCCGACGGACCCGGCAGTGCGGCTGCGCCGGCCGGCGCGGCACCGGCCGACGCGGGCAAGGCGGCGGACGAGCCGCCGCGGCACTACGAGACCGTCCTCGACCTTGCCGGCTTCGATCGGTGGCTGGGGCGGATCGACGCCGCCGAGCTGACCGCGATCGCGACCGTCACTACCTCGGTCGAGCCGATGACGGCAAGGCTCGTCGGCCTCTCACTGTCGGTCGCGCCCTACGCCGGCTGCTACATCCCGCTCGCGCACCGCTATACGGGCGCACCGGACCAGCTGCCGATCGAGATGGTGCTGGCGCGGCTGCGTCCCTGGCTGGAGAGCCCCGCAAAGCGCAAGGTCGGTCGCAACCTCAAGTACGACATGCACGTGCTGGCGAATCACGGCCTCGGCCTTGCCGGCATCGAGCACGATACGCTGCTGGAGGCCTATGTCCTCGAGGCGCACCGCAACAACGCCATGGATGCGCTGGCCGCGCGTCACCTGGAGCGGCGTGTCCTCACCTACCCGGACGTGGTGGGCAAGGGCGCGAAGAGCATCGGCTTCGACCAGGTGGAGGTCGGCCGCGCCACCGAGTACGCCGCCGAGGTCGCGGACGTGACGCTGCATCTTCACCAGGCGCTCTACGCGCGCATCGAGGCCGAGCCCGGGCTGCAGCGCATCTATCGCGACATCGAGATGCCCACCACCGCGGCGCTGCAGGCGATGGAGCGGCACGGGGTCCTGATCGACGCCAGGCTGCTCGAGCGACAGTCCGAGGAGCTCGGCGCGCGGCTGGTGGCGCTCGAGAGGCAGGCCTGGGAGGCCGCGGGGCAGCCGTTCAACCTCGGCTCGCCCAAGCAGCTCTGCGAGGTGCTCTTCGTCAAGCTGCAGCTTCCGGTCCTCAAGAAGACCGCAAGTGGCTCGCCCTCCACGGACGAGGAGGTGCTGGAGAAGCTCGCGGAGGATTTCCCGCTGCCCAAGCTCGTGCTGGAGTGGCGGGGGCTGGCCAAGCTCAAGTCCACCTACACCGACAAGCTGCCGAGGTCGGTGCACCCCGGCACCGGCCGGGTACACACCACCTATTCCCAGGCGGTCGCGGTGACCGGTCGGCTGGCGTCCACCGAACCCAACCTGCAGAACATTCCGATCCGCACCCCCGAGGGACGGCGCATCCGGGAGGCATTCATCGCCCCGCCGGGACATCGCCTGATGTCGGCCGACTATTCACAGATCGAGCTGCGCATCATGGCGCACATCTCCCAGGACGAGGGCCTGCTCGGCGCCTTCTCGCAGGGACTCGACGTGCATCGCGCCACCGCCGCGGAGGTCTTCGGCACGCCGCTCGAGCAGGTGACGAGCGAGCAGCGCCGCTACGCGAAGGTGATCAACTTCGGGCTCATCTACGGCATGAGCGCCTTCGGCCTGGCGGCGAACCTCGGCATCGAACGGGATGCGGCGCGCAACTACATCGAGCGCTATTTCGCCCGCTACCCGGGCGTGGCCGCCTACATGGAGCGTACCCGGACCCAGGCGCGCCAGCAGGGCTACGTGGAGACGGTATTCGGAAGGCGCCTCTGGCTCGCGGAGATCAACTCGCCCAACGGCCCGCGCCGCGCGGCCGCCGAGCGGGCGGCGATCAACGCGCCGATGCAGGGCACCGCGGCGGACCTGATCAAGATGGCGATGGTCGACGTCTGGCGCTGGATCGGATCCGAGAAGCTGGGTGCGCGGCTTGTCATGCAGGTCCACGACGAGCTGGTGCTGGAGGTGCCGGAGTCCGAGATCGCGCTGCTCTCGACGGAGTTGCCGCGACGCATGTCGTCCGTGGCGACCCTGTCGGTGCCGTTGCTCGCCGAGGTCGGCGTCGGATCCAACTGGGACGAGGCGCACTGACTCGCCGGCGGCGTCCCTATCTCCCGCCGGCCACGTCCACGATGGTCCCCGTCACGTACGACGCCTCGTCGCTCATCAGCCAGAGGGCCGCCCGGGCCACTTCCTCGGGCGTCCCCGCCCGCTTCATCGGCACCGTGGGGGCGAGCCGCTCAAGGCGCCCGACGGCGCCCTGGCTCCGGTGGATGTCGGTATCGATCAGGCCCGGTCGAATGCCCGCCACCCGGATTCCCTCATCGGCCACTTCCAGCGCGAGGCCGCGCGTCAGGGTGTCGACCGCGGCCTTGCTGGCCGCGTAGTCCACGTACTCTCCTGGGGAGCCGAGCCGCGCCGCCGCGGAGGAGACGTTGACGATGACGCCGCCCGCGCCACCGTGCCGGCTGGACATGCGCCGCACCGCCTCCCGGGCGGCGAGGAACGCTCCGAGCACGTTGATCCTCAGCACCCGCATGACGCGTTGGGCGTCCATGCGTTCCACGCGGCTGGCGGGCGCCACCACGCCGGCATTGTTGAGAAGGGCGCTCACCGGGCCGAGCGTCCGGTCGCATGCCTCGAAGAGACGCACGACGTCCTCCTCCGAGCCGACGTCGGCCTGCACCGCGACAGCCCGGCGCCCGGCCGCCAGCACCTCGGCCACCGTCCGCCGGGCCGCCGCCTCGTCGCCGGCGTAGTTGACGCAGACGTCGTAGCCCGCGGCCGCGGCGAGGCGGGCGCACGCCGCGCCGATCCCGCGGCTGCCGCCGGTGACCATCAGGATCCTGCGGCGGTCGTCCAGTGCGGGAGCGGCCATCCGGTGCCTCCATCGTTTGTCGCCTGGCCTCGAGTTTATCCGGGGGGCGCCGGGTGCCTTCTCGAGCCCGCCGGTTGCTACCATCGCCGCGCTCACCTTCGAAAGGTCCGGCATGCTGCTGCACACGATCTTCCTGGTTGCCATCGTCGCCGAGGCCATGACCGCCGCGCTGTCCGCCGGTCGCCGGCGCATGGACTGGGTGGGTGTCGCGCTGCTCGGCTGCGTGACGGCGCTGGGTGGCGGGTCGTTGCGCGATGTCCTGCTCGGCCACTACCCGCTGACCTGGGTCGCCCATCCCGAGTACCTCGCCTATACCGCCGGGGCGGCCCTGATCACGATCGCGATCGCGCGCCTGGTGGCGCGGCTGCAGATGCTCTTTCTCATGCTGGACAATCTCGGGCTGGTGGCCTTCACCATCATCGGCTGCAACGTCGCCCGCGAGATGGGCCAGCCGGTCGCGGTCGCGGTCGTCGCCGGGATGATCACCGGGTGCGCCGGCGGCGTCCTCCGCGACGTGCTGTGCAACGACGTGCCGTTGCTCTTTCGCCGCGAGCTCTACGCGAGCGTGTCGATCGTGACGGGAGGGCTCTACATGGGCGGACTGGCTGCCGGCCTGGACCCGTTCGCGGTCACGCTGTTCGCCCTGATCGCCGGCTTCGCCTTCCGCTCGCTCGCGATCCTGCGCAACTGGCACATCCCGCAGTTCGCCTACGCAACGGAGAAGACCGATGACCGAGAACGATGACCGGATCCAGACGATCGAGGGGCGTTGCGCCTGCGGCACCGTGGCGTATCGCGTGACCCTGCCGCCGCTCGTGGTCCATTGCTGTCACTGCCGCTGGTGCCAGCGCGAGACGGGGTCGGCGTTCGCCATCAACGCGGTGGTGGAGCACGACCGGGTCAGCCTGCTGGCGGGCGCTCCCGAGGTCATCCTGATCCCGACGCAGAGCGGTCGCGGCCAGCGCATCGCCCGCTGTCCGGAATGCCGGGTGGCGCTCTGGAGCAACTATGCCGACGGCGGCGAGGCGATCCGCTTCGTCCGCTGCGGGACGCTGTCCGCCCCCGACCGCCTGCCGCCGGACATCCATATCCACACCGCCTCCAAGCTGCCCTGGGTGCGCCTGCCGGTCGGCGTTCCGGCAGTGCGGGAGTTCTACGTGCCCAAGGAGGTCTGGCCGGCCGCGAGCCTCGCGCGCTGGCGCGCCGCGGTCGCGTCCCGGCCGGCGAGCTGATCCGAGACAAGCGGATCGGCCGATGGCATCATGCTGCCCAGCCGGAGGTTGTCCCGCCGGCGGATCGCGGTCCAAGGCCAACAGGAGTCGAACAATGAGACCTTTCCAGCATGCACGCCTCGCCACGGCGGGAGCCCTCTGCTTCGCCGCCATCCTCGGCAGCATGCCCCTGCGGGCCGACGCCGGCACCATCACCATCGTCACCTCGTTTCCCAAGGACCTCACCCAGGTCTACAAGAACGCCTTCGAGAAGGCCCATCCCGACATCAAGGTCGAGATCCTAAACAAGGCGACGTCGCAGGCGATCGCCTACGTGCGCGAGCTGCCCGCCGGCCAGCGGCCGGACATCTTCTGGGCCAGCGCGCCCGATGCCTTCGAGGTGATGAAGAGCGGCGACCTGCTCGAGCGGGTGGCCGACCTGGCGAACAAGGACGCGCCCGCGAAGATCGGGAACTACGCCATGAACGACCCCGGCGGCATGTACCTGGGGCAGGCGCTCGGCGGCTACGGCCTCATGTGGAACACGCGCTACATGCGGGCGAACAAGGTGCCGGTGCCCAAGGAATGGGCCGACCTCACCCGGGGCGCCTATTTCGGCCACGTGGCGCTCAGCTCGCCTTCGCGCTCGGGCACCACCCACCTCACCGTGGAGACCATCCTACAGGGGGAGGGCTGGGACAAGGGCTGGGCCCAGCTTCTCGAGATCAGCGGCAATTCCGCGCAGATCACGGAGCGCAGCTTCGGCGTGCCCGATGGCGTCAACAACGGCCAGTTCGGCATCGGCATCGTCGTGGACTTCTTCGGCCTGTCGTCCAAGTACAGCGGCTTCCCGGTGGAGTTCGCGTATCCCACGGTCACCGCCGTGGTGCCGGCCAACATCGGCCTGGTGAAGGGCGGCAAGAACACCGACGAGGCGCGCAAGTTCATCAGCTATTCGCTCTCGCGCGAAGGTCAGGCACTGCTGCTCGATCCGAAGATCTCCCGCCTGCCCATCCTGCCGGCCGAGTCCCTCGGCGGCAAGGTGCCGGCCGACTACCCCAAGATCTTCGAGATCGCCAAGCGAGCCAAGGTGCACTTCGATTCGGAGCTCTCCCAGTCGCGCTACTACCTCGTCTCGAGCCTCTTCGACCAGACGGTGACCTTCCGGCACAAGGAGCTGCAGGCGGCCACCAAGGCGATTCACGACGCGGAGGCCGCGCTCGCGAAGAAGCCGAACGCCGAGGGCAAGGCCCTGGTGCGGCAGGCGCGGGACCTGGCCTTCGCGCCGATCGTGAACGAGAGCCTGGTCAGGGATCCCAAGTTCCTCGAGACCTTCAACCAGAACAAGCGCGATGCCGCGGTCAACAAGCAGGTGACCGGCCTGGAAGACAGCTGGAACAAGAAGTCGCGGGAGAACTACGAGCGGGCGCGCGAGCTGGCGCAGAAGGCCGCGGGGATGGCCCGCTGATTCCCGGGGTCCCGGGCTCCTCGCGCCGGTGAGTCGCTCGTTTCCCGCCGGCGCCGCGTTGGCGGCGCTGGCCATCCTGGTGCTGCTCGCGCTGTTCCTGGTCCTGCCGGTCGGCAGCGTCTTCTACAGCGCCTTCGCCAACGCCGACGGCAGCTTCACGCTCGGCCATTTCGCCGCCTTCTTCGGGCAATCGCTGATGGTGGAGGCGTTCGCGAACAGCCTCTACGTCGCGGTGATGAGCGCGCTGATCGCGGCGCTCATCGCGGTGCCGCTCGCGTACTTCACGGTTCGCTTCCGCTTCCGCGGGGCGATCCTGATCCAGACCCTCGGCGTGCTGCCCCTCATCATGCCGCCCTTCGTCGGGGCGGTCGCGATGCAGCTCATCTTCGGCCGCTCCGGCAGCGTCAATCTGCTGCTCGACGAGTGGTTCGGCTTCACCGTCCCGCTGATGGAGGGACTGAACGGCGTGATCTTCGTGGAGTCGATCCACTATTTCCCGTTCATCCTGCTGAACCTCCTCGTCTCCCTGCGCAACATCGACGGCGCGATGGAGGAGGCCGCGCTCAACCTCGGTGCGCGCGGCTGGCGGCTTTTCCGCCGGGTCGTCTTTCCGCTCGCGCTGCCGGGCTTCCTTGCCGGCGTGTCACTGGTGTTCGTCAAGGTGTTCGACGACCTCGGCACGCCGCTGGTGCTCGGCACGACCAACATGCTCGCCCCGCAGGCGTACCTGCGCATCACGCAGATCGGCCTGGACGATCCGCTCGGCTACGTGATCAGCGTGATCATGATCGCTTTCTCCATCCTCGCGCTCTGGCTCGCGGCGCGCGTGATGAAGGGGCGGGACTACTCGACGCTGCAGAAGGGAGGCACCAGCCTGCAGCGCCGCGACCTCGGCCCGTGGAGCTCCGTGCTCGCCTACGGCTGGATCGTGCTGATGCTGCTCGTGGTACTGTCGCCGCACATCGGCGTGCTGCTGCTTTCCTTTGCCTCGGTGTGGAGCTTCGCGCCGCTGCCCGACGGCTACACCCTCGCGCACTACGGGACCGTGTTCACGGATTCCCCGCAGATGATCCGCAACACGCTGCTCTACTGCGGCCTTGCAGCGGGCATCGACGTGGTGCTGGGCGTGGCGATCTCGTACCTGATCCTGCGCACGCGCCTGCCCGGTCGCCACTGGCTCGACTGGATCGCCTCGTCGGCGCTGGCGATCCCGGGTGTCGTGCTGGCGATCGGCTACCTGCGCTTCTACAAGGGCCTGACGCTGCCGTTCTCCGATACCCTGCTGACCTCCACCTGGGTGCTGATCATGGTGGCCTACGCGGTGCGGCGCCTGCCGTACGCGCTGCGGGCCTGCTACGCGGCCCTGCAGCAGGTGAACGTCTCCCTGGAGGAGGCCGCCGAGAGTCTGGGCGCGACCAAGCTCGCCACCATCCGGCGCATCGTCGTGCCGCTCATGGCCGGCGGCATCCTCGCCGGCTTCGTCACCAGCTTCATCACCGCGGCGGTGGAGCTGTCCGCCACCCTGCTGCTCACCTCGGCCGAATCGCAGGCGCCGATGAGCTACGGCATCTATCTCTACATGCAGAGCGCGGCCGGCCGCGGCCCCGGCGCCGCCCTCGGCGTGCTGGCCATCCTCGTCGTGGCGATCGGCACCTGGATCTCGCACGTGGTGGTGGAGCGCGCCTCCGCGCAGCGCGCACCGGGGATTCAGCACGAGGTGGCCGCGGCGAGGACGGGAGGCTAGGGAATGACGTTGGCGATGAAGAAGGTCGCGGTGGAGTGTCGCGACATCCGGCTGGGATACGGCAGCACCGAAGTGCTGCGCAACGTCAACCTGCGGGTGGAGCCGGGAGAGTTCTTCGCGCTCCTCGGGCCTTCCGGATCCGGCAAGTCGACCCTCCTGCGGCTGATCGCCGGGTTCGCGCGGGCGCAGGGCGGCCAGCTCCTGGTGGACGGCCGCGACATCAGCGGGATCGCGCCGCATGCGCGCAACATCGGCATGGTGTTCCAGAGCTACGCGCTGTGGCCGCACCTCACGGTGTACGACAACGTGGCGTTCGGCCTGGTGGAGCGGCGCGTGCCGCGCGCGGAGATCGCGCGTCGGGTGGCCGAAGCGCTGGAAACCGTCGGTCTCCGCGACTACGGCAGGCGCCGCCCCAACCAGCTCTCCGGCGGGCAGCAGCAGCGGGTGGCGCTCGCGCGCACCATCGTGATCGAGCCGCAGGTCCTGCTGCTCGACGAGCCGCTCTCCAACCTGGACAAGCACCTTCGGGTCCAGATGCGGCAGGAGCTGTTGTCGCTGCAGCGCCGGCTCGGCATCACCACGATCTTCGTCACTCATGACCAGGAGGAGGCGATGACCACCGCGGATCGCATGGCGGTGCTGGACCACGGCGTGCTGCAGCAGACCGGCACGCCGGCCGAGCTCTACGACTTTCCGGTCAACCGCTTCGTCGCCGGCTTCGTCGGCACGATGAACATGCTCGACGGGACGGTGCGCGGACGGGACGGGGGGAAGCTGCTGCTCGATGCCGACGGCGTGGGTCTCGTCCAGCTGGCGATTCCGGCGGACGCGGCCAGCGGTGTCCGGGTGGCAGCGAGCTTCCGGCCGCACACGGTTCTGGTGGACGAGGCGGGCACGCCGCCGGATCCGGCCGGGCGATCGACGTGGCTCGAAGGCAGCGTGCAGGCCCGGGAGTTCCTCGGCGAGTTCACCCGCTACCGCATCCGCGTGGGATCGCAGTCGTTGGTGGCGGACCGGGCGCACCATGCCGGCAGCCGCGAGTTCGCGATCGGTGCGATGGTACGGGTGGGCATCGATCCCTCCGAAGTACGCCTGCTCGTCGATTGACGCGCTCGGCGGACGGCGCCGCGTCGCCGTCGGCGTTTGTGGCGGGCGGACCTCAACCCCTCGCGGGGCCCAGCCAGCTCGTGAGCAGCGTGATGGTCACGAAGGAAAAGGCGGTGGAGAGCAGGATGGCGCTTGCCACCCGGTCGACGTTGCCGCCTTGACGCTCCACGAAGAGGAACGCGGTGCCGGCAGCCGGCAGCGCGGCCACCAGCGTGATGACGGCGACGGTGTCGGGGTCGAGGCCGACGGCGGTGGCGATGAGCCAGGCGAGCGCCGGATGCACCACGAGCTTTACCGCGACCAGGAACCAGCTTCCGCTGTCGGCACGCACGGGTCCGGGCCGGTAGACGAAGACGCCGATCGCGAAGAGGGCCACCGGCCCGGCTGCCGAGCCGAGCAGGCGCAGGAAGTCATCGAGGGGCTGCGGTACCCGAAGGCGCAGCAGCGAGAAGGCGAGGCCGGTCACGATGGCCAGCACCAGCGGGTTGCGCGCGACGCCCTTCAGGCCGGCGACGAGCGCCGTGGCGCCGCTGGTTCCCTGCTGGCGGGAGGAGACCAGCAGCGCGAGCGGCATCAGCACCAGCAGGTCCATCACGCCCGCCGCGATCATGATCGCGAGCGCCGGCTCACCGAAGAGCGCCGGCAGCAGGCCCGCCCCCATGTAGCCCCAGTTCGGCCAGGCGGCCGCGAGCGCCCCGAATCCGGCATCCACCGGACCGCTGGCAAGGCGCCATCGCAGCACGGCGGCCGTGGCTGCGTAGACCAGCAGGCCGGTTGCCGCATAGCCGAGCGAAACCTTCGGATCGAGAATGGCCGCAACGGGCGTTTCGGCCACGAACCGGAAGAGCATGGCCGGCAGCGCGAACCACAGCACGAAGCCGTTGAGCGGCGCGACCGAAGACGCCGGCAGTCGCCGCGTCCGGGCGGCGATCCAGCCGCAGAGCACCAGGCCGAAGAAGGGCACGGTGGTGAGCGCGATGTCGAGCATCGCCCGGATGATGCCGGAAGGCGCGGCCGCGGGCCCGGCTGTTCCGGGGATGAGACAATCCGACGGCAAGCCCGGCTGAATGGAGTTTCACGATGAGCAATCGCCCCGCCAACCTGATCGCGACCGTTGCCGCCATCGCCGCGATGACCGGGTTGCTCTGGCTCTTCCCGGGCGGCGCTGCGCGGGCGCTCGATCTCTCCAGCGTCAGCAACGCCGACGCCGCCCTCGCCGTGAGGACGGCGCTCGAGCGCAGCGCTTCGGCGGCCGTCGCGAGTCTGGGCGCGACCGACGGCTTTCTGGGCAACCCCAAGGTGCGGATCCCGCCGCCCGCCGGCCTGCAGCGGGTGGAGCGCACGATGCGGATGATGGGTCGGCAGAAGCAGTTCGACGACCTGGTCGCGAGCATCAATCGCGCCGCCGAGCAGGCGGTAGCCAAGGCGAGGCCGCTCCTGGTCGATGCCGTGCAGTCCATGACCGTGGCCGACGCCAAGGGCATCGTCTCGGGCCCGGACGACTCGGTGACGCGCTTCTTCCGCGAGCGCACGGAGCAGGCGCTCTCCGCGCAGTTCCTGCCGATCGTCAAGCAGGCCACCGACCAGTCGGGGCTGGCGCGCCAGTACAACACGCTCGCCGGCCAGGCGGCCACCTTCGGGGTTGTCGACGAGGCCGAGGCACGCATCGAGGACTACGTGACGGCGCGGGCGCTGGACGGGCTCTACCTCATGATCGCCGAGCAGGAGCGCGCCATACGAAAGGATCCGGTAGGCACCGGTTCGGCGATCCTGCGCCGGGTCTTCGGGGCGAACTGAAACCCGTGGCGCCGGCGCGGTTCACGGGTCCGGGGATCCGGGCGCCGGCGTGAGCATGCAGGCGCGGCAGGTTGCCGTGATCGTCGCCGCCGGTGCGACCGGTGGAGCGAGCGTCGGCAAGGTGCCGATCTCGCTGCCGGTGCTGAGCGATGCGTTCGGCATGTCGCTCTTCCAGGCGAGCCTCACGATCTCCTTCTTCCTGCTCGCCGCCATGCTGGTCGGTACCGGCGGCGGCATGCTGGCGGACCGCTTCGGCCAGCGGCGCGTCATGATCCTCGGACTGGTCATCTCGGCGCTGGGCGGCTTCATCGGGGCGGCCAGCACGTCGGCCGCGACGCTGCTCGCGAGCCGCGCGCTCGAGAGCATCGGCTTCATCGCCACCGTGTTGCCCGGGCCGGCCCTGCTGACCCGGCTCGTTGCCCCGCGGCGGCTGCGCCCGGTGATGGGCCTCTGGGCCTGCTACATGCCGTTCGGCATGTCGCTCATGCTGGTGCTGTGCCCCTGGCTGCTGGAGAGCATCGGGTGGCGGGCGATCTGGGTCCTCATCGCGCTGCTGTCGCTCGCCGTGGCCGGCCTGGTCTGGCGGTTCGTGCCGCCGGACGCGACCGGCGGACCACCGGTGCGGGCGCTGGCGCTGGTCCGCCAGACGGTGACGAGCGCGCGGCCCTGGCTGCTCGCGGCTTCGTTCGGCTTCTATGCCGGCCAGTGGATGAGCGTGTTCGGCTTCCTGCCGACGCTCTACGCGGAGGAGGGCGTGTCCACGGCCCGTGCCGGGCTGCTCACCGCCCTGGGCGCCGGCATCAACGTGGTCGGCAACTTCGGCGCCGGCCTGCTGCTGCAGCGGGGCTGGTCGCGTCACGGGCTGCTGATCTTCGCCGCCTTGACCATGCTGGTCGGCGCGTGGCTGCTCTTCGGCAGCGGCGCGCCGTTCGGCGTTCGCTTCGCGGCCGTGCTCGCGTTCTCCGCCGCCGGCGGTCTGATACCCGGCACGCTGTTCGCCAGCACGCCGGCCTTCGCGCCGAATGCATCCACCGTATCCACCACCGCCGGGCTGATGCAGCAGGGCTCGGCGCTCGGGCAGTTCGTCACGCCCCCGATCATCGCGCTGGTGGTCTCGAGCGCGGGGAGCTGGTCGGTCACGTGGATGGTGACCGGCGCGATGGCGGTCGCGAACGTGCTGCTCGCATTGCTGATCCGGCGCGTCGCACGCGCTTGATCAGCGCCGGGCCTTCTCCTCGCCGCCTCGACGTCCCTCAGCCGGCGTCGCGCGTCACCGGCCGCCCCGGATCCGCCACCCACTCGCTCCACGACCCGACGTAGAGCCGCGCACCCGCGAGCCCGGCATGCTCCATGGCGAGGAGGTTGTGGCACGCAGTCACGCCGGAGCCGCACTGGTTCACCACGACGCCCGGCTCGCGTCCGCCGAGGAGCTCCAGGAACTCCGCGCGCAGCACGGGCGCCGGCTTGAAGCGGCCATCCGGTCTCAGGTTCGCTCCATAGAAGCGGTTGAGAGCGCCCGGGATGTGGCCGGCGACCGGATCCATCGGCTCGGTGGCACCGGAGTAGCGCTCCGGCGCGCGGGCATCGACCACGAGGGTCCTGTCCGAGCCGAGATCCGCGACGACCTCTTCCGCCGTCACCAGCGGCAGCAAGGAAGCGCGGTCGGGGTCGAGCCGTCCGGGCTGCGCCGGCAGCGGTGTCGGCTCGCTCGTGACGGGATAGCCGGCGGCGCGCCAGGCGCGCAGGTCGCCGTCGAGCACGGCCACCTTTCGATGGCCGAGCCATCGTGCCAGGCACCAGAGGCGCACCGCCATCGCGCCGCCGTGGGCGTCGTAGGCGACGAGCTGGCGATCGTCGTGCAACCCGAGCGCGGCGAGCCGTTCGCGCAGCGCGTCGCGATCCGGCAGTGGATGGCGACCGTTGCGGCCGGTCTTCGGCCCGGAAAGCTCCGACTCCATGGCCATGAAGAAGGCCGAGGGAATGTGCGCCTCGTCGTAGGCGCGACGACCCGCGCCATGGTCCAGCAGGTCGTGCCGGCAATCGACCACCACGCAGTCGTCGATCGCGGCGGCCAGCTCGTCGGCACTGACCAGCGTCGTCCAGTTGGCCGTCATGGCTACGCTGCCGGCATGTCGAGCTCGCGCCGCAGGAACTCGTGGAAGTGCTGCATGCCATCCTCCATCGGGCTCTGGTACGGGCCCGCCTGGTTCTGTCCGCGCTCCATGAGCGCCAGCCGGCCGGCATCCATGCGCAGCGCGATCTCGTCATCCTCTCGCGCCGTCTCCATGTACGCCGCCCGCTCCGCCTCCGCGAGCCCGCGCTCGAACCACACGACCTCCTCGGGATAGTAAAACTCCACGATGTTGGTGGTATGGCGCGGACCGCGCGGCACCAGCGACGAGATCACCAGGACGTTGGGATACCACTCCACCATGAGGTTGGGGTAGTAGGTCAGCCAGATCGCGCCGAACTTCGGCAGCTTGCCGTCGTTGTAGCGCAGGATCTCGTCATGCCAGCGCCGGTAGACCGGGGTGCCCGGCTGGGCGAGGTCCTTGTGCAGGCCGACGGTCTGCACGGAATACCAGTCACCGAACTCCCAGGCGAGGTCGTCGCAGGAGACGAACTTCCCGAGCCCCGGGTGGAACGGCTCGACGTGATAGTCCTCCAGGTAGACCTCGATGAAGGTCTTCCAGTTGTACTCGCACTCGTGGATCTCGACGTGATCCAGCCGATAGCCGCTGAAGTCGAGGTCCGCGCGGCAGCCGATCGCGTGAAGGTCGCGCGCGACGTCGCGCGGACCCTCGAACAGCAGCCCCTGCCATTCCTGCAGCGGATTGGCTTCCAGGTCCAGGCAGGGCTGCTCGGCGAAGTGGGGCGCGCCAAGCAGCTCGCCCTTCAGGTTGTAGGTCCAGCGGTGCAGCGGGCAGACGATGTTGTCGGCATGGCCCCTGCCGTTCAGCATGATCGCCTGGCGGTGGCGGCACACGTTGGAGAGCAGGCGGATGCTCGCTTCGCCGGTGCCCCGCGACTGCCCGGTCGGCCCGTGGACCAGCACGCGGCCTTCCCGCTCGGCGGGCAGGGCGTAGTAGTCCCCCGGCTCAGGCACCATCAGGCGGTGACCACGGTAGCCGTGTCCCCTGCCGAAGAGGTGCCGGATCTCGCGGTCGTGGAGTTCCTGGCTGAAGTAGGCTGAAACCGGCAATTGCGTCGCCGGCCGCCTGATATGCGCCTCGCGCCCAATATCCGACATGGACCCGGGTCCCTCCGAAGTAAGTGTGGCAACCTGCCCCGAAAAGTGGAGGGGCGAGTGTACCTTCATTCCGCAACCCGCCCCAATCTTGCCTGCACCCCCGATATTGCGCCGGATCCGGCGGCCGCAAGGGTATCGGCACGCCCTGCGAAGGGGTCGGCCGGAGGGCGCCGGGGCCTGCGCGCATGGTCGTCTAGAATGCCCTCTCGAGAACCCCAGGGCAGCCCAGCGATGAGCAGAGAGGATCCCGCCG
Source organism: Pseudomonadota bacterium (assembly GCA_023388075.1). GTDB lineage: Bacteria > Pseudomonadota > Gammaproteobacteria > Burkholderiales > Burkholderiaceae_E > Lautropia. The sequence goes on from JAEWGX010000114.1 coordinate 37,361, forward strand.
AGCCGAAGGGCGGCGCCGAGACACCGGCCAGTTTCGAAGTGGCCATGACGGAGCTCGAGGCACTGGTGGAGCGCATGGAGGGCGGACGCCTGCCGCTCGAGGAATCGCTTGCCGCCTACCAGCGCGGCGTGGTGCTTGTGAAGTACTGCCGTGATACCTTGGGGCAGGTGGCACAGCGTGTCCGCATCCTCGAGGCCGATCTGCTGCAACCCTTCGACGCCGATGGCGATGACCGCGACGCCTGACGTGGCGGGCGTCGGTGCCGGCCTCGCGGAATGGATGGCGCAGCAGGGCGCCCGGGCAGAGTCCGCGCTGGCGGCGGTGCTGGCGCTGCCGCCGGCGGGCTCCGGGATGCCCGGAGCGCCGGCGACGCTGGCCGAGGCGATGCGCTACGCGGTGCTGGGCGGCGGCAAGCGCGTGCGGCCGCTGCTCGTCTACGCCGCCGGCGAGGTCTCCGGGGCGGAGCCGGCGGTGCTCGACGGCTGCGCCTGCGCGGTGGAGCTGATCCACGCGTACTCGCTCGTGCACGACGACCTGCCCTGCATGGACAACGACGACCTGCGCCGCGGCAAGCTCACGGTGCATCGGCGCTACGGCGAGGCGCTCGCGATGCTGGTGGGCGACGCGTTGCAGGCGCTCGCGTTCGAGGCGCTGGTGCGGCCGCTGCGCGGCCCTTCGCCGGCCTCCGCGTTGCCGGTGGCCGAGCTGGTCGCCACGCTCGCGCAGGCCGCCGGTGCGACCGGCATGGCGGGCGGCCAGGCATTGGACCTGCAGGCGGTCGGCTCGCGGCTGGATCGTCCGGGGCTCGAGACCATGCACCGCATGAAGACGGGTGCAATGCTTGCTGCCTCGGTCCGCCTCGGCATGCTGGCTGGCGGTCCCATGGCGGACCGCACGCGGGAAGCCGTCGACACCTTCAGCGATGCGGTGGGCCTGGCGTTCCAGGTGGTGGACGACATCCTGGACGTGACGGCGGATTCCGCGACGCTTGGCAAGACCGCGGGCAAGGACGAGGCCCAGGACAAGCCGACCTATGTATCCATCCTGGGCCTGGAAGAATCGCGGGCTCTGGCCGAACAATTGGCGGCTCGCGCGCGCTCGGCGGCCGAGCTCCTCGACGGGCGCGGCGTGCGGCTGCGCCAGTTGGCCGACTTCATCGTCAAACGGGTGAACTGAACATGACTTCGCCGCAGCCGTCGCTGCTGCATACCATCGACGATCCCGCAGCACTGCGCAAGCTCGATCGGGCCGCGCTCGGTCGCCTGGCCGAAGAGCTGCGGGCCTTCCTGCTGGAATCGGTCTCGCGCACGGGCGGGCATCTGTCGTCCAATCTCGGAACGGTGGAGCTCACGATCGCGCTCCACTATGTCTTCGACACGCCTCGGGATCGCCTGGTCTGGGATGTCGGCCACCAGTCGTATGCGCACAAGATCCTGACCGGGCGCCGCGAGGGCATGGCCCGCCTTCGGCAGCTCGACGGCATCTCCGGATTTCCCCGCCGCATCGAGAGCGAGTACGACACGTTCGGGACGGCGCATTCGTCCACCTCGATCTCCGCCGCCCTCGGGATGGCGGTGGCTTCGCGCAACCTGGGCGAAGGCAGCGGACCGGATCGTCGCCGGCACGTGGCGGTGATCGGCGACGGCGCGATGAGCGCCGGCATGGCGTTCGAGGCGCTCAACAACGCCGGCGTGACGCCCGATATCGACCTGCTCGTGATCCTGAACGACAACGACATGTCGATCTCGCCCGCGGTGGGCGCGATGAACCGCTATCTCGCGCGCGTGCTGTCCGCGCGCCCGATGATCAAGGCGCGCGACGTGGCGCGGCAGCTTCTCTCGGTGATGCCCCCGGTGTACGAGCTGGCACGGCGCCTGGAGGGTCACGCCAAGAGCCTCGTGGTGCCGGCCACGTTCTTCGAGGAGCTCGGCTTCAACTATTTCGGCCCCATCGACGGGCACGACCTCGACGCGCTGGTCCCGACGCTGCAGAACCTGCGCAACCTGCGCGGACCGGTGTTCCTTCACGTCGTCACGCGCAAGGGCCAGGGGTACAAGCTCGCCGAAGCCGACCCGGTGCTCTACCACGGGCCCGGCAAGTTCGACCTGGCCGAGGGCATCAAGCCCGGCGGAGCTCCGGCGCGGCCTACCTATACCCAGGTGTTCTCCGACTGGATCTGCGACATGGCGGCGATCGAGCCCAAGCTGGCCGCGATCACCCCCGCCATGCGCGAGGGGTCGGGCCTGGTCGAGTTCGAGAAGCGCTATCCGGACCGTTACTTCGACGTCGGCATCGCGGAGCAGCACGCGGTGACGTTCGCGGCCGGGCTCGCCTGCGAGGGCATCAAGCCGGTGGTCGCGATCTACTCCACCTTCCTGCAGCGCGCCTACGACCAGCTGATCCACGACGTCGCGCTGCAGAACCTGCCGGTGGTCTTCGCGCTCGATCGCGCGGGCCTCGTGGGCGCGGACGGCGCGACCCATGCGGGTGCGTACGACTACGCCTACCTGCGATGCATCCCCAACATGGTGGTGATGGCGCCGGCCGACGAGAACGAATGCCGGCAGATGCTGTTCACCGCGGTGCGCAGCGGCAGTCCCGCGTCGGTCCGCTATCCGCGCGGCGCCGGCGTCGGCGCCGCGATCGAGCAGGCGTTCACCGAGCTGCCCCTGGGTCGCGGCCAGGTCCGTCGCGAGGGTCGCCGGCTCGCCATTCTCGCGTTCGGCTCCATGGTCGGGCCGGCCGTGCAGGCAGGGGAGGCGCTCGATGCCACCGTGGTCAACATGCGCTTCGTCAAGCCAATCGACACGGCCCTGCTGGGCGAGCTCGCGGCCACCCACGATGCCTTCGTGACGGTGGAGGAGCACGTGGTGATGGGCGGCGCGGGCTCGGCCTGTGCCGAGGCGCTTGCCGCGACCGGCGCGGCCAGGCCGATCCTGCACCTCGGGCTCCCGGATCGCTTCATCGACCACGGCGACCATGGGCAACTCCTCAAGCGCGAGGGGCTGGATGCGGCAGGGCTCGAATCCTCGATTCGCGCGCGATTCGCGGACCTCCTCGCCGGTGAAGGCGCCCGGACCCGGCTCGTCGCGAGTCGGTGACGCCCCCGGGGAGCAGCCTGCGGCCGCCGGCCGGCGTGCGGGCCCCCAAAGAAACCCGCCCCGGCCCGGACCCGGGCAGGGGCGGAAGAGAGGAGACTAGGAGACTGAACGGCCTCGGTGCAGGGACCCGCAAGCGGGTTGCATCGCTACCGTGGACGAAATTGTGCGCGCGATCCGGTGCGCGACGAAGTCCGCTTGTCGGTCATGGCTGTCCATCCATCGCGAGGCCGTTGCCATTTGCACGAAGGGTTTCGTCCAGGATGTGACTTATTGTGTCACCAGGGGGGATCCGCCGGCGTCGAGATGCCGGGAAAGGAGGTCACGGGTGGCCCAGGCTCCTTCGACGCTCCAGGCGTCCGCTTGCAGCGATTCCTGCACGCGCCGCGGCGAGAGGCAGTGCAGCTCCGCTATCTCGCCGTCCGCCGGATGGGGGGTGAAATCCGGTGGCACCCGCAGGTCGTAGAGCGTCAACCGCTCGCGGTGGAGCACGCGCGCGGCGCCATCGTTGGCCGCGCGCACGGAATCGATGACGCCGACCGGGACCGCGCGGCGTGCCATCGCGCGGTCCATCCCGGCCTCCTCGGCGCATTCACGCACCAGGGTCTCCAACGGCGTCTCGTCGCCCACGATCCCGCCGCCCACGAGCGCGTCCAGCTTGCCGCCGTCGACCGGCTTGTGGGCGGCGCGGCGGGCGATCCAGATCCGCGGCCGCTTGTCCTCGATGGTGAAGACGTTCACCTGCACCGAGCGCAGCAGCAGCCCGAGCGGGCGCAACAGCGCACGCTCGACCGAGAATAGCGGTTCGGCCTCCCTGGCGCCGTAGATGCGGACGCTTTCGCCGCGCCAGCCGGGCAGCAGGCCCTGGCCCTGCAACGCCTCCGCCCATTCCTGCAGCCAGCGGTCTAGCGTCGCCGTGGGCACGAGCCCGGACTCGCTGCGACGGTCACCACCGCGGATCCGGACCTCGGGCAGGCCGTCCGCCCCCTCGGGCCCGAGCTTGAAGAGGCGCGGATCCAGGTGGGCGAGCCAGTCGGGGCTGACGGCGCCCACCATCTCGTGGCGGAACCAGAGCGGAGCGAACCCGGGCACCGGTTGCGCGAGCGGCGAGGCGAGCAGGGCGGGCGAGGGACCGATGTGGGCGGGTGTGGTCACCGTTGCATCCCGTCGGCCGCGGCGAAGGCGCCTCGCGCCCTAGTCGCGGAAGTTGTCGAAGGCGAGCGGCAGGTCCTTCATCTGCTCGCGGATGTGCGCTATGGCGGCCTGAAGATCGTCGCGCTTGGGCCCGCTTACCCGCACCGAGTCGCCCTGGATCGAGCCGCTCACCTTCATCTTGGCATCCTTGAGCAGCTTGACGATCTTCTTGGCGGCGTCTTGCGGCACGCCGTGGCGCACCGTGATCGCCTGCTTCACCTTGTCGCCCGAGATTTTGGCGACCGTTCCGTAGTCCAGGAAGCGGACGTCGACATTGCGCCGGGCGAGCTTCGCGAGCAGGACGTCGCGCACCTGCCCGAGCTTGAAGTCGTCGTCGGCGTACGCGGTGAGCGTCTTGTCCGCGAGCTCTATGCGCGCATCCGATCCCTTGAAGTCGAAGCGGTTGGCGATCTCCTTGTTGGCCTGGTCGAGGGCGTTGCGCAGCTCCACCATGTCGGCTTCGCAGACCACGTCGAAAGAAGGCATCCGGAATCTCCTCCTGCTAGGTTCCTTGCGTGCCGCCGCGCCTGCTCAGCGCCGGCCGCGCCCGCCCGTCGTGGTCGCGGCCGACGTGGCCTTGCGCGCGGCCGCCTTGCGCGGCGTCGAGCGGCGGCCGCCGGCACTGCCCTGCACCTTCGCGGCGATCCGCATCCGCAGGGCGTTCAGCTTGATGAAGCCGCCGGCATCGGCCTGGTCGTAGGCACCCTGGTCGTCCTCGAAGGTGACGATGCGGGTGTCGAAGAGCGAATTGGCCGACTCGCGGCCCACCACGATGACATTGCCCTTGTAGAGCTTGAGCTTCACCGTCCCGTTCACCGGCTGCTGGGTGTAGTCGATCAGGTGCTGAAGCGTGCGCCGCTCCGGCGACCACCAGTAACCGTTGTAGATCAGGCTGGCGTAGCGCGGCATCAGGTCGTCCTTGAGGTGGGCCACTTCGCGGTCGAGCGTGATGGATTCGATGGCGCGGTGCGCGCGCAGCAGGATCGTGCCTCCCGGCGTCTCGTAGCAGCCGCGCGACTTCATGCCGACATAGCGGTTCTCCACCAGGTCCAGCCGGCCGATGCCGTGGCGACCGCCCAGGGCGTTGAGCTCGGCAAGCAACTCGTGCGCCGGCATGCGCCTGCCGTCGATCGCGACGAGGTCGCCGCGCTCGAAGGCGAGCTCCACCAGTTGCGGCTGGCTGGGGGCCTTCTCCGGCGCGACCGTCAGCCGCCACATGCCCTTCTCGGGCGGCGGCACGGCGGGATCCTCGAGCACGCCGCCCTCGTAGCTGATGTGCAGCAGGTTCGCGTCCATGGAGAAGGGCGCCTCTCCCTTGCGCTTCTTGAAGTCCACGGGGATGCCGTGGCGGTCGGCATAGGCAAGCAGCTTCTCGCGCGACAGCAGGTCCCATTC
>JAEWGX010000097.1 GCA_023388075.1 Pseudomonadota bacterium
ACCCTGGGCCCCGCCGCGCCGGGCGTGCCGGGCCCCGCCCCGAGCCCGTCACCCGCTGGTGCTGCCACCACCGGCGCACGATCCGGCGCGGGGGCGCCGGGTTCGCCCAGTGCGGCGGCATCGCCGGCGACCGGCGCGACGGTGACGAGCATCGCGCGCTATCGCTCGGTCGCGAAGCCCGACGCCATCATGTACGACGCGCCCTCGGACAAGGCGCGCAAGCTCTTCGTCGCCCCGCAGGGAATGCCGGTCGCGGTCGTGTCGGTGCTGCGCACGTGGGTGAAGGTTCGCGATCCGCTCGGCGACCTCGCCTGGATCAGCCGGGAGGACCTCGCCGACCGCCGCATGGTGATGGCCACCGCGATCACGCCGTTGCGCAAGGAGGCCGAATCGAACGCGCCCGCCTGGTTCAGCGTCGACCGCGGCGTGGTGCTGGAGTTGCTGGACGAGCAGCCGGTGAACGGCTTCGTCAAGGTCCGCTACGCGGAAGGGCAGGAGGGATTCCTGCCGCGCGACCAGGTCTGGGGGCTGTAGGCCATCCAGGGATCCACGGGCACATCGGCGGTCGGCAGCGCAGTCGTGAGAATCGCCATCCTCGGCGCGGGCGCGTGGGGCACCGCGCTCGCCAGTCACGCGGCGGCGCGACACCCGGTGGTGCTGTGGTCGCGCAACGCGCAGGTGGTCGCGGACATCGTCGCGCGCCGGCGCAACCAGCGCTACCTGCCGGATCACGAGTTGCCGGAGTCGCTGGTCGCAACCTCGGACCTGCAGCGGGCGGTGGCGGACGCCGACCTGCTGGTGGTTGCCACGTCCGTCGCGGGCCTGAGGCCGGTGGTGACGGAGGTGGCGCGGCTCGTCGATGGCAAGGCTCGACACGGCGTTGGAGGGAAAGGACAAGGGCGTGGCGCGAAGCAATCGCACGCGATCACCTGGCTCTGCAAGGGCCTCGAGGCGGATTCCGGCGCGCTCCCGCATGCGGTGGTGGCCGCCGTCGCGCCGGGCTGGGCCGCGGGATGCCTGAGCGGCCCGAGCTTCGCGCAGGAGGTGGCGGCCGGCCTTCCGGCGGCGCTCACCGCGGCGGCGAGCGAAGAGTCGCTGGCGCTGCGGCTCGTGGCGGCGTTCCACCACGGGCCGATGCGCGTCTATCGCAGCACCGACCTGGTGGGCGTGGAGATCGCCGGCGCGCTGAAGAACGTGATGGCGATCGCGACCGGCATCGCCGACGGGCTCGGCCTCGGCATGAACGCGCGCGCGGCGCTCCTCAGCCGGGGCCTGGCCGAGGTGACCCGCTTCGGGCTCGCGCACGGCGCGCAGCCGGAGACCTTCATGGGGCTCGCCGGCGTCGGCGACCTGGTGCTCACCTGCACCGGCGATCTCTCGCGCAACCGGCGCGTCGGACTGGCGCTGGCCAAGGGGCAGCCGCTGCCGCGCATCCTCGCGGAGCTCGGACACGTGGCCGAGGGCGTGGCGTGCTGCCGCGCGGTTGTGGCCCGCGCGCGCGCCCGCAACCTCGAGATGCCGGTGAGCGAGGCGGTGCTCGCGGTGATCGAAGGACGCGTGACGCCAGCCGATGCGGTGGCCGGCCTGCTCGCGCGCGAGCCGAAGGCGGAGGGCGGGTGATGGCGAGCGGCGGGCGACCTGCGGATTCCGGCGTCGAAGGCGCGGCGTCGCTGCCGGGAGCCTCCGCGCCGGCGGCCGAGCCCGTGGGCGCGGGCGGCGATCGCAAGCATGCGGTCTGCGTCTTCTGCGGCGCGCGCAAGGGCAACGATCCCGCGTTCGTCGAGCTGGCGAACCAGGTCGGCGCCGCGATCGCGCGACGAGGCTGGGTGCTGGTCTACGGCGGCAGCAGCGTCGGGCTGATGGGCGAGCTGGCGGACGCGGCGTTGGCCGTCGGCGGCGAGGTGCTGGGCATCATCCCGCAGCAACTGGTGCGCAAGGAGGTCGGCCACGCCGGCCTGACGCGGCTGGAGATCGTCGAGGACATGGCCGCCCGCAAGACGCGGATGATCACGGTCTCCGACGGCTTTCTCGCGTTGCCCGGCGGCTTCGGCACGCTGGACGAGCTCTTCGAGGTGGTGACGCTGCGCCAGATCGGCGTGCACGCGAAGCCGATCGCGTTCTGCGATCCGGCGGGCTACTGGTCGGAGCTGCTCGCCGCCTGCCGCACGATGGTGGATTCGGGGCTGGTGAACCTGCAGGACTACGAGACGATGGCGCACTGCCGTTCCGTGGACGCGGCACTGGACCACCTGGCGCCGCCGGGCGAGGGCGCGCCGCCAGCGTGACGAGTCAGGCGCCGCCGGCGAACCCGTGCTGGCGCCACGCCTCGTAGACGGTGATGGCGACGGCGTTGGAGAGGTTGATGCTCCGGTTGCCGGGACGCATCGGCAGCCGCAGGACGTGATCCGGCGCGAAGCTCGACTGGATCTCCGCGGCAAGGCCGGTTGTCTCGGAGCCGAAGACGAACCAGTCCCCGGGCTCGAAGCGGCAATCGCTGGGTGAGCGCCGACCCTGGGTGCTGAGGGCGAAGCGCCGCGCCGGGCGCTCGCTCGCGAGAAAGGCCGCCCAGCTCTCGTGCACCCGCATCGTGGCGAACTCGTGATAGTCCAGCCCCGCCCGACGCATCTTCGCGTGGTCGATCGGAAAGCCGAGCGGCCTCACCAGGTGCAGCGCGCAGCCGCTGTTCGCGCAGAGGCGGATCACGTTGCCCGTGTTCGGCGGAATCTCGGGATGGACCAGGACGACGTTGAACACGATGGCCTGAAGAAAGTTGCGAGCCGGCTTGCC
>JAEWGX010000032.1 GCA_023388075.1 Pseudomonadota bacterium
CCGATCCGACGCCGCGCCGAGCGGAAACTGGAACAGCGCCTGGGTGAGCCCGTAGACGCCGAACGCGAACCCGACCATGGCGGCGTTGTCGCCTCCCGGCATGCCGGCCGCGTGCACCGCGAATACCGGCAGGATCAGGAACATGCCGAGCATGCGCGAGCCGTACAGCGAGGCCAGCCAAAGGCTGGTCCGGAACTCGCCGCGGGTCATGCGCACGCCGTCGCCGCCGTCCGGCCGGTTTCTCCGATCGCTCACCATCGCGGGGCGATGTTAGCAGTCGGCCGATGCAGCCATGCCGGCTGCCCGCGGCGATTCGGTACAATTTCGGGTTGGCCAGCAGACCCCCTCCCACGAACTTGGACTCGAACGCAGCGCCCGGCGCGGAGGCAGGCGCTCCGGCGACCGATGCCGGGACAGGCACTCCGGTTCCCGGAGCGGGATTCATCCGCGTGCGTGGCGCCCGCACGCACAACCTCAAGAACGTCTCCGCCGACATCCCGCGCAACCGGCTGGTGGTGATAACCGGTCTCTCGGGATCCGGCAAGTCGTCGCTCGCCTTCGACACGCTCTACGCCGAAGGCCAGCGCCGCTACGTCGAGTCGCTGTCCGCCTATGCCCGCCAGTTCCTCCAGCTGATGGAGAAGCCGGACGTGGACATGATCGAGGGCCTGTCGCCGGCGATCGCGATCGAGCAGAAATCCACCAGCCACAACCCGCGCTCCACCGTCGGCACGGTCACGGAGATCTACGACTACCTGCGGCTGCTCTATGCCCGCACCGGCACCCCGTACTGCCCGGACCATCCCGACCAGCCGCTGGAGTCGCAGACCGTCTCGCAGATGGTCGACACCGTGCTGGCGCTGCCCGCCGAGACGCGGCTGATGGTGCTCGCCCCGGTGGTCACCGGCCGCAAGGGCGAGCATGCCGACCTGCTCGAGGACCTTCGGGCGCAGGGCTTCGTGCGGGTGCGCGTGCGCAGCGACGGGCGCGACCAGGGACAGGAGGCGGGCAGCGTCCACGAGCTCGACAGCGTGCCGCCGCTCAACAAATCCCAGAAGCACAGCATCGACGTGGTGGTGGACCGCATCAAGGTCACGCCGACGATCCAGCAACGGCTGGCGGAGTCGTTCGAGACGGCGCTGCGCCTGGCCGACGGGCGAGCGGTGGCGGCCGAGATGGACACCGGGCGCGAGCACGTCTTCTCGAGCAAGTTCGCCTGCCCGGTGTGCAACTGGTCGCTGCGCGACCTCGAGCCGCGGCTCTTCTCGTTCAACAACCCGCTGGGCGCCTGCCCGCAGTGCGACGGCCTCGGTGTCATCCAGTTCTTCGATCCGGCGCGCATCGTTCAGTTCCCGAACCTCAGCCTCGGGTCCGGCGCGGTCCGCGGCTGGGACCGGCGCAACCAGTTCTACTACCAGATGCTCCAGAGCCTGGCGGCGCACTACGGGTTCGACCTCGACAAGCCGTTCGAGGAGCTGCCGGAGGCGGTGCGCAACGTCATCCTCTTCGGCTCCGGCACCGAGAAGGTGCCGTTCGCCTACCTGACCGGCGCCGGCAAGCCGGTGTCGAAGCAGCACACCTTCGAGGGCGTGGTGCGCAACTTCGAGCGCCGCTACAAGGAGACGGACTCCGCCCACATCCGCGAGGAGCTGGCCAAGTACCTCAACACCCGCACCTGCCCCACCTGCCAGGGCACGCGCCTTCGGATCGACGCGCGCCACGTGCGCGTGGGCCCGCGCGGGGCCGACAAGCCGATCTGGGAAGTGACCGGCTGGACGCTTGGCCAGGCGCGCGAGTGGTTCGCCGACCTGCGACTGGAAGGCGCGAAGGCGGCGATCGGCGAGCGCATCATTCGCGAGATCGGCAGCCGGCTCGCGTTCCTGAACAATGTCGGGCTGGATTACCTCTCGCTCGAGCGCTCCGCCGATTCGCTCTCGGGTGGCGAATCGCAGCGCATCCGGCTCGCCTCGCAGATCGGCTCGGGCCTCACCGGCGTGATGTACGTCCTGGACGAGCCGTCCATCGGCCTGCATCAGCGCGACAACGATCGGCTGCTCGGCACGCTGATGCACCTGCGCGACCTCGGCAACTCGGTGCTGGTGGTCGAGCACGACGAGGACGCGATCCGCGCGGCCGACCACGTCATCGACCTCGGTCCGGCGGCCGGCGAGCACGGCGGCCGGATCATCGCGCAGGGCACGCCGCAGGACATCATCGACAACGAGGAATCCCTCACCGGCCGGTACCTGGGCCGGCGCCTGCGCATCGAGATCCCGACCGACCGGGCGGGACCGGGAGAGAAGTCGCTGCGGGTACGCGGCGCCCGGGGCAACAACCTGAGGAACCTGACGGTCGAGTTTCCGCTGGGGCTCCTGATCTGCGTGACCGGCGTCTCGGGCTCGGGCAAGTCCACGCTGGTCAACGACACGCTCTACAAGGCGGTCGCCCGCCACATCTATCGCTCCCAGGCCGAGCCGGCCGAGCACGACGGCATCGACGGTCTGGAAAACCTCGACAAGGTGATCGCGGTGGACCAGAGCCCGATCGGCCGCACGCCGCGCAGCAACCCGGCCACCTACACCGGCCTCTTCACGCCGATCCGCGAGCTGTTCGCCGAGGTGCCGACCGCGCGCGAGCGCGGCTACGGGCCGGGGCGCTTCTCCTTCAACGTGAAGGGCGGACGCTGCGAGGCCTGCCAGGGCGACGGCATGATCAAGGTGGAGATGCACTTCCTGCCCGATGTCTACGTGCCCTGCGACGTCTGCGGCGGCAAGCGCTACAACCGCGAGACGCTGGAGATCCAGTACAAGGGCCGCAACATCGCCGAGGTGCTGGAGATGACCGTGGAGACCGCGTTCGGCTTCTTCGACGCGGTTCCGATGATCGCGCGGCGGCTGCAGACCCTGCTCGACGTGGGGCTCGGCTATATCCGCCTCGGCCAGAGCGCCACCACGCTCTCCGGCGGCGAGGCGCAGCGCGTGAAGCTCTCGCAGGAGCTGTCCAAGCGCGACACCGGCCGCACGCTCTACATCCTGGACGAGCCGACCACCGGCCTGCACTTCCACGACATCGCGCTGCTGCTCAAGGTGGTGCACGCGCTGCGCGACCACGGCAACACCGTGGTGGTGATCGAGCACAACCTGGACGTGATCAAGACCGCGGACTGGATCATCGATCTCGGGCCCGAGGGCGGGGCGGGCGGCGGGATGGTGGTGGCGCAGGGCACGCTGGAAACGATCTGCGCCGCGCGGGAAAGCCACACCGGCCAGCACCTTCGGCGCGTGCTCGACGCGGACGCCGCGCCCCCCCGCGCCGCGCCGCGCCGGCGCGCGACGCCGCGAGCCGATGGCAGGAGCGCGGAGCGATGAGCCTGGAGTCCGTCCGCGCCTTCTTCGCGGAGAAGGCACCCGACATCGAAGTGATCGAGCTGCCGGTCGCCACCGCCACCGTGGCGCTTGCCGCCGAGGCGCACGGCGTCGAGCCGGGCCGCATCGCCAAGACCCTGTCGCTGCGCGCCGGCGGTCGGAGCCTGCTTGTCGTCGCGAGCGGCGACGCGCGGCTGGACAACCGCAAGCTGAAGGCGGTCTTCGGCGGCAAGGCGAAGATGCTCGGACCCGACGAGGTGCTCGCGCTCACCGGCCATCCGGTCGGCGGCGTCTGCCCTTTCGGCCTGGCGACTCCGCTGCCGGTCTACTGCGACATCGGCCTGCGCGCCTACGACGAGGTGCTGCCGGCCGCAGGCGGGCTGCACACCGCCGTGCGCATCGCGCCGGAGCGGCTGGCTGAGCTGGTCGCGGCCACCTGGGTGGACGTCTGCCAGCGCGCCTGAGCGACGGCCTTCACGGGGAGCAGTCAAGCTGCCCGGCATCGCACCAGTACGGATCCGGCGCCGACGATCGGCAAGATGTGTAAAGTGACGCCATGGCACCTGCGACGCCATCGCGCTACCGGCACACGATCGACAGCCACACCTGGTCCTTCCGCGACCTGAAGGACCTGATGGCGAAGGCGACGCCGCTGCGTTCGGGCGACGTGCTCGCCGGCGTCGCGGCCGGCTCCGCCGTGGAGCGGATGGCGGCAAGGATATGCCTCGCGGATGTGCCGTTGCGCCGCTTCCTCGACGAGGCGCTGGTGCCGTACGAGGACGACGAGGTCACGCGGCTTGCGATCGACGGCCATGATGCCGCCGCCTTCGGGCCGGTCTCGGGCCTCACGGTGGGCGACTTCCGGGACTGGCTGCTGTCCGACGCAGCCGACGAAGCGACGCTGGCGGCGCTGCGCGCCGGCATCACGCCGGAGATGGCCGCCGCGGCAAGCAAGCTGATGCGCAACCAGGACCTGATCCTCGTCGCGAGGAAGTGCCGGGTGGTCACCCGCTTTCGCGATACGATCGGCCTGCCGGGCCGGCTTGCGGTGCGGTTGCAGCCGAACCATCCGACCGACGACCTGCGCGGAATCGCCGCTTCCGTCGCGGACGGTCTGCTGTACGGCGCCGGCGATGCGGTGATCGGCGTCAATCCCGCAAGCGACAGCCTGCCCGTGCTCGGCAACCTGGTCCGGATGCTCGACGACGTGATCACGCGGCTGGAGGCGCCGACCCAATCCTGCGTGCTGACCCACGTCACCAACACGCTGCAGATGATCGAGGACGGGCTGCCGGTGGACCTGGTGTTCCAGTCGGTCGCCGGCACCGAGCGCGCCAACGCGGGGTTCGGCGTGACGCTTGCCCTGCTCGCCGAGGCCCGTGACGCCGCGCTCTCGCTCGGCCGCGGCACCCTGGGCGACAACGTGATGTACTTCGAGACCGGCCAGGGCAGCGCCCTTTCGGCAGACGCCCACCACGGCGTCGACCAGCAGACCTGCGAGGCGCGCGCCTACGGGGTGGCCCGCGCATTCCAGCCGCTGCTCACCAACACGGTGGTCGGCTTCATCGGCCCGGAGTATCTCTACGACGGAAAGCAGATCATCCGCGCGGGCCTCGAGGATCACTTCTGCGGCAAGCTGCTTGGCGTCCCGCTCGGCTGCGACGTGTGCTACACCAACCACGCCGAGGCAGACTCCGACGACATGGACACGCTGCTCACGCTGCTGGGCACGGCGGGACTCACCTTCATGATGGGCGTGCCGGGCGCGGACGACATCATGCTCAACTACCAGAGCACGTCGTTCCACGACGCCCTGTATTTGCGCCGGGTGCTCGGGCTCGGGCGCGCGCCGGAGTTCGACCAGTGGCTGGAACGCATGCAGATCGCCGACGCTGCCGGCAACCTGCTGCCGATCACGAAGGACCACCCGGCGCTCGCCGCGATGCGGCGCCTGGCACCGTGAGCACCCCCGAGCGCGCGCCCGACGGCGGCACCCGCGAACGCCCGGGCCCGCACGCCGATCCGTGGTCGGACCTGCGCGCGCACACCTCGGCACGCATCGCGCGGGGCCGTACCGGGGTCAGCCTGCCGACCGACGAGCTGCTGCGCTTCGGCCTCGCGCACGCACGGGCCCGGGATGCGGTTCAGCGCGAGATGGACACGGCGGCGCTGGCCGATGGGTTGAACGCGCTCGGCCTGCGGACACTGGTGGTCCGGAGCGCCGCGCCCGACCGCACCCGCTTCCTGCTGCGCCCGGATCTCGGCCGGCAGCTCTCGCATGCCGACCGGACGCTGCTTGCCGAACGCGACACGGCGGCGCCGCAGCGGCCCGACGACGCAGTCGGCCGCGGCTGCGACCTGCTGCTCGTCATCGGCGACGGACTGAGCGCGCCGGCCATCGCCCGCAACGCGCTGCCGATGGTCGGTGCGCTGCTTCGGTTGGCACCGGCCGACTGGCGCATCGGCCCGGCAGTGATCGCGACGCAGGCGCGGGTCGCGCTGGGCGACGAGCTCGGCGCGCTGCTCGAGGCGCGACTGGTCGCGATCCTGATCGGCGAGCGCCCCGGTCTCAGCGCCCCGGACAGCCTCGGCATCTATCTCACCTGGGAACCGCGACCCGGCCGCAGCGATGCGCAGCGCAACTGCATCTCCAACATCCGGCCCGAGGGCCTCGGCTACGAGGCCGCCGCCCGGCGTCTGTGGTGGCTCTGCCGGGCAGCGTCGGAGCTGCAGGCGACCGGCGTGACGCTCAAGGACCGCAGCGACGAACCGCTGCTCGGGCACGGATAGGTCGCCGCCCGACCGCCGATCAGTCGCCGAGGCCGGGCAACGCGATGCCGCAGGCGGATACGACCGCCCCGCTGCGCACCAGCCCGATGGCCGCGGCGATCTCGGGTTGCAGCAGCCGGTCATCCTCCAGGTGCGCCACCTGCGCGCGCACCAGCTCGCGCACCGACTCGAGCGGGGCGCTGGAGGCGAGCGGCGCGTGGAAATCGCAGCCCTGCGCCGCGCACAGGAGCTCGATGCCCACCACTGCCATCGCGTTCTCCACCATCGGGAGGAGCCGACGCGCGCCGTGGGCGGCCATGGAGACGTGGTCCTCCTGGTTGGCGGAGGTCGGGATGGAATCCACGCTCGCCGGCATCGCGCGCTGCTTGTTCTCCGACACCAGCGCGGCCGCGGTGACCTGTGGAATCATGAAGCCGGAGTTGAGCCCCGGCCGCGGCGTGAGGAAGGCAGGCAGGCCGGAGAGCGCGGGATCCACCAGCATGGCGACCCGGCGCTCGGCGAGCGATCCGATCTCGCAGAGCGCGAGCGCGATGCCATCGGCGGCGAACGCTACCGGCTCGGCATGGAAATTCCCGCCGGAGAGCGCCTCGTCGGGGGCGGCGAAGATCAGCGGATTGTCCGAGACGGCGTCGGCCTCGGTCACCAGCACGCCTGCGGCCTGGCGAAGCAGGTCGAGGCACGCGCCCATCACCTGTGGCTGGCAGCGCAGGCAGTACGGATCCTGCACGCGCTCGTCGCCCGTTCGATGCGACGCCCGGATGGGGCTGCCGGCGAGCAGCGCGCGCAACGCCGCGGCGGCCTCGATCTGCCCGCGGTGCCGCCGCAGCGCGTGGATGCGCGGATCGAAGGGGGTATCCGAGCCCCGGGCCGCATCGGTCGCGAGCGCGCCGGTGACCAGGGCGGAGCGGAACAGGACTTCGGTCTCGAAGAGCGCGGCCAGCGCGTTGGCAGTGGAGAACTGCGTGCCGTTGAGCAGCGCGAGACCCTCCTTGGGCCCGAGCTCGACCGGGGCCAGACCGGCCTGCGCCAACGCGTCGCGGGCCGGCATCCGACGTCCCCGCACGAAAGCCTCGCCCACGCCGATCATGGTGCCGGCCAGGTGGGCGAGCGGAGCAAGGTCTCCGGACGCACCGACCGATCCCTGCGACGGCACGACCGGGATGACATCGGCATCGATCATCGACTGCAGCAGGGCAAGCGTCGCGGGGCGGATGCCGGAAGCGCCCTGGGCGAGGCTAGCGAGCTTGAGCACCAGCATGAGCCGCGCGATCGACGGCGCGATCGGCTCGCCCACGCCGGCACAGTGGGACAGCACGATGTTTCGCTGCAGTAGGCCGAGGTCGGCGGCACCGACACGCACGCTCGCGAGCTTGCCGAATCCCGTGTTCACCCCATAGACAGGCGCGCCGCTCGCGACGATGCGATCGACCGCCTCGGCCGACGCGCGCACCCGGGACATGCAGTCGGGGGCGAGCCGCACGCCCGCGCCTGCATAGATGGCCAGCCAGTCGGCGAAGGGCGTCACGCCGGGCTGGAGGAGGATGGTGGTCATGCACTCCCCTCCTGGACGGTCCGGGCCTGGTGCGGGCCGGTCAGGAAGAAACCGCGTCGCCGCGGCGCTGGAAGCTGCCGTCCGCCTCGATTCGGTCCGAGATCACCTTGCCCCGATCGCGCCACGGCTTCTCGATGTAGCGGTAGGTGAGGACCGAGACCGCGAAGACGCCCGCGACGTAGAGCAACCCGATGGCGTGCTTGGCTGGCTCGGGGACTGCCTGGCCAGGCCAGCTGAGCACGGTCAGCACCGGCACGTGGGTAAGGTAGATCGAGTAGCTGTGCACGCCCAGCCACTGCATCGGCCGCGTCTGCAGGAGCGTGGCCACCAGGCCGCGGTCGGGCAGGATGAGGAACACCAGCAACGCGAAGACGAACGGAATCACCAGTTGCCAGGCGCCCAGCACGTCCTGGCGCGCGACCAGCCAGAGGGCGAGCAGCACCGTCGCCACCTGGGCAACCCCCAGCGCCGTCCCCGACCTGGCGAGCGCTCCGCCGAAGTGCCGGAACAGGTAGTAGAGAAGGACGCCCTGGAAGAAGCTCAGCATGCCGCGGGGCATCCCCCGTGTGTCGAGGGTGCGCAGCTCCACCGCCGCATAGGACCAGTAGACGACGAACCAGGCCACGCACAGCGCGACGATCACCGCGCTCGCGACGATGCGCACCCGCCGGGAACGCAGGACCAGGGTCATCAGGGCGAAGAGTGCGTAGAGCCAGAATTCCACCGAGATGGACCAGGACGGATAGTTGTGCAGCTCCATGCGGATGATGCCGAGACCCTGGAGCAGCAGCATCTCCGCGACCAGCAGTCCGAGGTCGAAGAACTTCACGCCGAACGGCGGCTCGGCGCCGACGGTGATCCCGAGGTTCGCCAGCACCAGCTTCGCGGTCTGCACCGCCACGACCGCGAGCAGCGCCGCCGCGGTGGTCACCACGTGAAGCGGATAGAGCCGATAGAAGCGGCGCACCATGTAGGCCCAGGCCGACCGGGGCGTCTCCAGGCGCTCCGAGTAGACCGTCGCCATGACGAAGCCGCTGATGACGAAGAAGAGATCGACGAAGAGCCAGGCGTGCTGCAGGACCTTCGAATGGGCCGGAAAGCCGCCCCAGCGGTTGTAGACGTACGCATGGAAGAGGGCCACGAGCAACGCCGCCACGCCGCGCAGTCCCTCGATCGATCGGATCAAATCGCCACTCCGTGCACCTCGCCGTGCCCCGCCTGGAGCAGCCGCCACCACACTTCGGCAAGCGTCTCGACCGTCGCCACCGCCGCGACCGCCGCATCGAGCGTCGGCCCGATGGTGACGAGGCCTTCGCCCGCGAGCAGGCAGGCGGCTCGTTCGCCGAGCGCTTCCTCGACCTGATCGACGAGTGTGGCGCAATCCAAGCCGGTCGGCTGCGCGCAGCGGATGCCCGCTGCATCGCCGGTCGCGTCATCGGGATGAAAGGCGGGTATGCCGGTTTTTCGCAACTGGGCCGAGCAGGCGATCGCCATGCAGGAGACCGGTCGGCTTCGTACGATCGCCGAGATCCGACCGCGGCGACCGAGCAGCCCGCGGTGCAGTCGCCAGTCCGGCGGCAAGCCTGTATCGGCGACGGCCGTCCGCTCGGCGCCACCGTCCAGTGGCACCCAGGCCACCGCGTCCACCGTCGCGGTGGCTGCGACCGGGGCGCCGACGGTCAGCATCCCCGCGGCCGCGCTGCGCGACCAGCGCAGCGACAGGCTGGCCGATCCTGCCGTGCCGCCGGCCCGCAGCTCACGGGCCGCGGCCAGCAGCGCCGCGCGCGCGTCGTCTTCGCAACGGAAGCGCTGCACGGCCTCAGGCATCGCCGCGTTCCCCCGCGCCGCCGAGCTCGCGCACACGCTGCAGCTCGCGGCGATCGCGCTTGGTCGGGCGTCCGAAGATCTCCCGGGCCGGCTCGCGATACAGCTTGCGCAACCGCGCCTGCTCCTGCCGGCGTGCGATCGACTCGGGCGTCTCGCGATAGAGCGCCTGGGCCAGCGGCGCGGCACGGCGCACGTCCGAGAGGCCGGCGACCTCCACCTGGCGCTCGGTCTCGCCGTGGACGATGCTCAGCCGCTCGCCCGCCTTCAGCATCCGGGAGACCTTCACCCGCTCGCCGGCCACCAGCACCTGTCCCTTCTCGATGGCCACCTGGGCGAGACCACGCGTCTTGTAGAAGCGTGCCGCCCACAGCCACTTGTCCAGGCGCACTGGCCTGACCTCGGCGATCTCCGTCGTGAGCCCCATCCTCGTCCTTGCTTGCCGACCGGGCCGATTATCGCGCCGAAGCCTGCTGCGGGTCGGCAAAGCCCCGGCTGCCAGGCGACCCGCGACGGACCGTCGGCGCAACCGGCCTTCTTGCTATAGTGCAATGATCGCCGCCCGCGGCGAACCGCAACGGTTGGATCCAGCATGACCAGATCGGTGCCTGTAAAGGATCGTTACTTCGAGGACTATCGCCCGGGGGAGATCTTCGAGGTCGGGGACTACCTGGTCACCCGCGAGGAAATCGTGGAGTTCGCGCGCCGCTATGACCCCCAGCCGTTCCATCTCGACGAGGACGCCGCCCGCACCTCGATCTACGGCGGCCTGATCGCGAGCGGGTGGATGACCTGCAGCGTCATGATGCGAATCCTGGTGGACGGCTTCATCTCGCCGCGGGCGAGCATGGGGTCGCCCGGGGTCGACGAAGTGCGCTGGCTGAAGCCGGTGCGCCCCGGCGATCGGCTTCGCGCGCGCATCGAGGTGCTGGAGTCGCGCCGTTCCACCTCGCGGCCCGACCGCGGCGTGGTTCACTTCCGTTACGAAGGATTGCGACAGGACGGCGAGGTCGTCCTGTCCATGCGCGGCATGGGCATGCTCCGCTGCCGCGATGCCGGGAGTCGGTGAAGACGCTGCAAAGGGAGTCGACGATGCCCACACATCCCAATCCGTACCGCCAGGACCTGGACCGCAACCCGGCCAACTACGCGCCGCTCACGCCGCTCAGCCTGCTCGACTGGGTGGCGGACGTGTATCCCGGCCAGCTCGCGGTGATCCATGGACCGCTGCGGCGCAACTGGGCCGAGGTCCGGGAGCGATCGCGCCGGCTCGCGAGCCTGCTTGCCGCCCGCGACATCGGCGACGGCGACACCGTCTCGGTGATCCTGCCCAACACCCCGCCGATGATCGAGGCGCACTTCGGGGTGCCGATGACCGGCGCGGTGCTGAACACCATCAACACGCGGCTCGACCCCGCCACGGTGGCATTCATGCTGGAGCACAGCGCGGCCAAGGTGCTGATCGTCGACCGCGAGTTCTCGACGGCCGCCAACGAGGCCCTGGGCCGCCTGGCCGCCGGCGGCAAGCCGCGACCGTTCGTGATCGACGTGGACGACCCGCTCTTCGACGGGCCGGGCGAACGCATCGGCGCGATCGAGTACGAGGCATGGCTCGCCGAGGGCGATCCGGAGCACCCGGGCGTCCGGCCGCGGGACGAGTGGGACGCGATCGCCCTCAACTACACCTCGGGCACCACCGGCAACCCGAAGGGCGTGGTGGTCCATCACCGGGGCGCCTACCTGAACGCGGTCAACAACGTGATCAGCTGGCACCTGCCGCGCCATCCGGTGTACCTGTGGACGCTGCCGATGTTCCACTGCAACGGCTGGTGCTTTCCGTGGACACTGCCGGCCGTGGCCGGCACCAACGTGTGCCTGCGGCGAGTGGAGGCCGGCGCGATCCTTCAGGCGATCCGGGAGCACCGGGTCACCCACTACTGCGGGGCGCCGGTGGTCCATTCCATGCTGATCAGCGCGCCGGCGGAGCAGAAGCGCGGCATCGACCACGAGGTGTCGTGCATGGTCGCCGGTGCCTCGCCGCCGGCCTCGATGATCGCCGGCATGGAGGGGATGGGCTTCCGGCTGACACACGTCTACGGTCTCACGGAGGTCTATGGTCCGGCGGCCTCGTGCGCCCACCAGCGTGAGTGGGAAGCGCGCTCGCTCACGGAACGGGTCCGTCTGAACGGACGCCAGGGCGTGCGTTACCAGCTTCAGGAAGGGCTCACCGTGCTGGACCCTGACACGGGGCAGCCGGTGCCCGCCGACGGCGAGACGCTGGGGGAGGTCGCCTTCCGGGGCAACATCACGATGAAAGGCTACCTGCGCAACCCCGATGCGACCCGGGAGGCCTTCGCCGGCGGCTGGTTCCACACCGGCGACCTCGGTGTCATCGACCCCGACGGCTACGTCAAGCTCAAGGACCGGGCCAAGGACATCATCATCTCGGGCGGCGAGAACATCTCCTCGATCGAGGTCGAGGACGTGATCTACCAGTATCCGGGGGTTGCCGGTTGCGCCGTGATCGCCAAGCCCGACCCGAAGTGGGGCGAGACCCCGCTGGCCTTCGTGGAGATGGGGCCTGGCACCAGTGCCAGCGCGCAGGAGCTCGCGGCCCACTGCCGCAGCCGCCTCGCCGGGTTCAAGTGTCCTCGCGAGTTCCGCTTCGAGCCGGTGCCGCGCACCAGCACCGGCAAGATCCAGAAGCACCTGCTGCGCGAACGCATCGGCTCGGCCGGGGCCATCTGAGCCCGCGGCAACATATCGCCACCCGCCGCCCGCCGGTCTTCTACTCCGGGAGTCGCTACTCCGGGAAGGGTCGCTGCTCCGGCCGCAGGATCTCGATCGCCCGCGACAGGCGCAGCACGCCGATGTCGTCGAACCGCTGGCCGATCAGTTGCACGCCGATCGGCAGCCCGTCGCGCGACCAGCCCCAGTTGACCGAGGAAGCCGGGTGCTCGCTCATGTTCCAGGGCACGGTGAACGCGATGTGCGGCAATGCATCGTGCGGATCGTCGTTGGGGCTCGGCAGCTCTGCCGCATAGGGCAGGATGGGCGACACCGGCGAGATCAGGAAGTCGTAGTCCGCGGCCGTCCGGGAAGCGGCTTCGCGCATGGCCATCACCTGGGTATAGGCGGACATCACGTCCGTGCCGGTGAACCGGGCGGCGCGCCAGGTGCACCACTCCACGATGAAGGGCAGCACGCGGGCGCGCATCGCTTCGTCGAGCGCCATCACGTCGTTGTAAGACCGCGCCTCGAAGAAGCGGTGCATGCCGTCGAACATCTCGGGCGTGAGAAAGCTCGCGACCGGCTCGACCCGGGCACCGGCGGTAGCCAGCGCCTGCGCGGCCGCCTCCACCGCGGCGGTCACCTCCGGATCGACCGGCAGGCCTACCTTCATGTCGGCGAGCAGGCCGATCCGCAGTCCCTTGGGGCTCAGGCCATCCACCGCCATCCGGTACTCCATCGGCTGGTGCGGCAGGCTGGTGAAATCACGGACGTCGGGACCGGTCAGCACATTCATCAGCAGCGCCGCATCGTGGACGGTGCGGGTCATCGGGCCCGCGACGCGGCCGAGATAGGGCGGATAGACCGGGATGCGTCCCTGGCTGGGCTTGAGCGCGAAGATCCCGCAGTGCGTGGCGGGCAGCCGCACCGATCCGCCGATGTCCGTGCCGATGTGGAGCGGTCCGTAGCCGGCCGTGCAGGCGGCGGCCGCGCCGGAGGACGAGCCGGAGGTGTTGCGGTCCAGGCGCCAGGGATTGCGCGTGATGCCATGGCGCGAGGAGATGCCGGAGGAGAGCATGCCGTAGTCCGGCATCGTCGTCTTGCCGATGATCACGCAACCGGCTTCGCGTGCGCGGGCGGCTGGCGGTGCATCCTGCGGCTGGACCACGTCCGGGGTCGCGGCGGTCCCGATCGGCGCGAGGTCCCCCCGGGTGTGGATGTTCTCCTTGATGGTGATCGGCACGCCGTCGAGTGGCGACCGCGGCTCGCCGCGACGCCAGCGCTGCTCGGACTCCCGGGCGGCGGCCAGCGCCGCCTCCCGGTGCACCAGGAACATCGCGTTGATCCTCGGCTCCCATTCGTCGATGCGATCGAGCACCGAGCGGATGGCCTCCACCGGCGACAGGTCGCCGGTGGCGTAGGCGGCGGTCAGCTGCTCGCTGGTGGCATCGCTGGGTCGATTCATCCGTTGCTCCGAGAAACCGCGCGTCAGGACGCGCAAGGAAGGGCGCACCGCAAACCCGGCGCCGGTGGGGCTGCCCGGGAAGACTAGCACATGGCTTCAGGCGGACGGATGGCGCGCGATGATGTCGCGCAGCAGGTGCTTGAGGCCGGTCAACGTCTCCGGCGGATAGTCCGTGAGCAGCGACAGGTTGAACGCGGCCGCATCCTGCAGCACCGGCGCGATGTCGGCATGGCCCTTCGGGGTCAGGCTCACCAGCACGCGGCGCGCGTCGGCCGGGTCGACTCGCCGTGCCACGATCCCCTGCCCCGCCAGCCGGTCGATCAGCTTGGAGATCGTCGGTTGCTTGGAGAGACTGGCGGCACTGAGCTCGCCGACGGTCCAGTCGTCCCGGCTCGACAGGGCGGCGAGCACCCGCCAGGACAGCATGCCGAGCCCGTGCCCCTGCAACTGACGGTTGAACCCGGCGGCGATGTGATGGCCGGCACGCGCCAGCAGGAAGGGCAGGTACTCCTCGTGGAAGGGATGCTCGCCGGGCTCCCGGCCCTGCGGCTCCGGCCCGCCTTGAAGCGACGGGGGCGCCACGATCGGCGACACCGGCGCGCCCAGCGTGCCGGCACTGGCGAACTCCCCGCGACGGAACACCAGCGGCGAGCCCTCGGCCGCGGCGCAGCGCTTGACCTCGCCGATGAACAGCCAGTGGTCGCCGTGGTGGTGCTGGGTGCGTCGCTCGCATTCGAACCAGCCGACCGCGCCGTCGATCAACGGGATGCCGTCGAGCCCCTCGTGCACGGGCACCCCGTCGAAGCGGTCGGGCACCCGGGACGCGAAGCGACGGGCGAGCTCCACCTGCTCCACCGACAGGATGCTCACCGAAAAAAAGCGCTGCCCCTTGAACACCTCGAGGCTGGCGGCCGAGGCGGCGAGGCTCCACAGGATCAGCGGCGGATCGAGCGAGAGCGAATTGAAGCTGCTGGCGGTGAGCCCGGCATAGCGACCGTCCTGGCCCCGGGTGGCGATCACCGTGACCCCGGTCGCGAAGCGGCTGAGGCACTGCCGCATGTGTGCCGGGTCGCTCGGTGGGATCGCGCGGTGGGTGGGGTGAACCGCGCCGGGTCGGTTGCGCTCGCCGGGAACTGGAGTACCTTCGCTCATGGAGGGGGCAGGCGGCGAATGGCTGGGCCGTCCTCACCCGCTAAATGCATGAAATTTCATCTAAATGATACGGTAGTTTTTGCATGAAGGCAACACGACGCCCGCTCCGTCAAGCCCTGCGGCGCCAGCGCCTCGACGCGACCCCGAGCGAGGACCGCGGCGCTCCGAATTACATCCTGATTCATGGAGCCAACCGGGGATGCTGAACGAACGTATCGAGGCTCGCTGGGTTTCCGCCTTTTCCCGGGTGTTCGAGCTCTGCCGGGTCGCGCCCGGCGAGGTATGCGCCATCCTGTCGGAGACGCAGTCCCGCCAGATCAACGTCCAGCTCGCCGAACTGGCCTTGCTTCGCCTTGGCGCGCGTCCGTTCCATGTCCAGTTGGTCTCCCCGGTGCAGGACTCACCGGTGGTGATCCGCTCCACCGGTGCGTCCGTCGCGCTCCAGTCCCTCGGCCCGGCGGTGCGGGCGCTCGCCGACAGCGGCTTCGTCGTCGACTGCACGGTCGAGGGCCTGATGCACGCCCCGGAGATCGATGCCATCCTGCGGGGAGGCGCGCGCGTGCTCATCGTCCCGGACGAGCACCCCGAGGCGCTCGAGCGCCTGGTTCCCGACCCGTCCCTCGAGGAACCGGTGCGCACCGGCATGCGGATGCTCAAGCGCGCGCGGCGCATGCAGGTGACCTCCAACGCCGGCACGCAACTGGTCGTGTCGCTCGCCGGGGCGTCGGTCAGCGGTGGATGGGGATACACCGACAAGCCAGGCACGCTCGCCCAGTGGCCGGGCGGCTTCTGCATGTGCCAGCCCGCCAACGGCTGCGTCAACGGCGTACTGGTGCTGGCGCCAGGCGACGTCAACCTCACGTTCAAGCGCTACCTGGAGTCGCGCGTCACGCTGCTCGTCCAGAACGACTACGTGGTCGACATCAAGGGCACCGGCATGGACGCCAGCCTCATGCGCAGCTACTTCGCCGCCTGGGGCGATCGCGACGCCTATGCCGTCTCGCACGTCGGCTGGGGCATGAACCCCGCAGCGCGCTGGGATTCCATGGCCATGTACGACAAGCGCGACTTCAACGGGACCGAGTTGCGCGCCTTCGCCGGCAACTTCCTCTACTCCACCGGTGCGAACGAAGTGGCCGGCCGGCGCACCGCCGGCCACTTCGACCTGCCGCTGTGCAACTGCACGGTGGCACTGGATGACCACGTCGTCGTCGAGGAAGGCATCCTCAGGCTGGAAGCATTCGAGGACTGACCGATGGCCAAGGCGACGTCCCCGCACCCGGGCGATCCGTTCTCCATCGCCGGCAGCGGCCTTTCGCTGGACGCGACCCAGCGCCGGCTGGTCGCGCTGGCCGCTTCGCTCGGGCAGCGCTTCGGCGAGCGCGCGGAGCGCTACGACCGAGAGGCGGGCTTCCCGTTCGAGAACTACGACGACATGCGGGAGGCGGGCATGCTGAAGCTGTGCGTGCCGCGCGAGCATGGTGGCCTGGGCGCGGACCTCTTCACGTACGCCCTCGTGTCGGCCACCCTGGGCCGGTATTGCGGCACCACCGCCCTCACCTTCAACATGCATGCCTGCTCGGCGCTGTGGCCAGGCCCCTTGGCCGACGCGCTCGACATGACTGCCGAACAGCGGGCCGAGCACGAGCGGCATCGGGCCATCCACTTCCGACGGATGGTGCAGGAAGGCGCGGTCTACGCGCAGCCGTTCTCCGAGCCGTCGGCGGCGGCGGCAGGCCGCGCGCCCTACGGGACCACGGCGACCAAGGTGGACGGCGGCTGGGTCATCAACGGCCGCAAGATCTTCGCCTCGCTCTCCGGTGCCGCCGACTACTACGGCGTGCTCTGCACCGAGATTCGTCCCGAAGCCGAGGCGCCATCGCTGCGCGACACGCTCTACCTTGCCGTGCCGAAGGATGCGCCCGGGTTCTCCATCGTCGGCGACTGGGATCCGCTCGGCATGCGCGGCACCGTCTCGCGCACCCTGCTGCTCGTCGACGTGTTCCTGCCCGACAGCGCGCAGATGATGCCGCGCGGCATCTACTACCAGGCGGCCAACCGGTGGCCGCACATGTTCGCCACGCTTTCACCTACCTACATGGGCATCGCCATGGCGGCCTACGAGTTCACCGTGCGCTACCTGCGCGGCGAGGTCGAAGGCATGGATCCGCCGCTGCGACGGCGCATGCACCACACCAAGCAGATCACCACGGCGCAGATGCACATCCTGCTGGAGCAGACGCGGGCGCTCTTCCTTCGCACCTTCAGCGAGGCCTGCGTGGATCCGCCGCGGGAAATCAGGTTGCGCGCCTACGCCGCCCAGTACACCGTGATGGAGAATGCCAACGAGATCGCCCGGCTGGCCATCCGAGCGTGCGGCGGCCAGTCGATGCTGAAGAGCCTGCCGCTCGAGCGGCTCTACCGCGATTCGCGCTGCGGCAGCCTGATGCTGCCGTGGACCGCGGAGCTCTGCCTGGAGCGCATCGGCCGCGAGGCGCTTTACGACGCGGGCGAATCAGACGACTGAGCGCCCGGCCGATCGTGCGCGCGACCGGCCGCGCCAGTGACATGTGGAAGTGGGCGCCGCCTCAGCGCGGCAGCGTGCTGTCGCCCATGAGGTACTCGTCCACCGCCCGCGCCGCCTGGCGGCCTTCGCGGATCGCCCACACCACCAGCGACTGCCCGCGGCGCATGTCGCCGCTCGCGAAGATCTTCTCCCGGTCGGTGCGGTAGGCGTCGCCGCCCTCGGTCGACGCGCGGGCGTTGCCGCGAGGGTCGCGGGCCACGCCGAAACTCTCGAGCACCGACTGCACCGGCGAGACGAAGCCCATCGCGAAGAGCACGAGCTGCGCCGGCACCTCGAAATCGGAGCCGGGCACCTCGGTCATCCGCATCTGCCCGCTGGCCTCGTCCTTGCGCCATTGCACGCGCGCGCAGGTGAGCGAAGCGACGTTGCCCTGGCCGTCGTCGTTGAAGCGCTTGGTGGTGACCGCCCAGTCCCGGGCGACACCCTCCTCGTGCGAGCTGGAGGTACGCAGCTTGATCGGCCAGTAAGGCCAGGTGAGGAGCCGGTTCTCCTCGGCCGGCGGCTGCGGCAGCAGCTCGAACTGCGTGACCGACGCCGCGCCCTGCCGGTTGGAGGTGCCGACGCAGTCGGAGCCGGTGTCGCCGCCGCCGATCACCACCACGTCTTTGCCGGTGGCGAGGATCTGGTCCTTGACCGCGTCCCCCGCGACCACCCGGTTCTGCAGCGGCAGGAACTGCATCGCGAAATGGATGCCGCGCAGCTCGCGACCGGGAATCGGCAGGTCGCGTGGCAGCTCCGAGCCGCCGGCGAGCACCACCGCGTCGAAGCGCTTCTCGAGCTCGGCGGGATCGACGGTCTCCCTGGCGTTGCTCACGACGTGCTCGGGCAGGCCGCCGCCCACCAGGACGCCGGTGCGGAAGGTGACTCCCTCGGCTTCCATCTGGCGGACGCGCCGGTCGATCAGGTGCTTCTCCATCTTGAAATCCGGGATCCCGTAGCGCAGCAGCCCGCCGATCCGGTCGTTCTTCTCGAACACGGTGACCTCGTGACCGGCGCGCGCAAGCTGCTGCGCGCAGGCGAGGCCGGCAGGACCGGAGCCGACCACCGCGACCTTCCTGCCGGTGCGCACGGCGGGCGGCTGCGGGACAACCCAACCTTCCTCCCACGCCTTGTCGATGATGGCGTGCTCGATCGACTTGATGCCGACGGGGTCGCTGTTGATGTTGAGCGTGCAGGCGGCCTCGCACGGCGCCGGGCAGACGCGGCCGGTGAACTCGGGGAAGTTGTTGGTCGAGTGCAGGTTGTCGATCGCGCGGCGCCACTCGCCCCGGTACACCAGGTCGTTCCAGTCGGGGATGATGTTGTTGACCGGACAGCCGGACTGGCAGAACGGAATGCCGCAATCCATGCAGCGCGCGCCCTGGCGCGACGCCTGGTCGTCATCCAGCCGTGCGACGAACTCGCGGTAGTGCCCGACCCGCGTGGCGACTGGCTCGCTCGCCTCCGCGATCCGTGCGAACTCCAAGAAACCCGTGATCTTTCCCATCGAATGAACCCCTGGATCAGCGTTGGCGGCCGGCAGCGACGCGCGTCGCGGCGCCGCCACCCTCGCCGGACTTGCGTGCGGAGGCCGCGCCGGCCCTTGCGCCGCGGGCCTTGCCTTCGGCCACCGCGGGCCCGGCT
>JAEWGX010000044.1 GCA_023388075.1 Pseudomonadota bacterium
AGTCGGCCGCGATCGGCAACGTCCAGGGCGACGGCAAGTCCAAGGTCAATGCCAGCAACATCGCCCAGACGCAGGTGGGCGGCCTGGCCAACAAGCAGGACCTCAACATCGGCAACGTCAAGGGCGATGGCAAGTCGGATGTCAACGCGAAGAACATCGCGCAGACCCAGGTCGGCGGACTGGCCAACAAGCAGACGATGAACCTCGGCAACGTCAAGGGCGGCGGAAGCTCCAAGGTCACCGCGAGCGGTGTCGCGCAGACTCAGGTCGGCGGGCTCGCCAACAAGCAGACGATGGACGTCGGCAACGTGAAGTGACGCGTGCCGCTTGATGCGGCGGGGGACACGTCCCCTGCCGCGTTCGCCAGGCAAGGAGCCTCGACATGAAATTCGAACCCATCCGCCGGCGCGGTCGCGTCAGGGCAGGAGCTCTCGGTCGTCTCGCCGCGGTGACGTTGCTGGTCGGCTCGATCGGCGCAGTCCCGCTCCTCGTGAGCGCGGCCGAATCCGAACCGCTCGACCTCGATCCCAACCTGCAGGCGCTCGTCGCCCGCGAGAAGATCAAGCAGCGCGGCGCCACGCGCCGTACCGATGCGCGCGCCGGCCTGCAGAACAATGGCAACCAGCAGAACGCCAACTGCGGCAGCGTCGACATCGGCAATGCCACCAACGACCGCTCCGCCCGCAACCGGGTCAATCCGCGCGACACCACGGTCATCGTGACCGGCCCGGTGGTGAACGCGGCCCGCTGCAAGTAAGTCGAACCGACGCCGGAACCGCCATGGCCACCTCCACCCTCCCCCGGCGCCGCGGCTCGCTGGGCGTGCTGTCCCGGCGCCTCGGTCCGCTGCTGATCGGCGCAAGCCTTGCCGGATGCGCCACCGTCACCGACTACAACAAGGATGTCGTGAGACGGGCGAACGAATCCAAGAATCCGCAGGAAGCGCCGACGCCGAACGCGACCGGCTTCGCCGCTGCCCTTCGCTGCATGGACATCACGTTCCTCAACTACGGTGTCAGGGACCTGACCGTCCTGATCGAGGACGTGCCGGATGCCACCCGCAAGGTCAACGCGAGCGGCAAGGACATGATCATCTCGGCGATGTCGCAGATGACCCGGCGCAGCCGCGCGGTGAACCTGATGGCCTTCAGCATCAACGACCAGACCCTCGGGGCGGTCATCGGGCTCGGCACGCGCAACCAGCTCGTGGAGACGCCGCCGGACTTCACCATCCGCGGCTCGGTCTCCCAGTTCGACGAGAACGTGGTGCGCAAGCAGGGCGACGTCGGCCTGGGCGTCGGCGCGGTGAGCGCCGGCTATGCGAAGCAGGGCACTGCATCGGTGCTCGCGCTCGACCTGAGCATGATCAACACCCAGACCCTCAATCTCGTTCCGGGCGTGACCTCCAAGAACTCGGTACTGGTGCTCAAGAGCGGCACGGGCGCCGACGGCGAGGTGAACACCCGCAAGTTCGGCGTCAACTTCAGCTTCGTGCTGAGCCAGAGCGAAGGCACGGCCCAGGCGCTGCGCACGCTGGCCGAGCTCGCCTCCATCGAGCTGGTCGGCAAGCTCACCAAGGTGCCCTACTGGACCTGCCTTGGCGCGCCGGACAGCGACGAGGCCGTGGTCGCGGAGATCACGGACTGGTGGGAGACCATGGCCGCCAATCCGATCTCGCTGGTCGCGTACTTCCAGCAGCAGATGATCGCGCGGGGACTCTATCCGGGCGAGGTGAACGGCCAGGTGGACGACGCGCTGCTGCATGCGATCGAGATCTACCAGGAGGCGATGGGCCGCCAGCCCTCCTCCACGCTCAACTACGAGTTCTTCCGCGAGTACCTGCGCACCGATCACGCCAGGACCCAGCCCAAGGCGCTCGCGCTGCTGGAGAAGCGGCCCGGACCGCCGATCGCCACGGCCTCGGCATCCCAGCCCGAACCGCCGCCGGGGAGCCAGCCGGTTCCGGTGGAGGTCGCGGCCAAGTCCGCCGGCGCCGCCGCGTCCCTCGCCGCGCCGGGCCCGGCGATCCCCGTGCCGCCGCCAGGGGAGACGCCCTTCGTCTACGTGGCGGGGGTGCAAGGCAGGAACTCGATCCACCGCCGTGGCCAGCCCTTCGAGATCGACGTCGCCGTCGACCAGGACGCAAACCTGTACTGCTACCTGCTCGACGAGAATCGCCACGTCAACCAGTTCTTCCCGAACCCCGCGCAACCGAATCCGCTGGTGAAGGGCGGCACCCGCATGCAGTTCCCGGGCCAGCTTCCCTTCCGCTTCGTCGCCAGTCCGCGCGGCGCGCTGGAATCGATCGCCTGCTTCGCCACCACCGCTTCGATCGGGTCCGAGCCGCTGAAGACCGTCCCGGCGGCCCGAAGCACCGACGAGCTGACCAGCATGTTCCGCCAGATCGGCGGCCCGAGAACCGGCGTGGGAGTCTATGATGTCAAGATCCAGTAGACGCGTCCTGTCCGCGCGGTGGCTGCTCGTGGCGGCCGCTGCGGGACTGGGCGGCGCCACCGCGGCCGAGCCGGCCGACAAGGCCAGGTCCGCCCGCACCAAGCCGACACCGGTGGAATCGATGGCTCGCATCGTGGACGACACCCCGCGCTCCAGCTTCAAGTGCTGGCAGGAAGGCCGCCTGGTCTTCGAGAGCAACGGGATGACGCTGCCTGAGAGCGGCAGCGGTGGCGTCGCGCCGATGAAAGGGCCGAACGGCAGGACGGTCCAGGTGCTGGACCTGCGCCAGGGCCTGTGCATCCTGGAGCGCAGCAATGGCTGAAGGACCGGTGCGCCGCAACGGCACTCGCCGGGCGGTGCTGGGGCTGATGGCGACGGTGGTCGCGCCGGCCTCCCTCGTGCCACGCGATACCCGCGCGGCGCGCACCATCAGCCGTGAGCGCGATCTTCCGGACTTCGACCGGCTGGTGCTGCAGGTGCCCGCGAACGTGCGGATCCGGATCGGCTCGCGCAGCCATGCCCGCATCGAGGCGGAGGAGAAGGTGATCGATCGCATCGCCTTTCGCAGCGATGGCCGCACATTGCGGGTCACCGCGAGCGGCAGCTTCCAGACCGAGCAAACGATCGAGATCGAGCTCGAATGCAGGAAGCTCACGGCATTGCAGGCGCAGGCGTCCGTGGACGCCACGCTCGAAGGCCTCGATGGCAAGGAACTCGAGCTCACTGCGGGTGACAGCGCCACGGTGAACCTGGAGCGATTGAACCTGCAATCGCTGAGCGCCGACATAGGAGGCAGCGCGACGGTCAACGCGAGCGGCAAGGCCGCGGAGCAGAAAGCCGTCGTGGCCGGAGCCGCCACCTACGATGCCAGGCGGCTGCAGTCCGGAACCGCCCGCATCGAGGCATCCGGCAGCAGCGACGTCGCCGTCGACAGCCGCGAGGTGCTGGAAGTGGACGTCTCCGGCGCGGCGACAGTGCAGTACGCGGGAAAGCCCCGATTGAAGCAATCCGTCGGCGGGGCGGGAACGCTGGAGCCGATGTAGGTCACGTCCGACGATGCCGTCAAACGAACAAGCGAGGCACGACATGAAGCGCACCATCCTCCTGGCCGGACTGATCGGGATCAGCGGCACCGCATGGAGCCAGGCCACCTCCACGGTCGACTTGCGCCAGGCAAGCCAGACGCAGATCGGGCCGCTCCAGAGCCAGTCGCTCCAGATCGGCAATGCCCAGGGCAGCGGCTCCTCGCGGGTGTCCGTGGGCGCCGCCAATCAGGTCCAGGCGGGCGCCCTCAACAAGCAGGACATGAACATCGGCAACGCGAGCGGCAACGGGCGCACCAACGTGCAGGTCGGCGCGGCGACTCAGGTCCAGGCCGGCGCGCTCAACAAGCAGTCGATGGACATCGGCAACGCGAGCGGCAACGGGCGCACCAACGTGCAGGTCGGTGCCGCGACACAGGTCCAGGCCGGCGCGCTCAACCTCCAGGGCATGGACATCGGCAACGCGAAGGACAACGGCCGCACGGACGTGAAGGTCGGCGCGGCCACCCAGGTCCAGGCGGGCGCGCTCAATCGCCAGCAGATGTCCATCGGCAACGCCTCCGGCGGCGGTCGCACGGAAGTGCGGGTCGGAGCGGTCACGCAGGCGCAGGCCGGCGCGATGAACAACCAGACCACGGAGATCGGCAACAACAGCTCGGGCGGCACCACGCGCGTCAGCGTGGGCAGCGTCACGCAGGCCCAGGGCGGCGTCTTCGGCAGCAACAACGTGCGCATCGGCAACCGCTGATGCCATCGCTCAACCCTCCAATGAAGGTGACCGACATGTCCGCTTACCGACTCCTTCCGCGCGCCATCGCGATCGCCCTGGGCTGCGCGACGATGCCCGCGCTCGCGCAGGTGACCTACTTCCAGCGCCCGCCCACCGCGGACCAGCTTCGCGCCGCCCTGGTGGGACCGGCGCCGGTCGCGCCCGCCGCGCAGGCGTTGCCGAGCGGCACGCGCACGCGCGGCATCGTGTGGAACACGTCGGCCACGCCGGCGGGGACGCCTGCGACCGCGGCCGCCTCGGCAGCCGCGCCGCTGCCC
>JAEWGX010000108.1 GCA_023388075.1 Pseudomonadota bacterium
AGAACTTCATGCTGTCGCTCTCGCACGACGAGGTGGTCTACGGCAAGCGCAGCCTGCTGGAGAAGATGCCCGGCGACGACTGGCAGAAGTTCGCCAACCTGCGCCTGCTCTACGGCTACATGTGGGCGCACCCGGGCAAGAAGCTGCTGTTCATGGGCAGCGAGTTCGGGCAGCGCGCGGAATGGTCGCACGACGGCTCGCTGGACTGGGCCGCCCTCGGCGGGCGCGGACACGAGGGGCTGCAACGCTGGGTGGAGGACCTCAACAGCACCATGCGCGGGGAGCCCGCGCTGCACCAGCTCGATTTCTCCCCCGAGGGCTTCGAGTGGATCGACGCGAGCGACTCCATCCAGAGCGTGCTGTCCTTCGTGCGCAGGGCCGGTGACGGCGGCGACGCGATCCTGGTGGTGTGCAACTGCACGCCGGTGCCGCGCCACAACTACGTGGTGGGCGTGCCCCGGGGCGGGCATTGGCGCGAGCTCCTCAACAGCGACGCCGAGCTGTACGGCGGCAGCGGCCAGGGCAACCTCGGCGGAATCGACGCCGCGCCCCTGCCCGCCCACGGGCGCATGCATTCGCTCTCGCTCACCCTGCCGCCGCTTTCCGTCGTCTTCTTCAAGGCCGCATGATGACCCCAGACCGCACCACCGACGCCGCGAGCGCGAGCGGCCCGACCCGACGCACGCCCGGCGCGACCGCCCCGGCCGCGACCCGGCCGTGGCAGCGCGCGGTGATCGAATCGGTGACGCCGCAGGTGGACGGCGGCCGGTTCGCCGCCAAGCGCTGCGTCGGCGACCTCGTGACGGTCGAGGCCGACGCGTTCGCCGACGGCCATGACATGCTGCGCTGCATGCTGCAGTACCGCTTCGGCGACGAGCCCTGGCAGGAAGCCGAGATGGTGGCGCTGGGCAACGACCGCTGGCGTGGCCACTTCAAGGTGACGCAGCTCGGGCGCTACGAGTACACCGTCACCGCCTGGGTCGACCGCTTCCTCACCTGGCAGCACGACTTCCATCGCCGCGAGGATCCGGCCGACATCGAGACGGCGCTCGAGTCGGGCGCGATCATCCTGCGCGACTGCGCCAGCCGCGCGAGCGGCGACGATGCCACCCGGCTGGGGCGCCTCGCGCAGTCGCTGGTGAGCGGCGCGGACCTCGCCGAGCGACGGGCGCTGGGCGATTCCGCCGAGGTCGCCCAGGCGGCGCACGGATATCCGGACCGAAGCCACGCCGCCCGCCAGGAACCGGTGCTGCCGCTGGTGGTGGAGCCGGTGCTGGCCCGCTTCAGCACCTGGTACGAGCTCTTCCCGCGATCGGCCGCGTCGGAGCCCGGCCGCCACGGGACGCTGCGCGACTGCATCGCGCGGCTGCCCTACGTCGCGGACATGGGTTTCGACGTCCTCTACCTGCCGCCGATCCATCCCATCGGCCGCAGCCAGCGCAAGGGCCCGAACAACAGCCTGGTCGCCGGGCCGGACGATCCCGGCAGCCCCTGGGCCATCGGCGCGCGCGAGGGCGGCCACCGGGCGATCCATCCGGAGCTCGGTACGGACGAGGATTTCCGGGCGCTGGTGGCGGCGGCCGAGGCGCGCGGCATCCGCATCGCGCTCGACATCGCGTTCCAGTGCGCACCGGACCATCCGTACGTCGCCGAGCACCCGCAGTGGTTCCAGTGGCGGCCGGACGGGACGGTGCAGTACGCCGAGAATCCGCCCAAGAAGTACCAGGACATCTATCCGTTCGACTTCGAGAACGAGGACTGGCGTGGCCTCTTCGAGGAGCTGAAGGGCGTCTTCCTGCACTGGATCGAGCGCGGCGTCACCGTGTTCCGCGTGGACAACCCGCACACCAAGCCGTTCGCCTTCTGGGAGTGGGTGATCGGAGAGCTCAAGCGCGAGCACCCGGAGGTGATCTTCCTGTCCGAGGCCTTCACCCGCCCGCGGGTGATGCACCGGCTGGCCAAGCTCGGCTTCTCGCAGTCCTACACCTACTTCACCTGGCGCAACACCCGGCGCGAGCTCACCGAGTACTTCACCGAGCTCGCCCACGACCCATCGCGCGACTATTTCCGGCCCAACGCGTGGCCGAACACGCCGGACATCCTGCCGGAGTACCTGCAGGTCGGCGGCCGGCCGGCGTTCATGGCGCGGCTGGTGCTGGCCGCGACGCTCTGCGCCAACTACGGCATCTACGGGCCCGCGTTCGAGCTGCAGGAGAACCAGCCCCGCGCGCCCGGCACCGAGGAGTATCTGGACTCCGAGAAATACCAGATCCGCCAGCGCGACCTGGCTGCCCCGCACAGCCTCGCCGGCTTCATCGGCCGGGTGAACCGCATCCGCCACGAGAACCCGGCGCTGCAGGAGAACTGGAGCCTGCGTTTCTGCCCGGTCGACAACGACGCCCTCCTCTGCTATGCCAAGTCCACGGACGACGGATCCAATATCGTCATCACGGCGGTGAACCTGGATCCCTACCACGTGCAGTCGGGCTGGGCGGAGATCCCGCTCGAGGCGCTCGGCATCGACCCGTCCCTGCCGTACCAGGTCCACGACCTGCTTTCCGGCCAACGCTTCCTCTGGAACGGATCGCGCAACTTCCTCCAGCTCGATCCGGCGCACTCGCCAGCCCACATCATGGTGGTGCGCCGGCGCGTGCGCACCGAGCGTGATTTCGACTATTTCCTGTGACTGGCGCGACGAGATGAAACGAGACGAGCTGATCCGGCCGTTGACGCAGGAAGGCCACCTCCTTCCCGGAGGAAGCCTCGATCCCCTCTGGTACAAGGACGCGATCATCTACCAGCTCCACGTCCGCGCGTTCCGCGACAGCAACGGCGACGGCATCGGCGACTTCCGCGGCCTCACGGAGAAGCTCGACTACATCAAGGACCTCGGCGTGACCGCGATCTGGGTCCAGCCGTTCTATCCTTCGCCGCTGCGCGACGACGGCTACGACATCGGCGATTATCACGGCGTGCACCCGGACTACGGCACGCTCGCCGACTTCAAGCACATGATGCGCGAGGCTCATCGCCGCGGCCTCAAGGTGATCACCGAGCTGGTCATCAACCACACCTCCGATACGCACGCGTGGTTCCAGGCGGCGCGCCGCGCGCCGCCTGGCTCCTCCAAGCGCAACTTCTACGTCTGGAGCGACACCGACCAGAAATGGCCGGAGACGAGGATCATCTTCACCGACACGGAGACCTCCAACTGGACCTGGGACCCCGTGGCGAAGGCCTACTACTGGCACCGCTTCTTCTCGCACCAGCCCGACCTCAACTTCGACAACCCCAACGTGCTGAAGGCGGTCATCAAGGTGATGCGCTTCTGGTTCGACATGGGGGTGGACGGCATGCGCCTGGATGCGATCCCCTATCTCGTGGAGCGCGACGGCACGAACAACGAGAACCTTCCGGAGACGCACCAGGTGCTGAAGACGTTGCGCCGGGAGCTCGACAAGCGCTATCCGGACCGCTTCTTCCTCGCCGAGGCCAACCAGTGGCCGGAGGACGTGCGCGAGTACTTCGGCGACGGCGACGAATGCCACATGGCCTACCACTTTCCCCTCATGCCGCGGATGTACATGGCGATCGCGCAGGAGGATCGGCATCCGATCGTGGAGATCATGCAGCAGACGCCCGACATCCCGGACAACTGCCAGTGGGCGATCTTCCTGCGCAACCACGACGAGCTGACGCTGGAGATGGTGACCAGCCGCGAGCGCGACTACATGTACCGCATGTACGCCGCCGACCCGCGGGCCCGCATCAACCTCGGCATCCGCCGCCGCCTCGCGCCGCTGCTCGAGAACAACATCGACAAGCTCAAGCTGATGAACAGCCTGCTCATGTCGATGCCCGGGTCGCCGATCATCTACTACGGCGACGAACTCGGCATGGGCGACAACGTCTATCTGGGCGATCGCAACGCGGTGCGCACGCCGATGCAGTGGAACCCCGACCGCAATGCCGGCTTCTCCGCGGCGGATCCACAGCGGCTGTACCTGCCGCCGGTGATGGACGCCATCTACGGCTACCAGGCGGTCAACGTGGAGGCGCAGGCGCGCAATCCGTCCTCGCTGCTCAACTGGATGCGCAAGCTGCTCGCCGTACGCAAGCAGTACATGTGCTTCGGTCGCGGCTCGCTCGCGTTCCTGCGCGCCGGCAATCGCAAGGTCATCGCCTACATCCGCGAGTACCAGGACGAGATCATCCTCTGCGTGGCCAACCTGTCGCGCACCGCGCAGCCGGTGGAGCTGGGGCTTGGCAGGTACAAGGGCTACGTGCCGGTCGAGCTGGTCGGGCGCACCCCGTTCCCGCCGATCGGCGAGCTGCCCTACCTGCTCACCATCTCCGGCTACGGCTTCTACTGGTTCCTGCTCTCGGCAAGCGAGGAAGCCCCGGTGTGGCACAAGGAGTGGCTGGGCCGCGAGGAGGCGCCGGTGCTGGTGCTCCCCGGCGGCTGGTCCACGTTCGCGAGGGCGAAGGAATCGCTGCAGCACGGCTCGCTCGCGCGCAAGGCGCTGGACCGCCTGGAGACAGAGCTCATTCCGCAGTTCATGGCGGCGCAGCGCTGGTACGCCGGCAAGGATGCGACCAATCCGGACCGCACCACCAGCGCGGCCGAGGCAGCCAGCGCCGGCGAGGGCAAGGAGGGCGCCCCCGCTCAGCTCCTCGGCCAGGCGGAGTGGACGATCGCGCCGGGCAACAGCGCCCTGCTTCCGCTGTTCGAGGTGGGCGAGGACCGCTACTTCGTCCCTCTCTCGCTCATCTGGGAGGACAGCGGCCGGGACAGCTCGCGCATGCCGGGACCGTCGGTTCTCGCCAAGGTTCGGCAGCAGGCCAAGGTCGGCTGGCTGGTCGACGCCATGGCCGACGAGGAGTTCTGCCGGGCGATCGTGCGCGCGATCGGCAACGCGCAGGACCTGCCGACCCCCGCGGGACGCGTGGAGTTCCGTCCCACCGCCGAGTTCGCCTCCGTGATCGCCGCCCTGCCGGAAGCGGAACGCGCCACCATGTCGGTCCGTTTCCCGCCCGCGCAGAGCAGCAACACCACGGTGATCGTCGGCGACCTGCTGTTCCTCAAGACCTACCGCCAGCTGCGCACCGGCGTCAACATCGAGGTCGAGATCGGGCGGTTCCTCACGGAGGTCGCGCGGTTCGGCAACTCGGTGCCGGTGCTGGGCACGATGGAGCACGTCGCCGACGACGGCAGCCGCGTCTCGCTCGCGATCCTGCAGTCCGTCGTGCAGAACCAGGGCGACGGCTGGAGCAATACGTTGGAGTACCTGGATCGCTTCCTGGAGTCGGTGCGCCTTGCCGGGCGCGCGGAGGAGGAGGCGACCCCGACCGGCGAATCGCCGCATGGCGGCTACCTCGAGCTGGTGCGCATGCTCGGCAAGCGCACCGGCGAGCTGCACCTGGCGCTCGCCACGCCCAGCGGTGACCCGGTCTTCGAGCCGGAACCGATCACGGCGGAGGACATCGCGGGGTGGACCGGCCAGGTCCGCGCGGAGCTCGACGAAACCCTCGCAATGCTCGAAGGCAGCCGCGAAGGCCTCGCCGACGCGCTCCTGCCGGCAGTGGCGGAAGTGATCGCCTGCCGCCCGGCGATGCTCGAGACGATCGACGCGGTGGCGAGGACGCCGGTCCAGGGCGCGAAGATCCGCCATCATGGCGACTACCACCTCGGCCAGGTCCTGCTCTCGAACAATGATTTCTTCATGATCGACTTCGAGGGCGAGCCGGCCCGCCCGCTGGAGCAGCGTCGCCACAAGCACTCGCCGCTGCGCGACG
The DNA here is from genome assembly GCA_023388075.1 of Pseudomonadota bacterium. Lineage (GTDB taxonomy): Bacteria > Pseudomonadota > Gammaproteobacteria > Burkholderiales > Burkholderiaceae_E > Lautropia. The sequence continues at coordinate 5,797 of JAEWGX010000108.1, forward strand.
TCGCGGGGATGGTCAGGTCCTTCAACTACGCCGCCCGGGCTGCGCTCGCCAAGATGCCCCGCGAGGGAATCACCGACATGGAGGTGCTGGAAGCAGCCGCGCTGCGCTGGGAGAACGAAGCAGTCTCCGTGTTCACCGACTCGTACGTGCGCACCGCGGGCCATTCGGTGCTGTTTCGCGAATGGCCGGACACGGAGCCGTTGCTGCGCCTTTTCGTCCTCGAGAAGACGCTCTACGAGCTGCGCTACGAGCTCACCCATCGCCCGGAGTGGGTCTCGATCCCCATCGGCGGCCTGCGGGCGATGTTCGCCGAGCCGGACGTTGCCGCGGCAGCAGGAGCCGGCCCGGAGCAGGATCCGGGAGGCTAGCGGGGCGCCGGCTCGCCGGCCGGCGCGCTCCGGGTATGGAACGTGCTACTAGCCGCGCCTGCCGCCCCCTCCTCCCGAGACGCACCATGACCTCCGAAGCCAGCATTCCGCGGGCCACCTACCGCCTGCAGCTGCATCGCGAATTCGGCTTCCGGCAGGCGGCAGGCGCGGTGCCCTACCTCGCTGCGCTCGGCATCAGCCATGTCTACTGCTCGCCCCTGCTCCGTGCCACGCCGGGCAGCATGCACGGCTACGACGTGGTGGATCCGGACGCGCTCAACCCGGAGCTGGGCGACGCGAGCGACTTCGACCTCTTCCACCGGACGGTCCGCGCCCACGGGCTTGCATTGCTGCTGGACATCGTGCCGAACCACATGGGCGTGGAGAGCGCGGAGAACGCCTGGTGGCAGGACGTGCTCGCCAAGGGTGCCGCGTCGCCCTACGCCAGCGCTTTCGACATCGACTGGTCCGGCGCCGGCGGCGTGGCGCCCGGGCGGCTGCTGCTTCCGATCCTGGGCCGGCCGCTCGCGGACGCCGTGGCCGAGGGCGAGCTGCGCCTGCAGGTCGCGGACACCGGGTTCCGGCTGCACTATTTCGACCGCAGCCTTCCGGTGAACGCGCGTGGCGCGGCGCTCGTCCTGCAGCGCGCGGCGCGCCGCGAAACGGACGGCCGCGGCCGTGGCGGCGAGGAGGGCGACCGCGGCACGCCGGAAACGGGCTTCGCCACGGTCCTCGCCGATCCGGAAGTGATCGCCGCGGTGGCGGACTGCCAACACTACCTCCTCTGCCCGTGGCAGGAGGCCGGCGTGCGGATCAACTACCGGCGCTTCTTCGATGTCACCGGCCTCGCCGCCCTGCGCATAGAGGATCCGGCGGTGTTCCAGGCGAGTCATCGCCTGGTGATCGAGCTGGTGAGGGCGGGCATCGTCGACGCACTGCGCATCGACCATCCCGATGGCCTGCGCGATCCCGGGCGCTACTTCGAGCGACTGCAGGCGGCAGTCGCGGCGGCCGGCGGCGAGCGACCCGCGGCGCCGATCTATCTCGTCGCCGAGAAGATCCTGGCCGAGGGCGAGGACCTGCCGGCGGAGTGGCCGGTCAACGGCACGACCGGCTACGAGTTCGGCAACCTCGCCTGTGGCGTCCTGCTCGACGGCGACGCGGTCGAGGAGATCGACGACATCTGGCGCGGTTTCACCGGCGAGACGGCGGCGGATTTCCGCTCGATGGCGATCCAGGCGAAGCACGAGGTGATGAAGGCGAGCTTCGGCGGCGAGCTGCGTTCGCTTGCCCGCGGCTTCGTCGCCGTCGCGCAGCAGTCGGCGCCCACGGAGGACCTGGAGTCGATCGCAGCGGCCCTGGCCGAGGTCATCGCGTGCTTCCCGGTCTATCGGACCTATCCCGGGCCGGCGCCGTCTCCGTCGGCTCGCGAATACGTGCGCGAGGCTTGCGGGATGGCGCGCCGGCGGATCGACGAACGTGCCGGTGCCGGCGATGCCCGCCACCATCGGTGGCTCGAAGAGCTGGAGGCCATCCTCACCGGACCGGTCGGCGACCGCGCGGGCGACATCGCGGGTGGCGATCCGGCGGTGGCGGCGCGGGCCGCCTGGGCGATCCGCTTCCAGCAGCTGTGCGCGCCGGTGATGGCCAAGGGCGTCGAGGATACCGCGCTCTATCGCTGGACCCGCCTGCTCTCGGTCAACGACGTCGGGGCGGACCCGGACGTGACCGGCGTGAGCGTCGCCCGTTTCCACGAGGCCAACCGCCACCGCTTCGCGGGCTGGCCGCACGCGATGCTGGCGAGCTCCACCCACGACAGCAAGCGCGGCGAGTACGCCCGCATGCGGATCAACGTGCTGACCGAGGATCCGCCGCGCTGGCGCGAGATGGCGCACGCCTGGCGCGACGAAGCGGAGCGCCTCATGAGCGCGGCGGGCATGGAACGGCGCCCCTCCGCCCACGATCTCTACCTGCTGTTCCAGACGTTCGTCGGGACCTGGCCGGTCTCGCTCGCGTCCACCCGACCCGGCGACGGCGGCGCCGTCCGCGCGACCGCGCCGGTCGCTCCCGACCCGGCCTATGCCGAGCGCATCACCACCTACATGACCAAGGCCTGCCGCGAGGCCAAGCGCGAGACGTCCTGGGTGCAGCCGGACGAGGACTACGAGGCATCGGTCCACCGCCTGGCGCGCCTGATGATCGAGGACCCGGGCTGCGCTGCCCGGATCGGCCGTGACGTGGCGCCTTTCGCCTGGTATGGCGCGCTCGCGAGCCTCACCCTCACCGTGCTCAAGCTGACGGTGCCCGGGGTGCCCGACATCTACCAGGGGGCGAGCATCCTCGACGACTCGCTGGTGGATCCGGACAACCGGCGCCCGGTGGACTTCGAGCAGCGCAAGGCGATCGCCGACGAGTTCGCGCGGCTCGTCGACGGCCCGGCCGACCTGCTGCGCCGAACGGTGACGAGCTGGCTCGCATCCGGGGACTTCGACCGGGCCAAGCTGTGGATCATCCATCGGCTGCTCGGCTGGCGAGCCCGGCACCCGGCAATCTTCCAGGAGGGCGAATACCGGCCGGTTCCGATGTCCGGCTCGGCCGCTCCCTACCGGATCGCCTTCACCCGGCGTGCCGGCCGCCACGGCATCCTGGTGCTGGCAACGCGCCTCTACAAGCGCTCGGGCTTTCCCGGGCAGGCCGAGTCGCATGCGCCGCGCGCCCCGGCGGAGCTGGCCATCGATCTCGCGGCGGCCGGCGTCCCGCGGACCGGGCTGGTCGACCTGCTCAGCGGCGGCGTCGCGCCGTCGGCGGCCGGACCGGAGCAGTGGCTCGCGTCACGTCCGCTCGCCGTGCTTTCTTTCGAGTCCGACCCGCTTTCCGCCGTCCCCACCCAATCCAGTCCGTCGCCTGACGGGAGTAAGCCATGATCGTTCCCAGAGAGTACACGCTTCGCGAAGGCAGCCCGCTGCTGCTCGGCGCGGTGCCGGACAGCCGAGGCACCAACTTCGCGGTCTTCTCCGCCGCGGCCACCCGCGTCGATGTCTGCATCTTCGACCGGCGCGGGGAGAAGGAGGTCGCCCGGGTGACGCTGCCGGAGTACACCAACGAGGTGTGGCACGGCTATCTCGAGGGCGTGCGCCCCGGCGCCATCTACGGGTTCCGGGTCCACGGACCCTACGAACCGGATGCCGGCCATCGCTTCAATCCGAACAAGCTGCTGATGGATCCGTACGCGCGCGAGCACTGGGGAGGTCTCACCTGGGCCCCGGAAGTCTTCGGCTACGAGATCGGCCATCCCGACAAGGACCTGTCCTTCGACGGCCGCGACAGCGCGCCCTACGTGCCGAAGTGCGTCGTCACCGACGCCGAGCCGCGCGACTGGACGCGCACCCGCCTGCGGATCCCGCCCTCGGAGACCATCGTCTACGAGACCCATGTCCGCGGCTTCACCATGCGGCATCCGGACGTGCCGGAGATGCTGCGCGGCACGTTCTCCGGCCTCTGCCAGCCGCAGGTGATCGACCATCTGCAATCGCTCGGCATCACCAGCATCGAGCTGCTGCCGATCCACACCTTCATCAACGACAGCTACCTGCTCGACCAGGGCCTCACCAACTTCTGGGGCTACAACTCGATCGGCTTCTTCGCGGCAGACCCCCGCTACCTCGCCACCGGCTCGATCATCGAGCTCAAGTCGATGGTCCGGCGGCTGCAGACCGCCGGGATCGAGGTGATCCTGGACGTGGTCTACAACCACACCGCCGAAGGCAGCGAGCTCGGGCCCACGCTGTCCTTCCGCGGCATCGACAACGCGTCCTACTACCGCCTCCTGCCGGACAACCCGCGCTACTACATCAACGACACGGGAACCGGCAACATGTTCGACCTCACGCATCCGCATGCGTTGAAGCTCGTGACCGACAGCCTGCGCTACTGGGCGACCGAGGTCGGGGTGAACGGCTTCCGGTTCGATCTCGCGACCATCCTCGCGCGCGAGCTGCACGGCTTCGACGAGCACTCGAGCTTCCTCGACGCCTGTCTCGCCGACCCGGTGCTTTCGCGGATCAAGCTGATCGCCGAGCCGTGGGACTGCGGTCCCGGGGGCTACCAGGTGGGCGGCTTCCCCCCGGGCTGGGCCGAGTGGAACGATCGCTTTCGCGATACCACGCGTTCCTTCTGGAAGGGAGACGAAGCCATGGCCGGGGAGTTCGCCCGGCGCTTCACCGGATCGAGCGACCTCTTCGACAAGCGCGGACGGCGCCCCTGGGCGAGCGTCAACTTCGTGGCCGCCCACGACGGCTTCACGCTGCACGATGCCGTGAGCTACGACCAGAAGCACAACGAGGCCAACGGCGAGCAGGGCCGCGACGGCCACTCCGACAATCGGAGTTGGAACTGCGGGGTCGAAGGGCCGACCGACGATCCCGAGGTGCTGGAGCTGCGGGAGAGACAGAAGCGCAACATGCTCACGTCGCTGCTCTTCGCCCAGGGCACGCCGATGCTGCTCGCCGGCGACGAGATGGGTCGCACCCAGCAGGGCAACAACAACGCCTATTGCCAGGACAACGAGATCAGCTGGGTCGACTGGGAGCTGGCCGCGAAGAAGCCGAATCGCGACCTCACCCGTTTCGTGGGCGTCCTCACGGCGATGCGGCATGCGCTGCCGGTCCTTCGACGCAACCGATTCCTCACCGGCGACGGCGACGAGGCGACCGGCATCACCGACGTGCGCTGGCTCTCGCCGGACGCGACCGACCTCACCAGCGAGCAGTGGTCGGACCCGGGCATGCGCAGCTACGGCGTGCTGCTCGACGGCCGCGCGCGGGCGAGCGAGATCAGGCGGCGCGCCTCCGACGCCACGGTCCTCATCCTGCTGAACGCGTACCACGAGCCGGTCACGTTCACCCTGCCCTCCCCGGCCGGAGACCCGGAGCGCTGGATGCTGCTCATCGACACGCGCCTGCCCCTGCCCACGGAGCACGTCGAGTTCACCGCAGGCGAGCGCTACGTGGTGACCGCGCGGTCGGTGGTCGTGCTCGGCCTCGAGGCCCAGGGCATTACCGGCCAGGTACTGGCCGATCTCGAGGCGCAGATCCACCGCACGGCGCAGGAGATGGCCGCCGACGTCGACGACCCTGAGGGCGAGAACGGGGAGGCCGAAGCGGAGCGGCAGTGACGATCGACTCAGCGGGTTTTGCCGACCCGGCGGGCCTTGCCGCCCAGCGCGGAGTCAGCGGACCTTGCCGATGACACCTTCCACCAGCCAGTCCATCTGCTGCAGGACGCCGTCGGTGAGAAAACCCTCCTCGAGCATCAACCGGCCGTCGTTGGCGCGGAGCGGGCCGCCGAACGGCAGGAGCTTGCCTTCGATGATGCCGGATTCGGCCTTCCGGATCTGACGCCGCACCGCCGCCGGCACCCGCTTGGCGATCGGCTCCAGACGCACGAAATCCGCCGCGAGCCCGCTCCAGGTATTGCCGGTCTCCCACCGACCCTCCAGCACCGCCCGGGCGCGCCGGATGTAGTAGCGCCCCCAGTGATGCGTGACCGAGGCGAGGTGCATGGTGGGCGCGGCTTCCGACAGGTCCGAGTGATAGCCGATGAGGAGACGCTTCTTCTGCTCGGCCACCTCCGCGACCGCCGCGGTGTCGGTATGGTGGGTGAGGAGGTCCGCACCCTGGGAGATCAGGGAGAGCGCGGCGTCGCGCTCACGCTCCTCGTCATACCAGCTGTTGACGAAAATCACCCTGACCTCCAGCTTCGGGTTCACCGTCCGCGCGGCGATGGTGAAGGCGTTGATGCCCTGGAGGACCTCGGGGATGGGCATGGCGGCGACATAGCCGATCACGCCGCTCTCGCTGGCATGGCCGGCGAGCAGTCCGGCGAGATAACGGCCTTCGTAGAACCGCGCGTTGTAGACGGCCACGTTCTCGGAGACCTTGTAGCCGGTGGCGTTCTCGAACGCGAATCCCCCGAACTCGCGGGCCACCCGCACGGTGGGATCCATGAAGCCGAACGCGGTCGTGAAGATCAGCCGGCGACCCTGACTGACCATGTCGCGGATCACCCGCTCGGCCTCCGGCCCTTCCGGCACCCGCTCGACGTAGGCGGCCTCGACGTCGGCGCCGAGCGCCGCCTCGAGCGCCCGGCGGCCCAACTCGTGCTGGCGCGTCCAGCCGGGCTCGTTGATGAGCCCCACGTAGACGAAGCCGACCTTGAGCGGCTTGTCCACCGGCGCCCGCGGCTGCGCGAGCAGCCGGCCGGTTGGCGATGCGAGGGCGAGACCCGCGCCGGCAGCGGCGATGGCCCTGATGCGATCTCTCTTCAAGCGGCGGAACCTGGTCGAAAGCGAGGGGGCGCGGTCAGCTGCCACCGCCGGGGACGCGGCCCTCGACGCCCTTCACGTAGAACATGATGTCCGCGACGAAGCGGTCATCCGCGATGGTGCCGGTCGGCAGGATCTCCTTGTTCTCGGAGGTCAGCATCGGCCCCTTCCATATGCGCAGGCTGCCATCGACGAGTGCCTTGCGACGCTCGGCCACGACCGCCTTCACGTCGTCCGGAACGGCGTCCGAAAGGCCGACCAGGTCGACCGCGCCTTCCCCGATGCCGGCCCAGGTGGAGCTGCCCTTCCATTCGCCGGCCAGCAGCTGGCTCACCGACCGGGTGTAGTACGGTCCCCAGTTGACCACCACCGAGCCGAGGTGCGCCTTGCCGCCATGCTCGCGCATGTCGCTGCCCCAGCCGAACGCATGCTTGCCTGCCTTCTCCGCCACCTGCAGGGGAGCGGGCGAGCCGGTGTTCTGCAGCAGGATGTCGGCCCCGGCGCCGATGAGCGCCTGCGCCGCCTCGGCCTCGCGGCCGGGATCGAACCAGCCGTTCACCCACGCAACCTTGGTGCGGGCGGCGGGGTTGACCGACTGCGCGCCGAGCGCGAAGGCGTCGATGTTGCGGATGACTTCGGGTACCGGCACCGATGCCACGAACCCCACGATGTCGGTGTGCGTCATCTTCCCGGCGACGATGCCGGCCAGGTACGCCCCCTGGTAGGTCCGAGTGCCATAGCCTCGGAGGTTGCGCGCCCGCTCGATGCCGGCGGCGTGCTCCCACTTCACCGCCGGGAACTCGCCGGCGAGACGCCTGACGACATCGAGGTGACCGGGCACGGTGGTGAAGACAAGCTCGTGGCCTTGCGTGGCGAGCTGCCGCAGCGTGCCTTCGACATCGGCCTCCGGCCCGAGCGCCTGCACCACCGTCGAGCGCACCTTGCCGCCCAAGGCGGCCTCCATCTCCTGGCGGCCTCGCTCGTGCGACTTCATGAGCGCACCGACCTCCTGGCCGTTCCGGGAGGCAGGGGCGGTATAGACGAAGGCGACCGAGAGGACCGTGTCCGCGGTCGAATCGGCGGCGGCGGCCTGGGCGCTGCCGACG
>JAEWGX010000004.1 GCA_023388075.1 Pseudomonadota bacterium
GCGGCGCCCCAGCCGTCGCCGCGTCCGGCCGGCGCGGCAGGCCCGGCCACGCGAATGGCCGCCGCTCCCCGGGCGGAGGCATCGCCGCAGACCGTCATCGCCGCGGAGGACGAGCTCAAGACCGCCTTCTTCCTCTCGGACAGCACCTTCGGCCCCTATTCCCAGACGCGTCCCCAGGACGTGGTGCCGCCGCGCTCGATCGTCGCCCGCGGCGATGACCCGTCCCTGGCCGAGCCGGCGCAAGCGCCGCGCGCCCGCGGCGATCGCGAGTCCCCGGACACGGAGATCCGTGCCCCCCGCGACACGCGCGATGCGGGCGAGGGACGCGGCGATCGAGAGGCGCGCGGCGAGCGGATGCCGCGCGACGGGCGCGGCAGCGAGGAATCGCGCCGGCGTCACCGCGTGCGCGACGAGGACGATCCCGAGGTCGCCGCGGCGAGCCTGCTCGCCCGGGAGGCCCGGGACGCCTGGCGAGGATCGGGCCGCCGCAGCCATGCATCCCGCTGGCACGCCCACGACGAGCGCAACGGCCCGTACGACAGCCCGGAGGCGTTCTTCGCGGACCCGCGCCGTCGCTACGGCACGATCGCGCTGGCGGTGATCGCGTTGCTGCAGCTCACCCTGCTCTTTCGCAACGAGATCGCGAGCCGCGCGCCGGTCCTGCGGCCCGCCGTGTCCGTGCTCGCCGGGATCTTCGGCCAGAACGTCGACGCGGTGCGCAGCCTCTCCTCGCTCACCATCGAGTCCTTCGAGCTGCAGTCGAAGGGCCGGGACGACCTGCTCTCGATGAACGCCGTGCTGCGCAACCGGGACAGCCACGTGGTGCGCTGGCCCGCGATGGAGCTCACCCTCACGGACCAGGCGGGAACGGTGATGGTGCGCAAGGTCATCCTGCCCGGGGACTACCTGAACCGCGCGGCTCCGCGAGACGGGCTCGCGGGACGCAGCGAATGGCCGGTGCGCCTGGAGCTGGATCCCGGGTCGCTGCAGCTCGCCGGCTATTCCGTCGCTCTCTTCTATCCGTAGGGGCTGTCGCGGGCACGCCCGCCTGATGCTCCGTCCACAAGATCTTTCAGAGGAAACCATCGCATGTCCCGACGCGTCCTGATCAGTGGCTCGGTCGCCTTCGACACCATCATGGTCTTCGACGGCCACTTCAAGGATCACATCCTGCCGGACCGGGTGCACATGCTGAACGTCTCGTTCCTCGCCCCGCGTCTGAAGCGCGAGGCCGGCGGCTGCGCGGCCAACATCGCCTACAACCTGAGCCTGCTCGGCGGCGAGCCGGCCGTGCTGGCCGCGGTCGGCGAAGACGGCGCGGACTATGTCCGCCAGCTCGCCGCCCGCAGGATCGACGTGAGCGAGGTCAAGGTGCTGGCGGACTTCTATACCCCCCAGGCCTTCATCACCACCGACCTCTCCGACAACCAGATCACCGCCTTCCATCCCGGTGCCATGAGCGAGGCCCATCGCGCGGACGCGACCCGGCTCGCGCCGGCAGCCTGGGGCATCGTCGCGCCCAACGGCAAGCAGGCGATGCTGGACCACGCCCGGCAGTACCGCGAGCTCGGCCTCGCCTGGATCTTCGATCCGGGACAGGGACTGCCGATGTTCGGCGGCGACGAGCTTCGCGAGCTGGTCGGCGCCGCCACGGCCCTCACGGTCAACGACTACGAATTCGGGCTGCTCTGCGAGAAGACCGGTTGGAGCGAGGCGGAGCTCGCGAAGGCGGCCGGCACGCTCATCGTCACCCGCGGCGCCGAAGGATCGCATCTCTACCAGCCGGACGGCGCGCGCGTGGAAGTGCCGGCGGCGCGCGCGGCCCAGGCGGTCGACCCGACCGGCTGTGGCGACGCCTATCGCGGCGGCCTGCTCTACGGCCTGGCCGAAGGCTGGAGCTGGGATCGCGCCGCACGGCTCGGCAGCGTGATGGGCGCGATCAAGGTGGAGAGCCAGGGTCCGCAGAATCACGTGCCCGACCGTGCCGCGATCGCGGCGCGACATCGCGATGCCTACGGCTCGTCTCCCTGGTCGGACTGAGGTCCGCACCGAGGATCCGGATCGCCGGGGTGCCCCGGCAGCCTCCCGCCGAGTGCCCCGGCAGCCTCCTAGTGTCCCGCCAGCAGCGGGACGTTCCCGGGGTGGACGAAGGCGAGGAGCACCTGGATCACCAGGATCGCGACCAGCGGCGACAGGTCGAAGCTGCCCACCAGCGGGAGGATGCGGCGGATCGGCGCCAGGATCGGCCCCGCGAGCTGGTTGAGCGCGGGGGCAAGCGGGGCGTACGGATTGATGAGCGAGATCACCGCCATCAGGATGATGATGCCCATCATCAGGTAGAGCGACCAGCGCACCACCCAGACCAGCCCGAGCAGCACGACGGCGCCCGGATTGGGCGTGCGGCCGTTCAGCACGAAGAAGAGCAGCGCGACGACGAAGGCCACCAGCAGGCCGGCGACCACGCTTGGCCAGTCCATCGACCGCGTGGGCTTCACCAGCCGCCCGATCGGCCGCACCAGCCAGTCGGTCAGCGCATTGAGGAACTGCGATATCGGGTTGTTCGGATTGAGGTGCACGCGCCAGGCGTACGCGCGCAGCACGCAGGAGGCCGCAAGAAGGCTGCCGACCGTCTCGATGAGCATCCAGATGACGGGATTCATGGGCGGGAATTCTCGCATAGGTACCCGTGGCCCCTGCCGCGCCCGGGCAAAAAAATCGCGCCCTTGGGCGCGAACCTGGCTGGCTGTGCGCCGTCGCGTATAGCAGCGACGGCTTCTTCTTGTTGTTGTCTCGAACGCCTGCAGCTGAAGGGCCGGTGCGAGCACCGGCCCCGGGCTGCTACGGACGATTGCCGGTCGGGAACGGCCAGGCCGTTGCGGGTGCTGCCACCGGCGTCGCCGCCGGGGCGGCCTTCTTCGCCGCAGGGCTGGCCCGCTTGCGCGCCGGAGCCTTTCTGGCCGCCTTCTTGGCAGCGGGTTTCTTCGCCGCCTTCTTCGCAGGCTTCTTGGCAGCGGGCTTCTTGGCCGCTTTCTTCGCCGCTTTCTTGGCGGGCTTCTTGGCAGCCGACTTCTTCGCCGCGGCTTTCCTGGCAGGCTTCTTGGCCGCTTTCTTCGCCGCCTTCTTGGCAGCAGGCTTCTTGGCCGCCTTCTTCGCCGCTTTCTTGGCAGGCTTCTTCGCCGCCTTCTTGGCCGCAGGCCGCGCGGACGACTTCTTGGCCGCTTTCTTCGCCGCTTTCTTGGCAGGCTTCTTGGCCGCTTTCCTGGCCGCGGGCTTCTTCGCCGCTTTCTTCGCCGCGGGCTTCTTGGCTGCCTTCTTGGCGGCCGGACGCTTCACGGCTTTCTTGGCGGCGGGCTTCTTGGCGGCGGCCTTCTTGACCATGGGCTTCTTCACGGCCTTCTTGGCGGCCGGCTTCTTGGCCGCTGCCTTCTTGGCCACCGGCTTCTTGGCCGCGGGCTTCTTCTTGGCGGCAGGCTTCTTCGGTGCTGCGGGTTTCGCTTTGGCGATTGCCATCAGACTACTCCTTGATAGGAAGTTGCTTTGAAGGAAGCCCGTAACAAGGAAGCCCCCGATTCGATCGAATCAGATGCTCGCTTGTTGGACGGGCTATTCATCGGCGCAGACATGGAACGATGTCCGCCTACGCTAATGAATGCGGTGTGACCCCTTGGTACGCTGGTCCTCATCACGGCCAGTCTGTGCGAAGGAATCGGAATGCCGGATCGACTTGGCGCCGAAAGCCGGCAAAGAGCAGACGAAAGGAAGGAAAGCGTCGCAACGGCATCACCCGGTCCGCAGGCAGGGACCATGCCTGCGGCTGTCAGCGACAGCACCGGCCGAAGCCGCCGACAGGTCCCTTGCGGGGCAGCGTGCGATGCGAGCGCAACCGCGCTCGTCCTTGCCAGCCTCCCTTGCCACTCCCTCAATGCATATCCTGATCTTGCGGCAAACCGCGTTTCCTCTCCTACCTAGTCCCAGGCGAGCGCGCCGCCGGTCTGGTACTCGGTGACACGTGTCTCGAAGAAGTTCTTCTCCTTCTTCAAGTCGATCATCTCGCTCATCCACGGGAACGGGTTCTCCTCGTTCGGGAAGAGCGGATCCAGCCCGATTTGCTGAGCCCTGCGGTTGGCGATGAAGCGCAGGTAGCTCTTGAACATGGACGCGTTCAGGCCGAGCACGCCGCGCGGCATGGTGTCCTCCGCGTAGGCGTACTCCAGGTCCACCGCCCGCATGAACTGCCGGCGGATGTCGTCACGGAACTCGGGCGTCCACAGATGCGGGTTCTCCAGCTTGATCTGGTTGATCAGGTCGATGCCGAAGTTGCAGTGCATCGACTCGTCCCGCAGGATGTACTGGTACTGCTCGGCCGCGCCGGTCATCTTGTTCTGGCGGCCCAGCGCGAGGATCTGCACGAAGCCGACGTAGAAGAAGAGGCCTTCCATCAGGCAGGCGAAGACGATCAGCGAGCGCAGCAGCTTCTGGTCGTTCTCCGGCGTGCCCGTCTTGAAGTTCGGATCCGTGAGCGTGTCGATGAACGGAATCAGGAACTCGTCCTTGTCCCGGATCGACTTGATCTCGTGGTAGGCGTTGAAGATCTCGCCTTCGTCCAGTCCGAGCGACTCGGTGATGTACTGGTAGGCATGGGTGTGGATCGCCTCTTCGAAGGCCTGGCGCAGCAGGAACTGGCGGCACTCCGGGGCGGTGATGTGCCGGTAGGTCCCGAGCACGATGTTGTTGGCGGCGAGCGAGTCCGCGGTCACGAAGAAGCCGAGGTTGCGGCAGACCAGCCGCCGCTCGTCGTCCGTGAGCCCGTTGGGCGACTTCCAGAGCGCGATGTCGCGGCTCATGTTCACTTCCTGCGGCATCCAGTGGTTGGCGCAGGTGGCGAGGTACTTGTCCCACGCCCACTTGTACTTGAACGGCACCAGCTGGTTGACGTCGGAGGCGCCGTTGATGATGAACTTGTCCTCCACTCGCACGCGGCGATCGCTGGCCGCGGCCAGCGACCCTTCGCGCGACACGGCGACCTCGCCCTGCGCGCCCGCGTCGCGAGCGCGGTGCGGCGGCGGCAGCGCACGGTCGTCCGCGAAGGCGGGCACGGCCGAAGCGAGCGCCGGCGACGCGGCGCCCGTGGGCGCAGGATCCGGCGACCTGTGGTGACGGCGATCGGACCGGTTGTCGGTCGTGCCGTCGTTCCGGGGTTGTGGCCTGTCAGCTGGCCTTACGGAAATCGGTTCGTCCCAGGAAAGCATCTAATCTCTCGCTTTAGCTATAAGAAGTTAACCACCATCACTAACTGCTTGTGCTAGCGCGAGATTCGCTGGTTGCCAAGTGAGCGAATCATACGGCAGCTGTATAGCGGTTGCAACGGATTTCGAAAATTTCAACTTGACTTCGACGTGAAGAACACGCGCTGCGTCGACGACAAGCGCGTGTCCTTCATCGATCACTGGCAGGCTTCGCAGTCCGGATCGTCGATGAGGCATGCCTTCACCGCGGCATCGTCCTCCGCGACAGGCGCCGCATGCCCGTTGCCGCGGGCCGCGTAGGAGAAGCCCGCGTCGTTGCCGTTGCTCGAGACGGCGTTCAGCTGGCCGACGCGATCGGACGTCGACTTCTCCGCATGCGTCGCGCCGACGGTGCGCAGGTAGTACGTCGTCTTCAGTCCGCGCTGCCACGCCAGCATGTAGGTGTCGTGCAGCTTACGGCCGGAGGCGCCCGCCATGTAGATGTTGAGCGACTGCGCCTGGTCGATCCACTTCTGCCGCCGCGCGGCGCACTCCACCAGCCAGCGCGGATCCACCTCGAAGGCGGTCGCGTAGATCTGGCGCAGGCGCGCAGGGATCCGGTCGATCTTGGTCACGCTGCCGTCGAAGTACTTCAGGTCCGCCACCATCACCTCGTCCCAGATGCCGGCCTCCTTGAGGTCGCGGACCAGGTAGTCGTTCACCACGGTGAACTCGCCCGAGAGGTTGGACTTCACGTAGAGGTTCTGGAAGGTCGGCTCGATGCAGGCCGAGACCCCGATGATGTTGGAGATGGTCGCGGTCGGCGCGATGGCGACGCAGTTGGAGTTGCGCATGCCGTGCGCGGCGATCCGCTCCCGCAGCCGCGGCCAGTCCAGGGTCTCGGACAGGTCGACGTCCACGTAGCCGCCGCGCTCCTCGGCGAGCAGTCGCAGGGTGTCCTGCGGCAGGATGCCGCGGTCCCACAGCGAGCCGCGATAGCTCGCGTAGCGGCCACGCTCCTCGGCGAGCTCGGTCGAGGCCCAGTAGGCGTGGTAGCAGACCGCCTCCATGGACTGGTCGGCAAAGGCGACCGCCTCGTCGCTGGCGAACGGCACCCGCATGAGGTGCAGGCAGTCCTGGAAGCCCATGATGCCGAGCCCGACCGGGCGATGCCTCAGGTTGCTGTTGCGGGCCTTGGCCACCGCGTAGTAGTTGATGTCGATCACGTTGTCGAGCATCCGCATCGCGGTGGCGACGGTGCGCTTGAGCTTCTCCTGGTCGAGCACCACCCCGCCGGCGCCGGCGCCGTGCTCGCCCTCGCCCGCCGGACGCATGTGCGCGACCAGGTTGACCGAGCCGAGATTGCAGACGGCGATCTCGCGGTCGCTGGTGTTCAGCGTGATCTCCGTGCACAGGTTGGAGCTGTGCACCACGCCCACGTGCTGCTGGGGGGAACGGATGTTGCAGGGATCCTTGAACGTGATCCAGGGGTGGCCCGTCTCGAAGAGCATCGACAGCATCTTGCGCCACAGGGCCAGCGCCGGGATCCGCCGGAAGAGCTTGAGCTCGCCCGTTTCCGTCTTGCGCTCATAGGCGGTGTAGGCCTGCTCGAAGGCCTTGCCGTACTTGTCGTGCAGGTCCGGCACGTCCGAGGGCGAGAACAGGGTCCACTCGCCGTCCTCCGCCACCCGCTTCATGAACAGGTCCGGGATCCAGTTGGCCGTGTTCATGTCGTGGGTGCGGCGCCGGTCGTCGCCGGTGTTCTTGCGCAGCTCCAGGAACTCCTCGATGTCCAGGTGCCACGTCTCCAGGTAGGCGCAGACCGCCCCCTTGCGCTTGCCGCCCTGGTTCACCGCCACGGCGGTATCGTTCACCACCTTGAGGAACGGCACCACGCCCTGGCTCTTGCCGTTGGTGCCCCGGATGTGGCTGCCGAGCGCCCGCACGCGGGTCCAGTCGTTGCCGAGGCCGCCGGCGTACTTGGCGAGCAGCGCGTTCTCCTTGATCGCCTCGTAGATGCCGTCCAGGTCGTCGTCGACGGTGGTCAGATAGCAGGACGAGAGCTGCGAGCGCTGGGTGCCGGAGTTGAAGAGCGTGGGCGTCGAGCTCATGAAGTCGAAGCTGGAGAGCAGCTGGTAGAACTCGATCGCCCGCGCCTCGCGGTCGATCTCGTTCAGGGCGAGCCCCATCGCCACCCGCATGAAGAAGGCCTGTGGCAGCTCGATGCGCCGCTCGTCCACGTGCAGGAAGTAGCGGTCGTAGAGCGTCTGCAGCCCCAGATAGGTGAACTGGAAGTCGCGCGAGGCGTCCAGCGCCTGGCCGATTCTCTCCAGGTCGAACTGGGCCAGCCGCGGATCCAGCAGGCCCGCCTCGATGCCGCGAGCGATGAAGCCCGGGAAGTACTCGACATAGCGCTCGGCCATCTCCGGCTGCCCCACCTCCTCGCCGAGCACCTCGCGGCGGATGGTGTGCAGCAGCAGCCGCGCGGTCACCTTGCTGTAGGCGGGATCCTTCTCGATGTGCGCCCGCGAGGAAAGGATCGCGGACTTGTAGACCTCGTCGAGGGGCACGCCGTCGTAGAGGTTCTTCATCGTGTCGTCGATCACCGCATCGACCGAGACGCCGTCGCCGAGCCCCTCGCAGGCGATGGCGACGAGCGAGCGCAGCGCCGCCTCGTCGAGCGGCTGCGCCACGCCCTTGTCGGTCACCGTGATCCGGTGCGCCGGCTCGGCCTGCTGCAACCGGCGGGCCGCCCGCTCCTGAGCGCGCTTCTCGCGATAGAGGACGTACGAGCGGGCGACGTCATGCTCGCCCGAGCGCATCAGCGCGAGCTCGACCTGGTCCTGGATATCCTCGATGTGGAAGGAGCCGCCCGCCGGCTTGTTGCGGATCAGCGCCGCGGTGACGGACTCGGTGAGTCGCTGCACCAGCTCCCGGATGCGCGCCGAGGCGGCGCCCTGTCCCCCGTTGACCGCGAGGAAGGCCTTGGTCATCGCGATCGCGATCTTCTCCGGCTGGAACTCGACCACGGCCCCGTTGCGCCGGATGACCTTGAAGTCCTCGAAGCGGAACTGCACCGCCTCCCCGCCCTGCCTGCCGATCGCGGCCAGCGCCGGTCCGGATGGCGCCTGCTGTTCCCGTAGGGATGCACCCGTCAATTGCATGCTTTGTCCTCTCTTTTATTGCCTGTGCCGACATGGCCGCCCGGAAACCGGGCGCAACACTCTCGCCGCGGGAGCCGGCCGGCCCCCGTGGCATCGCTGGTTCTCTTGGATTGCTGAATGCGAGGCGGCGGCGGTAGCACCGCCGCCGCGCGTTTCGGGTCCGGTCAGCCCGAAGCCGCGCGGCCCGCGAACGGTCTTCGAGGTCCTGCCGATCGGGTGGCTTCGTCCACCCCTGCCGCGGGACACGTGACCCGATTCATCCTCGTTCCCATGGCTGGCGGCCCCTCCCTGCACGACTTCCCGGAAAATCGTGCGCCCGGCCTTGGGAGGCCTGACACACTACCGGTAGTGTTGTTGCTGCCGTTGAGCGCTAATTCTAGGGCGCCTGTCGGATGACTGCAAGCCTTGCCGACAGTCTCGGCCAGCCCCGCGCTCGCCATCGCCCGCTATCCCGCGCGGCTGCGTCGATTCGGCCCGCGAGCCCGCGGCGTGGCTTCGTTTGCGACCGTTTCCGCCGCGTGATGCCCGTCGCTGCTGGATCGGGCCGCGGCGACTCGAATCAGTACGGTCGGCGAATTCCGGTTGCGCGCAGGATCGGCGCGAGCGCCTGCCAGTCGAAAAGGGGACCCGGGTCCTCCTTGCGGCCGGGAGCGACATCGCTGTGGCCGGCGATCAGCGTGAGGGGATAGCGTCGCGCCAGCGCGCCGAGCAGCCCCTCGAGCCGCCTGTACTGGGAAGCGGTGAACGGCCGCAGGCTGCTGCCCTCCAGCTCGATGCCGATCGAGAAATCGTTGCAGCGCTCCCGGCCGAGCAGCTGCGACTGGCCGGCATGCCAGGCGCGCTGGTCGCAGCTCACGAACTGCACCACGCCGCCGTGCCGACGCACCAGCAGATGGGCGGAGACGCGAACGCCCCGCAGGCGCTCGAACCAGGGATGCGTCGCGTGATCCAGCGTATTGGTGAAGAGGCGCTCGACGGCATCGCCATGGAATCGCTCGGGCGGCAGGCTGATGTGGTGCACGATCACCGTATCGATCGTCGTGCCGGTCGGACGCCCGTCGCAGTTCGGGCTCGGGAGCCGACGCACGCCGGCGAGCCAGCCGTCGTCGCCCACCTCGAGCGACTGCTGCCGCGGCCGCTCACGCGTCGCCGGCTCCGTCCTGGGCTGCCGCCGCCTCAATTCAGGTCGAGGCGCTGCATCCGATAGCGCAGCGCCCGGAAGGTGATGCCGAGCAGTCGCGCGGCGGCGGTCCGGTTCTGTCCGGTCTTCTCGAGGGCGCGCCGGATGGCATCGCGCTCCATCGCGTCGAGGTAGTCCGGCAGGGACCGAGGCACGCCGTCCGCATCGAGCAGCAACGCCGCTGCCGTGCCGGCCTCGCGCGCCTCCGGAGCGCCATCGCCGTCCGGCCCGCGTCCCGGTCGCGTCCCGGGGGAGCCGTCCCCGCCGGACTCAGACGCCACGCCGAGCGCCTCGCTGGGCGCCTCGCGCTCGGCCTCGTCGGCGACCATCGGCCGCAACCCGAGGTTCTCGACGTTGATCACCTTGCCGTCGGAGAAGGCGAAGGCCCGCTCGAGGATGTTCTCGAGCTCGCGCACGTTGCCGGGGAAGTGGTAGCTCTGGAGGTAGCGCAGCGCCACCGTCGAGACCACCGGCACGCCGGCGAGCGACGAACGCTCCGCCAGGCGCCGCAGGATCGCCTCGGCGAGCACCGGGATGTCGTCGAGCCGCTCTCGCAGCGGCGGCATGCGCAGGTCGATCACCGCCAACCGGTAGAACAGATCCTGGCGGAACCGCCCTTCGGCCACGCACTGGGCAAGGTCCTGGTGGGTGGCGCTGATGATGCGCACGTCCACCGGCTCCTCCGTGACCGAGCCGACCCGCCGGATGCGCTTCTCCTGGATCGCGCGCAGCAGTTTCACCTGCATCGCGGGAGGCAGGTCCGCCACCTCGTCGAGAAAGAGCGTCCCGCCATCGGCGGCCATGAAGATGCCGGTGCGGTCCGACTCCGCACCCGTGAACGCCCCCTTGCGGTAGCCGAAGAACTCCGACTCCATCAGGTTCTCCGGGATCGCCCCGCAGTTCACCGCGATGAAGGGGCCGTCGGGCCGTGCGCCGGCGCGGTGGATCATGCGGGCGGCGAGCTCCTTGCCCGAACCGGATTCGCCGGAGATCGCCACCGGCGCCATGCTGCGCGCCATGCGCGCGATGCTGGAGCGGACCGCCGCCACCGCGGCGGATTCGCCGAGCAGCAGGTCGCCGGCCCCGGCAGGTCGAGGCTTGCGGGCCGCGCTCGCCGCGGCCGCCTCGGCGCCGGCGGCGTGGGGCAACTGCAGGGCCGAGCGCACCAGCGCGCGCAGCGCGTCCAGCCCGACCGGCTTGGCGAGATAGTCGAAGGCGCCGGCCTTGAGCGCCGCCACCGCGTTCTCCGCGCTGCCGAACGCCGTGATCACCGCCACCGGCGTCTCCGGACTCGAGGCGCCGATCAGGCGAACCAGCTCGAGGCCGTTGCCGTCGGGCAGGCGCATGTCCGTCAGGCACAGCGCGTACTTCTGGGCAGCGAGCAGGCTGCGCGCATGCGAGAGGTCGACGGCCACGTCCACGTCCAACCCCATGCCGACCAGCGTGAGCTCCATCAGCTCGCGCAGGTCCTTCTCGTCGTCCACCACCAGCACCCGGGGCACCCGGGCCCCGCGGGCGAGCTCCCTCACCGGCCTGCCTGCATCCTCGCTCATGTGTCTCCAGATCCGTAGGATCGATCCGGCGCGGCCCGCGCCTGGGCGTCGAGCGGAGCCGGTTCGGGCTCGATCACGAAGCCGCCGGCATGGCGCTCGCCGGCCCGCGACTCGTAGCGCAGGTGCGCGCCGTTCACCGCGCAGAGCTCCTGCGCCATGTGCAGGCCGAGGCCGGTGCCGCGGGCCTCGGTCGTGAAGAACGGCTCGAACAGGTGGCGGCGGTTGCCGGCGGAGATGCCCGGACCGTCGTCCAGGATCCGCAGCGCGCCGCCCCGCGAGCCGTCCGCATCCCAGCTCAGCATGATGGCGCCCGGCGAGTCGCTTGCGTAGCGCAGCGCGTTGCCCAGCAGGTTGACCAGCACCTGGCGGAGGTGGTTCGGATCGAAATAGATCGGCTCGCGCGAGCCCAGCCTCACGGTGATGCGTTCCCAACTGGTGTCGGCCTGCGCCACGAACTCCGGCAGGAAGGTGTTGAAGAACTGCGGCAGGCTCACCGCTTCGCGGGTGGCGGTGCGGCGCGCGATCGAGAGCACGTCCTCCACGATCCGATCGATCCGCAGCGAGTTCTCCTCGATGATCGCGGTCATGCGCGAAAGCGGCCCCGGCGGCACCTGCTCGGCGAGCAGGTTGCCGGCGTGGCGGATGGCGCCGAGCGGATTGCGGATCTCGTGGGCGATCGACGCGGAGAGCCGGCCCATCGAGGCGAGCTTGAGCTGCTGGGCGCGAGCCTCGATGCGGTCGAGGTCTTCCAGCAGCACCACCCGGTCCTTGAGCGGCCCGCTGCGGCTCGATCCCGAGAGAACCTGGGCGCGCAGGCGCGAACGGCCGCCGCCCACGGAGAGGTCGGCCTGCGGCTGGCGGCTGCCCACCAGCGCGCGCAGCGTGGCCAACGCACCGGTGGCCGCGGCGGAGCCCGCCGCGAGGGCGACGTCGCGGTCCGGCAGCCCCAGCATCTGCCGCGCGGTGGGGTTGATCCCCTTGACGCCGCCCGCCGCATCGAAGACCACCACGCCGCGATCGAGCTCGGCGATCACCAGCTCGTTGATGGCGAGCTGGTTGCGCAGGTCCTCGCCGCGACGGAACGCGAGCCGCTCCTGGTCGGTGAGGCGGCGCGCCAGGCGGTTGACCAGCACGGCCGTGACGAACAGGATGGCGCTGATGACGGCGGCGACGAAGAGGCCGCCGTCGGTCCCGGAGTGCGCGGTCGCATCGGCCTGCAGGCTGCGCCAGAGGCTTTCGCCCAGCAGGACGAGGGACGCGGTCGCGGCGATGAAGAGGGACAGCAGGGGCGTGGAGAGAATCGCGGCACCGGCCGTCGGCATGAGCATCAGCACGCCGAGCCCGCTGCGCGCCCCGCCAGCGGCATGCATCACCAGGCCGACCACCGCGATATCCACCAGCACCTGGCCGAGGAGCTGCACGTGGAAGCCGCGCCGGGTGATGCGCGCGATCACCGCCCAGGCGATCGCGACCACGAAATAGGCGGCCACCGCCGGCAGGTACACCGCGGCATCGAACGCCTGCTCGCCCGCGGACTGTCGGCCGAAGAGCGGAATGTAGGCGAGCAGCAGGCAGGTCACCGCGAGCCGCGCGTCGGCGAGGTAGCGCAGCGACTTCCAGAAGGACGACGTCGGCGTGGCGAGGTAGCGGCTGGCGCCGGACGCGACCGGCTGCCCGACCGGCGGCGGCATCGCGCGGGCGATCACCCCCGGTCCCCGCCCGCGGCGGCGTCGCGGTCGCGGGTCAGTCCGTCGAGGTCGGCGTCGCGGTGCTCCGGTCCGCAGTACACCCGCCCCCGGGCGAATACCGCATCCGATGCCGGCAGGTGCACGCCGCATACCGCGCACGACATCATGAGCTCCCCGCGTGCCGCTTCGCCCTGGTCGGCGCGGTCGCCGTCGCGGCCGGCGCCGGGGCGCTTGCCGCCAGCCGCCGCGTCATCCCCGCGGCGCGGCTTCATGGCGCGCACCGCCAGCATGACGACGATGATGACGACGATCCAGAGGGCGATCTTTCCCATGGCCGGGCGGGGCTCCTTCGGCGTGGCGGCTAGACCCGCCTCAGCACGACCTCGAGCACGAAGCGGCTGCCCACGTAGGACAGCAGCAGCAGCCCGAAGCCGCCGAGGGTGAGCCGCACCGCGATGCGGCCGCGCCAGCCCCACAGCCAGCGGCCGGCGAGCAGCAGGCCCACCGCGATGGTGGCCACCAGCGAGAAGACGGTCTTGTGGTCGATCCGCAGCGGCTTGCCGAAGACCTCCTCCGAGAACACGATGCCGGTCACCGTGGTGAGCAGCAGCAGCATGAAGCCGACGCCGATCACCCGAAACAGCATCCGCTCCAGCACCAGGAGCGGCGGCAGCGAATCGCCGCTCGCCAGCACCGCCGCGAGCCGGCCACCACCGCCCTGCGACGGCGTGCGCGGATCGAGCTGGCGCCTGGCGGCCATCATGAGCAATGCCTGGAGCGCCGCGAGGAACATCACTCCGTAGGCGAGCGTGCCGGCGACGAGGTGCGGCACGAACAGCGGGGGCTGGGCATCGAGCTGGAACGCGGTGCCCGGAAAGAAGTGCGGCAGCACCACCACCACCGTCGCAAGCGGCGCGAGCAGCCCGAGCAGCCCGCCGACGCTCATCCGGCTGGTCTCGATCCAGGCGAGCAGCATGCCGATCCACACGGTGGCCGACAGCAGCTTGGCGAAGCCGTAGTGGAAGGCGCCGGCCTGCATCGGCAGGAAGAGCGTGATCGCGTGAAGCACCAGGGCGAGCGCAAGCAGCGCGCCGGCTGCGCCCGACCGCGCACCGCCCGCACTCGACCGCCACACCGCCGCGTAGAGCGCCGCGGGCAGCAGGAAGAGAATCAGTACAATGCTCACCCACCCAGTTTACCCTGCCGGCGCCCTGGGAACGCATCGCGTCCCCGGCCCCGGCGCGCAGGTACGACACCATGCTGGACAGCCTTTCCCAGAGACTCGCCCGCGTCGTCAAGACGATGCGCGGCGAGGCCCGCCTCACCGAGGCCAACACGCAGGAGATGCTGCGGGAGATCCGCATCGCCCTGCTGGAAGCGGACGTCGCCCTGCCCGTGGTGCGGGACTTCATCGCGAAGGTGAAGGAAAAGGCGCTCGGCGCCGAAGTGCTGCAGTCGCTCACCCCGGGGCAGGCGCTGGTCGGCGAGGTGCACAAGACGCTCACCGAGCTGATGGGCGGCGCGACGGCGGAGCTCGAGCTGGCGGCCCAGCCGCCTGCGGTGATCCTGATGGCCGGCCTGCAGGGCTCGGGCAAGACCACCACCGTCGGCAAGCTGGCGCGCTGGCTGCGGCAGACCCGCAAGAAGAAGGTCCTCACCGTCTCCTGCGACGTCTACCGGCCGGCCGCGATCGACCAGCTGAAGACGGTCGCCGCGCAGGCGGGCGCGGACTTCATGCCGTCCACGCCGGACCAGAAGCCGGTCGACATCGCCCGGGCCGCCCTCGCCTGGGCGAAGAATCACTACCACGACGTGCTGATCGTCGATACCGCGGGCCGCCTCGGCATCGACGAAGCGATGATGACGGAGATCGGCGAGTTGCACCGCGTGCTGCGCCCGATCGAGACGCTCTTCGTCGTCGACGCCATGCAGGGCCAGGACGCGGTCAACACCGCGAAGGCCTTCAACGAGACGCTGCCGCTCACGGGCGTGGTGCTCACCAAGCTCGATGGCGATTCGCGCGGTGGCGCGGCGCTCTCGGTCAAGGCGGTGACCGGCAAGCCGATCAAGTTCGTCGGCGTGGGCGAGAAGCTCGACGGGCTGGACGTGTTCCATCCGGAGCGCATGGCCAATCGCATACTCGGCATGGGCGACATCGTCGCGCTGGTGGAGCAGGCGCAGGCGAACGTGGACCAGGAGGCCGCGCGCGGCCTCGCGGAGAAGCTCAAGGGTGGCTCGCGCTTCGACCTGGACGATTTCCTCCAGCAGATCTCGCAGATGAAGAAGATGGGGGGCCTGTCCTCGCTGCTGGACAAGCTGCCGGCACAGATGCAGGGCAAGGCGGGGCCGGGTGACCTGGATCGTGCCGAGCGCGAGATCCGCCGCATGCAAGGCATCATCCACGCCATGACCGCGCAGGAGCGGCAGAAGCCCGAGCTCATCAAGGCGAGCCGCAAGCGCCGCATCGCCGCGGGCTCGGGCGTGCCGGTGCAGGAAGTCAACCGCCTGCTCAATCAGTTCTCGCAGATGCAGGCGATGATGCGCAAGATGCAGAAGGGCGGGCTCGCCAAGATGATGCGGTCCATGAAGGGCATGATGGGCGGCATGGGCGGAATCGGGGGCATGGGCGGCATGCGCTGAGCGCGGCCGCGGCGCGCCACCCGGCGCGCCGTGGGCCGGGAACATGGCTTGCCGAATCCGTTCCGGGCCGGCGGGACGGCCCGCTGCCGATGGCCTTCCGGCCGCGAGAGGACCCTGATGAATCCATCCGCCCACAAGACCCCGGACGTGCCTTTCGACGACGACCAGGAGCTTCCGGACCCGGCCAACGACTGGCCGGACAAGACGAAGCACCGTCCCGACGAGGTGCGCGAGCCGCCCCGGCCCCGGACGCCGCCGATCGAGGAGCCGCGCACCCCGTCCCAGGTGCCGATCTGACGGGTTCCCGAGGCGTCTTCCTTCCGGGCCCGCCCCCGGCACGGAACGCCGCAACCGCATTCCGGTCATAATCCCCGGCACTCAATCGCCGGAGGAGACCCGATGCTGTTTCCCACCACCATCGTCGGCAGCTATCCGCAGCCGGACTGGCTCATCGACCGAGAGAAGCTGAGCGGCCGCTTCCCGCCGCGGGTACGCGCCCGCGAGCTGTGGCGCATTCCGCCGCAATACCTGGACCAGGCACAGGACGACGCCACGCTGCTCGCGATTCGCGCCCAGGAGGCCGCGGGCCTTGACATCGTCTCGGACGGCGAAATGCGGCGCGAAAGCTATTCCAATCGCTTCGCCACAGCGCTCGACGGGGTGGACCTGGACAATCCGGGCACCGCGCTCGATCGCTCCGGCCACCCCAATCCGGTGCCGCGCATCGTCGGTCGCATCCGCCGACGCCATCCGGTGGAAGTCGACGACGTACGATTCCTGAGGGCCAATACCGACCGCATGGTCAAGATCACCGTGCCCGGCCCTTTCACCATGGCGCAGCAGGCGCAGAACGACTTCTACGCCACCGACGAGGAAGCCGCGATGGACTACGCGGTGGCGGTCAACGCGGAGATCCGCGATCTCTTCGCCGCCGGTGCCGACGTGGTCCAGATCGACGAGCCGTACATGCAGGCGCGCCCGGAGAAGGCCAGGCAGTACGGCCTCGCGGCGCTCGAGCGGGCGCTCGACGGGGTGGAGGGCACGACCGCGGTCCACATCTGCTTCGGCTACGCGGCCATCATCCACGAGCGTCCATCGGGCTACTCGTTCCTGCCCGAGCTCGCGCAGTGCCGCTGCAACCAGGTCTCGATCGAGACGGCGCAGTCGAAGCTCGACTGCAGCGTGCTCGGCCAGCTGCAGGGCAAGAAGATCATGGTGGGATGCCTGGATCTCTCGGACACCGCGGTGGAGTCGCCGGAGACGGTGGTGGCGCGGATCGAGCGCGCGCTCGAGCACGTCGCTCCGGAGGACGTGATCCTCGCCCCCGACTGCGGCATGAAGTACCTGCCGCGCGCCTCGGCGGACGGCAAGCTGCGCTCGATGGTCGCCGCGGCACGGATCCTGCGCGAGCGCTACGCCTGAGAAGCCGCCTGGCCGTGACCCAGGCCTGGGTCGCGTCCCAGCTCGTCGGCGAGGAAATCGAGAACCGCGCGCACGCGTGACGGCAGGCGCCCTGGCCTGCCGAGATACACCGCGTGCACCGGCACCGTGTCGCGCGGGTTGCAGCGCTCCAGCACCGCCACGAGCCGCCCGGCACGGATGTCCGCGGTGACCTGGTAGCGTGACAGTCGCGCCAGGCCGGCACCGGCGAGCGCAAGATGCCGCAGTGCCTCGCCATCGCTCGCGCGCAGCGCTCCGCGCACCGGCACTTCGACGATCTTCCGGCCGACCCGCAGCGGCCAGGTCGAGCCGCGCGGGCGATAGCCGAAATCCAGAAGGCGATACCGCCCGAGGTCTGCCGGCGTGCGCGGCGGGCGCCGGCCGACGTACCCGGGCGACCCCACGATCGCCTGCCCGGTCTGCCCCAGCCGCCGGGCGACGAGGTCCGAGTCCGGCAGCTCGCCCCAGCGGATCGCGATGTCGGCGCGTGCGTCGATCAGGTCCACCACCCGGTCGGTCAGGCTGAGGTCGAGCTCGAGACCCGGATGGCGCTCGATCAGCCGAGGCACCAGCGGCAGCAGCAGATGAGTCGCGAAGGCGGGGCTGGTGTTGATGCGGACGCGTCCACGGGGTGCGGCGCCGGCGCAGACGCCGCGCTCGGCCTCGTCCATGTCAGCCAGCACCCGCACGCTCGCCTGGTGGAACTGACGGCCTTCGGCCGTCGGCTGAAGCCGGCGGGTCGAGCGGTGCACCAGGGTCGCGCCGAGCCGCGCCTCCAACCGGGCGATGAGCTTGCTGATCGCCGAGGGGGTCATCCCGAGAGCGCGCGCGGCTGCCGCGAAGCTGCCGCGCTCCAGCACCTCGACGAAAGCCTGCATCTCGCCGGCGCGATTGACCTCGATCCCGGACATCCGTGCCCTGCCTGCGCCCACCGCGTGCGCGCCTGTGAATCGGATTCAACAGTCTAGGTCCCCGGCGCCTTCTAGTCACCGACGATCCCATGCCACAAAGTCGCTTCCTCCTGATCCATGGAGGCTCGCGAAAATGGAATACCGCTACCTGGGAAGATCCGGCCTCAGGGTGCCGGCACTGGGGTTCGGCGCCGGCACCTTCGGCGGCCGTGGACCGCTCTTCGGCGCCTGGGGCGACACCGGGCGCGACGGCGCGCGCAGGATCGTCGACATCTGCCTCGACGCCGGCGTGAACCTCTTCGACAGCGCAGACGTCTACTCCGACGGCGCTCATGAAGTCGCTCGCCGCCGCGGACCGCCTGGGGCTCGAGCGCCCCGTGGCGCACCAGGTGTACTACTCGCTGGCCGGCCGCGACTACGAATGGGAGCTGATGCCACTCGCCTTCGACCAGGGCGTGGGGGCGATCGTCTGGAGCCCGCTCGCGTGGGGGGCCTGACCGGTAGGATCCGGCGCGGGCAGCCCTGGCCCGCAGGGAGCCGCCTGCACGAAACCGCCGGATTCGCGCCGCCGGTGGCCGACGAGCATCTCTACCGGGTGGTCGAATGCGATGGAAGAGATTGCCGCCCAGACCGGCAGGGCCTTGCCGCAGATCGCGATCAACTGGCTGCTCGGCCGTCCGAGCGTCGCGACTGTCCTGGTTGGAGCGCGCGACGAAGCGCAGCTCAGGCAGAACCTCGGTGCGTCCGGATGGTCGCTGACCGACGAGCAGCGCGCGCTGCTCGACGCCGCGAGCCGTCTCACGCCACCCTATCCCTACTACCCCTACTGGAACGGCCAGTTCGCCGAGCGCAGCCCGGTACCGGCCGGGCCGACGACCGGCGCCCATGGAGGCATGGGCTAACATGGACGGCCACTCAACCGACAGTCTCATGCTCATGTACACGCTTTACTACGCCCCCGGCGCCTGCTCGCTCGCGCCGCACATCGCGCTGCGCGAAGCCGGCCTGCCGTTCGACCTGAAGAAGGTCAGCACGAAGACCAAGGAGATGGAGGACGGCGGCGACTTCCGATCGGTCAACCCGCTCGGCTACGTGCCCGCGCTGACCCTCCCGGACGGCAACCTGATGACCGAAGCACCGGTCATCCTGCAGTACATCGCGGACCAGGCGCCGGAGAAGCAGCTTGCCCCCGCCAACGGCACGCCGGAGCGCTACGGGCTGCACGCGATCCTCAACTTCATCGGCACCGAGCTGCACAAGTCCTTCAGCCCGCTGTTCAATCCCAACCTCGGCGACGACGCCAAGGGCGTGTTCCGCGCCCGGCTCCTCGACCGCTTCAAGTGGGTCGACGCCAGGCTCGCGGAGAAGGACTGGCTCATGGGCGAGCGCTTCGGCGTCGCGGACACCTACCTCTTCGCCGTCAGCAACTGGGCAAGGCCGATGGGTGTCGACCTCACCGGCATGGACTCGCTGCTGGCGTTTCGCAAGCGGGCGACCGAGCGGCCGGCGGTCCAGGCTGCGCTGCAGGCCGAGGGCCTGAATCGCTAGCGCCACGGCCGCGGCGGGCGGATCATCGATGACGGCAGGCAACGCCCCCGACGCGGCGGCGATCACCGCGAACGAGGCCCTGATCCGGCCCCACGTGCGGCGCACCCCGCTCCTCTCGGTCGACGGCGGGGATCTGGGCGTCCCCGGCCTGCGCTGCGTCTTCAAGCTGGAGTTCCTGCAGCATGCCGGCTCGTTCAAGACGCGGGGCGCGTTCACGCATCTGCTCACGCGGCGGATCCCGGAGGCGGGCGTCGTCGCCGCCTCGGGCGGCAATCACGGCGCCGCTGTCGCGTATGCGGCGCATCGCATCGGCCGGCGCGCCACCATCTTCGTGCCGCGAACCGCCTCGCCGGCGAAGATCACGCAGATCCGCGCAAGCGGGGCCGACCTGCGACTCGCGGGCGAGCGCTATGACGACGCGCTGGCCGCGAGCGAAGACTTCGCCGCCGAGGCCGGGGCCCTCGCGATCCACGCCTATGACCAGTACGAGACGCTGCTCGGCCAGGCGAGCGTCGCGCTCGAGTTCGAGCAGGATGCGCCGCCACTCGATGCGCTGCTGGTCGCCGTCGGCGGGGGTGGCCTGATCGGCGGCATCGCCGCCTGGTATGGCCCGCGGGTCAACCTGATCGGCGTCGAGCCGGAGACCGCCCCGACGCTGGCCATGGCACTGGCCGCCGGCCAGCCGGTCGATGCGCCGGCCGGTGGAATTGCGGCGGATTCACTGGCGCCCAAGCGTGTCGGCGAGTTGGCCTTCCCGATCCTGCAGCGCCACGTCGCGCGAGTCGCGCTCGTCACCGACGCGGCGATCCGCGACGCGCAGCGCACGCTGTGGCGGGAGCTTCGGGTGGTGACCGAGCCCGGCGGCGCCGCTGCCTTCGCCGCGCTCGCGAGCGGCGCGGTGCGCCTGGCGCCTGGGTCGACCGTCGGTATCCTGCTCTGCGGCGCCAATACCACCGCGGTGGACTTCGATCGCTGACGATCGGCCCGGTCGATCGATCCCACCTGCGACCGTTCGTCGTCCGCCCGGCGGCATCACGCCGTCGCGGCGCGCGATCCCAATGAAATCAAGGCGTTGCGAATCGTCTCGGGACGGCGAGGATACCTCCCGATACAACTCGCCGTTGCCGGGCAACCGTCGCAAATCGCCGGGCAACCGCGGCCCCCTACGCTGATCCTTTTCGGACAGCGGCGGGCGGTTCCCACGCCTCGCCGCCGATGCAGGATCGACGGCACATGAATCTCAACCTCAATCTCCCCCTGAACCCTCTGGACCTCGACCTGGTCCAGACCGCGATGTCGTACTGGACCGGCGCACTGAGCGAACCGGTGCCCATCATCGACCACGACGACATGGCGCTCGCGATGGCGCGTGGCGCGATCGTGTGGGACCTCCGGCCGAAGGACGAGTTCGAACGCAGCCACGACGACCAGGCGGTCTCGCTCGGCGGCGTCGAGTGGCTGCTCGCGGAGCCGAGCGGCGGCAATCTGATTCCCGCGCACGTCATTGCCGATGCGCTGGGCAAGGTGGGTATCCATCGTGGCTGCGAGGTGGTGGTGTACGCCGAACGACACGCGGTCGGCGCCTTCGTCGCCTTGCGGGCGTTGCGCAGCATCGGCGTGGCCGACGCGCGGATCTGCCTGGGCGGATCGCGGGCCGAGGCGGCGCACCGGCACCCGTTCGCCGCCGCGACCCACGGCGCCGGCAGCGTCCGCGACCCCCGGCAGACAGCCTCGCGCTGATCCGGCGGCTGGGCGGCCGCCCCCGGATCCGCCGCGTCCGTCCTTCGATTCGTCGGTCGCAAGCCGGTGGTCGGAGCGGACGCCGGTCGCTCATTGCAGGACACCGCGCGCGGTATTGGTGGAGCGACACGCGGGTAGCTGGTTAAATCACCCGGGACGGGGCTGGTTGTCGACGGCCCCCGATCAGCCCAACCGGAGAAGAATCGTGATCTGGCCCCTGCGCACCATGCTGTTCGTACCGGCCCACAAGCTCGACTGGGTGCGCAAGGTGGGCCGTCACCGACCCGACTCGGTGGTGCTGGACCTGGAGGATGCGGTCCCGCCGGATCTCAAAAAGCAGGCGCGCAGCACCGCGCGCGAGGCGATCGGCCTGTTGCGCGAGCAGGGTATCGCCGCGTTCGTGCGGATCAACGCCTTCGGCCAGGGTGCGGAGGAGGACGTGCCGGCGCTCGGCACGGAAGGCCTCGACGGCGTCATGCTGCCCAAGTCCAACGACGTGGGCCAGATCCGCGAGCTCGATCGGCTTCTCTGCCACGTCGAGGGCAAGGTCGGGATGCCCTTGGACTCCGTGGCGATCATGCCGCTGCCGGAGACCGCCCAGGGCATCCAGGCGGCTCGCGACCTGGCCGCCGCCAGCCGCCGCTGCCGGGGCATCATCGGTGTCGTCAGCGGGCCGGTCTCGGGCGACGTGGCGCGCGCTGTCGGCTTCCAGCCGACCATGGAAGGGACCGAGCAGCTCTACGTCGCCTCCAAGCTCGTGCTGGACAGCCGGGCAGGCGGCGCGGCGTATCCCATGGCGAGCCTGATCGGCACCGCGCTCGATGACCTCGACGGCGTCGGCGTTCTGGCTCGGCGCGCCAAGTCGCTCGGCTACAGCGGCGCGGTGCTGATCCATCCGAGCCACGTGGCGGTTGCCGCGAAGATCTTCACGCCGACACCGGAAGAGGTGGACTACTACGCCGGCATGATCGAGGCGATGAAGCAGGCGCAGGCGCGCGGCGACGGCGCGGTGAGCTACCGCGGAGTGATGGTGGACTACGCCATGCTGCCGAATGCGGAGGCGATCGTGGCGGAGGCCGCCCGCCGGCTCGAGACCCAGCGCGATTGACCGCGTCGGCAGGCATCGCACCGTGGTGCCCAGACCGCGCGCGGCCGCCTGACCGGGCAGACCTTGCGCTGCCGTACTACAGATATGTCACACTCCGACAAAGCTTCCCGGGTTCCGGCGGCCGTTCGGCCGGGACGACGAGGTGTGCTCGGTGGCCTGGGAGTGCTGGGCCTGAGCACCGCACTGGTGCAGTCCGCAAGAGGAGGAGCGGCCGCAATGACGCAGTCCTCTGATCCGAATCCACGGGTCGATGTCTCTCTGGCAGCAGCCGCCGCGCCGGCCGAGCGGATGCACCGGCGCGTGATCCCGTCGAGCGGGGAGGAGCTTCCGGTGGTGGGCTGCGGCACCTATGTCGGCTTCGACGTCGCCCCGGGCAGCGCAGCGTATCGCGAGCTTCCCGGCGTGCTGCAGGCGCTCTTCGACGCGGGCGGCTCCGTGCTCGACAGCTCGCCGATGTACGGCCGTGCCGAGAGCACCCTGGGCGAGCTGCTCGAATCCACCGGCTCGCGCAACCGCGCCTTCGTCGCCACCAAGGTCTGGATCAGCTCGCGCGAGCGCGGCATCGAGCAGATGACCGAGTCCATGAAACGGCTGCGCATGAAGCCGCTGGATCTCATGCAGATCCACAACCTGGTGGACTGGCGTGCCCACCTGCCGACGCTGCGCGACTGGAAGGAACAGGGCGCGATCCGCTACCTCGGCGTCAGCCACTACACCGCCTCCGCCTACGCCGAGGTGGAAGCGGTCATGCGCGAGCATGCGCTGGACTTCCTGCAGATCAACTATTCCGTGGAGGAGCGCGAGGCCGAGGCCCGGTTGCTGCCGCTCGCGGCGGACCTCGGCATCGCGGTGCTGGTCAACCGCCCCTTCGGTGGCGGCGGACTGCTCGGGCGGCTGCGCAAGCGGCCGCTGCCCGACTGGGTCGCCGACATCGGCTGCACCAGCTGGGCGCAGGTCCTGCTGAAGTTCGTGCTCGGCCATCCGGCGGTGACCTGCGTCATTCCCGGTACCGGCAAGGCGCTGCACATGCGCGACAACGCGGCCGCCGGCACGGGGATCACCCCGGACCTGGCCATGCGCGAGCGCATCGCGGCGCTATGGAAGTAGACTCCACCTGCGCACTGCGCCGCCCATGCCAGGCATCCGGTCCGCGCCAGAACCCCACCACTCGACGCACGAGCCAGACATGTTGCCAACCGCCGTCATCCCGCCCCGTTTCCGCCGCCCTGCCCTCGTAGCCGGCCTCCTGGCCGCCGCGCTGGTCTTCATCGCGCCAGCCGGCCACGCCGCCGACGAGCGCAAGCCCGCGCCGGCGGCGGCCGCTGCCGGCAAGTCCCTGCCGCCCTCCGCGCGCCTGGACATCAACAGCGCCACGGAAGCCGAGCTCACCCAGTTGCGCGGCATTGGCGAGGCGCGCGCCCGCGCCATCATCGCAGGCAGGCCGTATTCCGGCCGGGACGACCTGGTCAAGCGCAAGATCATCCCGCAGGGCGTGTACGACGAGATCAAGGACCAGATCATCGCGCGCCAGAAGTAGCATGCCGATCAGGATGCAGACATTCGAGGAGAACGCCCGACCATGAGCGACGCGTCCATCGACGCCTTGCGCCAGCATCGCATCCCGACAGCCGTGCTGTCGGACACCCTCGATGCCATGGGGCTGCACAACCAGGCCATGCGCTCGATCATCCGGCCGCTGGACCTCGCGCTCGACATGGTCGGGCGGGCGCGTACCGGCCTGTTCATGCCGGTCTATCACGTCGAGCCCGCGATCAATCCGTACGAGCTGGAGATCCGCCTGATAGACAGCCTCGACGCCGACCAGGTCGTCGTGCTCGCCTGTGGCGATTCCGGGCGCATCGCCCCCTGGGGCGAGCTGCTCTCCACCGCGGCCATGGCGCGCAAGGCGGCCGGCTGCGTCACCGACGGATTGGTGCGCGACGTCCGCCAGATCCGACGCATGGGCTTTCCGGTGTTCCACGGCGGCATCGGTCCGCTCGATTCCAAGGGCCGCGGACGCATCATGGAGATCGAGGTGCCGGTTGAATGCGCCGGCGTGCTGGTGCGGCCGCAGGACCTGGTGGTGGGCGATGCCGACGGCGTCGTGGTGATCCCGCGCGACGTGGAGGAAGCGGTGATCTCGCGCGCCATCCAGAAGGTGACCGGAGAGAACGACACCCGGGAGGCGCTGCTGCGCGGCGAGTCCTTGCAGAGCGTGTTTCAACGCTACGGGATCCTGTAGGGCGACCACTCCGAAGGCTGGCCGCCCCGCGGGTCGGGCGGCACTACCGCGCGAGCCGGGTAGCGCTCAGTCCGCCGTGAACTGGCAGGTGACCGTGCCGAGCGGACCGTAGTCGACGTGGAAGCTGTCGCCGGCGCGCGCGGCCACGGGACGGGTGAACGAGCCGGCCAGCACGACGTGGCCGGCCTCGAGTCCGGTGTCGAAACTGGCGAGCCGGTTCGCCAGCCACACGATACCCATCGCGGGGTGACCCATCACGCCGGCGGCGAGCCCGGTTTCCTCGATCTGCGCGTTGCGAAAGAGCAGGGCCCCTACCCAGCGCAGGTCCACCGCGTCCGGCTTCACCGGGCGTCCGCCCAGGATCACCGCGCCGCAGGCGGCGTTGTCCGCGATGTTGTCGACGATGGTGCGCGGGTACTGGCTGCGCCCGTCGATCAGCTCGAGCGCCGGAGTGACGTACTCGGTGGCCCGCAGCACGTCGTAGACGGTGATCCCCGGGCCGCGCAGCGGCGCGCCCAGGATGAAGGCGAGCTCGACCTCGATTCGCGGCACGATGAAACGCGTCACCGGCAGCGTTGCGCCGTCCGGGTGGAACATGTCGTCGAGCAGGTGGCCGAAGTCCGGCTCGTCGATGCCCGCGCTCGATTGCATGGCCCGTGACGTGAGCCCGATCTTGTGTCCGCGCAGCACCGCGCCGGCGGCGCGCCGCGACCCGATCACCTCGAGCTGGATCGCATAGGCATCCTCGATGTCCATGCCCGGGAACGTCCCGGCGAGCTGCGTCACCGGCTCCACCCGGCGCTCGGCTTCGAGCAGCAGGCGCGCGGCCTCCTTGCGCTGGGCATCGGTCAGCATGGCATCACGCGGCCTGCTCGTCGACGACCGGATTGCGCAGCACGCCCACGCCGCTCACCTCCACCTCCACGACGTCGCCTGCGGCGAGGAACCGCGGCGGGTCCATGCGAACGCCCGCGCCGGTCGGTGTCCCGGTGGCGATGACGTCACCCGGCATCAGCGTCGTCCAGGTGGAGAGATAGCTGATGAGCCGCGCGAAGGGGAACATCAGCCGGGCGGTGCTGTCGTGCTGGCGGGTCTCGCCGTTGACCCGCGTGGTGACGGTGAGGGCGCGCAGGGCCGGCAGCTCGTCGCGGGTGACGATCCAGGGACCGATGGCGCCGCTCGCGTCCCAGTTCTTGCCCTGGGTGACGTTGAACTTGCCGTGGCGCACCCAGTCCCGGATAGTGCCTTCGTTGAGGCACGTGAGCCCGGCGATGTGGGCCAAGGCCTCTGCTTCCGGAATGCGCCGGCCGCGCCGCCCGATCACGATCGCGATCTCGCCTTCGTAGTCGAGCTGGCTGGATTCGGGTGGCCGCTGCAGCGGCCTTTCGTGGCCGACGAAGGACCGCGCGAAGCGCGGAAAGACGCTGGGGTACGCAGGCGCTGCGCTGCCGTCCTTGTACTCCTCGTTGCGCTCGGCATAGTTCACGCCGATGCACAGGATCTTCTCCGGCTGGCGGACCGGGGGGTCGAAGCGCAGGCCGGCAAGGGGCTCGTCACCGGCAGACGCTTCGCCCTGCGCGCTCGCCACCAGCTCGCCCGCGCGCTCGAGGCCGTCGGGCCGCTCGAGCAGCTCGCGCAGCCCGCCTTCGCCGAGCCGCATGCGCTCGCCAAGATCGATCACGCCCGCCCCATCCGCGGTCAGGGCGCCGACGCCGTGCGTGCCGTCGGAGCGTTCGAAGGAGAGCAGCTTCATGGCGCGAATCCGAAGAGGTTGGCGGGATTGTCCACCAGGACACGACGGCGCGCATCGTCGTCGGGCACCATCCGGAACAGCAGGTCCATCAGCGCACCCTCGTTGGGCGGCCGGCGCACGGATACCGGATGAGGCCAGTCGCTGGCCCACACGCAGCGGTCGGGCGCGGCCGAAACCAGCGCCTGCGCGATCGGCAGGACATCGTCCCAGGGCTCCCCGGCGCGCGAGATCTTCTCCGGCAACGACAGCATCACCCAGAAGTTGCCGCGCCCGAGCAGCTCGATCACCTTGCGCAGACTGGGATCCGCCATGCCGCGATCGGGATCGGGCCGGCCCATGTGATCGAGCAGCACCGGGATCTCGAGCGCCTCGAACGCGGCGATGTTCTCGACGATCCCGCCGGCTTCCGGCTGGACCTTGGCGTACCAGCCGAGCTCGCGCAACCGCGCGAAGGCACGCTGCAGATCGGCATCGCTCAGCGCGATGCCAAGGCTCTGGCGCGAGAACCGGGCACCGCGGACACCGGCCGCATGCAGCTTCTCCACGTAGGCGTCGTCCTTCTCGCGCAGCACCGCGGCATTCGCGCAGGCCCGGTAGCCCGGCCCGGCGATGGCGAGCGCATCCAGCACCACCTGGTGGTCCGCGCCGTAGGTGGTCGCCTGGACGATCACCCCGCGCTCGATGCCGATGGTCCGATGCATTGCCAGTGCGCGCTCGACCGTGGCCGTCGGCATCTCGTAGGCGGCGCCCGGGCGGACCGGGTAGCGCTGCGACGGCCCGAAGACATGGAACTGCGCGTCGCAACTGCCCGGCGGCGGCATCACCGTCGGGGGCCGCGGCGCGGGATCGAAGGGAAAGTAGCTGGGCATGTCAGTGACGCCTGGCAGCCTGGAGCCACTGCGGGCGCTGCGGGCCGCGGCCCTCGGCCGCCCGGGGGCGCTGCAAGCGACGCGGGTTCGGGAGCGGCCTCATCTCAGTCCGGCGCGGGTGCCACCGCGATGAATTCGCACTCCACCAGCTTCCTGCCGTCGAGGCTTCCGTTCATCGTGTGCCGCGCGGGGCGGCTTGCGGGGTCGGGGAACATCTCGAGCCACGGGCCGTTCAGCGCCCCGCGTTGCGTGCGATCCTTCATCCAGACGGTGACCTTGACGATGTCCACCACGCCGACGCCGGCCGCCTGCGCGATGCGCCGGACATGGTCGAACATCAGCCGGCACTGCCCCTCGAGGGTCTCGCCATACTCGCCAGTCTCCGGGTCGGTGCCCTGGATGCTCCCCGACCAGACGAGGTTTCCGATCCGGCAGGCGGCCGGAATCGGATTCCCGTGCCCGAAGCCTTGCACGTAGACGCTTTGCCTCGCCATTGCTAGTTTGCCTGGATGTTGATCTTGCGGATGACCGGCGCCCAGGTATCGTACTGCTTGCGCAAATAGGTCGCGAACACGCCCGGCGTCATCGCGCGGGCTTCGGCACCCAGCTGGTCGAAGCGGTCGATCACCCCGCGATCGGCCAGCACCCGCGCCAGCTCCGCCTGCAGCCGATCGAGCACCGGCTGCGGCGTGCCGGTCGGCGCGACGATGCCGGTGAACGTCTCCGCGGTGAAGTCGGCCACGCCGAGCTCCATCAGTGTCGGCACCTCGGCAAGCGCCGCGACGCGCTTCTGCGTCGTCACGGCAAGGGCCCGCAGGCGCCCGTCCCTGATGTAGGGCAGCGAGACCGAGACCTGGTCGAAGTTGAACTGCACCTGTCCGGCCAGCAGGTCCTGCGTCGCGGGCGCGTTGCCCTTGTAGTGCACTGTCTCCCAGCGCACGCCGGTGCGTGCCTGAAGCAGCTCGCTCACCAGGTGATTGGTGGTACCGGCGCCGGGCGAAGCCATGGTCACCTTGTCCGGTTGCTTTTCAACGAGGTCCAGAAGCTGCCTGAAGGTGCGCACCGGGACTTTCGAGTTGACCTGCAGCACCAGTGGCGTGAACGAGACCGAGCTCACCGGCACGAAGTCCTTGTCCCATTGATAGTTGGACTTGCCGAAGGTGATGGGCGAGTAGAGCAGCGGACCGTTCGCGGTGAAGAAGAAGGTATAGCCGTCGGGCGCGCTGCGCGCGACGTGCTCGGCTGCGATCATGCCGCCGGCGCCGGCGCGGTTCTCGACGATGACCGTCTGGCCGAGCGCCTTCTCCAGCCCGGGAGCGACGATCCGCGCGGCGACATCGACGTTGCCGCCCGGAGGATAGGGCACCACGAGCCGGATCGGCTTGGTGGGCCAGGCCTGGGCAAGCGCCGTCGGCATCACGAGCAGCGAGGCGGCCGCGAGCGCGACCGCCGGGCCGGCGACGACGATGGCACGACGAATGCGCGCTCGGGACAGTTCCGTGGCATGCGGGTTCATGTGTCTTCCTCCGTCTCCCTGGGGGAGCCGGTACGATAGGCCCGCCGTCCCCCGGGGGCAACCCGGCGCGGCACGCGGTTTCCACATGGTGGACGTTTCCATCGGTGCCCCCTCGCGCGCTCATTGACCCTGGCACACCTCGACCGTACGCTACGTGCATGCTGATCGATCCCGAGCAACTCGATCCGGAAGCCACCTACAAGCTGCTGACCGGGATGGTCGTGCCCCGGCCCATCGCCTGGGTGACCACGGCGACCAGCACCGGCGGAGTCAACCTCGCGCCGTTCAGCGCCTTCACCTTCGTGTCGAGCAAGCCGCCGATGGTCGGCATCAACGTCGGCCGCAAGGCGGGGGCGATGAAGGACACCGGCGCGAACATCCTGCGCACGGGCGAATACGTCATCCACGTGCCGGACGCCAGCCTGCTCGAGGCGGTGCACCAGTCATCGGTGGAGCATCCGGCCGAGGTGAGCGAAGCCGACCTGCTCGGCCTGCGCACGATCGCGAGCGAGCACGTCCATGTCCCGCGCCTTGCCGACGCGCCGATCGCGATGGAATGCCGCCTGCATCGCTCCATCGCGTTCGGCGACACCGGCTCGGAGTTCATGGTGGGCGAGGTCGTCGCTTTCCACGTCCGCGAGGGCCTTCTCGTCGACGGCAAGATCGACACGACGGCGCTGCGCCCGATCTGCCGCCTCGGCGGCCCCGCCTACGCCCTTCTGGGCGAGATCGTGCGGATGAAACCGGTCGCGCAGACGCCGAAGTCGGTGATCTAGCCACGTCGCGATGACGACGCAGGCGTCGGCAAGGCCGGTGGACGGCGCGCAGAGCATCCGACGCGCGCTCGCCGTCCTGAGACTGCTCGCGGCCGGGCAGGAGCTGGGGGTGCGCCTTACCGACCTTGCCGCCACCTCCGGCCTGCGACGCCCCACGCTGCATCGTATCCTGCGGGTCCTCGTGGAGGAGCAGGCGGTGGAGCAGGACCCGGAGACCCGTTGCTATCGCATCGGGCAGGACCTGACGCTGCTCGGGTTGGCCAGGAAGTCCCGCTTCCCGTTGCGCAGCCTGGCGCGGCCCGGTCTCGATCTCCTTTGCCGCGAGATCGGCGACACGGTCTTCCTGTCGGTGCGGACCGGGCTCGACTCCATCTGCATCGACCGCGCTGTCGGCAGCTGGCCACTGCAGGTGCTCGCGCTCGAGATCGGCGCGCGTCGTCCGCTCGGTGTCGGCGTCTCCGGGGTGGCCATGCTCGCGGCGATGCCACCCGCGGAGGCGTCGCGGATCATCGAGGCCAACGCGGTGCGCCTCGACCGGTACGCATTGGACGGCGCCGTCCTTGCCGACGCCGTTCGCCTTGCGAGGGAGCGCGGCTACGCCTACGCGCCGAACGGCATCGTGAGGAGCACCCGGGCGGTGGCGGCTGCGGTGCTGGATGGCGGGGGTCATCCGGTCGCCGCGATCAGCGTGGCCGGCATGGCCAACCGGCTGACTGCGGCGCGGCTGCCCTCCATCATCACCCTGCTGAGGCGGCAGACGCGGACGATGGCCGAGACGCTGGCCGAACGGGGCGCGAAACGCGCAACGCGGGCCGCCTCGTCGACCCGCCGCAACGGGCGCCGGCAGCCTCACCCGGACTGAACGCGTCTGTCGCCGACGGGCGTCATCCGCGATCGCCGGATCGCGGCGTGGGCGCGCGGCGACACGATGAGCTCGATGAACGCCCGGGCAGCGCGCGGCTCGCGCGCCCGTTCGGCCACTGCGATCGCGAAGGTCGTCGCCATGCCGGCCTGCGGCGCGAGCACCCCGACCACCTCGATTCCGGCGCAACCGGCAAGCTCGCTCAACTGCTGGACGCCGAGCTGCGCGGTGCCGTCGCCGACGAAGCTCGCGACGGGCACGCCAGGCGGCGCCTGCACCAGGCGTGGCCGCAGCTCCCCGAGGAGGCCGGCGGCGTCCAGCAGCGCCAGCAACGCGTCGCCGCTGGGACCGGTGGAGTAGGCGATCGAGCGGGCGTCGCGCAACGTCTCGAGCAACGCCTCGCGGGTTGCGATCGGCGGATGCGGGGCACCGCTTCGCACCGCGAGCGCGGCCTCCGAGACCGCGAACGGTCGCAGCGTGGCCGCTTGCACATGGCCCCGGGCGGCCAGGTCGGCCAACGCGCCGGACGCAAGCACCACCAGGTCGACGGGCTCGCCGGCAGCGACGCGCCGGGCGGCAGCGACACCGCCGACGGACTCGAAGACGATGGGCGAGCCGCCACCGCCCTCGTGCTCGCGCGCGAGCTCCCCGAGCAGGTGCTTCGTCGCCATGGAAGAGATGCCTCGAACCGGTTTCGTGCTCATGATCGGTGCTCGTTTCGAGATCATCTTACCGCCGGTGTTTCCGGCGGGACACGCGGCAAGCCGCGCGATCGATCGGCCGCTTAAACTTGTCGGAATCCGGCCGGGCCAGCCATCGGGTTGCGCGGTCTGGTGCCGACGAACGAGGAGCGTAGCCGACCATGTGCCGCTGGGTTGCGTATACGGGCAGGCCCGAGCGGCTCGAGAACATCGTGACGCGCCCGGCGCGCTCGCTGGTGCACCAGTCCCTGCATGCGACGCAGTGCAAGACGAGCACCAACGGCGACGGCTTCGGCATCGGGTGGTACGGCAATCGCGAGGCACCCGGCCTCTACCGCGAGATCTCGCCCGCCTGGTCCGACGAGAATCTGCTTTCGCTCTGCGCCCAGCTCGAGGCATCGACCTTCTTCGCGCACGTGCGAGCCTCCACCGGCGCGAGCACCGCGCGGGTGAACTGCCACCCGTTCAGCGTGGGGCGCTGGCTCTTCATGCATAACGGGCAGATCGGAGGGTTCTCCGGCTTGCGACGGCGCATCGAGAACATGATTCCCGACCGCTGCTATCCCCACCGTCGCGGCGCGACCGACTCGGAGGCGATCTTCCTGATCGCCCTGGGCGAAGTGGACGACGAGGGACCGGTCGAGGCGACGCGACGCGCGCTTGTGCGGATCGTCGCGGAGATGGAGGCGGCCGGCGTCACCGAGCCGCTGCGTTTCGCCGCTGCGATG
This sequence comes from Pseudomonadota bacterium, assembly GCA_023388075.1. Taxonomy (GTDB): domain Bacteria; phylum Pseudomonadota; class Gammaproteobacteria; order Burkholderiales; family Burkholderiaceae_E; genus Lautropia. Next base: position 31,645 of record JAEWGX010000004.1, read on the forward strand.
ACCGACGGCCGTACCCTCACGGTTTTCCGCTGGTCCAGCGACCCCCAGGCGCCTTCCGTGTGGTTCCGGCGCAGCGCCGGCGGCCTCGTCGTGGTGAGCGAGCCGATCGACGACCAGGCCGACGGCTGGCAGGCGGTTGGCGCCAACCACGTGCTCGTCGCGAGTTGCGGCGAGGCGAGCGATCCGCCGGTCATCGTGCCGTTCGAGCTCGAACCTGCCGTGCCCGGCTCCACGGCGGACGGGCCGGGCATGGCCCGGCCCTGGGCGCGCTCAGTCGGCCGCGAAGCAGTAGAGCAGGCCCGCCCCGCCGGTACCGCGCAGGGCCTCGTCGCTGCAGCCGCGTGACGGATGGGAGGCGTTCCAGGACTTTGCCGGCGGCGAATCGTCCAGGCCCATCCGGTCGTGGTGCCCGACGAAGGCCGAGCCGCTGCCGCTGCTCGTCCAGTTGCTGCAGGTGCGATCCTCGGCACCGGCGAAGGCCGACCCGTCCGATTGCGTACCGGTGAGGATGTCGTGGCGATTGGGGGTGTCGCCCCGACCGTTGACCACCTCGCCCCTCTCCGTCAGGGCCGTCTGCTTGCCGATCGCGTTGGACCCATGCAGCTCCTGCAGGTCCTTGGCGACGACCTGGCCCTTCGCGTTCTTCCACGGTCCCTTGCCGATGCGATCACGCGCATTGACCGCCGGCGCACCGCCTGCGGCGCTCGCGCTGAGATAGGCGCGCCAGGTCCGCTTGCCCGCACCGGCGGCGGCCGCGAGCGTGGCACAGTGCCGATCCGCACCCTCCAGGCCGCCGAAGTCGGCTCCCTTGCCGGAGCCGGTGCTGGTGATGAAGAAGCCCATCTCCGAGGGCTGCGCGGCAGCCGAGGCGCCGATGCCCAGGCCGAGCGCGATCAGCAACGCCGCCGCGCCTGCCTGGCCGCGACGGGAGCGGTGGACCCCTGAACCGCTTCGCGCTTCGTCCGGCGACTGCCCACGGAGGGAATGGCTGCGGGACTCGCTACGGTGCTCCGACATGGGCGTCTCCTCGGCTGGATTTGGCCGGACAATCCGGGAGGCCATCATAATCCGGCCATCTCGGACACGCCACGCCTTCCAAGGGAACCGCCATGACACCGATCGACCTGCGCTCCGACACCGTCACCCGCCCATCGCCCGGCATGCGCCGCGCGATGGCCGACGCCGAGGTCGGCGACGTGCAGTACGGCGACGATCCGACGGTGAACCGCCTGCAGGAGCGCATCGCCGGCCTGCTCGGCAAGGAGGCGGCGCTCTGGCTGCCGAGCGGCACGCAGGCCAACCAGGTGGCGCTGCTCACCCTCACCCGCCGCGGCGACGACGTGATCGTCGCCCGCGAGGCTCATTCGGTGTGGCACGAGACCGGCGGCTCGGGCGGCATCGCCGGGGTGCAGCTCACCGAGATCGGCGATGGCGGCGTCTTCACCGCCGACGAGTTCGCGCAGGCGATCAAGCCGCAGAACCACGACATCTATCCGCCGACCACGCTGGTCGAGATCGAGAACACTCACAACCGCATGGGCGGCATCGTGTTCCCGCAGGCGGAAGTGGAAGCGATATGCGCCCTCGCGCGCGAGCGCGGCATCGCGAGCTACCTGGACGGCGCGCGCCTGTGGAATGCCGCGGCGGCTGCCGGCGAGCCGCTGACGACGCTCGCCGCGCCCTTCGATCTGGTGATGGTCTCGATGTCCAAGGGTCTCGGCGCCCCTGGCGGCTCGCTGCTTGCCGGCACCCGGGATCACATCCAGGCGGCGCTGCGCTTTCGGCGCATGCTCGGCGGCGCCATGCGCCAGGTCGGCATCTTCGCCGCCGCCGCGGAGTACGCGCTCGATCACAACCTCGCGCGGCTCGGCGAGGACCACGAGAACGCGCGGGCGCTGGCACGACAGCTCGCCGGCTCCCCGCGCGTGCGCATCGCCGGCGGCGGGATCCAGACGAACGTGGTGATCTTCGACGTGCTTCCCGGCAAACGCACCGCGGATGCCTTCGCGGTCGTCGCCGCGGCGCGGGAGCGCGGCGTTTTGCTGAACGCGCTCAGCGCCTCGCGCATCCGCGCGCTCACCCACCTCGACGTCTCGGGCGACGACTGCCGCAACGCCGGCGCGATCCTCCTGGAGATCCTCGGAGACTGAATTCGCCTGTCAATCCTTCGGCGGCGCGGGCTCGATGTCCTTTTCGCCGGCGATGTTCTCGTCATCGAGCACGTCCGCCGGTCGCTCGTCCTGCGGCACCAGGCGCTGCCGATCGAAACCCTGGCGCGAAACCGGATCGGGTGGCTTCGACGCCCCTGGGGCCGGTGGTGGCTCGATCGTCATGGCGGCTCCGTCCGGGTCGTGCCTCAGGCGATCGAGACCGTCTTGCGATTCATGAACTCGAGCATGCCGTCGCGCGCGAGCTCGCGCCCGTGGCCGGAGGACTTCACGCCGCCGAAGGGCAGGCGCGGATCCGAGGCGACGATCGAGTTCACGAAGGTGCAACCGGCATCGAGCCCGTCCACTGCCGCGGCGATCTCGCCTTCGTCCTGAGTCCAGAGCGACGAGCCGAGCCCGAAGCGGGTATCGTTGGCGAGCTCGATCGCCTCCTGAAGGTTCGCCACGCGAAACAGCATCGCGACCGGCCCGAACAGCTCGTCCGACCAGCCGGGCGTATCGCGCGGGATCGAGGCGATCACGCCCGGGCGGAAGAAGTTGCCCACGCCGGACATCGGGCGCGCACCACAGAGCCGCCGCGCGCCGCGCGCCACGGTGATGTCGACCTGCTCGGTGAGATCCGCCTTGATCTGCGGCATCGCGAGCGGTCCGACGTCGGTGCCGGGTTGCATCGGGTCGCCCACCTCGAGCGCCTCGAATCCGGCGACGAAGGCATCCCGGAAGTCGTCGTGCACGGCCGCGTGCACGATGAAGCGCTTGGCGGCGATGCAGGACTGCCCGTTGTTGATGATCCGGGCCCCGACGGCGGCCTTGGCGGCAGCCGCGATGTCCGCCGAGGGCATCACGATGAACGGATCGCTGCCGCCGAGCTCCAGCACCACCTTCTTGAGATGCTGTCCCGCCATGCTGGCGACGGCCGCGCCGGCGCCTTCGGATCCGGTCACCGTGGCGGCACGCACGCGCGGGTCGGCGACGATCTTCGCCACCGCATCGGAGCCGACCAGCAGCGTCTGGAAGACCCCGTGCTCGAACCCGCCCAGCCGGAAGATCTCCTCGATGGCGAGCGCACATCCGGGCACGTTCGACGCGTGCTTGAGCAATGCGACGTTGCCCGCCATGATCGCGGGGGCGGCAAACCTGAACACCTGCCAGAACGGGAAATTCCAGGGCATCACCGCGAGCACCGGGCCGATGGGCAGGTGCCGGACATAGCTGCGCGAGGCCCCGGAGGTCATCGGCTCGTCGGCGAGATACCCGGCCGTGTGATCGGCATAGTGGCGGCAGGCGACGGCGCACTTCTGCACCTCGGCCACGGCCGACTTCAGCGTCTTGCCCATCTCCCGCGTGAGCAGCTCCGCCCAGCGCTCCTTGCCCGAGTCCAGCACCTCGGCAACCGCGCGCATGCGCTCGGCCCGCTCCTCGAGGCGGGTGCCGCGGTGGTGGGAGAAGGCGAGCATCGCGCGGGCGAGCGCCGAATCCACCTGAGCCGGCGTGAACGTCTCGTAGCGCTCGATCGTCTCTCCGGTCGCGGGGTTGATTGACTGAAGCGTCATTGCGGTCTCCTTCTCGGAAAAGGGGCAGGTTCCGTACCCGAGCCTGCCGTCCGGCTGCCCTGCGAAGGACCCTATGCGGCCTCCACCACCTCGTGGACGAACTGGACCTTCTGCAACGCACGGTACGAAAGCGCGAACGGATACGCATCGGCATGGCCGAGACAGCGGCTGAGGCTGTTGGCGAGCAGCGTGAGGGGCACCCACTCCTCGACCATCCGGGCGAACGGCTCGGCCAGGTGGGCTCTCAGCCGCTTCTCTTCCTCCGGATACTGGTCGGCGAAGCCGCCGATTGACAGCTTCCAGGAACGTGCCGTGTCCAGCAGGTCGACCATGTGCAGGTAGTGCGCCCAGGTCTCGGCCCAATCCTCCCAGGGGTGCGAGGTGGCATAGCTGCTCACGAAGGCGCCCTGCCAGTCGTCCGGCGGACCCGCTTCGTAGTGGCGCTGCAGCGCCTGGCCGTAGTCCTGGCGCTCGTCGCCGAACATCTCGCGAAACGGCTCGTGGAGGGCGGTGTCCCGCACCAGCCGCTCCCAGTAGTAGTGCCCCGACTCATGGCGGAAGTGGCCGAGCAGGGTGCGGTAGGGTTCGTGCAGCGCATGCCGGTTGCTCTCTCGCTTGACCGGGTCGGACTCGTCGATGTTGACCGTGATCTCGCCCGACTGGTGCCCCGTCATCACGGGCTGCTCCGGCGAGAGCTGCTTCAGGAAGTGAAACGCAAGGCCGTGCTCGGGATCCTCCAGGCGCGACTGCGAGGGCAGGCGCAGGCTGAGGATGGTGTAGAGCCAGGTCCGCTTGGCGGACTCGAGCTCCAGCCAAGCCGAGCGGTTCTCGGCGAACGACTGGTCGGGGATGGTGAGCGTCAAACGGCAGGAGCGGCAGAGATCGTTCGGATCGTCGTTGGCGACCATCCAGTTGCAGAGGCAGGCGCTGGTGTAGTTGGCGCAGCGCCGCCAGTCGCGCTCGGATGGCGCGTAGCGAACGTAGCTTCCGTCCGCCTCCTCGCGGAAGGCGGCGAGCCGGCCTTCCGGCGGTATGAAGCCCACACGGGCCTGGCAGCGGCCGCACCGGTCGTTGCCGAAGAAGAGCGCGAGGCCGCAGTTCTCGCAGCGGAATTGCCGCATGGTGTGCTTCCAGGTATGCCGCGCGGCTCAGGGACCCGAGCGGACCTGCCGGACCATCTCCAGCGTGATCGGGTCATCCGGATTCGCCAGCGCCATCATGATCGAGAAGTGGTCATGGCCGGGGACGATGCGTGCCCGCACGTCCGCCGCGCCCGCCGCCGACCACCGCTCGGCAAGTTCCGTGCTCTGGCGGTGGTACTCCGGCCCTTCCTTCTCGCCCACCAGCGCGAGCCAGGAGCCGCCCGCCGGTGGCGGCAGCCGCACCGGGCTGTAGCGTTCCACCTCGAGCTCCGTCAGCTGCAGGCTTTGCTGGAGATAGCAGCGGCTGATCGGCACGAGGTCATGCAGCCCGGAGAGCGATACGCCGCCGATCGGCCGGGTAGCGACCGGCATGGTCACGAGCGGCGCCGTGAAGCGTTCCCAGTCGGTGGCGGCGACCATCGCGGTCAGGTGCCCGCCCGCGGAATGGCCGGCGACCGCGACCCTTTCGGGGTCACCGCCAAACCCGGCGGCCCCTGCGAGCACCCAGGCGGTCGCCTGCCGGCACTGCCGCACCACCTCGGCCATGCGAACGCTCGGGATCAGCGCGTAGTTGATGACGACGGTGGTGATGCCATGTGGCACGAAGCCCTTCGCGACGAAGCTGAAGTCCTCCTTGTCGAGCATCAGCCAGTAGCCGCCGTGTATGAAGACCAGGACCGGAGACGGGCCGGGACCGGCAGCGGGGAAGATGTCGACACGCTCGGTGGGACCTGCGCCCACCGGCACGTCGAGCCGCGAGCGGCCGGTGTACTGGTCGCGCGCGGCCGCGCTTTCGCTCCTGAAGCGGACGAGGTAGTCCGGGAACGCCGGCACTTTGGCCCGGTTGTCGTACTGGGCATCGAGCCCGGCCCGGTCGTAGTCTCCGAAGATCTTCTCGCTCATCGCTCCTCTCGTGGTGCTCGGATGCGCCGTCCGGCGCGCACCGCCGGTCGCCCATCGGGCCCTGGCCGCCGCACGCGCGCTACCCGGCCTAGACTGCTCCGCTGAAACTCCCCGCGTGCCCCAGTGCCGAAGCATACGCCAGGTTCGATCGACAGCATTGCCCGGGACGCCCTTCGGCTCAGCCGACGCTGGGGCGCGGGCCGGCTTGCCAGTTGGCTCCTGGGCGCCCTGGTGCTGGTCTACGGCATCTGGTTCTTCGGGTTCGCCACCGTCCACAACGGCCCCACCGCGACGCTGCCGGTGCGGGCCCTTGCATCCGACCGGCCCTTCAGCGACCTGCAGGCGATGCGCGCCCTGGTCGCCGCCGAGCCGGAGAAGCGCAAGCACAAGACCGGGGTCGATCAGCCGACGACCTGGATCATGGCGACCATCCCGGGCGTGGAGAAGATCCATGGCGCGCCCTCGCGGGTGCGCACCATCCACCTGCCGGAGAAATCGATCGCGCTCGCCGACGTGGCGCTGCTCGATCCGCGCGGAGACGCCCGCCTCTGGTCCCGCTTCGGCGTGGGCATTCCCACCTACAAGGCGCGTCGCGCGCTGCCCGGCTTCTCGCTGGAGGTTCCCCCGCAATGGGACCCCGCCGAGCCGCTCACGCTGCTGATGCGGACCGAACCGGCGGGTGTCGCCAACAACTTCACCATAGAGCTCTGGGACGCGCAGCGCTTCGCCGACGCGCAGGTGAAGCTGCAGCAACGCACGGCGATGCTGATCGGTGCGCTGATGCTGCTCGCCATCTACGCCGTGGCGGCGGCGCAGGCAGGCAACGTGCCGTTCCTCCTGGTCTTCGCCTTCTGGCTGGTGGCCCGCTGCGGCTACGTGATCAGCTCGGGCGGGTTCAGCTATTTCTCGTTCGGCGAGATCGCCGGAACCGGCGTCGGCATGGCGGCACGCCAGCTCGCGGTGCTCTCGTTCCCATGCGCGGCGGCGGCCCTGGTGTGGTCGCTCACCCAGGCCGAGCTGCGCCGCCACGCGGCCCGGAAGTTCCTGAGGGTCGCGGTCGCGGTGAGCTGCGCGGCCATGGCGACCGGCCCGTTCGTGCCGCCGGCCGTCTTCCAGCTTCTCATCTGGGGGTCGGCGGGGCTGGTCATCGTCGCGATCCTCGCCGTCATCGTGGGCGGGTTCCGGCTGATCAACAACACCGTCACGCGCTGGTACCTCGGTGGCCTGTTGCTCGACGTGATGGCCGGGCTGAACGAGCTGGTGGTGTCGCTTGGCTTCGAATCGCCTCTGCCCTGGCTCAACCTGCAGCAGGTCTCGCTGGTCTCGGCCATGCTGACCGGCGTGGCGGTCGGCTCGATGGTGTCCAAGGAGCGCGAGAAGCGCCTGCGCGCGCAGGAGGCGGCAATCGACCTGCTGGGCAAGTACGAGATGGTGTACCGGACCGTGCCGATCGGCCTGGTGTCGTTCGGTCCCGAGGACCGGGTGGAGCGCTTCAACGCCGGCTTCGCCCGCATGTTCGGGCTGCCGTTGCCCGCCCGCGGCTGCGCGCCGGCCGATGATCCGGCGGTGATGGCGACGCTGGCCGCGGCATTCCCGGTGGCTCTGCGCAACCGCATCCGGGCCGAGCTGCACGAAACCGGCGAATGCGACTTCCCCTACCGTCTCGGCGAGGATGGCCAGGCGCGCTGGCTGCGTATCATGGCGCGCGGCTCCCAGGCGGCGTTCGAGGCGAGCGTGAGCGATATCACCGAGCACAAGAACACCGAGCGGCGGCTCGCCCATGCCGCCGAGCACGATGCGCTGACCGGGGCGCTCAACCGGCGCGGCCTGGTGCGGCTGCTCGGCCGCGCGCTGCAGGAAGACGGGGACGTGACGCGTCACTCGCTGGTGTACCTGGACCTCGACCGTTTCAAGCTGCTCAACGACCTCTTCGGGCACCCTGCAGGCGATCTCGTGCTCCAGGAAGTGGTGACGCGGATGCAGTCGGTGCTGGGCGAGCGGGTCGCGGTCGCGCGTCTGGGCGGCGACGAGTTCGCCGCCCTGCTGCCCGCGGCCGAAAGCGAGCGCCACGAAGCCCTTGCCGCGGCGGCGCTCGCGGCGATCGCCGGCGATCCTTTCCGCATCCCCGGGCACAGCTTCACCGTGACCGCGAGCGTCGGCATGTTCCGTTGCGCACCGGGCCTCACCCATGAGGCGCTCATCGCCGGCGCCGACCGTGCCTGCCTCGACGCCAAGCGCAAGGGGCGCAACCAGGTGGTCGTGCAGAACGATCCGACCGCGCTGATCAAGCGGCAGCTCGCCGAGCTGTCGGCGCTGGCGGAGGTTGGCGATTCGGATGCGTTCGGCGATGTCGAGCTCACCATCCAGCCGATCGTCTCGCTGCAGGAACCGGGACGCCTCGCCGGCGAGTTCCTGGTGCGCCAGCGCGCGCCCGACGGGAGCCTGGTCGCGGCCGACGTGTTTCTCGACGCCGCCGAGGAGCGCGGCCAGATGGCAAGCGTCGATCGCTGGGTCCTGCGCCAGGCGCTGCAGTGGCTGAGCCGCCATGGCGAGCGCTTCCCGTCGCTGCAGTTCCTCTCGGTGAACCTGTCCGCGCGCGCGCTCAACGACGAGCTCTTCAAGACCTTCGTCCTCGCGCTGCTGCGCCGGCATCACGACGTGGCGCGCCTGCTGGTGATCGAGATCTCCGAGTCGGTCGCGATGCAGGATGTCTTCGTGCTCGAGAAGTTCGTCTCGCAGTTGCGCGAGACCGGCGCCCGGCTCGCGCTCGACGACGTGGGCAGCGGCTACAGCAGCTTCGCCTCGCTCGACGACGTCGGCGCCAACTACCTCAAGATCGACGGCCAGTTCGTGCGCGCGATGACGCGCCAGGGCAGCGGCACGACGGTCATCCGGACCATCAACGTGCTGGCGCACGAGCTCGGCATGGAGAGCATCGCCGGATCGGTCGAGGATGCGCAGACGCTTGCGGTGCTGAAGGCCATGGGAGCCGACTACGGCCAGGGCATCGCGCTCTGCCCGGCGCTGCCGCTCGATGCCTTCACCGAGGCGTGCGCGCGCGGCACGCTCGATCTCGCGCCGGAGGTCCGCGCCGTGCTCGGCAGCGAGCGCCCGGCCGCCCCGCGCCCACGTCCCGTCGATGCGCCGGGTAGCGGCGCGGCTTCCGGCGAGATCAGCGCGGCGCCGGCTTCGGAGGAGCTTCCGGCGGACTCGACGGCGACGGTGGCGTGAACTTCCAGCGCTTCCACGCGGCCAGGACCGCGTTCGGATAGGTGTCGCGGCCGCGGCTGCCGTTGTAGCGGCCGAGCGCCATGAAGAGGTTGCCCTTCTCGATGTCGAGATAGTGACGCAGGATCACGCATCCATAGCGGATGTTGGTGACCATGTCGAAGAGCGCCGCCGCGTTGCCGTCGCCGATCACGTCGGTCCAGAACGGCATGACCTGCATGTATCCCCGGGCACCGGCCGACGAGATCGCATGGCGCCGGAAGCCGCTCTCCACCTGGATGAGGGCAAGCACCAGCTCGGGCTCGAGCCCCGCGCGCTGCGCCTCGTAGCGCACGGTGTAGAGGAAGTCGCGCCGCTCGGCATAGGTCGGGTGGTGACGGCGCGGCAGGCGGGCGGACATGGCGGTGAGCCAGGCGATGCGGTACTCCATCGATTCCCACAGCGGCTGCGGCTCGCGCCGGTCCGCGATGGCGGCGGCAAGTGCCGTCCGCACGGAGGCGGAGAGCTCCTCGTACTGCTGGGCGCCGGCGTGTGCCTCCCGCGGCACCAGCAGCGCCGCGACGAGCAGGAGGGATATCAGCAGGCCGGCGAGCAGCGCTCGCCGATCGGCGCGGACGACACCACCCGCCATCAGAGCATGGCGAGTCGCTCGATCGCGGCCGCGGCGGCGCCCTGGACCGGGATCTTCTCGGTCGACATGCCGCGGCGCACGGTGAGCTCCACCACGCCCTCCTTCAGGCCGCGGTCTCCCACGGTGAGCCGCAGCGGCACGCCGATCAGCTCCCAGTCCGCGAACATCACGCCGGGCCGTTCGTTGCGGTCGTCCAGGATGGCGTCGACGCCCGCCGCCGACAGCGCCTGCATGAGCTGCGAGGCGGTCTCGCGCACGGCCTCGGACCGGTCCATCCCGAGCGGGCACACCACCACGTCGAACGGTGCGATCGCCCGCGGCCAGACGACGCCCCGCTCGTCGTTGTTCTGCTCGATGGCGGCACCGAGCAGCCGGGTCACGCCGATGCCGTAGCAGCCCATCTCCAAGGGCTTGGGCTTGCCATCCTCGTCGATGAAGTGCGCCTCGAGCGCCGCGGAGTACTTGGTGCCGAGATAGAACACATGCCCGACCTCGATGCCGCGCTGGATCGCCAGGCGACCCTTCCCGTCCGGCGACGGATCGCCGGCGACGACGTTGCGGATGTCCGCGCTGGTCACGACGCCTTCCGCGCCCTCCGCGGCCGGCAGCGGCAGGTCCCTGCCCCAGTTCACGCCGGTCAGGTGAAAGCCCGATTCGTTCGCACCGCAGATGAAGTCGCTCATCGCGGCCACGGTGCGGTCCACCACGATGCGCACCGGCTTGGCGAGCCCGATCGGCCCGAGGTACCCCGGCTCGCAGCCGAAGTGCTCCGCGATCTCGGCGTCCGTGGCGAAGCGAAAGCCCCCGAGGCCCGGCACCTTGGACGCCTTGATCTCGTTGAGGTCGTGATCACCGCGCACCATGAGCAGCCAGATCTCCGGCGCACGCCGCGTGCCGTTCTGGTTCAGGCTGTCGGTTGCGAGCACCAGCGACTTGACCGTGCGCTGGAGCGGCACGCCGAGATACTCCGCGACGTCCTCGCAGCGCGCCTTGCCGGGGGTCGCCGTCTTCTGCAGCGACTGCGCCGGCGGGGCGCGCTCGGCGAGCAGCGACAACGCTTCCGCGAGCTCCACGTTGGCCGCGTAGTCCGAAGCGTCGCTGTAGGCGATCGCATCCTCCCCGGTGTCCGCGATCACCTGGAACTCGTGGCTCGCGGAGCCGCCGATCGCGCCGGTGTCCGCCGCCACCGCCCGGTAGGCAAGGCCCATGCGGTCGAAGATGCGCACGTAGGCTTCGTACATCCGGCGATAGCTTTCCAGGGCGGACGCGGCGTCCCGGTCGAACGAGTACGCGTCCTTCATCGTGAACTCGCGTCCGCGCATCACCCCGAAGCGCGGCCGGCGCTCGTCGCGGAACTTGGTCTGGATGTGGTAGAAGTTCTTGGGCAGCTGCCGATAGCTGCGCAGGTCCTGGCGGGCCACGTCCGTGATCACCTCTTCCGAGGTGGGCTGGACGATGAAGTCCCGGTCATGGCGGTCCTTGATGCGCAGCAGCTCCGGGCCGTACTGCTCCCAGCGGCCCGATTCCATCCAGAGCTCCGCCGGCTGGACCACGGGCATGAGCAGCTCGATCGCCCCCGCCCGGTTCATCTCCTCCCGGATGATTGCCTCGATCCGGCGGATGACCCGCAGGCCGAGGGGCATGTACGTATAGATGCCGCCCGCCAGCTTCTTGATCATGCCGGTGCGGGTGAGCAGCTTGTGGCTGACGATCTCCGCGTCGGCCGGCGCCTCTTTCAGCGTCGCGAGGTGGAAGGCTGTGGCTTTCATAGACCCGATCTATATAATGAATTCAATTCTAGAGGATCGAGGCAGCATAGCCATGTTGGACAGGAACGGCTATCGCCCGAACGTCGGCATCATTC
>JAEWGX010000127.1 GCA_023388075.1 Pseudomonadota bacterium
ATGCCCCTCGGCATGAAGATGATGAAGAGCACCAGCAGCGCGCCATACACCGTCATGTCGACGCCGTGGTACTGGTTGCCGATCAGCACCCGCAGCGTCTCCGAGAGCGCGAGCAGGAACATCGCCCCGACGGTCGGCCCGAGCCGCACGAACATCCCGCCGGCAATCGCGCCGAAGACGAGCTGCAACGAGATGGCGATGCCGGACACCGTGTCGGGATTGACGTACGCCTGGTACTGCGCATAGAGCACGCCGCCCACGGCGGTCATTCCCGCCGACAGCAGCGTGACGGCGAGCTTGGTGCGCGCCACCGGGATGCCGATCGAGGCCGCCGCGTCCTCGTCCTCGCTGATCGCCTGCAGCGCGCGCCGTGCCGGATGGTCGTCGACGATCTTCCAGATGACCAGGCCGCACAGCCAGACGCCCATCGCGATGTAGAACCAGACGGTCTTGTCGGCGAACTGCATCGCGTAGAGGTCCATGCGCGCGCCGTCGGCGAGCGCCGAGCGGGGCGTGATGCCGAGCGATCCGCCGGTGTGGTCGCGCAGCGCCACGATCACGAGCCGCACCACTTCCGAGAGGGCGAGGGTCACGATGGCGAAGTAGTGCCCGATGATCCGGAAGCGGAAGCAGGGATAGCCGATCAGCATCGCGACCAGCAGCGTCAGCACGATACCGACCACCGCGCCCAGCCAGGGCGAGACGCCGTACAGGTTCCACAGCAGCACCACGCTGTAGGCGCCGATCCCCATGAACGCGCCGTGCCCGAAGCTCACCATCCCGAGCCGGCCCATGATGGCCCAGCTGGTGTAGATGTAGGACCAGATCAGCGCGACCACCATGAGGTGCAGCGGATAGTCGCCGAACCCCAGCCACGGCAGGACCAGCAGCAGCGCGAGCAGCGCCAGCCACGCGCCCTTGAGCGCGCGACCGGGGCGCGCTCGTGCCACCGCGCCGCCTGCCGCCGGCCGGGCGGCGACACTCATCTGCCGCTCCTCGCGAGGATGCCCTGCGGCCGCCAGAACATCATCGCGATGAAAAAGGCGAAGGCGATGACGTAGCCCCACTCGAGGTGGAAGAGGAACCCGCCCACCGAGATGAACTGCGCGAAGATGAAGGAGGCGACGAACCCCCCCACCAGGTTCCCGAGCCCGCCCATCACGCAGATGAGGAAGGTGAGCGGACCGAACGAGAGGCCGATCGCCGGGTGGATGTCGTACTGCAGGACGAGCAGGCAGGCGGCCAGGCCGGCGAGCGCGCCGCCGATGGCGGAGGTGACGAGATACACCCGGCCCGGGTTCACGCCCATCAGGGGCATGATGGCGCGGTCCTGGCTGATGGCGCGGATGGCCACGCCGGTGAACGTGCGGCGCAGGAACCACCAGGTGGCGGCAATCGCGGCCAGCGCCACCGCGAAGGCGAGCAGCCGCGCCGTGGACAGGTACATGTCGCCCACGCTGAAGCCGGGCATGCGCACGCCGAGGTTGCGGAAATCGATGCCGAAGATGACCGTGGCGAGCGCCTGCAGCAGGAACAGCACGCCGCCGGTCACGAGGAGCTGGTTGATCGGCTCGGCGGCGAGCACCGGCCGGATGACGAAGTAGTGCAGCACCGCACCCATCCCGGCCACCAGCAGCACCGCCAGCGGAAACGCGACCCAGAGGGAGACGCCCTGCGGCACGTGCAGCCACCAGATGGTGTACATGCCGATCATGATCAGCTCGGCGTAGCAGATCCACACCACGTCGATCACGCCGAAGATCAGATTGAGCCCCAGCGACAGCAGCGCGAACAGGCCGCCGAGCAGCAGCCCGTTCACCACCGCCTCGAGGAGGAAGATGTCGAAGTTCGCGAGGAATGCTTCCACGTCAGTCAGCCTCGCGGGCCGAAGGCCCAAGCGGAGTTGGCTTCATATGCCGAGATACGCCTTGCGGACCGCATCGTTGTCCTGCATCTGCGCCGAGGTGCCGCTCGCCCGCATCCGGCCGGTCTCCATCAGGTAGGCACGGTCCACGACGCCGAGTACCTGGCGCACGTTCTGCTCGACGATGAGCACGGTGTAGCCTTCGGCGCGGATACGGCGGATCAGCGAGAAGATCGACTGCACCACCACCGGCGCGAGGCCCGCGGACGGCTCGTCGAGCAGCAGCAGCCGTGGCCCGCTCATGAGCGCCCGGCCGATCGCGCACATCTGCTGCTCGCCGCCGGAGAGCGTGCCCGCGGCCTGGTGGCGGCGTTCCCTCATCCTCGGGAAGAGCGAGTAGACGAACTCCAGCCTCGAGGCGAGCTGTGCGCGCGCGGCCGGCAGGTAGGCGCCGATGCGCAGGTTGTCCTCGACCGAGAGCCGCGGGAACAGGCGCCGTCCCTCCGGCACCTGCGCGATGCCGAGTCCGATGACGTCCCATGCCGGCAGGGCATCGTAGCGGCGACCCTCCATCCACAGCTCTCCCTGGCGGCTCTCGAGCAGTCGCGAGATCACCCGCAACAGCGTGGTCTTGCCCGCGCCGTTCGGGCCGAGCACCGCCACCGCCTCGCCCGCATTCACCATCAGGTCCACGTCGAAGAGCGCCTGGAAGCTTCCGTATCCCGCGCTGACCCGCTTGAGCTCCAGCATCAGGGATGCTCCGCGCCGCCGGACGGCTGGACATCCCGTGGCCCGAGCCGCCCGACCTGCGCCTGCACCTCGGCCGCGTCGGTGCCGAGGTAGACCTCGATGACCTTGGGATGGTTGGCCACCTCCGACGGGCTGCCCTGCGCGATCACCTCGCCGTGGTCGAGCACGATGCAGCGGTCCACGACCCGCATCAGGACTCCCATGATGTGCTCCACCCAGATCAGGGTGATGCCGCGCTCGCGACGGACGCGCGAGAGCATCTCGGCGGCCTGCTCCATCTCCTGCTCGTCCAGCCCGCCCAGGCTTTCGTCGGCGAGCAGCAGCTGCGGCCGGGTAGCGAGCGCGCGTGCCATCTCCAACTTCTTGAGGCCTGCCGCGCCCAGTCCGTCGACCTGCGCGCCGGCCGACGTGGGCAGCCCCACCAGCTCCAGCGCCTCGACGGCCTGGCGCCGGGCCTCGTCGGACGTGATCCGCACCGCGGAGCCGTAGAACGCGGCGAGGCTCGCGTTCTCCAGGATCGACAGCTTGCGAAACGGTCGCGGGATCTGGAAGGTGCGCCCGATCCCGGCGCGGCAGACCCTGCTCGGGACGCTGCCGGCGATCTCCTGGCCGCGCAGCCGGATGGAGCCGGCGGTGGGCGCGAGCGCGCCGGCGATCAGGTTGAAGGTGGTGCTCTTGCCGGACCCGTTCGGCCCGATCAGGCCGAGGATCTCGCCCTCCCGCAGGTCGAACGATACCCGCTGCACCGCCGTGAACCCACCGAACCGCTTGGTGAGGCCACGCACCGAGAGCAGCGGGCTATCCATTCAGGCGCTAGGCGGTGTCCGGCAGTCAGGGCGCGTAAGCGTGATCCTTCGGCAGCGGCAGCACCGGATCCTTGGTCTTGATCGCGCTTGGCCACACGACCACCGTCTCCTTGCCGATGTACTGCATGACCGCGGGCGTCGAGCGTTCGTTCTGACCGGCCATCGGCGTGCCGGGCGGGAAGAACTTCACGCCGTAGCCCTGGATGGTGCCACCCTCGGGGATGTCGGTGTCAAGGGCCGCCTTGCGCAGCGCTTCCGGATCCACCCCGCCGTACTTCCTGATCGCCCGAGGCAGAACGTCCTGCAGGAAGATCCAGGTCTGGTTGAAGCCCATGGAGACATGGGTGGGCACCTGGGTGGCGCCGGTCTCCGCCTTGTAGCGCTTCACCATCTCCGCGGTGAGATCCCCGAGGCCGGGCGCGAGGGTCTTCGGATCCAGCAACTGGGCGGCAACCGGGTCGACGTTGTAGATGTAGTTCGCGTCGTCCTTGAAGCTGTCGTAGAGCTTGTCGAACTGGCCGTAGCCGGCGCCGTGGCCGATCAGCGCGGCCCACTTGAGATTCTGCTCCTTCGCCTGGCGCAGGAAGAGCGTGATGTCCGGGTTGTAGCCGGTGTGCAGGATGACGTCGGCACGAGCCCGGCGCAGCTTGGTGACCAGCGGCGAGAGGTCCGGTGCCGTGGCGGCATAGCCCTCCTTGAGCACCACCTGCATGCCCATCTCCTTGCAGGTCGCCTCGTTGCCGGCGGCCACGCCGGCGCCGTACGGACCGTCCTCGTAGATGATCGCGACCCGCAACGACTTCGCATCCTTGCCGAGCCGCGGCTTGGCCTGCTCGTTGATGAACGCGCAGGAGGCGGCACCGAACTGGTCCGAGTGGACCTGCGGTCGGAAGACGTACGAGAAGTTCTTGTCCTTGAGCACCGCGGAGGCGACGCAGACGTTCATCCACATGAAGCGCTTGGCGGCATCCACCTTCTGCGCCATCGGAACGCACTGGGCGCTGGAGAACAGGCCCATGACCAGGTGGACGTTTTCCTGGTTCAGCAGGCGCTCGGACTCGTTGATCGACACGTCGACCTTGCTCTGGGCGTCCGCGTAGATCGGCCGGATCCTGTAACCGTCCACGCCGCCGCGCTCGTTGGTCATGTCGATCGCGTACTTCGTGCCGAGGCTGCTCGCCACCGATCCGCCGGCCGCGAGCGGGCCCGACAGGTCGAAGATGACGCCGATCCGGATTTCCTTGTCCTGCGCCACGGCCGATCCCAGGCCGAATGCCAGCAGGACACCCGCCAACAATGACTTCGACATGTCGTCTCCTTGCTCGTTCTGGGGCGCCGTGCTGCCAAGCGACGGTCTCCGGCCACGGCAGACCGGCCAGCAATCGTATGCTCATCGCCGGTCGCGTACAACCCCGTGGCCGCGAAGCGAACCGGGCCGAAAAGGATCGCGCGATCGCCGGACTGGCGGCACCGCAGTGCCGCCTCCCCGGCTACGTCGCCGGCTCAGGCGACGCCCACCGCGCGTGCCAGCATGTAGAGCGCCAGCGCCACCAGGACGAACGCGAACACCATGCGCATCTTCTGCACCGACAGCGCATGGGCGGCGCGCGCGCCGAGCGGGGCGAGCGCCATGCTGGCCGGCGCGATGAGGGCGAGCGCCGGCAGGAAGACATAGCCGACGGTGTGATCCGGCAGATCCAGGTTCCATCCGGCGATCACGTACCCGACGGTCCCCGAGAGCGCGATCGGGAAGCCGCAGGCGGCGCTGGTCGCGATCGCGTTCTGGATCCGCACGTTGCACCCGGCCAGGAAGGGGATGGTGAGAAAGCCGCCGCCCGCGCCGAGGAAGGCTGACAACAGGCCGATGACGCCGCCGGCGGTCACCAGGCCGGGCGTACCCGGCAACGTGCGTTGCGCGACCCCGGGCGCCGGCGCCTTCTTCGGGCGCAGCATGCCCCAGGCGGTCCAGCCGATGAAGGCGGCAAAGAAGGCCGCGATCAGCCGCGCCGGAAGCGCGCCGACCATCTGCGCGCCGACGATCGTGCCAAGGACGAGCCCGGGCGCGAAGCGCCCCACGATGTCCCAGCGCACCGCCCCGCGCTTGTGATGCGCGCGCACGCTGGAGATCGAGGTGAACACGATGGTGGCGAGCGAGGTGGCGATGGCGACCTTGATCACCACCCCCGGATCGAAGCCTCGTGCATCGAGGATCATCACGAGGAACGGGACCATCACCATGCCCCCGCCGATGCCGAGCAGGCCGGCGAGGAACCCGGAGAAGACGCCCAGCACCACCAGCGCGACGATCAGGAGCGGATCCAGGAGCGTCTCCCGTCAGCGCTCGTCGCGACCGCGCCCGGCCGGCGCGCCGGTCACGGCCACCGGCCGGCCGCCAGCCTGCCGGTGAGCGTGGCCAGGAAGCGGTTGCAGGCGTCGAGCTGCGACGGCTCGACATACTCGTTGGCCTGGTGCGCCACCCCGATGTCGCCCGGTCCGCAGACCACCGTCGGCACGCCGATTCCCTGCAGGATGCCGCCCTCGGTGCCGAAGCTCACGCGGCGCGGCGCATGGCAGCCGCAGAGCGGCATCACGGCCTGCGCGAGATGACGGTTGCCGCGCTCGTCCAGGCCCGGGCTGTCGAACTGCGTCTCGAAGGTGATGTCGCACTCCGGCGCGATTTCCCGGATCCGCGGCAGCACCACCGTCTCGCAGTGGTCGCGCACCCGCGTGAAGATGTCCCGCGCCGAGACGCCGGGGAGCGTGCGGACCTCCAGCAGGAATTCGCACTCCGCGGCGGTGATGTTCTGCGCGGTGCCGCCCGCGATCCGGCCGACGTGAAGCCCGGTGTGAGGGAACTCGAAACCGTCGTGGCGGGCCGCCGCCACCAGCTCTTCCTGGAGCCGGTTGATGAACGAGATGATCTCGGCCGCGACCTCCACCGCCGAGACGCCGAGGTGGCGGAAGGACGAATGCACCGGCTTGCCGCGGACCCGGATCCGGTCCACCGCGACGCCCTTGTTGGCTACCACCACCTGCATCAGCGTGGGCTCCCCGATGATCGCGGCGGCCGGCTTGATCGCAGCGCTCGAGAGATGGCGCGCCAGCAGGCCCATGCCGTGCATGTCGCTCTCCTCGTTGTAGGAGAGCGCGAGATGCACCGGAGTATCCAGGGCCGCTCGGCGGAAATGCGGCACCATGGCGAGGCAGCAGGCGATGTAGGCCTTCATGTCCGCGGAGCCGCGGCCATACAGGCGCCCGTCGCGCTCCGTGAGCGTGAACGGGTCGCTCGCCCAGCTTTCGCCGGCCACGGGCACCACGTCGGAATGGCCCGAAAGCATCACGCCCGGGCGGTCCGTCGGCCCGAGGGTGGCGAACAGGTTGGCCTTGCCCGGTTCGTTGCCGTGCTGCACGAAGGCTTCGATTCCCTGGTCCGCCAGCCGATTGGCGACCCAGTCGATGAGCGCCTGGTTGCTGCGCGAGCTGGTCGTGTCGAACCCCACGAGCCGCGCGAGGATGTCGACCGTCGTGGTCAGCAGTCCGGGATCGGTGGGATCGGAAGAATCGGCGCGCATGGCAGGGAGTCTAACCGAGCCGGCATGGCGTGGCGCGATCGGCTCCCGCGCGCCGCGCCGGTCTCCGGGTGCCTGTCTCAGGGTCTTGCCTCCGGGATTAAACTCACGGACATCCGCTCGCCCGACGACAAGATGCCATGACAGCCACCATCGCCGAACTGACCGCCACGACGCTTTCGGGAGAGCCCGTGAGCCTCGCGCAGTACGCGGGCAAGGTGATGCTGGTGGTGAACACCGCCAGCAAGTGCGGATTCACGCCGCAGTACGCCGGCCTGCAGCGACTGCATCAGCAGTATCACGACCAGGGGCTCGTGGTCATGGGCTTCCCGTCCAACGAGTTCGGGCAGCAGGAGCCCGGGGACTCGGCGGAGATCGCCCAGTTCTGCGACGCGCACTACGGCGTCACCTTTCCGATGTTCGCGAAGGTGAAGGTCAACGGTGCCGACGCACACCCGCTCTTCCGGTTCCTCAAGTCCGCGGCGCCGGGACTGCTGGGCAGCGAATCCATCAAGTGGAACTTCACCAAGTTCCTGGTCGGCCGGGACGGAAGCGTCCACAAGCGCTATGCGCCCCAGACCTCTCCGGAAGAGCTGCGCACCGACATCGAGGCCCTTCTCGCGGCCTGAGCCCGGGCCGCTCGCCTCGCCCGAATCCGCGAGCGCCGGCTCCACCAGTCCTTCCGACGGTCGTCAGGCAGGCGACTGGGATGGTCGCGCCGTCGAGCCCGGCGGCGGTCCCTCCAGCGATGCGGCAACCGGCGCGGAAGCCGGCAGCGGGGCGGCGGCCGTGCCGGACGCCGGGACCGATGGGTCGTGTGATGCCGCGACCGGCGTCGGGACCGCGGGAGGTGGCGCCTGGGCGGTCGCCGCATCGGACAGCGCGGCGGACTTGGCCGATCCCGCCGCCCGCACCCGCGGCAGCGTGATCTCCGCCACGAGCCCCGTCCTGCCGGGCGCGTTGCGCAGCTTCACGTCGCCCCCGTGCCAGCGGGCGATGTTGCGCGAGATCGCGAGACCGATGCCCGAGCCGCCGCTGTTACGGTTGCGCGAGGGCTCGAGCCGCACGAACGGCTCGAAGACGCGCTCCAGGTCCTCCTCCGCCATGCCTGGCCCGTTGTCCCGGATGACGATGCGCAACATGGCCGGGCTGTCGTGCAGCTCGATGTGGGCACGGCCGCCATAGCGGATCCCGTTCGAGACCAGGTTGTTGACGCAGCGCCGGAGCATGGAAGGTTCGGTGGGATAGATGGCGCGCTGGGCGCCCCCCACCGTCACCAGGTGGCCGGTGTCGGTCCAGTCGTTGGCGATGCTCTCCAGCAGCGCGGACACGTCCACCGGCTGCCGCTCCGTCGTCTTGCCGAGCTCGGCGAAGAGATCGAGGGACGATCCGACCAGCTCCTCCATCTCGGACAGGTCGTGGATGAACTTGGAGCGTTGCGGCTCCTCCAGCATCTCCGCGCGCAGCCGCATCCGGGTGATCGGCGTGCGCAGGTCGTGGGAGATCGCGGCAAGCAGGCTCGAGCGCTCGATGATGTAGCGACGGATGCGCTCCTGCGTCTCGTTGAAGCTTGCGATGACCCGCCGCAGCTCGATCGGGCCGGTCTCCGGAATGACGATGGAGTTCGGGCTCGATCCCGTGGGGTTGGCGCCGATGCTCGTGACCGCGCGGTCGAGCTGGCGCAGCGGGCTCGTCATCATGCGGGCGATCACCAGCGCGAGGGCGAAGATGATGGCCATCCACATCAGCAGCTTGGGCAGGAGCGCCTCGAGCTGGCCGAGCGGCTCCTGCGGCATGCGTACGAAGAAAGCGGCGGTGGACCCGTCCTCCAGCTCGATCTGCGTGACCACCGAGAAGGTGGCCGGCAGCAGGAAATAGAAGCGGCGCGCGATCCACTGCTCGAACGCGTTGGCGCTGGGCGGCGCCACTTCCTCCGGCGACTTCGCCCGCGCGGCGCGCGTGATCTCCACCGTGGTGAGCAGCGGCGGGTTCATCTCGTCGCGCACCGCGGCGGCGAAGCCTCGCTCGTACTCGTCGAGCTCGACGAAGCCGCTTTCGATCTCGATCGGACGCGTGGCGAACTCGATGCGGAAGTCCCGCCCCCCGAGCTCCTGTGCGACGGTGGTGCGCTCCTCCTTCGGCAGCCGGTTGAGCAGGCTCGCCGTGCGGGCGATGCGCTGCGCCATCTGCTCCGAGTTCAGCCGGTACATCGAGCTGCCGCGGTCGAAGAAGTTGACCATCAGGCTCGCGAGCTGCGACAGGACCAGGCAGGCCGCGAGGACGACGACCGTCCGCCCGAAAAGCGATCGCGGCAGGCGAAGGTTCACGCTTGCTCCACGGGCTCGTCCCCAGCCCAGCCGGCGCCACTCGCATGGACTGACCGCCCCACACCCGGCAGCCGCCGCGGATCCGGCTTCGCCGGTCCGCTGGCGGCGCTCCCCTTTTCAAGGGAGGAGCGCCGAAGGCGCTCGGGGGGTTGGCTCATTCCACCCGTTCCACCTGCGCGGCCAGGATGTAACCCTCGTTGCGAATCGTCTTGATGATCCGCGGCTCACGCGCATCGTCGTTGAGCCGATTGCGCAGGCGGCTGATCTGCACGTCGATGCTGCGGTCGAATGGCGTGGCCTCGCGCCCGAGCGTCAGGTCCATCAACTGGTTGCGGTCCAGCACCCGGTTGGGATGCTCCACCAGCACCGCGAGCAGCCGGTACTCCGCCCCGCTCAACGACACGATCACGCCGTCGGGTCCGACCAGGTGCCGGGCGCCCGAATCCAGGATCCAGCCGGCGAACTTCACGCGTTGCGCGCCACCCAGCGTCGGCGGCAGGCTGCGGGTACGCCGGAGCACGCCCTTGATGCGCGCGAGCAGCTCGCGCGGGCTGAAGGGCTTGCCCATATAGTCGTCCGCGCCCATCTCGATGCCGATGATGCGGTCGACCTCCTCCGCGCGCGCGGTGAGCATGATCACCGGCACGTTGGAGCGCGAGCGCAGCTCCCGGCAGAGCGTGAGGCCGTCCTCGCCCGGCATCATCACGTCGAGCACGATGATGTCCGGCTTGGTAGTGTCCAACACCTGGCGCATGTCCTTGGCGTCCCGTGCCACCGTCACCTTGATGCCGTTCTGGCCAAGATACTCGGCGAGCAGGTCCCGTATATCCGCATCGTCGTCTACCACCAGAACGTGGTCGGGATTGTCATTGTTGTCCATGGTCTATTTGCTCGCTATGGGCACTTGCCTGATGGATCTCGGGACTTGCCGCGAACATTGTCGCGGGGGCGCTTGCTCCGGGGGTTCAGCTGCGTATCCCTGCGTAACAAGCGACGGCTTATGGTAACCGTGCGGTACCAGGCGACGGCCTGCGCCACACATCGACTCTCTTCGAAAAGCCCGGCTTACACGCGTCATGTGCAATGAAGCTTCGGGGCATCGCAGTGCTTCGCCGCGGTCCGGAACAGCGGACAGAAACCGGTCGCGGGCACCGTGATTGCTCAACGGAAGTTCTACCACAAATGAGGAACTGACCATGAAACTCATGACCAAACTCTTTGCCACTTCCGCGTGTGCTCTTGCCCTGTCGGCCTGCGATTTCGAGCAGCGGCCGGACAGCGCCCCCGACCAGGGGGGATCGAGCATGACTCAACCGCGCTCGCCTGGCGCGGCGCCGATGAGCCCGGGTGGCGCGGGCGGCGCCGGCGGCGGCACCACCAGCCCGGGGGGCACGAGCTCCGGCGGCGCTGCTGGCGGCGCCAACTGAGGCGAGATGCACTTCGCCACGGCGGTGTCCCGCCTTCCTCCCGGCGAGCAGGGGCGCGCCTCGGGCGCGTCCCGGCTTCGACCGGGCGGGGCCGCCGGCCTTTTCCGTCCTTCCTTTCCCTTGGCGCTTGCCCGCGCCTCAGGCCATGGCCATTCCAGGCCGACTCGTTCATACGGACGCTCTCGTGTCCGCTTCCGCGCTCGCCTGACAGGCGGCCGCTCGCACGCGCGCCATTTCGCGCATCGGCCTGCATCCCGTTGCACGCGCGCCTTCTCGACCCGATCGGATGTCCTAGCGATGTCCATCCTCTGCCACCGCGACCCAGACACTCCGTGAGCTGGTGTGTCCCGACACGGCCCAACTAGCGTCGCCCGTCAACTTGCAACCGCGTGCGTCCGGCAGGATCATAGCGCCTTCGGGTCGGCGCGCTGATGCCGAAGGCCCAGCCCGCCGAGAGAAAATGAGCTACATAAAGCGATTCGCCGTCACCGGAAGCGTTTGTCCCTCTACCCCAGTCTTTGGCCAGCGTGCCGCCGCGGAGGTGGTGAAACTGGCACCGCAGTTCGATCGCATCGTCGTGGCCGGCATCGGCAGCGGCGTGGTCGCGAGCCGGATCTACCGGAAGTGTCCCAAGGCCGTCTTCGTGGAGTGCGACCCGCACTTCTCGCGGCAGTTCAGCGCACGCCACCCCGAAGCGACGGTGATCACGGACTACGTCCAGCACCTGCATGATCATCTTCCGGACCTGAAGCAGGAACGCGTGCTGGTAGCCTCCTTCGTTCCGACGGCCGGTTCGTTCTACTCGGACGAGGTGGTGAAGTTCTTCGTCTCGGTCTGCCGCAGCGGCGGGTCCGTCCTGCAGATGCGCTATCTGCCCCACCAGATGAGCACGCGTTTCTTCGAGGGCATGAGAGCGCGTGGCATCGTGAGCAAGCGCCTCTTCACGGTGGCGATGAATCTTCCCCCGGTCTCGATGTACGGCCTGCGCGCCATGCTGGCGCCGGTGTCGAGCAGCGGCGTGCCGACGATGATCGCGCGCCCGTCGCCAGCGCGCCACCCGGCTGCGGCCAAGGTGGCGAAAGTCGTGGGGGACCGGCGGGACGCGGTTGCCTGATCACCGCGCGAGTCCGGCGCGCGGGGACGCCCGCAGGACCGCCGGACCGGGTCAGTCCCTGCCCGAAGCGCCGCCGAAGGCGAGCGGACGTCCGTCTCTCAGCAGCACCACCTCCACGCGGCGATTGAGCGCGCGACCCTTTTCCGTGGCATTGTCGGCTATGTAGTCGGCGGCGCCGATGCCGCCGCTGAAGATCCGGTCCGGTGCCGCGCCCCGTCGCAAGAGGATCTGGACCACTGCATCGGCCCGCGCCCGCGCCAACGCGTCGTTGGTCTCGCGCGAGCCGGTGGCGTCGGTGAATCCGGTCACCCGGATCTCGTCCGCGTGCGGCGCCTCGCGCAGCAGCAGACCGAGACCGTCGTCCGGCGCGACGATGGTCCGCGAAGCGGTGGCGAAGAAGACGCGCACCAGGCCGTGCGCGGGTACGGCGACCGACGCATGCGCCGCGGCGAGCGGCAGCTCGAGTGCCCGACGTCTCGGGTCCGCCCCCCAGCGCGACCCGGGCAAGGCCGGCGAGCCGGGAGACGGCGCATCCAGGTAGGTCACTTCCGGCAAGGCGGCCTCGCGCGTATCGGGCGATTGGCTCGGCACGGCTGCGAGTTGCGCCACCGGGGCGAACGGCGCGACTGGGGCGAGCGGCGCGACTGGGGCGAGCGGCGCGCTTGCGGAGACGGCGTCGGCGCGCGCGCGCGCGACGGCTTGGGCGGGCGCGGACGGTGCGACGGGCGCCGCCGCGGCCAGCGCATGCTGCATGGCCTGCTGCAGCATCGCCTGGCTCTCCAGCGCGGCGCGAGCCTCGACGTACTCCGCGGCCTCCGGAGGTATGGGGCGCGGAGACGGCGGACGACGCGGATTCGGCGAGACGAAGCTGGCGCGTTCACGATCTGCGCGCACCAGGATGCCACGGTAGAGGCCGCGCAGCGCGACGACCCGCCCTACCCTGGACGTGGCGAGCGGACGGCCGTCCTGGTCGAAGAAGCCCAGCTCCGCCCCTGGCGGGGCGGCGAAGGTGAGATAGGTCAGGTGCCCGTCGTCGTGAATCGCCTCGACCCCGGTCGACTCCGGCTTGAAGCGAAGGTAGGCCGGCTCGCTCTCCGAGGCCGGTGCCCGTGCGGCGCCAGCGGCGGCCCCGCCCGCCGCCGCGACACCGGGGGAATCCGGACGATTGGACGCACAGGCGGCCAGTAGCCCGAGCCCGCACACGAGCAGCATCGCTGCGATCCGCCCTCCGGGCGTCCTGGGGTTTGCATCAATCCGCATACTGTCCCGCCTTGCGAAGAATGGGTGCCCAGCGCGCGGTCTCCTCGCCGAGCAGCAGGGCGAGCCCTTCGGGCGTTGCCTGCCGCGGCGTGGCGACGACCGCCTGCATCTCCTTCATGGCGGCGACGAACGCCGGCGAGGCGAGCGCCGACCGAAGCAGGGCAGCGCGGTCCGCGACCACGGCGGTGGGAGTGCCGCGCGGCGCGAACAGGCCGTGCCAGATGGAGAGCTCGAGTCCGCGGATGCCGGCCTCCGTCACGGCGGGCAGCCCGGGCATGCCGGGAAGGCGGCCGGCGCTGGTGACACCGAGACCGACGATCCGGCCGCTGCGGATGGGCGCCGCGGTGTTGGTGGTCTGGTCGCACATCACGTCCGCCCGGCCGGCCTGAAGGTCCGCCAGCGCCGGTCCGGTGCCGCGATAGGGCACCTGGATGAAGTCGACGTCGAGCGCGATCGAAAGCAGCAACCCGCACAGGTGCGACGCCGCGCCCATGCCCGCGTAGGCGACGATGACGGAGGCCCGCTCGCGCTTCAGGTACGCGACGGCGTGCGCCAGCGTGCGGGCCGGAAAGCCCGGCCGCGCGACCAGGGTCATCGGCACGTCCACGACCCGGCCGATCGGCTCGAAGTCCCGCCGGGAGTCATAGGGCAGGCTGCGGTAGAGCACGGGCGCGGTCGCCATGCCGACGTGATGCAGCAGCAGCGTGTTGCCGTCCGGGCGCGTCGCGGCGACAGCCGCGGCGCCGGCGGTGCCGCCGCTGCCCGCGTGGTTCTCCACGAGGACGGCGCGGCCCGATCGCGCCGACATGGCCGCGGCGAGGGCGCGCGCGACGGTATCCGTGGGGCCCTTGGCGGCGAAGGGGACGACGAGCGTGATGGACGCCTCCGCCGGAGGTGCAGGGGGTGCCGACAGCGCGACGGCCGGCGCGGCGAGGAGCCCGCCGGCGAGCACCGCCACGGCCGTGAGCCATGGCAGGGGGCGGCGTCTGGACAGGGAGCGACGACACATGGCGGACCGGGCTTCGCGATGAACCGGAGCCGATCCTACGGCGCGCCACGCTGCGCGCCGGGCCTGAAGCCGGCCGATCGTCCTACGCCAGGCGGCCGAGCGGGCCGCGTCCAATGGCCGGCGCGGCTACTTCCGCTCGTGCGCGAACGCCCAGTAGAGCTCGCGGGCCTTGCGATAGACCGGGCCGATCGGAATCCTGCGGTCCTCCACCCGGGTGCAGGGCTGCACCTTTCCGTAGTTGCCGGTGCAGAACACCTCGTCGGCGGCCAGCACGTCGTCCATGGTGACCCGTTGCTCCAGCACGGGACGACCCTCCTCGCGCAGCAGGGCGATCGTCCGCTGCCGGGTGATGCCGTTGAGGAAGCTGCCATTGGGGGCCGGCGTGACGACCACCCCGTCCTTCACGATGAAGAGATTCGAGGTCGCGGTCTCGGCGACGTTGCCGAGCATGTCCAGCACGATGGCGTTGCCGAAGCCGCGCGCCTGCGCGTCGGCGAAGGCGCGGGCGTTGTTGGGATAGAGCGCGCCGGTCTTCACTTCCGTCGGCATCGTCTCCAGGGTGGGTCGGCGAAACCGGGACACGCCGAGCGAGAAGCCGGTGGGCTCCGGCATCGGCGCCTCGAAGAGCGAGAGGCAGAACCGCGTCGAGTCGGGATCGGGACAGATGGTGCCCATCCCCTCTCCCTCGGCCCAGTACATCGGCTTGACGTAGAGGGCCGTCCTGGCGTCGAACTTGCGCGAGCCCTCCCGCGCCAACTCGACGATCTCGCCAACTTCCCGCGTGGCGGCGAGCCCCATCCGGGCGGCCGAATCGTTGACCCGCCGCGCATGCGCCTCCAGGTCGGGCATGACGCCTTCGAACACCCGCGCGCCGTCGAACACCGACGATCCGAGCCAGGCGGCATGCGTTCTCGGGCCCATGATCGGCGGGTTGCCCTCGAGCCACTTGCCGTCGAGCCAGGTCCAGGTCCTCGAGTAGGAACTCATCTGCTTCCTCCTGCGCGTGAATGCCCGCGCTATCATCGAACGCCGATCCTCCAGTCTACTCCGCGAACCATCATGAAGCGCCTTGGCAGCAACTCCCGACCGCTGACCGCCCATCCCCCTGGCCGCCTGGTCAGCGCCTTGCGCGGCGCCCTCGTCGGGCTCGCGCTGGCCGCCGCGCCGGCGATCGCGCTGGCCGGGCCGACGCTGCACCTCGAGGCGAGCGTTCGCAGCGAGCTGCCCAACGACGAGATGGTCGTCCAGCTCGCCGTGGAGCGCTCCGGCCCCGCGGCCGAGAAGCTGAACGAGGAGGTGCTTCAGGCCCTCGACCTCGCCCTGGCGAAGGCGAAGACGGTATCCGGTGTCAGGGCCCGGCTCGGATCGGTCACGACGCAGCCTGACTGGGGCCCCCAGGGCCGGCGCACCGGCTGGCGCGTGCGCGGCGTGGTCGTGCTGGAAGGCAGCGATCTCGGCGCCACCGGAGAGCTCGCCGGCGAGCTCTCCTCGGACCTTCAGATCGCCGGGGTCTCGTTCCGGCTGACCGAGGCCGCGCGCAACCGGGAGCAGGCCCGGCTGATCGAGGAAGCGGCGGCGGCTTTCAAGGCGAAGGCCGCGCAGACGTCGAAGGCGTTCGGCTACCAATCGTTCGAGCTCAAGACGCTCACCCTGGACCATGCCGCCACCACCCCGCCACCGCGGCCGATGCAGATGGAGTTCCGCGCCGCGGCCGACTCCGCCGCCAAGGTGCCGACCGACGGCGGGGACACGACAGTGACCTTGACGATAGGCGGCTCGGTGGAGCTGAAGTGACGACGTGAAGCGTGACGGCGCGGTCGGAATTTTGCTACCCTTGCGCCGACACCCGCCCTGGAGAATCCCCGTGACCACCTTCCCCTGGCGCCTCTCGAGGCCCGCGTCCGGCCGCCTGGCCAACTGGCTGGCCCTGGGCCTGATCGGCACGGCCGCCCTCGTTGCCCACTCGCCCGCAGCAGCCCAGATGACACCCGTGAAGTTCCAGCTCGACTGGCGGTTCGAAGGACCCGCCGCGCTCTTCCTGCTCCCCAAGGCCAAGGGCTACTTCGAGGCCGAGAAGCTGGACGTGACGATCGACAGCGGCAACGGCTCCGGCAACGCGGTCAACCGCGTGGCCTCCGGCGCCTACGACATCGGCTTCGCCGACATGGCGGCACTGATGGAGTTCTGGGGCAACAACCCGGGCATGCCGAACAAGCCGGTGGCGGTCATGATGGTCTACAACAATACGCCGGCCGCTGTCTTCGCGCTTCGGAAGTCGGGCATCAAGTCGCCCGCGGACCTGATCGGCAAGAAGGTCGGCGCGCCCGTCTTCGACGCCGGGCGCAAGGCGTTCCCGGTCTTCGCCGCGGCCAACAGCATCGATCCCGCCAAGGTGAACTGGGTCAGCATGGATCCGCCGCTGCGCGAGACGATGCTCGCGCGCGGCGACGTCGATGCCATCACCGGCTTCTATTTCACGTCGCTGCTCAACCTGAATGCGCGCGGCGTGAAGGACGAGGACATCGTCATCCTGCCCTATCCGCAATACGGCGTGAAGCACTACGGCAACGTGATCATCGCCTCGCCGAAGCTGCTCCAGGAGAAGCCGGACGTCGTCAAGGGCTTCCTGCGCGCCCTCACCAAGGGCGTCAAGGAAGTGCTCCAGGATCCGGACGGCTCGGTCAAGTACGTGAAGGCGCGGGATCCGATCATCGACGAGGCGTTGGAGCGGCGCCGGCTCAAGCTTGCCATCCAGGGCTCGATCGCGACCGACGACGCCAAGGCCGAGGGCTTCGGCGAGGTGCGCGGGCCGCGCCTCTCGCTGATGGCCTCCCAGGTGGCCGACGCCTTCTCGCTCAAGGAACGCATCGACCCAGACAAGCTGTTCGATTCCAGCTACCTGCCGCCGAAGGACGCACGCAACCTCTTCACCCGGTAGCCCGGCGCAACGCATGGTCAACGCGGAGGCCGGCGCTGCCGGCGCCGACGCGGCGTTCGTCGACTTCCGCAACGTCTGGCTCGCGTACAGCGACGAGCTGGCGGCGGCCAACGACTTCGCCGTCGAGGACATCAGCCTCGCCACCCGCAACGGCGAGTTCATCGCGATCGTCGGTCCCTCGGGCTGCGGCAAGTCCACCTTCATGAAGCTCGCCACCGGCCTGAAGCGGCCGACCCGCGGGCAGGTCACGATCGCCGGCCAGGCGGTGACCGGGCCGCTCAAGATCGTCGGGATGGCGTTCCAGGCACCGACGCTGCTGCCCTGGCGCACGACCCTTGACAACGTGCTGCTGCCGCTCGAGATCGTCCAACCGTATCGGTCGCAGTTTCGCGCCCGACGCGAGGAGTATGCGCAGCGCGCCCGGGAATTGCTCGCGACCGTCGGCCTCGGTGGCCTGGAAGGCAAATTCCCCTGGGAGCTCTCCGGCGGCATGCAGCAGCGGGCATCCATCTGCCGCGCGCTCATCCACCAGCCACGCATGCTGCTGCTCGACGAGCCGTTCGGCGCGCTCGACGCCTTCACGCGCGAGGAGCTGTGGAACGTGCTGCGCGACCTGTGGGCGCAGGAACGCTTCAACGTCATCCTCGTGACTCACGACCTGCGCGAGGCGACCTACCTGGCGGACACCATCTACGTCATGAGCAAGGGACCGGGCCGGATCGTCGCCCGGCGCGACGTCGAGCTGCCGCGGCCGCGGGATCTCGACATCACCTACACGGCGGGCTTTGCCGAGATCGTGCGCGAGCTGCGGGAGAGAATCGGTGCGATCCGCGGACATTGAGCGGCGTGGCCCGCGGGGCGGCGTGATCGGAGGCGCGCGGCCATGGCGATGAGCCGGGCGTCGCAGCGGCTCGCCCCCCTCGTGCTGCTGGCGGCGGTGCTGCTGCTCTGGGAGGGCATATGCCGCGGCCTGCAGGTGTCCGAGTTCATCTTCCCGGCGCCGACCGCGATCGTCGCCTCGCTCTTCGAGTTCGCGCCGGTGATCGGCCAGCACGCCTGGCGCACCTTCTGGACGACGATGGTGGGATTCGCGCTCTCCATCGTCGTCGGCGTGCTCCTCGGCTTCCTGATCGGCTCTTCGCGCCTCGCCTACGCGGCAGTCTACCCGCTCATGACCGCGTTCAACGCGCTGCCCAAGGCGGCGTTCGTCCCGGTGCTCGTCGTCTGGTTCGGCATCGGCGTCGGGCCGGCGGTCCTGACCGCCTTCCTCATCTCGTTCTTTCCGATCATGGTCAACATCGCCACCGGCCTCGCGACGCTCGAGCCCGAGCTCGAGGACGTGTTGCGGGTTCTCGGCGCCAAGCGCACCGACGTGCTGCTCAAGGTCGGGCTGCCGCGCTCGCTGCCCTATTTCTTCGCGTCACTCAAGGTGGCGATCACCCTCGCCTTCGTCGGGACAACGGTTTCCGAGATGACCGCCTCCAACGAGGGCATCGGCTACCTGCTGATCTCGGCCGGCTCGGCCCTTCGCATGCCGCTCGCCTTCGCCGGACTGGTGGTGATCGCCGTGATGGCGATGGCCATGTACGAGCTGTTCGCCTACCTGGAGAAGCACACCACCGGCTGGGCGCACCGGGGCTCGTAGCCCCCGCCGCGACCTTCCGCGACCTTCCTTCAGGTTCCGGGCAGGAAGGCGAGCCCGCTCGCGGCGATCGCGATGCCGGCGAGCCGCGCGCCGAGCGCCGCACTGCCCTCGCGTCCGAGCCGGCCGGCCGCCGCGCCCGCCAGGTGCAGCAGGACCGTCGCCAGCAGGAATCCGGCGGCATAGGGGAAGGCACCGGCACCGGCCGGCAGCTCCGTGCCGTGCGCATGGCCGTGGAAGAGGGCGAACACCGCGACCAAGCCCGCGGCGAGCCACGGCGCGGGCCGCAGGGCCGTTGCGATCGCGAGGCCGAGCACGAGCACAGACAGCGCGATCGCCGCCTCCACCGCGTGGAGCCCGAGGCCGGCCATCGCGAGTACGGCGCCTGCGGCCATCCCCAGCGGAAACAACGCGAGCAGGCCGGCGATCGCCCGACCGCCGATCAGCGCGGCCCACAGGCCGACCGCCACCATGGCAAGCAGGTGATCCCAGCCCTGCAGCGGATGCACGAATCCGGCGCCGAAGCCGCTGCCGGAGATCGTGCCGGTATGGGCCGCCGCCGGCACCGCGGCGCCGGCCAGCAGGATCGATACGACCGCCGCGACGGCGGCGTGGAGCGACAGGCGAAAGCGGATCTGCATCGAGTCATCCGGTGATGAGCGCAGGGATGGAGCCGGCACGTGCGAGCAATCCTACCGCGGCCGTGACGGCGCGGCCACCGTGACCGGCTCCCGGATGCGGCGCGCACCACCGCGACGCATCGCCGCCCCCGCGTGGTGCGACGGCGTCTCGTCGCCGGCTACCATGCGGACGATGTCGTTCGCCGCCGCCTTCGAACTGGCACTTCCCCTCTACCTGCTCATCCTGGTCGGCTACCTGCTCGGCCGCCATGCCGGCTGGTCGCCTTCGATCGGCGAGGCACTGTCACGTTTCGTCTTCGTGGTGGGCATTCCCTCGATGCTGTTCGGGCTCACCAGCGAGCTGTCGCGGCTGCCGCCCATCGACGGCCGCGTGCTGGTCGCCTACTTCGGCGCCTGCCTCGCGGTCTTCGTGCTCGCGCGACTGACCGGCGCGCGCACCTTCGGCCAGGACGGCGTGGCGCAGTCGGTCTTCGCGATGGGCGCGATCTACGGCAACACGGTGATGATCGGCCTGCCGGTCGCCCGCGCGGCGCTGGGCGAGGAGGCGGTGCCGTCGCTCGCGCTGATCCTGGTGACCAACTCGATCGTGCTCTGGACGGTGGCGACGACGTCGGTGGAGTGGGCCCGCGGCGGCAGCCCGAGTCCGCGGGCGATGCTGAGGACGCTGCGCAGCGTGCTCGCCAACCCCGTGGTGGCCTCCATCCTCCTCGGCGCGGCCTGGAGCGCGACCGGGCTCGCGCTGCCCACGCCACTGCGCAGCACGCTGAACCTGCTCGCGCAGTCCGCGGTGCCGCTGGCCCTGGTCTCCGTGGGTTTCGGGCTCGCCGCCTACCGCATCCGCGAAGGCATCGCGGAAGCGTCAGTCATGACGGCCCTCAAGCTGATCGCCCTGCCGCTGGGCGCGTGGCTCATCGCCCGGGCGGTGGGACTCGGCGCGGTCGAGACCCAGGTCGTGGTGCTGCTCACGTCGGTCGCGACCGGGGTCAACGCCTACCTGATGGCACGCGAGTTCCGCGCGCTGCAGGGCCCGGTGGGCACCGGGCTGATCCTCTCGCATCTCGTCTCCGCGGTAACCGTGCCACTGGTGCTGCGGCTGACCCACGCCTGAGCGATCGTCCCGAACGAGCGCACGCCGGGACGTCGATGCGATCGTGCAGTACACTTCGGCCGGTCCGGCGGCTTGCGCGCCGCCCCGGAGATTCGCCCCCGACGGACAGGCACCAGCCGCCGTCCGCCACAGGAAAGGAGACAGTCATGAAACTCATCGAATCGAAGCCCCGCCGCTTCCTCGCCGCCGCGATCGCCGCCTCGACCTTCGCCGCGATCGCGTTGCCTTCCGGCGCGTCGGCCGCGACGACGCTGCGCTTCGGCCATGCCAACAACAACGGCGAGATCGCCACCGACCTGTTCCAGGAGTTCGCCGACAACGTCGGCAAGCGCACCAAGGGCGAGGTCAGGATCCGCATCTTTCCGGCCGAGCAGCTCGGCAAGGAGGGCGACCTGATCCAGCAGGTGAAGTCGGGCGCGCTGGACATCTCCGCGCCGTCCATGCCGTCGCTGTCCAGCCTGGTGCCGGCGCTCGAGATCGCAAGCGCGCCGTTTCTCTGGACCGACTGGGCTCAGGCGGAGAAGGTGATCCGCAGCCCCGCGTTCCAGCCGCAGTTCGACGAGCTGCGCGACAAGCACAACATCCTGATGCTGTCCAAGATCTGGTACTGGGGCTGGCGCAACCTCACCACCGGCCCGCGCGCGGTGACCAAGCCGGAGGATCTGGAAGGCCTGAAGATCCGCGTCCCGGAATCGCCGGTATGGGTGGAGATGATCCGGGCGATGGGCGGCGCGCCCACGCCGATTCCGTTCGGCGAGGTCTACACCGCGCTCCAGCAGAAGACGGTCGATGGCCAGGAGAACCCGATCCCCACGATCTACTCCCGCAAGTTCTACGAGGTGCAGGCCCATCTCTCGATGACCCGCCACATGCTCCAGAACAACACGATGATCATCAACCAGCGCTCGTTCGAGAAGCTCTCGCCCGAGTTCCAGAAGGTGCTGATGGAGGAGGCCGCGGCCGCGTCGGCGAAGAACTCGAAGCTGCAGCAGGAGCGCGAGACCAGCATGCTGGAAGAGATCCGCAAGAGCGGCAGGACCGCCATCGTCGATCAGCCGGACCGCGCCGCCTTCGCCGCCAAGATGGCGCCGGCGCTGAAGAACCTGGAGGCCCGCTGGGGCGCCGAGAACCTGAAGCGCGTCCGCGCCGCGGTCGACGCCAAGTAGCCGGGCCGTGGCCGGACCGAAGGCGGCCTTGCGCCGCCTCGATGACCTGCTTTCGCGGGTCGAGGATGTGTTCATCATCGTGGCCCACGGCATCGTCGCGACCCTGGTGCTGCTCGCGGTGATCCTGCGCTACGTCTTCAACAGCCCGATCACCTGGGGCGAGGAGCTGGTGATCGGGCTGTTCACCTGGATGGTCTTCGTGGGTGCCGCGGCGGCCATCCGCTCGCACATGCACATCCGCATCGACGTCATGGGCAGCATCCTCGCCCATCCGCGCATGCAATGGCTGAACGTGCTCACCCTGCTGGTCGGCATCACGATCATCGGGACCATGCTCTGGGCCTGCCACGAGTACGTGCAGCAGGAGCTCGTGGTGGAGTCGCCGATGCTCGGGGTCTCCAAGGCGTGGTTCGCGGCCGCGATGCCGACCGGCCTGACGCTGATGCTGGTGCACGTCCTGCGCGGCTGGATGGACCATGGCGCGGCGCCGGTGTTCCGCGGCGAGACCGAGACGCTGGTCGCGACCGAAGAAGCGCGATGATCCTGCTGCTCGTCGCCTTCGCCATCCTGCTGGTGATCGGGCTGCCGATCGCGCTCGCCATGCTGGGGGCCTCGCTCCTGGTCATCCTGACCGAAGGCATTCCCCTGTCGGTCGTGGCGCAGCGCGTGGTCACCGGGGTCCAGTCGTTCCCGCTGCTCGCCATCCCGCTCTTCACGCTGGCGGGTTCGCTGATGAACGACTCCGGCATCAGCGAGCGCCTTTTCGCCTTCACCCGCGCGTTCGTCGGCCACATCCGCGGGGGGATGGCGCATACCGCCATCGTCGGCAACGTGTTCCTCTCGGGAATCTCCGGCTCCTCGGTGGCGGACTGCGCCGCGACCTCGCGGGTCTTCGTGCCGCAGCTCTCCCGTGCCGGCTACAGCCCGGGCTTCGCCGCCGCGCTCTGCGCCTCCTGCGCCACCCTGGGACCGATCATTCCGCCGTCCATCCTGATGGTGATCTACGCCTGGCAGGCCAACATCTCGCTGGGCGACCTGTTCTGGGCCGGCATCCTGCCCGGACTGGTCATGGCGCTCGCGATGCTGCTGCTGACCGCCTGGATCGCCCGCCGCCGCAACTTCCCGAAAGACCAGGACTTCGCCTGGGGACAGTTGTGGAAGGCGTTCCGGGGCGCGGCGTGGGCGCTGATGATGCCGGTGCTGATCCTCGTCGGCTTTCGCATGGGCGTGTTCACCGCCACCGAGATCGCGGGCGTCGCGGCGGCGTACTCGCTGCTCGTCGGCCTCTTCGTCTACCGAACCCTGCGCTGGTCACAGCTTCCGGCCATCCTGCTCACCACCGCCAAGGAGACCGCGGTGATCCTGCTGATCGTGGCGGCGGCCTCGCCCTTCAGCTGGATCCTCGGCATCGAGGAAGCGCCCCAGCTCATCTCGGATGCCCTCACCGGTGCGACCGACAACCCCCTGATGGTCCTGGTCCTTCTCAACGTGGTGCTCCTGGTGCTGGGGTGCTTCATGGAGACGCTGGCGATCATGATCATCCTGGTGCCGATCCTGATACCGGTGCTGAACCAGTACGGCATCGACCTCACCCACTTCGGCATCATCCTGCTGGTCAATCTCACGATCGGCCAGCTCACGCCGCCGGTAGGCGTGCTGCTCTTCGTGGCGAGCTCGGTGGGCAAGGTGCGGCTCGGCCTGCTGATCCGCGAAGTCTGGCCCTACGTCGTGGCGCTGCTGGTCGCGTTGCTGCTCATCACCTATACGCCGTCCCTGTCGCTCTGGCTGCCGCACGCGCTGAAATAGCTCGCGGGGAGCGCGGCTTCGATCGGTCCACCCTGGCACCCGGCAGGGGGGCGCGCGCCGTCGGTGGGCTGAATCCATCTCCGGTGCGGCACCGGGGTTCCCGCCGCCGCCGCGTTTATGTTGCAGAATCCACCTCTTGGCAGCAATGTCGCACAGACGGGGCCCCCTTTCGATGAAGTACCAGTCGCTGGAATCCTTCCTGGGCCAGGTGGCCGACCGCAATCCCGGTCAGCCGGAGTATCTGCAGGCCGTCACCGAGGTGATGTCGAGCCTGTGGGACTGGATCGCCCAACACCCGCAATACGCCGAGCACGGGCTCCTGGACCGCCTGGTGGAGCCCGAGCGCGTGATCATCTTCCGGGTGCCCTGGGTGGACGACAAGGGCGAAGTCCAGGTCAACCGGGGTTACCGGATCCAGCACAACTCGGCGATCGGGCCCTACAAGGGCGGGCTTCGCTTCCATCCGTCGGTGAACCTGTCGATCCTGAAGTTCCTCGCCTTCGAGCAGACCTTCAAGAACGCGCTCACCACCCTGCCGATGGGCGGCGGCAAGGGCGGCTCGGACTTCGACCCGAAGGGACGCAGCACCGGTGAGGTGATGCGCTTCTGCCAGGCCTTCGCGGCGGGCCTCTTCCACCACGTCGGCTCCGAGACGGACGTCCCTGCCGGCGACATCGGGGTGGGTGCGCGCGAGATCGGCTTCATGACCGGGATGACGAAGAAGCTGTCCAATCGCTCGGATTGCGTCTTCACCGGCAAGGGCCTGTCCTACGGCGGCTCGCTGATCCGGCCGGAGGCTACCGGCTACGGCACCGTCTACTTCGCCGAGGAGATGCTGATCCAGACCGGCAGGTCGCTGCAGGGCCTGCGCGTAAGCGTCTCGGGGTCCGGCAACGTCGCGCAGTACGCGGTGGAGAAGGCGATGTCGCTCGGCGCGACGGTGGTCAGCGTATCGGATTCCAGCGGCACGGTGCTGGACGAGGACGGCTTCACGCCGGCCAAGCTGGCCGAGCTCATGGACATCAAGAACCGCAACTACGGTCGGGTCGACGAGTGCGCGAAGCGCATCGGCGCGGAGTTCCTGCCCGGCAAGACGCCCTGGCACATCCCGGTGGATGTCGCTCTTCCGTGCGCCACCCAGAACGAGCTCACCGCGAAGGATGCCCGCACCCTGGTGGACAACGGCGTGGTCTGCGTGGCGGAGGGCGCCAACATGCCGTCGACCTTCGACGCGATCCGGATCTTCGAGGAAGCGCGCGTGCTGTTCGCGCCCGGCAAGGCGAGCAATGCCGGCGGCGTCGCCACCTCGGGCCTGGAGATGAGCCAGAACGCGATGCGGCTCACCTGGCCGCGCGAGGAAGTGGACGCGCGCCTGCTCACCATCATGCGCAGCATCCACCAGTCCTGCATGCGGTACGGCCGCCGCAAGGACGGCAGCGTCAGCTACGTGGACGGTGCGAACGTGGCCGGCTTCGTCAAGGTGGCCGACGCGATGCTGGCGCAGGGCGTGATCTGAGCGACCGCGCCGGAAGGCAGCCCCCTAGTCTTCGCGCCGGATGATCCCGCCGGCGAGAAAGCCGCCGTCCACCGCGACCGTCTCGCCGGTCACGTAGCTGGATTGCTCGGGGTCCAGCAGGAAGTTGACGACGCCGGCGACCTCGTCCGGGGTGCCGTAGCGCGCCATCGGCACGTGGCCGTTCCACTGGGCGCGCATCTCCGGGGTGTGGAAGCGCGCCGTGAGTGCCGTCTCCACCGGTCCCGGCGCCACCGCGTTGACCCGGATGCCGGCTTCGGCGAGTTCCACCGCCATCACCTTGGTGAGCGTGACGATGGCGCCCTTGGATGCGCCGTAGGCGGCGCGGCCGACATTGCCCACCACGCCGGACACCGACGCGATGTTCACGATGGAGCCGAGCCGGCGCATGCGCATTCGCCGCACCGCGGCCTGGGACACCAGGAAGGTCCCGACCACGTTCACCTCCAGGATGTCGCGGAAGACCTGCGCGGTGTGGTCCAGGAAATCGACGTCGCGGGCGATGCCGGCGCAGTTGACCACGCCGGCCAGGGGAGCGAAGGAGGATTCGATGCGCGACATCACGCCCTCGACCGCCGCCTCGTCGCAGACGTCGACCACCGCGGTCATCAGCTCGGCGTCGTCGAGCCCGACATAGGCGCGGGCGAGCGCTTCTTCGTCGCGATCCGCGGCGACCACGCGCCAGCCGGTGCGCAGCAGGCGGTCCACGCAGCCCTTGCCGATGCCCGAGGCGGCGCCGGTCACGATGACCGACGTGTCACGTGTGATCTTCGCTGGCTCCATGTCGGCATTCCCGGCACACCGCGAAAGCTTCAATGCGCAATCATGCCATGCGAACCGGAGGCCTGTCCCCCCCGCTGGAGCAGCCGCCGGGCAAGCACGATCAGGTCGTCGATGAAGGTGAAGACGACTGGGATGATGAGCAGGCTCAGGAAGGTGGACGTGACCAGCCCGCCGATCACCGCCATCGCCATCGGCGAACGGAAGCTCGGATCCACGCCCAGCCCCAGCGCGATCGGCAGCATGCCCGCACCCATGGCGATGGTCGTCATGATGATCGGGCGGGCACGCTTGTGGCAGGCATCCAGCAGCGCGGCGGTTCGGTCCATGCCATGGTCGCGACGCGCGACGATCGCGTACTCGACCAGCAGGATCGAGTTCTTGGTGGCCACCCCCATCAGCATGATCAGGCCGATCAGCGACGGCATCGAAAATCCCTTGCCGGTGAGCAGCAGCGCGACGAAGGCGCCCCCGATCGACAGCGGCAGCGCGGCGAGGATGGTCACCGGCTGCATGAAGTCCTTGAAGAGCAGCACCAGAACGGTGTAGATGCAGGCGACGCCGATCAGCATCGCGAGCCCGAAGCTCTCGAAGAGCTCGCGCATGCCCTCGACATCGCCGAGCTCGGCCCGCTTCACGCCGGGCGGCAGGTTGGCGAGCGTCGGCAGGCGATCCACCTTCGAGAGCACGTCGCCGAGCGCCTGGCCGTTCAGCTCGACCTCGAGCAGCACGTTGCGGCTGCGGTCGTAGCGATCGATCTGCGCGGGACCGGCGTCGACCTCGAGGCTCGCGACGTTGGCGAGCGGTACGTTGCCGCCGTTGCCGGGAACCTTCAGGCGTTCCAGCAGGGTCAGGTCGTCGCGGGCCTGCTCCGGCAGGCGCACCACGATCGGCACCTGGCGCTGCGCGAGATTGAGCTTCGCGAGGCTCTGCTCGTAGTCGCCGGCGGTCGCCACCCGCAGCGTCTCGGCGATCGCCTCGGAGGTCACGCCCAGGTCCGCCGCGCGGGCGACATCGGGCCGCACCACCAGCTCGGGCCGGGTGAGCGCCGCGCTCGAGGTGACATTGCCCAGGCCCTCGATGCCGCGGATCTCACGCACGACCGCGCGGCTGGTTTCGGCGAGCGCCTGGCCATCGTCTCCGGTCAGGGCGACGATCAGCTTCTCGCCGGCGCCCCCGAAGCCGACGGTGGTGCGAATGCCGGCCACGGTGGCGACCGCGGCGCGGAGCCGGTCCTCGATCTGCTGCTTGGTGCTGTCCCGGCCCTTGCGCGGCGAGAGGTTGAGGAGCAGCGTCGCCTTGCGGGCCTCCGGCGCGCCACCGATCGCGAACGGATCGCTGCCGGTCGCGCCGCCGCCGATCGCGGTGTAAACCTGGTGCACGTCGGGATCGGCCTTCAGCTTCACGCGCACCTGCTCGGCCACGTCGTAGGTCTGCGCGAACGTGCTGCCCGGCGGCAGCTCCACCGTCACCTGCGTCTGCGCGAGGTCGTCCGGGGGGATGAAGCCGGTGGGCAACAGCGGGATCAGCAGGAGCGACGCGACGAAGAAGGCCGCGGCGGCGAGCGAGGTCAGGAAACGGTGGCGCAGGCACCAGCCAACCCAGCGCAGGTAGCGGGTCATGAGCCAGCCGTCGCGCGGCGCCTCGGTGGCCGGCCGCAGCAGGTACGCGGCCATCATCGGCGTGAGCAGCCGCGCGACCAGGAGCGACGCGAACACCGCGATCGCGGCGGTCCAGCCGAACTGCTTGAAGAACATGCCGGCCACGCCGGTCATGAAGGCCGTCGGCAGGAACACCGCGACCAGCGTCGCGGTGGTCGCGACCACCGCCAGGCCGATCTCCTCCACCGCCTCCATCGCGGCTTCCTTCGGCGTCTTGCCCATCCCGAGGTGGCGCACGATGTTCTCGATCTCGACGATGGCATCGTCCACCAGGATGCCGACGACCAGCGACATCGCGAGCAGCGTCACCACGTTGATCGTGAACCCCATGAAGTACATCGCGGCGAAGGTGGGGATGATCGACAACGGCAGCGCCGTGGCCGCGACGAACGTGGCGCGCCAGTCGCGCAGAAACAGGAAGACGACGATGACCGCGAGCACCGCGCCCTCGAACAGCAGGTTGAGCGAGCCGACGTAGCTGCTCTCCACCGGCTCGACGAAGTTGAACGCCTCGGTGATCTCGATATCGGGATGCTCGGCCTTCAGCTCGCGCAGGCGATCGCGCACGCCCTCGGCCACCGAGACCTCGCTCGCGCCGCGGCTGCGGCTGATCTCGAAGCCCACCACCTGCTCGCCGTCGAGCAGCGCGGCGCTGCGCCGCTCGGCGATGGTATCGGTCACCGTCGCGACCTCGTCGAGACGCACGTGGCGGCCGTCGAGCAGCGGGATATCCAGCCGCGCGAGCTCGGCGGCGGTGGCCACCGTGCCGATCGTGCGGATCGCCTGCTCGCGCCCGCCGATGGTGGCACGCCCGCCGGAGGATTCCTGCTGGACCTGGCGCACCCGGCGCGAGATCTCCGCCGCGGTGACGTCGAGCGCCTGCATCAGCGCCGGATCGAGCTCCACCCGGACCTCACGGGTGACACCCCCCACGCGGGCGACCTTGCCGACGCCCGGCACGGTGAGCAACGCCCGTGTCACCTCGTTGTCCACGAACCAGGAAAGCGCTTCCTCGTCCATGCGGCCGCTCGCGATCGAGTAGGTGAGCACCGGCGTGCCGGAGATCTCGAGCTTGCTCACGATCGGGTCACGCAGCGCCTGCGGCAGGTCCGCGCGGATCCGGCTCACCGCGTCGCGGACGTCGTCCACCGCCTGCGAGACATCTTTCTCCAGGCGGAACTCCGCCGTCACCGCGACCGAGCCATCCTGGATCTTGCCGTAGATGTGCTTGATGCCGGGGATCGTCGCGATCGAGTTCTCGATCTTGCGCGCCACCTCCGTCTCGAGCTGCGCCGGCGCGGCGCCCGGCAGCGCCGCGGTCACGATGACCGTCGGCAGGTCGATGTCCGGGAAGTTCTGGATTTTCATCGCCCGGAAGCTCATCAGCCCGAGCAGCGTCAGCAGGATGAAGAGCAGCAGCGACGGTATCGGGTTGCGGATCGACCAGGTGGACAGGTTCATCGCGGCGGCTTCACTTCATGCTCTGGGATACCGCGACCGGGTCGCCATCGACCAGGAAGCCGACGCCGGAGTCGACGACGGTCTCCTCGGCGGCGAGCCCCTCGGTGATCTCTATCCGGTCACCCTCGCGCCGCCCGGTCTTGACCTTGACGAGCCGCACGCGGCTGTCCTCGCCCAGCGTGAAGACGTAGGAGAAGCCGTCACGCAGCAGCACGCTCGCCGCCGGCACCGTCAGCGCCGGCGACGAGCCGAGCTCGAAGCTGCCGCGGGCGTAGAGCCCGGCGCGCAGCGCCGAGCCGAGCTCGCCGATGTCCACGTAGGCGAGACCGAGCCGGGTACGCGGGTCGATGGTTGGCGCGACGATCCGCACGGTCCCGGACACCGTGCTGCCGTCCGGGAGCGCGAGAGTGACCGGCTGGCCCTCGTGCACCAGGTGCAGGCGCGCGCCGGGCACCTCCGCGCGCCACTCCAGGCGGGCTTCGCGGATCAGCCGGAAGAGCTCCTCGCCGGCGGCCGCCATCGCGCCCGGCATGGCCGAGCGCTGCGAGATGACGCCGTCGTCCGGCGCGAGGACCCGGGTCTGGCTCATGCGCAGCTTCTCCGCGTCGAGCCTCGCCTGTGCAGCCCCGACCCGCGCCTGCGCGGTCTGCTCGGCGGTGAGGTACTGCGTGACCTGTTGCGCGCTCAGCGCCCCGGAATCGCGCAGCTTGCGGGCACGCTGCGCGTTCGCGGCTGCCTCCGCAAGCGCGGCCCGCGCCTCGGCGAGCGCCGCGGTCTGCTGCGCGACGTCGTTCGCGACCGAGGTGGGCGCCAGCGTCGCGAGCGGCTGGCCCGCGCGGACCCGGTCGCCGACATTGACCAGCACCTCGGCGATGCGAAAGCCACCGACCTCGGGGCTGATCGACACTTCCTGCCAGGCGGCCACGCTGCCGTCCGCCTCCAGCCGCGTCTTCCAGTCCAGCACCTTCGGGGTCGCGGTGGTCACGGTCATGACCGGACGCGGCGCGGCCGCCTGGCTTGCCGGCGCCGGCCCGGCGATCGTGTCGTCGCGCTCCTGCGGCTCGCGGACATGGAACCACCACCCCGCCACGCCGAGGATGACGATCAGGACCAGCGCGTTCAGCGCCCCGCGCGCGGCCCGCCTCATGCGTCCACCTCCGAAGCGGCGGCCCCGCTGCGGCGGCGCGCACCGTCGCCTGGCGCCCTGCGCCTGCGCTCGTACTCGAGCATGGCCACCGCATAGCCGGTGAGGCGGTCGGTCATCCGGTCGATCGATTCCGCGCCGTCGTAGAGTCGCGGCGCGATCCGGCGCATGCGGTCGGCGTTGACCAGGAAGTCCGCGGCCAGGGCGACCAGGCTCGCGGCGAGCCGGCGCAGGTCGTCGTCCGGCCGTGCCGCGCCGGTTTCGCGGCAGAGCACCGCCACGATCGCGTCGAGGTGCGCCTGGACCAGCGTCGCGACCTCGTCTCCCACCAGGCCGGTCGGGTCGGCATGCTCGCGGAAGTGCAGCTTGAGGATCTGCATCGTCGCCTCGTCCTGGTGCCGCAGCGGCGCGAGGAACGTCCGGTAGCTCATCCGCATGACGGTCTCGAACGGCGCATCCGTGCGGGCCGCTTCGAGCGCCGCCTCGAGCAGCTGCAGGATGGGCGCGAGGTAGACGTCCCGGTAGAGCCCCGCCTTGTCGGCGAAGTAGTAGTGGATCGCGGCCGCGTTCGCCGAGGCCTCGCCGCAGATTTCGCGCGTGGAGGTTTGCGCGTATCCTCTTTCGGCGAACAGCCTGAGCGCGGCGCTGCGCAGCCGCGC
This sequence comes from Pseudomonadota bacterium, assembly GCA_023388075.1. Taxonomy (GTDB): domain Bacteria; phylum Pseudomonadota; class Gammaproteobacteria; order Burkholderiales; family Burkholderiaceae_E; genus Lautropia. Next base: position 30,667 of record JAEWGX010000127.1, read on the forward strand.
GCGGGTGTCGAGCCCGCGGGCGAGCCGCCCGTCCAGCGCCACGTCCGGGTGCGCCGCCGCGTCATGCATCGGGACTGGCGCGGCGGCGGTCGCGCCAGGGCGGAGCCCATCCCGGGAGACGGGGGCGATGGTCGCTCTATGCAGCTCGTTCATGCTTTGAGAAGGTCCCCGGCGCGCGGCCCCGCATGATACGCCTCATCAAGCGCTTGATTGAATTTTTCCGACATGGCCAATCGACTGACGAAGATCACCACCCGCACCGGCGACGACGGCACCACCGGACTCGGCGATGGCGCCCGGACGCGCAAGAGCAGCCCGCGGATCGTCGCGTTGGGAGAGGTCGACGAGCTCAACTCGCTGCTCGGGCTCGTCGTCGCGGAGGGACCGGGGGACGAGATCGTCGGCGTCCTCCAGGACATCCAGCATGATCTCTTCGACCTCGGGGGCGAGCTGAGCATCCCGGGTTTCGAGCGCCTCGGGGCGCGGCGGCTGGCGCTGCTCGACGCCTGGATCGCCCGCTACAACGCGGACCTCCCGGTGCTCGCGGAGTTCATCCTCCCAGGCGGCTGTCGTGCCGCGGCGCTGGCCCACGTCGCCCGCAGCGTCTGTCGTCGCGCCGAGCGCGGCGTCGTCGCCCTGGCGGGGCTCGAGTTCGTCACGCCGCTCGCGCAGCAGTACCTGAACCGGCTGTCCGACCTGCTGTTCGTGCTGGCCCGCGTGATGAACCGGGATGCGGGCGTGCCGGACGTCCTCTGGCAGCGGGACCGGCCTTCGGCGTAGCCGGCACCGCGCGGACCGCGGCTACGCGTCGCGCGCGGCCTCGAGGTAGGAGACGAGCTTCGCGCTCGTCTGGCGCAGCCGCTCCGAGAGCAGTTGCACCAGCTTGAGAAGGATCTTGTTGCCGAGCCGGGCCTCGTCCTGAAGGACCAGCATCAGCGAATCGCGGGTCAGCACCGCGAGGCGGCACTGCTCAAGCGTCACGCACGAGGCGAAACGGGGCTCGCCATCGAACATCGACATCTCGCCGAGCGCATGGCCGGAGTGGGCCACGGCGATGCGTGACGGATAGTTGTAGCGGTTGCGACGCAGCACGTCCACCATCCCCGACATCAGGAGGACCATGAAGTCGCCGCTGTCGCCTTCGTTGATCAGCGTGAGTCCGGCCGGCGCGTCGTAGACGTACATGAAGGCGCCGAGCGTCCGGGTCTCGTTCATGTCGAGGCCGGAGAACAGCGGCGTCTTCGCCATGAGCGAGTAGATGTCGTCGGCGAACTCACTGGCGCGTCCGAGCGGCGACAGGCCCATGCCGATCAACCGCTCGTGCGGACTGACCTTGGCGCGCTGACTGACGGAAGGGGCGGAAGTGGTGGCCTGCATGGATGCCTCCGGGGTCTTTCGACTATTACAGCATGCGGCGTGACGCAGGTCACAGTCCAGGAGGCTCCACGGCCGGGGCGCCCGACCTCTGAGCCCTTTTCCCCGACGGACGGCGCGGCGCTGTCGCGATACCGTGACGGACGAGCGCGGCGTGCAGCCGATTTCCTGCATGCATCGGAAACACCGGCCCATCGGGCTCGCGATTGACCGCGGGCGACGCCCCGTCCATAATTTCGTTTACCGATAATGTTTTCCGCTGAACGGAAATGACTGCCCAGGCCCCTCCCCCCCGAGACGACCTCAAGGATGCCGGCACCGTCGCACGGGTCGCGCGCCTCTTGCGCATCGCCGCCGAGTCGGAAGGCCCGTTCACGCTCACCTCGATCACCGAGCGTACGGGCCTCAGCCCCGCCACCGTGCACCGCCTGCTGGACCTGCTGGTGCGCGAGGGACTCGTGGAAAAAGACGCCGTACGCCGGAGCTATCGCGTCGGCGGCGAGTTGTTCCGCCTGAGCGCCCTCGTCTTCAATCGGGTGCCGTTCCGGGATATCGCCGGGCCGCTGCTGCGCGAAGCCGCCGACGCCTTCGATGAAACCTGCTACTTCGCGATGTACCTGCCGAGCGAGGGGCGCCTCATGTTCGCGGAGAAGGCGGACTCGTCCAGGGAGCTGAGCTATCGCTTCGAGCTGAACCGGCCGCTTTCGCTCGTCTGGGGCAGCTCGGGCCGCGCCATCCTCGCCTATCTGCCCGAGCAGCGGGCACGGGAGATCCTCGAGGCGGAAAGGGAGGGAAACCATGAAGGTCGCCGGCCCCCGTCATGGGCGGTACTGAAACGCGAGCTGGCCTCGATCCGCGAGAGGGGATATGCGCACTCGCGCGGGCAACGCGTGGCCCACGCGATCGGCGTGATCGCGCCGGTCTTCAACCACAACAACGAGATCTACGGTTCGCTCGGCTTCACCATCCCCGAGCAGCGTTTCGCGGCGCTGGATCTCGAGCAGGTGGCGCAGGTCGCCGTGCGCCAGGCCGACAGACTCTCGCGAGCACTGGGGGCAGCCCGGGGCGCCGCGGTGCCTTCCACATGACAGACCTTCCTCCTGGAGACAGCCCATGAGAATCCCTTCGCTCCTGGTCGCGATATGCGCATCGCTTGCCATCGCCGGTCCGCTCGCCGCGCAGGCACCCTCCAACTTCCCCACGAAGCCGCTCAAGCTGGTCGTTCCGTTCGCCCCAGGCGGCACTGCGGACAGCGTCGCCCGGCTCGTCGGCTCCGCGCTGGCGGACCGGGTGGGCCAGCCGGTGGTCGTGGAGAACAAGCCGGGCGTGGGCGGCGTCCTCGCCGCCGATTTCGTGGCGAAGGCACCCGGTGACGGCTACACGCTGCTGATGGGCGACGTGGGGCCGAATGCCGTGGCGGCAGGCCTCTTCCCCAACCTCCCCTACGATGCACTGAAGGACTTCTCCCCGGTTGCGCTGGCGACGACGGTGCCGATGCTTCTGATGGTCAGCCCCAAGGTGCCGGCGGCCGATCTCTCGGAGCTGCTGGCCCTGGGCAGGGCCACGCCCGGCTCGCTCAATTTCGCCTCGGCCGGCGCCGGCGGCATCTCCCACCTGGTCGGCGAGATGCTCAAGATCCAGTCGGGCGTCGACATGGTCCACGTGCCGTACAAGAATGGCTCGCAGGCCCTGATCGACCTCAAGTCGGGCGAAGTCCAGCTGATGTTCGCCACCGCCACCACCGGCCTGCCCCAGGTGAAGTCCGGGAACACGAAGCCGATGGCGGTCGCTTCCAGCAAGCGCCTGGACTACCTTCCGGACGTCCCGACCATGGCGGAGGCCGGCCTGCCGGGCTTCGTCGCCGACTCCTGGTCGGGAATCCTCGTACCGTCCTCGACGCCCGCGGCGGTCGTCGAGTATCTCGGCCAGGCGCTCGCGGAGGTGCTGAACCAGGCGGACGTGAAGGAAAGCCTGACCCAACGCGGTTTCGAGGTGCTGGCCGGCTCGCCCGCGGAGTTCTCCGACTTTCTCTCCCGCGAAGTCGCCAAGTGGACCGGCGTCATCCAGGCGGCCGGCGTCAAGCTCGAGTAGCGAGGGGGGAACATGGCCAGGAAAGGAGAGTTGCGCAGATTGCTGGCCGGTGGCGAGCAGATCGTGGCACCGGGCGTCTTCGAGATGTTCTCGGCCCGCATCGCCGATCGGATGGGCTTCGCGGCGCTCTACATGACGGGCTACGGCATCTCCGCCTCGCACCTGGGTGTCGCCGATGCGGGACTGGTGACGTACAGCGACATGGTCGAGCGCGCCCGCACCATCGCCAGCGGCACCACGACGCCGTTGATCGCGGATGCCGACACCGGCTTCGGAGGCCTGCTCAACGTCGACCACACGGTGCGCGGATACGAGGCGGCGGGCGTGCAGGCGATCCAGCTGGAAGACCAGGAGATGCCCAAGCGATGCGGCCACCAGCCCGGGCGGCGCGTCGTACCCCTGGCCGACATGCAGCGCAAGATCGAGGTGGCCCTGGCCGCGCGCTCGGACGCGGACATGCTCCTGATCGCCCGCAGCGACGCCCGTTCCGGCCACGGAATCGAGGAGGCGTTGAAGCGCGGCAAGGCCTTCGCGGCAGCGGGAGCCGACGTCGTGATGCTGGAGGGGCTTGCCGGCGAGGAGGAGTTCGCCAGGGCGGGCGACGCCATCGATGCGCCCCTGATGGCCAACATGGTGCCCGGGGGCAGCTCGCCGATGCTCGACCCCGATACGCTCGCCCGCCTCGGCTATCGCATCCTCATCTACCCGGCCGCCGGCATGGCCGCTGCCTGCGCGGCGATGCACGAGGCCTACCGGCACCTGCGCGCCCACGGCACCACTGCCGGCAGCCCGGTACCGGCGTGGGACTTGCCAGCGATCAACGACATCGCCGGCTTCACCGAGCTTCGCGCGTTCGAGGCCAGGTTCGCGGAGATCTGAAGGCATGCCTGCCGAGGGCGCCCCCGCTCGCACGCTTTTCGAGAAGCTCTGGTCGATCCACCTGGTCGCGGAGCCGGACTCCGGCGTGGGCCTCCTGCACGTCGACCGTCTCTTCATCCACGATCTGCACAGCGAGGTCTTCGAGGAGTTCGCGCGGCGCGGCCTGCAGGTCCACAGCCCCGAGCTCGTCGTCAGCGTGGCGGACCACGCGGTGTCCTCGGAGCCCGGACGGACCGGCGGCGCCCACGCCTGGGCGCAGGCCCACCTGACGAGGTTGCGGGAGCGAAGCCGAAGCCTTCGGATCCGCAACATCGAAGCCGGCGACCGCGACCAGGGCATCATCCACGTGATCGGTCCCGAGCTCGGCATGACGCTTCCGGGAATGCTCATCGCCTGCCCGGACAGCCACACGAGCACCCACGGCGCGCTCGGCGCCATGGCGCTCGGCATCGGCACCACCGAGATCCTGCACATCCTCGCCACCCAGACGCTGATGCTGCGCAAGCCCCGGACCATGCGGATAACCGTGGACAGGCACCTGCGCGCCGGCGTGACGGTCAAGGACCTGATCCTGTTCATCATCGGCCGGCTCGGCCCCGCTTGCGGCACGGGCCATAGCGTCGAGTTCGCCGGCACGGCGGTCGAAGCGCTGTCGGTGGAGCAGCGCCTGACGCTGTGCAACCTCGCGGTGGAGCTCGGGTCGGCCCATGCGCTGGTGGCGCCGGACGAGACGACGCTCGCATACGTGGAGGGCAGGCCCCATGCACCCGCCGGCGAGCGGTGGGACGAGGCACGGCGCCACTGGAGCAGCCTGTGCTCCGACCCGGGCGCCGTCTTCGACCGGGAGGAGCGCATCGACGCGGCGGACGTGCCCGCCCAGGTCACCTGGGGCACGAGTCCCGGGCAGGTCGTCGCGCTGGACGGCAGCGTCCCGGACCCCGACACGCTTTCCGGCTCCGAGCGCGACTCGGTGAGGTCGGCCCTCGACTACATGGGACTGGCGGCTGGCGCGGCGATCGCGGGCACGCCGATCGACCATGTCTTCATCGGCTCCTGCGCCAACGGTCGATTGTCCGACCTGCGTGACGCGGCAGCGGCGATCCGCGGCCTCAAGGTTCATGGACGGGTACGGGCCTGGGTCGTGCCCGGCTCCCAGGCAGTCAAGCGCGACGCCGAGGCGGAGGGCCTGGACCGGCTGTTCCGCGAGGCCGGCTTCGAGTGGCGCGAGCCTGGCTGCTCGATGTGCGTCGGGGCCAACGGGGACCTGATCGCGCCGGGCGCGCGCTGCGTCTCCACGTCGAACCGCAACTTCGTCGGCCGCCAGGGGCCCGGCGCCAGGACGCACCTGGCGAGCCCGGCCGTCGCGGCGGTATCGGCCGTGCTGGGCTGCATCCCTGCCGCGGCGTCACTGCCGTCCGGCCAGTCGCCATGCTGAAGTTCACTACCTTGAGGAGTCGGGTCGTCCCGCTGATGGCGGCGAACATCGACACCGACGTGATCGTGCGCATCGAGCGCCTCGCGCAATTGCCTCGGGACCAGCTCGGGCCGTGGGCCTTCGAGGCGTTGCGCTACCTGCCGGACGGGCGATTGAACAGCGACTGCGCCCTGAACGACGCGGCTTTCCGCGATGCGCGGATCCTCGTGGCCGGCGACAACTTCGGCTGCGGCAGCTCCCGAGAGGGCGCCGTGTGGGCGATCCTGCAGGCCGGGATCCGCTGCGTCGTCGCGCCGCGCTTCGGCAACATCTTCTACTCGAACTGCTTCCATAACGGACTGCTGCCGATCTGCCTGCCTGCCGGTACCGTCGCCGCCCTCGGGAAGCGGGCGCTGGACGGCAGGCTGGAGCTCGAGGTGGACCTGCAGGCCGGGCAGATCCGGGACGGCGACGGCTCGGTGATCGGGTTCGCCATCGAGCCGCTGCGGCGCCGGATGCTCCTCGAAGGCCTCGACGAGATCGGCCTAACCCTTCGGCGATTGCCGGAGATCGAGGATTTCCAGCGCCGGGACCGTGACGCACGGCCCTGGATCCACGACCTCGCAGCGCCGCTCAACCCGCCACCGCCACCCGCCGCTCGGCCACGCCCTCGGCCAGCATCTCCAGCGCCTGCTCCGTCGCCTCCCAGCTGAGGCAGGCATCGGTGATGCTCCGGCCGTAGGTGAGGGGCTTGCCGATCACGAGGTCCTCGCGCCCGGCCACGAGGTTGCTTTCCAGCATCACGCCGAAGATCCGCGTCTCGCCCTCGCTCAGCTGGTCGACGACGTCCTGGGTCACCAGGAGCTGGTTGTCCGGATTCTTCTGGCTGTTGCCGTGCGAGCAGTCGATCATCAGCCGGCAGGCGAGCGCGGCGTTGCCGGCTTCGCGGCAGGCGGCCTCGACGCTGGCCCGGTCGTAGTTGGGCGCCTTGCCGCCGCGCAGGATGATGTGGCAGTCCTCGTTGCCGGTGGTGGAGACGATCGCCGAATGGCCGCCCTTGGTCACCGAGAGGAAGTGGTGCGGCTGGGATGCGGCCTTGATCGCATCGAGCGCGATGCGGATGCTGCCGTCCGTGCCGTTCTTGAAGCCGACGGGACAGGACAGCCCCGAGGCAAGCTCCCGATGCACCTGGGACTCGGTGGTGCGCGCCCCGATCGCGCCCCAGGCGATCAGGTCGGCGATGTACTGCGGCGTGATCATGTCCAGGTACTCGGTCCCCGCCGGCAGTCCCATGGAGGTGATGTCCAGCAGCAGCTCGCGCGCGGTGCGCAGCCCGCGATTGATGTCGAAGCTGTTGTCCAGGTTCGGGTCGTTGATCAGGCCCTTCCATCCCACCGTCGTGCGCGGCTTCTCGAAGTAGACCCGCATCACGATCTCCAGGCGGTCCCGCAGCCGCTCCCGCTGCCCGAGGAGCCGCGACGCGTACTCGCGGGCGGCGCCGGGGTCGTGGATGGAGCACGGGCCGACGATCACCAGCAGGCGATCGTCCATGCCGTGCAGGATGCGGTGGATCGCCGACCGGGTGCTCGCCGTCGCCTCGGCAGCCGCGGGCGCGACGGGGAACTCCCGGATCAGGTGGGAGGGGGGCGCGAGCTCCTTGATCTGGCGGATTCGCAGGTCGTCGGTGTTGGTAGTCATCTGGTCGGGGCTCCGGAGGGGCGAAAAAAAAACCGCCAGGGCTTTCGCGCTGGCGGTTCATCGGACGGATTGCGGATCTTACTTCGACAGCCTTCCCCGACTCATCCCGCCAGCGGCAGGAAAGCCCCAAAAGTAGCCAAAGTAAAAATACGTCGCCGTCATCACGCCTTTAATGTAGACGCATCCGGCCCCATCTGGCAAATCGGGGCGGCGACGATGTGTCGTCGGTGACGACGGCGGGGGAATCCGATGAGGGGTCTGGCGATGGCGCGGTTGCTGTATGCGGTGCTCGTGGCGGTGGTCGCGTTCCTTGCCGCGCGGCTCGCGATCGAGGCGCTGCAGGGCGGCGGAGCGAGTCGCAGCGAGGACCATTTCCGTCCGCGCGCGCGGCGCAAGGAACGGCGCCGCGAGCCTCCGCCCTACAGCGCGCGCTCGGTGGTGCGGCGGACGGCCCTGGCGCAGATGCGCGATGCGCTCACCGGAGGCGCCCTGGACCCGGACGCGGAGCTCTTCCGCTGCGCGGACTGCCAGAGCTTCTACACCGTGCAGAGCGTGCGCGCGCTCGCCAACGACAACGGCGCGCGCTGCGTCAACTGCGGCAGCCTCCATCGCATCGGGGTCGAGGTTGTCGACTGATCCGCTGCTCCATCGCTCATCGGCCGGTCCCGCCCGCGGCCCCGCGGCGACAGCGGACCGCTATGCCCGTCATCGCGCCATCGCCGGGTTCTCCCAGGAGTCGCTGCAGGCGAGCCGCTTCGCGGTGATCGGCGCCGGCGCGATCGGCAACGAGGTCGTGAAGAACCTGTGCCTGCTCGGGGTGGGTGCGGTCGACGTTTACGACTTCGATACGGTGGAGCTGCACAACCTCACCCGCTCGGTGCTGCTGCGCGAAGCGGACGTGGGCGCCGGCAAGGCCACGGCGGTCGCGCGCCGCGCACGCGAGATGGATCCGGCGGTCACGGTGCGCGCCGTCACCGGCGATCTCTGGGACACCCTCGCGTTCGACGCGCTGCGCGGCTACCGCTGCGTGATCGCGGCACTCGACAACTTCGAGGCGCGGCTGCGGGTGAACCTGCTCTGCTGGATCGCCGGGGTGGACTGGGTGAACGCGGCGATCGACAGCCGGTACGTGACGGTCGAGTCCTTCCGCTTCTCGCGCGCCGGCCGCGACACGCCGGTCGCCTGCTACGAGTGCGGCCTGCCCGCCTCGGCCTACCAGCGCGTCGCCGAGCGTTATTCCTGCGGCGGCCTGCAGCGGCTTGCCGCGCGCGAGCGGATCGTCCCCACCACCGCGATCACCGCGTCGTTCGCGGGCGCGCAGGCGGTCAATCGCGCGCTTGCGTTGACCGATGCCGGGGCCGGGGACGGCCTGCTGGCCGAACGCTGGCTGCTCGATACCCGCACCGGGCGCGCCACCGTGGCCGCGCTCGAGCGCGCGCCGCTCTGCCCGTGCTGCGGCGACCTGCCGGCCAGGGCGCGCATCGTCGCGCTGCCTGCCGGCGATGCCCGCGCCGTCGATGCGGCGGCACGCGAAGTCGGCGCCGACTCGGTGCGCCTCAGCGACCGCCTCGTCTGGCGCTGCAGCTGTGCCAACTGCGGCAGCACCGCCGCGACCAAAGCCGTCGAGCTGCGCGCGGCCGCGCGCGTGCCGGACTCGGTGGCCTTCTGCATGCAATGCCGCAGCCCGGCGATCGGCGTCGAGCTGCGCGACGAGTTCGAGCCCGGCGAGCTTTCCGAACGCTTTCCCGCCGGCGCGCGGGTGCCGGCGCGCTTCGCGCTCGCCGGCGATACCTGCCTGGACCTGCTGGCCGAACCCTCCGGAGAACAGACATGAGCGACATCACCGTGCGCAAGCTGGTCGTGCGCACCGCGGACCAGAGCCGCCGCGCCGACATCGACATCGAGCCCGGCAGCACCGGCGGCGACGTCATCCAGGCCGCCGTGGACAATTGGGCGCTGCCGGCCGACATGGACTACACCCTGGTGAACACCACCAGTGGCAAGGTGCTCAATCCCTCGCAGCCGCTCGCCGGCCAGGTCGGCAACGGCGACGTGCTCGAGGTCCAGCCGGTGCTGGTCGCCGGTACCGCCTGAGGGATCGGGCGCGATGGCCGCATCGGGCTCCGCCCACGCGCTGCGCCGCAAGGCCGACATCGAGCGGCTGCGCGAGCTCGCGGCCGGCTCGGATGGACGGCTGCGGCTGCTGGAGGCGACGGACCGGCCAGGCCGGCCGATCCGCCTCGCCGTCGCCTGCAGCACCGCGGCGACCAGGGCGTACCCGGAAAGCCGCCAGGAAGGCGTCACCCTGCGCATCGACCTGCCCTCGCGCTACCCGTTCGAGCGGCCGGTGGTCACGGTGGAGACCCCGATCTTCCACCCCAACGTCTTCGCCTCCGGCGTCGTCTGCCAGGGCGAGCGATGGCTGCCGGGCGAAGGCTTCGACATCTTCGTGCGGCGCATGATCGGGTTGGTCACCTTCGCGCCGGGCACGGTCAATCCCGCCTCGGCCGCCAATCGCGAGGCCGCCGCGTGGTACCTGCAGCAGCGGGCGCGCACGCCGGCGGCCTTTCCGACGGATCGCCTGGACTTCGGCGCGGGTGCGCCGAGCCGCGTGGTCCGGCACTGCCCCGCGTGCGCCAAGGGCCTGCGGCTGCCGGCAGGCAAGCGGGGCGTGGTGGCGTGCCCGGCCTGTGGCCATGAATTCGACGTGGCGACCTGACTCGCCACGGGACCGGACCGATCGACATGGGTATCCGATGGACCGACGCGACGCCCGCCCTGCAGCTTGCGGTGCTGCCACGGGACGATCGCCTGCCCGCCCCGGGCGTAGCCGACATCTGGATCGAGCCCGCGGTCGAGCAGGCGGTGCTCGCCCACCTGCGCGGGCGCGATGTCGAGCAGGGAGGCCTGCTTGTCGGCCAGGCATTCGCCGATCCGCGCAGCGGCCGGGTGGCGCACGTGCGGCTGACCGCCAGCGCGGCGGCCGACGACGCGCATGGCACCGCGTTCTCGCTGCGCATGGGCACCGAGGTCTGGCGGACGGCCCAGGCGCTGCTCCAGCCGGGCCTGCTGATCGTGGGCTGGTACCACAGCCATCCCGGCCTCACCGCCTTCTTCAGCGATACCGACCGCCAGACCCAGCGGGCGTTCTTCAACCATCCCTATAGCGTCGGTTGGGTGATCGATCCGTTGCGAGGCGACGAGGCGCTCTTTCTCGGCGCCGACTGCGTGCCGGTCGAACGCGGGCCCGACCGCGGATAGCGAGATTCACCGCGCGCGACCCGCACCATCGTTGGCGCTCGCCGTTCGTCCCCACCGTCCGTCGCGAACCCGACCGGCATAGTCGAGACGGATGATGCGGTCGGCGTGCCGGACTGATGCAATGGGCATTGAGGCCCGCCGGGCGCTACGGGAGAGGTTGATGGACGCGGGGACACAGGCAGGCTCGGCCGACGCATTGCTGACTCCAATGCTGGCCGCCGGCCCGGGTGTCGTCGCACCGGCCGCCGATGTCCGCGCGCTCCCTGGGCCGCCGGCACACTGGCTCTTCGGCAGCTCGCTCGGCGTCAAGCGGGAGCACGTGCACGAGGCGATCGAATCCTGGGTAGAGCGCTACGGACCGTTCCTGGGCTGCACGCTCGGTCGCCATCGCTACGTCGTGGTCGCCGACGGCACCCTCATCCATGCCATCCTGCGCTGTCGGCCGGAGCTCTTCACGCGCGGGCGCCGGCTGTCGGAGATCATCCAGGAAACCGGGCCCACCGGCGTCTTCACCGCCGAGGGCGAGCCCTGGCGACGGCAGCGCAAGCTCGTGATGCGCGCCCTCACGCCGGAGGCGGTTCGCGGATTCTTCCCCCACATCCGGCGTGTCACCGAAAGGCTCCAGCAACGTTGGGCAACGGCCGCGGAGCGCGGCGAGGCGTGCGACGTGGCGCGTGACCTGAGATGCTTCGCGGTCGACATCGCCGCCGGCCTCGCCATCGGGGAGGATGTCGACAGCCTGCGCAATCCCGACGATCCCTTCCAATCCGACATCGAGTTCTGGTTCTGGCTGGTCGGGCACCGGCTCGGATGCCCGGTCCCCTACTGGCGCTGGTTCGACCTCGCGCCGGAGCGCCGCCTGCGCGAGCTCCAGGCGCGTCGCGATCGGCTCCTCGCGCGGGTGATCGGCGAGGCCCGGCAACGCCTGGATGCGGACCCGAGTCGCCGGGCACATCCCGCCAACATTCTCGAAGCGCTGGTCGCGGCGCGCGATGCGCCGGACTCGGAGTTCACCGACGAGGACGTGAAGGGCAACGTCCTCGCCATGCTGTTCGCCGGCGAGGACACCGTCGCCAACGCCATCGCCTGGCTGCTGCTGCACCTGGCCACCGATTCGCAGCTGGCCTACACCGCGCGCATCGAGTCCGACGGCGTGCTGGCGCCCGACGGGCTGGTCGCCCGCTTCGAGCAGCTCGATCGCCTGCGCTACCTGGAGTCGATCGCGCTCGAGTCGATGCGCATACGGACGGTCGCGCCGATCATGGGGGTGACCGCCCGAGCCGCGGTGAACCTCGCGGGCCTGCGCGTCGAGCCCGGCCAGACGCTGATACTGGCCTTGCGGGCGGCGTCGCGCCGCAGCGGCAGCTTCGCCCCCTTCGAGGTGATCGAGCCGCAACGCTGGATGGCCGCCGTCGGCGAGGCCGGGCAGCCAGGAGGCGATCCGCGCCGGGACGTCTTCCCTTTCGGCGCCGGCCCACGGCTCTGCCCGGGGCGCTACCTCGCGATGGTGGAGATCAAGATGGCGGCATCCATGGCGCTGCGCAGCTTCGACTTCGCGGTGCTCGGCGACCCCGCCGACTGCCACGAGCGCTACACGTTCACGATGGGGCCCGGCTCGCTGCGCATGCTGCTTGCGCGCCGCACCCAGGTGTCCGTGCCACCGCCGTGGCCGGAGCGCGCGACGGCGGCCAGGGACGCGGTCGTGTAACCCGACGCGCCGCATGACGACGGAAGCTCAAGCCCGCTCAGTCCGTCCACTCGGCGTTGTAGAGCTTCCAGTCGCCGCCCTCGCGCCGCCACGCGCTCGATACGTCCCACAGGCGGCCGCGCTCCGGCAGCAGGCCGGCACCGCCGGTCGCGAGAAGATGCAGGCGCGCCCGGCCGCGGTTGCCCTCGATCCGCACTTCCCGGACCGTGGTGACGATCCGGATGTTCCGGTTGCGCAGGAAGAGGCCGAGCAGCAGCGCGCGCATCTGCCTGCGGTCCAGGCCACCCGAGTCACGGGTGAAGTCGTCCGCGACGTGGTCGAACAGGGCCTTGGCATCGCGGGACTCGACCGCCTGGACCATCGCGGCAATCGTGTCGCGCAGCGCCTGCTCGGGCGAGGCGCGATCGCAGGCCGAAAGGAAGGGGACGACTGACAGCAGCGCGCCGGCCGAGCCTCGGAGCAGGATGCGCCGCGGCGCGAGGCAACATCCTTGCCTGTCGCCCCGGTGAGTCCGCGGATCGCGATCGGGTTCGCGAATGCCTCTGGCCGTGCCGCCGTCCATGCGGCCAGTCTCTTCGGGAGCGGGCGCCGGCGGGCCGCCGCCAGGACGGACGGATGCTGCCAGGCGCTGGACGTGGCGCCGGACGGGCCGCCGCTTGCCGCCGGGCCTCGGGCCGGCGCGCGGCTGCGAAACGCTACGCCGTCCCGCCCACCGTCAGCCCCTCGATCCGCAAGGTGGGCTGGCCCACGCCGACCGGCACGCTCTGGCCGTCCTTGCCGCAGACGCCGATGCCGCTGTCGAGCTTCATGTCGTCGCCGATCATCGTCACCCGCGTAAGCGCATCCGGGCCGTTGCCGATGATGGTGGCGCCCTTCACCGGATACTGGATCTTCCCGTCCTCCACCCAGTAGGCCTCGGACGCGGAAAAGACGAACTTGCCGTTGGTGATGTCGACCTGGCCGCCGCCGAAGTTCGCGGCGTAGATGCCGCGCTCCAGCGAGGCGACGATCTCCTCCGGATCACGGTCGCCGCCGTACATGAAGGTGTTGGTCATGCGCGGCATCGGCAGGTGCGCGAAGGACTCGCGGCGGCCGTTGCCGGTCACCGGAACCTTCATCAGCCGCGCATTGAGCGAGTCCTGCAGGTAGCCCTTCAGCACGCCGTCCTCGATCAGGACGTTGCACTGGGTCGGGTTGCCTTCGTCGTCGATGTTGAGCGATCCGCGGCGGTCCTTGATGGTGCCGTCGTCCACCACGGTGACGCCCTTGGCCGCGACCCGCTGGCCAAGGCGGCCGGCGAATGCGGAGGAGCGCTTGCGGTTGAAGTCGCCTTCCAGCCCGTGGCCGATCGCCTCGTGGATCAGCACGCCAGGCCAGCCCGGACCGAGGACGACGCTCATGACGCCCGCCGGCGCGGGGCGCGACTCCAGGTTGAGCAGCGCCGAGCGCACCGCCTCGTCGACATAGCCCTCGACCACCCGGTCGGTGAAGTAGTCGAGGTCGAAGCGGCCGCCGCCGCCGGAGTGTCCCTGCTCCCGGCGTCCGTCCTGCTCCGCGATCACCTGCACGGAGATGCGGATCAGCGGGCGCACGTCCGCGGCCATCACGCCGTCCGAGCGCATCACCATCACCACGTCGTGCTCGGCGGCGAGCCCGGCCATGACCTGGATGATGCGCGGGTCCTTGGCGCGGGCGCGCTTCTCGATCCGGTGCAGCAGAGCCACCTTGCCCGCCGAATCCAGCGATGCGATGGGGTCGCTCATCGGGTAGAGCCGATGGCCGGTGCGCGGGCCGCCGTCGCCGCCGACGCGGGTCTTCCCGCCGCCGGCGCGCGCGATGGTGCGCGTCGCCCTCGCCGCGGAATCCAGGGCGGCGGCATTGATCTCGTCCGAGTACGCGAACGCGGTCTTCTCGCCGGCGATGGCGCGCACGCCCACGCCCTGCTCGATCGAGAAGCTGCCGGACTTGACGATGCCTTCGTCCAGGCTCCAGCCCTCGCTGCGGGTGTACTGGAAATAGAGATCCGCGTGGTCCACGCGATGCTCGAGGATCGTGGCGATGGCCCGCCCGAGGTGCGACTCGTCGAGCCCGTACGGCTCCAGCAACGTACGATGCGCGACGGCGAGATGGTCGAGGGCGGGATCGTTGAGGTTCATCGAATCATGGCTCCGGTTGTCCTGGTCACAGCACGCGGTGGGTCAAGGCGGGCAGGCTCGTGCGCACTTCGTCGATGCGGGCGGAATCCAGCATGCCGCAGGCCACGCCGGGGCCCTCCGGCAGCACCGAGACGATCTCGCCCCACGGATCCACCAGCATCGAGTGGCCCCAGGTGCGGCGCCCCGTGGGATGGGTGCCGCCCTGCGCCGCCGCCAGCAGATAGCACTGGTTCTCCACCGCGCGGGCGCGCAGCAGCAACTCCCAGTGCGCCTGCCCCGTTGTGTAGGTGAAGGCGGAAGGCACCACGATCAAGTCCACCGGCAACATCTGGCGGTAGAGCTCCGGGAAACGCAGGTCGTAGCAGATGGATAGCCCCACCCGCAGCGAGGCGTCGTCATCGAGATCGAGGTCGCAGACCACCGGCGTGCGGCCAGGCAGAATGGTGGCAGCCTCGTCGAACCGCTCCTCGCCACGCCGGAAGCCGAAGAGATGGATCTTGTCGTAGTGCGCGGCAAGCGATCCGTCGGGCCGGTAGACCGGACAGGTGTTGAGCACCCGCCCTGCCTTGGGTGAAATGCGCGGCACCGTGCCCCCGACCAGGGTGATCTGGTGGCGACGGGCGCATTCCGCCAGGAAGGTCTGGATCGGCCCGCCGAGCGCTTCCTTCACGTCCACCTTGTCGGTGTCCCGCCGGCCCATGATGCAGAAGTACTCCGGAAGGACCGCGAGCCTCGCGCCCTCCGCGGCTGCCTGGGCGACGAGGCGTTCGGCTTCGGCCAGGTTCTCCGCCACCTCGGGCGTCGAGACCATCTGGATCGCTGCGACTTTGACTTGCATGCCCCATTATCACCGACCCGGGAAAACGCCGGGCCGCCTGGGGAGAATCGACCGGGCGCCGGCGCTATTCCCCCATCGGGGTCGCCAGCGGCTCGCGTCGACGCTGGATCACCGTGGGATTGGCCCACGAGCCGGTGATCTCGAACTCGTGCGCGAACGCCTTGGAGAGCGGCTGGCTGAAGATCGACTGCGCGAGGAACGCGCCCAGGCCGACGGCCGGATTGACGATCGCGGCGTAGGCGAGCGTTGCAAGCCCGCCGCTCAGCTCGGGGATCACCAGCACCCGCAGGTCCTGGGTGCTCGCGCGCAGGTCGGCCTCGCCCTTGATCCTCACCACCGCCTGCAGGCCGCGCATCGCGAGGCTGTCCGTGCGCGCGACGCCCTGGTCGATATCGACGATGCCGCCGAGCTCGTCGAAGGCGAAGCCGCGCGCGAAGATGTCCCGGAAGTCGAGCGACAGGATCCGCGGCAGCGCCTGCAGGTTCAGCACGCCGATCAGCTTGGCGGCGCCGGGCTCGACCTTGAGGAACTGGCCACTGCGCACCTTGATGTCGAGGTGTCCGGCCAGCGTGGGAAGGTCCATGGAGAACGGCGTCCCGTTCCAGCGCAGCTCGCCCGCGAGCTCGCCCGAGCCGCCGCGAACGGCACCCTCGAGCTGCAACCGATCCAGGAACGCGCCCGCGTCATGGATCCTGAGCGTATACCGGAGGTCCGTCGCGCGATCCCACACGCCGGTCGCATCCAGCTCGGCGGCGGGATTGGTGAGCCGCAGCGTCTCCAGGCGCCACACACGCTGGCGCCGCCCCCGAGGCGCGGGCTGCGCCTCCCCGGGTGCTCGCACCAGGCTGTTTCTCGCCACCAGCTTGAGCGCGCCCAGGTCGAGGCCGCCCAGCACGAACTGCTTCGCCTCGATGTCCATCGCCGGCAGCGTGGTCGGCCCGGTGGAAAGCGTCGCAGCGATCTCCTGCTGCTCGGAGCGGGGAATCTCCAGGCGCCCGAGCCGCGCGGTCAGGCGCCCGGCGAAGCGGCTGTTCCAGGTGAGAAAGCCGTTGATCTGCTGCGCGCTCAGGTTCGCAAGCCACTGGTTCTCGTGGCGCGAGGCCCCGAGCACCACCTTGCTCAGGTTGCGGCCAGCCACCCGCACTTCGTCCGCCAGCAGCGAGACGGTGATCGGCATGGTGGGCGGCGCATCCCGGACTGTCGGGCCGCCGGCGCTGTCGCCGGCGCTGCCTGCGCCGGACGCATCCGGTTGGGCGACCGCATCCGTCCAGGCGTCCAGGTCGATGCGCTGGCCGGTGAACTGCAGCGCCACTCCCGCGTCCGGCAGCGTCGGCTGGCGGTTGACCGCGAGCGCGGCGCGAGCGAGCTGCATCGGGCGGCGGGCATCGCTGCGCTCGCGCTCCGCGAGAAGCTGGACCTCGTCGCCGACCGAGGCCTCGATGCGTTCCGCGGCAACCGCGGTGGCACCGTTGCCTCCCCGCGGCTCGATCGGCGAGATGGTGAGCGCGAGCGGCATGCGCGCGTCCGGCGCCTTGCCGACCGGCGCCGGCAGCGCGCTGCCGAGGCCGACGAGGTCAGAGGTGACCGAGACCTTCGCGCCGCCGGGGCCCAGGTCGATGTCGGCCTTGTATGCCGTCGATCCGCTGAGGTGCCTGCTGAGCGGCTCGCCCGAAAGCAGGCGCAGGCTCTCCGCCGTCATCCGGCCCTCGGCGGTGAGCTGCATGCGGCCGCCTTCTCGGGTGCCACCGGCCAGGGTCATGGGTGCGTTCACGAGCCGTGCCCGCACGCCGTTGAACGCGAGGGAGTTGCCGGTGAACTGCAGGCGACCGGTGATCGCCTCGAGCGGCGCGCCCACGGGCTCGTAGTCCAGCGTCGCGCCGGCGAGATCGAGGTCGCCTCGAACGGTGAAGGCATCCATGTCGCGCAGCGGCAGACGCAGCTCCAGCGCGAGCTTCGCCGCGCCCTTCGCGCTCATCGCCCTGGTGACATCTCCCAGTGCCGCCGCGAGCGGACTGGCGTTCACGAACCGGACCATGTGGCCGGCGTCGCCTTCGGCGCGGCCCTGGAGCGCGAGGATTCCCTGAGCGAGGTCGTCGATGCGCGCCTCGATGCCGGCCAGCGCCACCTCCATCGCGGTGGCGCGCTGGGCCTGCAGCCGCAGGCTTGCACGATCGAACTCGAAGTCGCCCGCGATGCCGTGGATGGCAGGCCAGTCCGCGGCGTACTTGAAGAGGACATCGCGCGCCTTGCCGGCGAGATGGAACTCCCCAGGGCCGTCCTGGGACTTCGACCGGTATGGGAAGTCCCGGATGTCACCACGCCAGGCTGCCTCGATGTCCTCGAGCGTGCCGGCCTCCAGCGCCTCGCGCACCCACTGGCGCACGCCCTCCGGCACCTCGTGCGGCAAGTAGCGCCAGACCTGCTTGGCCTGCAGGCTGTCGATGCGCGCGCGAAAGTCCACGACGCCGGCGCCACGCCCGCCGGATCGATAGCTGCCGGTGATGGCTCCCTTGCCATCGGCATTGGCGAACGAGAAACGCTCGACCGAGAGCGTCAACCAGGCCGGGCCGGCGCCGCGGTCGACCTTCCAGGCGAAGCGCGAGTCGAGCGAGGTGAAAGGCACTTCCGGCTCCGCCAGCACCCCGCCGAAGGTCACCGCGGTCGCCCCCGAGGCGGTCGACCCGGGCTCGATCGTGCCGGCACCCGGGCTGGCCGAGCCCGCGCCAGCCGTCCCCGCCGCGGCGCTCGCATCGGCCTGCGCCCGCGGTGGCGTCCTCAGGGTCGCACGGCCACCCGACTGGCTCGCCAGGAAGGTGCCGGACACCGCCCGCAGGCTGGGCACTCGAATCTTGAAGGGGAACTTGCGCTGCTCGGCATCGGGCGTCACCTCCAGGGAGGCGCGTTCGAACGCGCCCTCGACGCTCCAGGCCGCGGCGCCCGCCTGCGTCGGGCGCTGCCATGCCAGCTTGAGCCCCGACACCTGGCCGGCTGCCGCCACCCGTTCGATTGCGCCCGGTTCGGCCTGGGTCGCGCGCGCCGCCGCGAACATCCGCACGAGCCGCAGCACCGGCTCGGCCTCGAACGTGTCGAAGCCGCCGGAGAGCCGCTCGAGCGATCGATCCGGCGCGAGCACCAGCGCGAGCGGTGGCGCGGCGGCGCGGACCGCCGCGCCACCGGCTTCCTCCAGCTCGAAGCCGTAGGTGCTCAGCTCGATGCCGCCGGCGGGCGTTCGCCGGATGCGCAGGTCGGTGCCGAGGCGAGTGAAGCGCAGGCCACCGGCCGCGGCCGCCGGCTTGGAGGCGCCCGGATCCGCGAGCATCAGGGCGAGGTCGTCGGATCGCAGTCGCACCCGCACGTCCCCGACGATGCCGCGGTCGAGCTGGACCGACATCCACGGATCGACCCGCCCGCGCACCGAATCGATCACCACCGCGGGCAGCGCCGAGCGCAACGTTTCGGCGAGATCCCGGGGCAACTGGTCCAGCAGCGGACGCAGCATCAGCTGCCGGGCTTCCCACTGCAGGCTGCCACTCCAACTCCGCCGATCGGAAGGGTCCCGCGACGGATCCCGCGTGAGCGCCGCCTGCACCACCAGGTTCGCGGCGAGGCTGTCGCCCGAGCCCACGTCGAGCCGGGCGTCGTGCTCGACGCCGCGGCTCTTCAGCACGAGCGAGATGTCGCGCAGCTGCAGGCTGCGGCGCGGCTGGTCCTCGTCACGCAGCACCAGGGTGCCACCGCCGATGCGCACGTCGGACTGCTGCAGGAGCCAAGGCAGCATCCCCCCGCCGCCGTCGGGCCGCTCGGGCCGGGCCGGCAGCGCCGACAGCGTCAGCTCGTCTCCGCGCCTCGAGACCGGCACGACCGGTCGATCCAGCCGCAGCTCGTGGAAATCGGCCTCGCCGCGCAGCAGCGCGCGCAGCGAGATGGTGGCAAAGAGCCGCTCGGCACGGATCGCGCGGTCGCCGCTGCCGACCATCGCGCCGTCGATCTCGATGGATGGCCGCAGGCCGGCCCAATCGGTGCGGATGGCCTTCCAGGTGACCGGTGCACCGAGGCGGGCTTCCATCGTCCCGGCGTAGCGAGCGGCGAGCGCATCGACGTTGGGCCAGACGACGAAGCGCGCGGCGAGATAGACGACTGCGAGGATGCCGGCCAGCATGAGCACCGCACCGACTACCAGTCGAGCCAGCCAGGCACCTGAGCCGGGAGACACAGGGGTCATGTTCGGAACCTTGCAGACACCCGGGAATCTAGCACGCCCCCGCAGGCGGACCCGGAAGCAACGCCACCACAGGCGGGATCGCGCCGTGTCGCGCCCGAGGAGCCTCGCTTGTCTCGGGGCGGCAACGAAATCCACCGTCTCTTCCGCCGTTCGCGCCAATAAAGTCACATTGAGTAGCGGGTGCCGGGGTTCGATGCGAAGATTTCCCGGTGACAATGCTGAGCGCGCCGCCGCTGGTCGTCCGGAAGCGACCGTCGGCAGCGCGGCGTCGGTGCCGGCGCCTGCCGCGCGGTAACGTCCGCAAGGCCAGGAGCGGTGCCGTCGGGCGTCCGTCCGCACAATCAGTTCAATAAGAGGGATACAGACTTATGGTTGCAAATGCACAGGGCGACGTCCGCCACGAGGCTGCCAAGCCGGATGTGGCGGAGCTGAAGGCGGCGCGAGCCGAGGTCGTCGTAGACGACCGCCAGGTGACCGAGGATCAAGTCGCCGCCGCGGCGGCAGCGACGGATGCCGATCAGGCGGCAGCGGTCGAGGTAGCGGCGCAAGCAGGCATCCTGCCCACCGACGCACCGATCCAGAGCATCGGTGAGTACGCCCAGGCGCCCGCGCCGGCAACCACCACCCCGACCACGACCCCGGCCCCGGTGGCCGAGGAAGCAGCCCCGCAGTACAACCCCTGGGTGGTAGGCGGAGCAGCGGTGCTCGGCATCGGCGCGATCGCGGCCGTGGCGAACGACAGCGACAGCGACAGCAGCCCGCCGGCAGGCGGCCCCACCCCGCCCCCGCCGCCCCCTCCCCCGCCGCCCCCGCCCCCGCCGCCGCCCCCTCCGGCGGCCAACACCGCGCCCACCAGCGAGGACAGCGCGGTCCCGACGCTGGACCCGAGCGGCATGACCGCGATCGCCGGCACCAGCTTCCCGTTCGTCGACGCGGACGCCGGCGATACGCTGAGCGCGGTCAGGATCGGCACGATCACGACCTTGGGGCTCGACACCCCGACCACGTACTACGATCCGATCACCGGCCACGGCTACGAGCTGGTTTCCGGAGCGATCGGATGGGAGGCTGCGCGCGACGCGGCGGCTGCCAAGGGCGGCTACCTGGCGAAGATCGACTCGGAAGCCGAGATGCTGACGATCGCCGGTCACTTCGACCTTGGCGGCGACTCGGGCACAGATGGCACCTGGATCGGCGCCTTCCAACCCGATGGTTCAGCGGAACCTGACGGCGGATGGCAGTGGCTGGACGGGACCCTCCTGGACGCCACCGACTCCTCTCCGCTATGGAACAACGTCGCTGCATCCGAGCCCAACAACGCCGGGACGGGCGAGAACTTCGCGGCGATCTATAACGGCACCGGGTCCAATCTCATTTACGACGCCGGCCCCGGTGGCGGCACCGGCACGCAGGCCGCCTACCTCATCGAGTACGACGGCGCCCTGACCACGTCGGCCGGCACGGTCGTGACGGCGGGCCAGGTTCTCACGGCAGCGGACGTCGCGGGCGGACTCACCTGGAACTCCGTGTTCAACACCGGCGGTTCGGTCACCTTCGCGGTGGCCGACAGCCAGGGTGCCTTCTCTGCGCCGGACAACACGCTCACCATCGGCACGCCGCCGGTCGCCACTTCGCTGGCGTCGCTGGTCGAGGACCAGCACCTGAACGTGCTCGCCTGACGGCAACCCCTCGCGGTCCCGAAACGGGGCCGCGACAGGGCGACTCACGAGGGCCCGGCGCTTCCAAGGCGCCGGGCCCTTTCATTTCGGTCGTCGGTTGGTCGCGAATCGCATCGTCGTGACGGGCGACCCGCAGCGGGCTCAGTGCGCGGGCGGCATGGTGCCGATCCCGGCCCCGACCGGAGTGGCCCGCGACGCGCCGGCCTCGATCCGGGCGGCGATGCGGCGGCCGCGTTCGCGCCAGGGGACCTCGATGAAGCGGTAGCAGAGCATCGAGAGGCCGAACACCACCGCGAGGAACAGGACGCCGACCAGGTGCTTGGCCGGCTCCGGCACGCTGCGCCCGGGCCAGTCCAGCACGGTCTGCACGCAGACGTGGGTGAGGTAGATCGCGTAGCTGTGCAGGCCCAGCCACTGCATCGGCCGGGTCTGCAGTCCGCGGGCGACGATGCCGTCGTCCGAGAGCAGCACCAGCACAAGCAGCGCGAACACGAACGGGATCGCGAGCTGCGCGACGCCGAGCTGCGGCTGGCGCGCCACCAGCACCAGCGCGAGCAGCGCGGCCAGGAGCTGGACCGCACCGAGCACGGCCGGGCGGGAGGCGATGGCGCGCCAGGCGACCGCGCTGCCCAGCCGCACCCAGCAATGATGGACCAGCACGCCGAGGAAGAAGCTGAGCAGGCCGCGCGGCATCCCCTGCACGTCCAGGGTCACGGCTTTGGCGGGCGCACCGGCCCAGCGGAACGCAAACCAGGCCGTGCAGGCGGCGACGATACCGGCGCCGAGCAGGATGCGGGCGCGCTCGCCACGCACCAGCAGCATCGCCACGCCGAACAGCAGGTACATCCAGAGCTCGACCGAGATCGACCAGGACGGATAGTTGTGCAATTCGCGCTGCACGATGCCGACACCGTGCAGCAGCAGCATCTCGAGCGCCAGGTAGTCGGCGTCGAAGAACGGAATCGCGAACGGCTTCTCGCTGCCCACGACGATGCCGCGCTGGGCGAGCAGCCACTTGGCGGACTGGACCGCCAGCGCGGTCGCGATCACGGCGAACGTGGTCACCACGTGCAGCGGGTAGAGGCGGAAGAAGCGCCGCACCATGAAGGCGCGCAGGTTCGCGGACGACTCGAGGCGGCCGGCGTAGGCGGCAGCCATGACGCAGCCACTCACGACGAAGAACAGGTCGACGAACAGCCAGGCATGCTGCAGCACCGGCCACTGTGCCGGCGTTCCGCCCCACCGTCCGTACACATAGGCGTGAAAGAGCGCCACCAGCAGCGCGGCCAGTCCCCGCAGCCCCTCGATCGATCGAACCATGTCACCACCCGAAAGACGAAACGCGATGCGGCCGCGAGCGCGGTCCTTTCGCCATGATCACCGCAGTGCCGGGCGGGCCGGGTGAGAAATGTTACGCTTTGGGCAACCCGCGGCCGACGCACAGGACCGACATGACGAGCGCTGACCAGGATCCCGTGGCCGGGTTCGCGGCCGAAGCCCATTCGGGATGGTTCTGCCGCGCCCTCGGCCCGCTGCGCGCGCGCGACGACGGCTCGCTCGATGCGCTGCGCGCGCTAGTCGCCGCGCCGGTCACGCCGCAGGCGATTCGGGATCTCTGGCGGGTGCGCTGCCTGCCGGCCGCCGCCAGCGACGGACCCGAGGCGACGCTTCGCCGGTTCCGCAACCTGGTGATGATGGCGATCATGGAGCGCGACCTGCGCGGTCTCGCGCCGCTGCCGGAGGTCTGTGCCGCCAACACGGCGCTCGCGCAGACCTGCATTGAGCACGCCCTGCACCTGGCCGCCAGGGAGTTCGCCGATGCCGGCAGAACGCTGCTGGACGACGAAGGCAAGCCGCAGGACGTGCTTGTGGTCGCCATGGGCAAGCTGGGCGGCGGCGAGCTCAACGCCTCGTCGGATGTCGACCTGGTCTACGTGATGCGCGACCAGGGCGCGTCGCTCCAGGCTGCCGAACGGATCACCCGGCGCATGACCCAGCTGCTCGCGCAGCCCACCGGCGACGGCTTCGTGTTCCGCGTGGACACGCGGCTGAGGCCCTACGGCGACTCCGGACCGCCGGTCACGACGCTCGGCATGCTGGAGCAGTATTTCTACGAGCAGGGTCGCGAATGGGAGCGCTTCGCCTGGCTGAAGGCCCGCGTCATCGCGACCTCCGGCCTCGCGCCGGCCGAGGCCACCGAGGCGGACGAAGTGGCGCTGATGCAGCTGGTCACCCCGTTCGTCTTCCGTCGCTATCTCGACTACGACGCCTTCTCGGCGCTCGCGCGCGTGCACGACCTGATCCGCGAGGAGGCCGGCAGGGAGGCGCTGCGCCGGGAGCGCGGCGAGAACGGGGGCTTCGACGTGAAGCTCGGACGCGGCGGCATCCGCGAGGTGGAGTTCAGCGCGCAGCTGTTCCAGATCGTGCGCGGCGGCCAGGACCCGCTGCTGCGCGAGCGCAGCACACCGGGCGCGCTGCGGCGGCTCGCCCAGCGACGGCTGCTCGAGCCGGAAACGGTCCAGGCATTGATCGATGCCTGGACGCTCCTGCGTCGCACCGAGCATGCCCTCCAGTACCGGGAGGACGAGCAGACCCACTGGCTGCCGCAGGCCGAGGAGCGGCGCACCGCGATCGCGGCGATGCTCGGCATGGACGCGGTCGGATTCGATGCCGCGCTGACCCGGGCGCGCCAGGCCGTGGCGACCGTCTTCGACGATCTCCTTGCGCCGGCGCGCGGCGAGACGCCGCCTGCGGCGGGCGCGGACGCGAACGCGGGAGAGCCGCCGGCGGTGGTGCTGGACGAGGACGGCACGCGCCGGATCGCCGGCCTGCGCGAGTCGCGCCGCTATCGCCTCGCGAGCGCGGACACCCGCGAGCGCATCGAGCGACTCCTGGAGCGATCGCTTCGCCTGGGCCCGTCCGCCGACCCGGACGACGGGACCGACAGCGCCGATATCGGGACCTGGATCGGCCGGCTCTGCGACCTGCTCGAGTCGATCGCCGGTCGCCCCGCCTACCTCACCCTGCTCGACGAGCATCCGGCCGCGTTCGCGCACCTGCTGCGTATCGTCGCCAAGGCGAAGTGGGCCGCGGAGTACCTGCTGCTGCACCCGGTGGTGCTCGACGAGCTGCTCGACGGACAGTTGCTCGAGCCGCTCGACTGCGAACGCTGGGGGCGGGAGCTACGCGAGCAGCTCGCGGCGACGACCCTGGCCGGGGTGCCCGGGGCGCCCGCCGGGCCGGACGCGCCGGACGTCGAGCGCCAGATGGACGCGATGCGCGAAGCGCATCATGGCGCGGTGTTCCGGCTGCTCGCGCAGGACCTGGAAGGCAAGCTCACCGTCGAGGCGCTCGGCGACCAGCTGAGCGCGCTCGCCGACCAGGTGCTGCAGATCACGATGGAGCTCGTCTGGTCCCAGCTCCCCCGGCGGCATCGCGAGACGCCGCGCTTCACGATCGTCGCCTACGGCAAGCTCGGCGGCAAGGAGCTTGGCTACGCTTCGGACCTCGATTTGGTCTTCCTCTACGAGGACGAGCACGAGGACGCGCTGCAGCGCTACTCGCAGCTGGCTCAGCGCATCGCCAACTGGATGTCGACGCGGACGGCGGCCGGGCTGCTGTTCGAGATCGACCTGCGGCTGCGACCGAACGGGAATGCCGGACTGCTGGTCTCGAGCCTACGCGCCTTCGAGCTCTACCAGACCGAATCCGCATGGATGTGGGAGCACCAGGCGCTCACCCGGGCGCGGGCCTGCGCCGGGGACCCCGACATCGGACAGCGCTTCGAGGAGCTGCGTCGCAGCATCCTCGCGCGACCACGGGACCGTACCGCGCTCGCCAACGAGATCCTCGCCATGCGCAGCCGCATGCACGAGGGCCATCCCAACCGCAGCGCGCTCTTCGACCTGAAGCACGATGCCGGCGGCATGGTGGACATCGAGTTCATGGTGCAGTACCTCGTGCTGGCCTGGGGCGCCACCTGCCCCGAGTTGCTCGACAACAAGGGCAACATCGAGCTGCTGCGGCGCTGCGGCGCCGCGGGTCTGCTCGATGCGGACGAGGCAGCGGCGATCGCGGACATCTATCGCCACTATCGCAAGCTGCAGCACGCGTTGCGCCTGAACGATGCGGAGTACGCGCGCGTCGCGCCGGAGTCGGTCGCCGAGCAGGTGCGGCGGGTCCGTGACGCGTGGCATAGCCTGTTCGGCATCGATCGGGTCGAAAAGACCACCGCCTGACGCGGGTCGTTTCCCCCGCACCCCGGGGGTTCGCTAAGCTTGACGGTCGAGATGCGGCCGCGGGCGACCCGCGGCTCGCCCCGAGCCACCGAAACGGAAGAACACGGACCCATGTAGCGACACGGCAGCCAGGGATCGCGGTCCCGCGCGGTATGCGCGGCGATCACTGCGTTCACGACGATCCGATTCGTCACGACTTTGGCAGCCGCTGCATGTCTTCCTTCAACCGGTCCTCGCGACCGAACTCTCATCAGGCTCACGCATTCCCGGCACCGGTCGACCGGCTGGAGTCGGTGCAGATGCTTCGCGGCGTGGCCGCGTTGCTGGTGGTCTACAACCACGCCGGGCTCTACCTGGCGCTGTGGCCGCAATCGCTCGGCGGCGCGTCGTGGCTGGCGCCGGACGACGCCACCGCCCGCATGGGCGCGATCGGCGTCGACCTGTTCTTCGTCATCAGCGGGTTCGTGATGGCGTTGACCGCGTCGCGTTTCACGGGCGCGCATGGCGCCGGCACCTTCCTCGCGCTGCGCTTCGTGCGCATCGCGCCGCTCTACTATCTCGCCTGCCTCGCGATGCTGGCGCTGATCGTGAATCCCGGCGCCTCGGTCGGGCGCGAGACGTTGCTCAACTCGATCACCTTCATCCCGGTGTTCGACGACGCGCGCTATTCGTGGCCGTTGCACTACCTGGGTTGGACGCTCGCCTTCGAGTTCGTCTTCTACACCTTCGTCGCGGCGCTGGTGGCCGCGGGCTTCTCCGCGCGTCCGTTCGTGCTCCTTGCCGCGGTCGCCGTCGTCCCACTGGCGGGGTTCGCGATCGACATCGAGCTCGCGGCGTGGCACGTGGTGACCAATCCGATCGTCTGGGAGTTCGGTCTCGGCGTGGTCGCGTACATGATGTGGAGACGTGGCTGGCTGCCGCGACTCGCGCTGCCGCTCGCGATCGGCCTGGGCACGGCCATCGTCGGGTTCGCGATCGTGCTCAGGCTGGCACCGGACGACATGGCGTTGCTCAGCAGGGGCACCGTCCACGGCACCAACAGCCTCGCGCGGGCGTTCTTCTGGGGCGTGCCGGCGTGGCTCTGCTTCTGCGCCGCGGTGGCCTGGGGCGCGGACCGGCGCGACCGTGGCCATGCGGCGGCGCCGCTGAAGCGGCTGGCGAAGTCGCTGGGGGACGCCTCCTACTCCATCTACCTTTCGCACCTCGGCGTGGTGCTGCTGCTGCAGAAGATGGTCTCGCGCGTCGCCCTGCCGGCCGACCTGGTGGTGATCGGGACGATGATCGTGTCGGCGCTCGTCGGCGTGGTGGTGTACCGCATGGTGGAGGCGCCGCTGCTGAGGATCGGACAGCAGCTGGTGCGCGACCGGGTCCGCACGGGTCGCGTGGCCGAAGCGCAGGCGCCGCGCGCGGGCCGGGCCGGCGACTCCGGACGGCGCGGCTCGCTACCCGGGGGTCAGCAGCGTTGACCTACGGACAGCGCAGGACTGCCTCCACCGTCGGGCGGCGGCGCTCATGCCGATGCCATCTGCCGCTGGCCGCGCAGGCCCAGCCAGACGACCGCGGCGGCCACCACCAGCACCAGGGGAATGCAGAGCTTGTTGAGAGTCTCCCAGCCGTTGCTGTCCAGCAGGATGCCGGAGGAGGCAGACGAGGTGATCATGGTGACGAAGACCACCATGTCGTTGAAACCCTGCACCCGGGTCCGCTCCGCAGGGTGATAGGCATGCGTCAGCAGCGTGGTGGCGCCGGTGTAGGCGAAGTTCCAGCCCACGCCCAGCAGCGCGAGCGCCACCACGAAGTGCATCACCTCGATTCCATGCAGCGCCACGGCGATGCAGCCGAGCAGGAGCAGGCAGCCGACGAAGATGACCGGCAGACTGCCGAAGCGCGTGATCAGCGCGCCGGTGACCAGGCCCGGCGCGAACATGCCGATCACGTGCCATTCCAGCACCAGCGCGGTCGCCGCGTACGGATGGCTGCAGAGGGCCATCGCGAGCGGCGTCCCCACCATCAGCAGGTTCATGATGCCGTAGGCTCCGGCAGCCGCGAGCACCGCTACCCAGCACACGGGCTGGCGCAGGATCGCGCCGAGCGGACGCATCGGCCCCTCCGCGGCCGGGCCCGCCCCCTCGGGCAGCCGGAGCAACTGGGCGAGCAGCAGGGAGAGCACGGCGAAGCCGGCGAGCACCAGGTACGAGCCGGCGTATCTCGCGGGCAGCATGTCCAGCGTGATCTTCGAAACCTCGGGCCCGACGATGCCGCCGACGATGCCGCCCGTCAGCACGAGCGAGATCGCCCGCGCGCGAAATCCAGGCCGGTAGGCGTCCGCCACGTCCGCGGCCGCGAAGCGGTAGCTCGCGCCGAATGCGTTGTAGGCGCCGGTGACGAAGGTCGCGGCGGCGAGCAGCCAGAGGCTGCCGATGCTCACGGCGGTGGCAGCGAGCAGCGCGCCGGCTATCGCGAGCAGCGCGCCAACGGTGTACCCCTGGCGCCGGCCGCGGCGCCGCATCAGCCGTGCCGCGGGCATCGCGCATACGGCGGCGCCAAGCACATAGCCGGTGACGGGCAGCGTCGCGAGCGCCTTTTCCGTGGCCAACGCGAAGCCCGCAAGGCTGCTGATCGCGATCAGCGTCGCGTTGTTGGTCAGCAGGAGCGCCTGCATCGTGGCCAGCACGGCCATCTGGAACCGGAGGGAATTCACGCCGGCAGTGTATCCGCCCCGACGCTTCCGGCCATGCGTTCTCGCTCACCGGTACGGTCGGTCGCCGCGCGTCCGGTACGCCCCGGGGCGCCGACCCCCTGCTGATAGAATTCCGCCATGCGGGGCAGGTGCCCTCATGAAAGGAATCCCAACATGTCGATGGCGGACCGCGACGGCTTCATCTGGATGGACGGCAAGCTCGTGCCCTGGCGCGAGGCCAACATCCACGTCCTCACGCACAGCCTGCACTACGGCATGGGCGTGTTCGAGGGCGTCCGGGCCTACAAGACCGGCAGCGGCACGGCCATTTTCCGCTTGCCGGAGCACACCCGCCGGCTGCTCAACTCGGCTCGCATCTTCCAGATGAATCTCGGCTACGACTTCGATACGCTGGTGGCGGCGCAGAAGGAGGTGGTCCGGGCCAACGAGCTGGAGAGCTGCTACCTGCGCCCGATCGCCTGGCTCGGCTCGGAGAAGCTCGGCGTCTCGCCCAAGGGCAACACGGTCCATGTGGCAATCGCCGCCTGGCCGTGGGGCGCGTATCTCGGCGAGGACGGCATCGCCAGGGGCATCCGGGTCCGGACCTCCTCGTTCACCCGCCACCACGTGAACGCGGCGCTGGTGCGCGCGAAGGCGTCCGGCTACTACATCAACTCGATCCTGGCCAACTCCGAGGCCACCAACGACGGCTACGACGAGGCGCTGCTGCTGGACACCGAAGGCTACGTGTCGGAGGGGTCGGGCGAGAACGTCTTCATCGTCCGGCAAGGTCGCCTGTACACGCCGGACCTGGCCTCGTGCCTGGACGGCATCACCCGGGACGCGGTGATCACGCTCGCGCGCGACCTCGGCCTGTCGGTTACCGAGAAGCGGATCACGCGCGACGAAGTCTACTGTGCCGACGAAGCGTTCTTCACCGGCACCGCGGCGGAGATCACGCCAATCCGCGAGCTCGACAACCGGCCGATCGGCGCCGGTGCCCGCGGCCCGGTCACCGAGAAGCTGCAGTCGCTCTTCTTCGACGTCGTGGCCGGCAAGGCCGAGAAGTATGGGCATTGGCTGCATCCGGTGAAAGGATGAGCGCCGCGAAAGAGGCGACCGGGGCGCCGGGCGCGGATCCGGCCGCCGCCGGCGTGGTCGAGCTGGAGGGCAAGGACCTGCCGGCCTTCTGCCCGCATCGGCGCATGCCGCTCTGGAGCCAGCACCCACGCGTCTTTCTCGAGGTTGCGGTCACCGGGCAGGCACGTTGCCCCTACTGCGGCACGCTCTACCGCCTCAAGCCTGGCACGCTGGTCCGCGGCCACTAGGAGGCAGTCGGACTTGGCGTTGCGCCCGGGAGCGCGGTGAAACACCCGGAGGAAATCATGCTGGACTGGACCCAAGTGCTGCGGCTCGCTCGAGACGGCAACCTGCCGCCGCCGCGGCGCATCGAGAAGACCGACGAGCAGTGGCGCGCGGAGCTCTCCCCCGACGTCTACCGCATCACCCGCCAGGCCGCCACGGAGCGTCCGTTCAGCTCGGAGATGTGCGGCATCTTCGAGCCCGGCCGCTATGCTTGCGCCTGCTGCGGCACCCTGCTCTTCGACGGCGGCCAGAAGTTCGAGTCCGGCACCGGCTGGCCTTCCTTCTCCCAGCCGCTGGATCTCGCGGCGGTGGCCTACCGCGCGGACCACAGCCACGGCATGACCCGCATCGAGGCCGTCTGCAACGTCTGCGACGCGCACCTGGGTCACGTCTTTCCGGACGGGCCCCCTCCCACCGGCCTGCGCTACTGCATGAACGCGCTGTCCCTGCAGAAGGACGAATCGCCGGCATAGAACGCCGCCCGCGGGCGTCGGCGCGTCGTTCGTTCGCGCGATTTCGCCTCGATCCGGTCGCGAGCTTCACGCGAACGTGACATCCTCGACATTTCGGGACTGATCGTCGGGACAGAATCGGCGTCGCACCAGCAAGGGCGCCGCCCTTTGGCATCCGCCAAGAACCGATGACCTGACCTTGTCCCCAGAACAACAATCCCGACGCTCGCTCGTCGTGGCGCCGGCGGCCGTGACCGAAGCCGTGATGGCGCAGCCGCTCATCGCACTGCTGCGGCGCTTCGATGCCTTCGGCCGGATCGATGTCCTGGCGCATGCCGACGTGGCCGCCGTGTTCCGGGCCGTCCCCGAAGTGGACGAGGTGGTGCAGACGGACCTGTCCGCCGAGCGCCTGGCGCTGGCAGGTCGTTTCGCGCTGTCGCGCCGGATCGAAGCCCAAGCCTACGACTGCGCCTTCATCCTGGAGGAAGCCGGCACCGCGGCGCTGGTGCCCTGGCTCGCCCGGATACCGCTGCGGATCGCGCTCGGCGCGAGCGCGCGCTTCGGGCTGGTCAACCGGCCCGTGCCGGCAGGCGGGGCCGCCGGCCCGGAGAAGTCGATCGCGGACCGCTTCGTCGCGCTGGCCTTCCAGGCCGGCGAATCCCTGCCGCCGGGCATCCCCGCTCCACAGCTGGCCGCGCCACCGCCGCTCGATCCGGCCCTCGCCCACCGCCTCGGTATCGATCCGGCACGGCCGCTGGTGCTGCTCTGCCCCTCCTCCGAGCTGGGTCCGACCAGCGAGTGGCCGGCGCGGCACTTCGCCTCGCTCGCGGCGATGGTGGCGATGCAATGGCCCGACAGCTCGATCGGCCTGCTCGGCCGGCCCCGCGATCGCGAGGTGGCGACGCGCATCGCGCTGCTCTGCGGCGAGTCGCTGCGCAACTGGTGCGGCCAGCTCGACCTGGCGGAGACGCTCGCGGTGCTGAATCACGCGGCCGCCGTGGTGACCTCCGAATCCCAGTACATGCATCTCGCCGCCGCGCTCGGCCGGCCGCACGTGGCCATCTACGGCGCCGGCGACCCGCGGGCGGAGCGGATCAGCTCGGCGCGGCGCAGCGTGATGTGGCTGCACCTCGAGTGCAGCCCGTGCCTGGACGCGCACTGCCGTTTCGGGCATATGAACTGCGTCACCCAGCAGACACCGGAGCAGGTGTTCGCGGCCCTGCGCAAGACCATGCGGTTCTCGGCCACCGCGTAGCCGGCGTCGCGACAAGGCCGGCCCCCTCGACCCCAGGGCGCGAGGGCCGCGCCCTGCCGTCCTTCACGGGCTTCGGCTACACTGTTCGCCCGCGGCCAAGGTCGCCTGCCGCGCCCGACATCATCCGGACTGACCCTGTACAGGCATGCCACGACTTCCCCTGTTCTCGTCGGCGTCGGCCGTCGAGGAAGCGTTCTACTCCGCACTCGCCCATGCCGACCTCGGCGGGGTGATGGCGCTCTGGAGCGACGAGGAAGAGATCGTCTGCATCCATCCCGGAGGGCCGCGGCTGGTGGGCTGGCTGGCGGTGCGCCAGTCGTACGAGCAATTGCTCGCCCATGGGCCGCTCGACGTGCGGATCCGCGACGTCCAGGTCTACGAGAGCGTCACGCTCTCGGTCCACAGCCTGATCGAGGAGATTCCCGTGGACGGTCCGCACGGCCCGGAGCGCATCGAGGTGCTCGCCACCAATGTCTACGTCAAGGGCAGCGCCGGCTGGCAACTGCTGATGCATCACGCGGCGCCAGGGCACGAAGGTCGCCGCCCCGCCCATGAGCTCCCTGCCGGCAAGCTCCACTGAGGTCTATCGCACGCCGGGCTGGCTGCGCAACAGGCACCTGCAGACCATCTGGCCGGCGCTCTTCGCGCCGGCGCCGGCGGTACGCTACCGGCGCGAACGGTGGACCACGCCTGACGACGACTTCGTCGACCTCGACTGGGCCGAGCCCGGGCCGGATGCCGCAACGCCGCTTCCCGGCGCGCCGCTGGTCGCGCTCTTTCACGGACTGGAGGGCGGCTCGCGCAGCCACTATGCCCGCGCGCTCATGGCGACCCTGCTTTCGATCGGCTGGCGGGGCGTGGTGGTGCACTGGCGCGGCTGCAGCGGCGAGCCCAACCTGCTCGCGCGCGCCTATCACTCCGGCGATTCGGACGAGATCGACTGGATCCTGAAGCGTCTGCGGCCCGAGTTCGCGGCCGGCGTGTCGCTGGGCGCGAACGTGCTGCTCAAGTGGCTGGGCGAGCGCGGTACCGAGGCCGGCTTCCTGCGCGCGGCCGCCGGCGTCTCCGCACCGCAGGACCTGCATGCCGGCGCGGTCGCGCTCTCGCGTGGATTCAACCGCCTCTACTGCGCCAACTTTCTCATCACGCTCAAGCGCAAGAGCGTGGCCAAGCTCGACCGCTTTCCCGATCTCTACGACCGGCGACGGGTGCTCGCGGCCCGCGACTTCTTCGACTTCGACGACGCGGTCACCGCGCCGCTGCACGGCTTTCGCGACGCGATCGACTACTGGACCCGCAGCTCCTGCAAGCAGTACCTCGGCGGCATCGCCATCCCGACGCTCGTGCTCAACGCCCGCAACGATCCGTTCCTGCCGCCGGCGGCGCTCGCGCGTCCGGCGGAAGTGTCGGCCTCGGTGGTGCTGGACTATCCGGAGCACGGCGGCCACGCCGGCTTCCTCGAGGGCGGCGTGCCGGGCGCGGTGACCTGGCTGCCCGCCCGGCTGATGCGCTTCTTCCGGCAGTACGCATGAGGAGCGGGTAGCCGATGCTGGACGACCAGGTCAGGCGGGCGATGCGCAAGTGGCCGCGGGTGCCGGCGGTCTACGGCTGGCTGCGGCTGGGGCGGCGCGGCCAGTGGTTCCTGGTCGATCGTGGCCGGGAGGGGTTCGACGAGGCGCTGCATGGCGAGGGCAGCCCGATCACCAGTCCGCCGATCCTGGACTTCATCGGCCGCAACTACGAGGCCGACGACCAGGGCGCCTGGTACTGGCAGAACGGCCCGCAACGCGCCTACGTCGCGCTGGATCTCGCGCCGCTCGTCCTGCGCGTGCTGGGCGAGCCGCCGACACAGCGCCTGGTGACCCACACCGGATGGCTGGTGGAGCGCGTGCGCCGGGCGGCCTGCGACCTGGACGGCAATCTCTTCCTGCAGACCGAGCTGGGCCCCGCCGCGGTGGACGACCGCGACATCGGCCAGCTGGAGCTTCACGAGACCGGAACCGAGGGCGGCCTCGGCCTCGTGCTTCACCTGTACCCGCCACCCGGCACCGCGGGGGGCGCGTGGCCGGTCGAGCCCCTCGGCGTGCGCGGGGCGCGACCGATCGGCGAGGCGCTCGGCTACGTCGCCGTGCCGGTGCCCGGATCCGATCCGGTACCCGGGTCCGTGCCCGGGACCGGGTCCGCGCCGTCCGGGTCCACGACGCCGCCCGAGCCTTGAAGCAGCCGTAGCCCCGAACGCTCCGCGAGCGCGGCGAAACCGGCCCAGTCGTGGCCGGCCGCCAGCGTCGCGAGCTCCGGCCAGTGCACGGTGTCCACGGCCCGCGGGTCGGCGCCTGCGAGGCTCACGAGTCGATCGAGCTCGGACGGGGGCAGCGCAGCCAGCTTCGCGAAGGTGTCGGTGCCGGCGTCGCGCAGCATGGTGCCGATCCGGGGTCCGAGGCCCGGGATCGCCTCCAGGTCGACCTGGCGATAGACCGAGGCGTGGCTGTAGAGGGTGGCGGAGCTCGTGGACACCGCGCCGGGCGCGCCGATCGCGATGCGGCCGGACACCGTACCGGCGCCGGTGCCGGCGGTGGTCGCGTCGCGTCCGGCCTCGTCCCGCGCCGAGCCGGGCGCGTTCTGTGGTTCACCAGCGCCTGGCATCGCGCATCTCCTCGCGGTAGGCGGCCTCGGCCTCGCGCAGCTTCACGTCGACGATGGAGCCGTTGTAGAAATCGAGATCGCCGGCGCTGCGCGCCAGCCGGAGCTGCTCGATCGCGGGCAGGCGCATGCCCTGCAGCAGATAGCCCTCGGCGGCGGCCTTGTGCGCGAGGCCGCGCTCGCCCAGACCCTGGTGCGCCTCGGCCAGCAGGCGCCACAGCTCCGGATCGCCCTTGAAGGTGGCGGTCTTCTCCCGCAGCAGGCCAGCCGCCTCGCGAAAGGCCCCGCCCGCGATGAGCACCTGCGCCCTGAGCCGGATCAGCGAGAGGTTGTCCGGATGGGCGCCGAGCGCCTCGGCCGAACGCTCCATGGCGGCCGGCAGGTCGCCACCGCCGAGGCTGTTGGCGATGCCGAGCCGTTGAAAGAATACGTGATCGCGGCCCAGCGTGTCCCGGGCGCGGGCGAGCGCCTTCTCTGCCGACGCCCAGTCGCGGCTCGCGTGCGCGACGCTCGCCAGCCCGTACCAGGGCGCGGGGTCCCGGGCGCCGGCGTGCGCCGCGGCGATCCGCTGCTCGAACTGGCGGCGCGCCGCCGCAAGCGCGTCGACGCTCTCGCTGCCGATCGCGATGGCGCGCGCCCGCATCAGCTGAAACTCCAACGCGTCGCGATGCGTGATCGGCTTCATGTCCTGGATGCGCAGCTGCAGGTCGTTCATCCGCTCGCCGGTGACCGGGTGCGTACGCACGTACACCGGGACGTTGCCTTCGTTGTAGCGATTGACCTGTTGCAGGCGCCCGAAGAACGCGGGAGCGGCCCGCACGTCGAAGCCCGCCTCGCGCAGCATGTCGAGCCCGATCCGGTCCGCCTCGCGCTCGGCATCGCGAGAGAACGAAAGCATCGAGCGCGTGGCAAGCGTGTCGCCGAGCGACATCGCGCCGATCGCCGCGTCCGGGCTCGAGCGCGCGGCGAGCGCCCCGAGCACCAGGCCGGCCAGCGCCATCATCGAGGCCTGCCGCTGCTGGCTCAGCATGCGCGCGATGTGACGCTGCGTGACGTGGCCGATCTCGTGGGCAAGCACCGATGCGAGCTCCGACTCGTTCTCCGCGACCGCGATCAGGCCGGTGTGCACGCCGATGAAGCCGCCCGGCAGGGCGAATGCGTTGATCGACGATTCCCGCACCGCGAAGAACTCGAACTGGGACGAGCGGGCCGGGCCGGTGGCGATCAGCCGCGCGGCGAAGCGGTTGAGGTACTCGGTGAACTCCGCGTCGTCCCACACCGTGCCGTCGGCACGCAGCTCGCGCATGATCGATTCGCCGAGCCGGCGCTCCGTGGCGCCGGAGAACTCGTCGCTTCCGGCCGCCCCGAGATCCGGCAGGCGATCGAGCTGGGCGCCGGCGGTCACCGGCGCGCCGGCCAGGACGGCGCAGAGCCCCGCGGCAAGCAGTCGCCGCCCGAGCCCGGGCCGCAGCGCGCGCTGCCCGGCCGGAAGCGCCGCCGCTGCCGTCGGGGCGATCCGGTCGAGTGGGGCGTCCCCGCGGGAAGCCGGAACGCCTTGCGAGCAGGCGTGGGTCACCTTGCTATGATAGCGACGCGGCCCTGCTGCCGCCGGCCGACACTGCCGCCGGCAGGGCGAGCCGCACGCCCGGAGGCCGTCCCAGGCAGACGCATGGATTCACTTTCCCATTTCGATGCCGCCGGCCAGGCCCACATGGTCGACGTCGGCGCCAAGGCCGAGACCGCGCGCATCGCCATCGCCGAGGGCTCGATCCGCATGCAACCCGCCACCCTCGCGCTGGTCGCGAGCGGCAGCGCGAAGAAGGGCGACGTGCTCGGCATCGCCCGCATTGCCGCCATCATGGCAGCCAAGCGCACGGCTGAGCTGATCCCGCTCTGCCACCCCGTGCCACTCACCCACGTCTCCGCGGAGTTCACGCTGGACGAAGCCGCGAGCCGGGTCGTGTGCCGCACGCGCGCCGAATGCACCGGCAAGACCGGCGTCGAGATGGAGGCGCTCACCGCGGTGCAGGTGGCGCTGCTCACCATCTACGACATGTGCAAGGCGGTGGATCGTGGAATGGTGATCGAGTCCGTGCGGCTCCTGGAGAAGCACGGGGGGAAGTCGGGGAGCTTCGTCGCGGAAGGGCGGTAGAGGTACCCTCGCCGACCGGAAGCCGCCGACGGGCACTTTCACAGGCGTGGCGGCAGGCGAGCGTCGGTGTTCACGACAGACACGCGATGCAGATCGAGACCAAGGGATAATCCCCATCGGGCGTCGGCCCACGCGCATGCCGAGTCGCGCATACTCTTCCCGGCGCCCGCCACGGCGCCCTAGCTCGAGTGTCGATCGTCGCGAGGAAGAACGTGAAGAGGAAGTCAGCCGTACCCCTGTTTGCCATCCTCCTGGCCGCCGCGGGATGTGGCGGGGGCAGCGGCTCCGATACGGCCGTATCGTCGAGTCCATCGCCTGGGCCAGCCGTGACTCCTGCACCGGCGCCGACTCCATCCTCCCCGTCGGCGCCCAATCCACCGCCTTCGGCCCCGCCGCCCGCGAGCATCACGCCGCCTCCTCCCGCGCCCGCACCCGAACCTCCCGGCGCGCCACCCGCACCGCCAGTGCCCTCGGTATCGGGCAGCGCGGTCATCAAGGCGCTGGCCAGCCGAGCCGCGGGCCGCGCCGTATCGAGCGACGAGGACGGCTACTTCTCTAGTGTGGACGTCGGCTTCGACCCGGCGTCCTCGCGCTTCAAGAGCACGTCGCATCTCACCCGGCTCGGCGAGCAGTTCCCGCCATGGCAGGCGGCCGAGACCGGCGAAGTCGTGCTGTCGCTAATCGCCGCAACCGATGGCCGCTCGAGCTTCGTGTTCAATGGGGCCGGCTCCATCACGGCGCCGGACGGGCAGCATTCACTGAGCGCCGGACAGTTCGCGATCCCGGCTTCCGTCCCGCTCGATAAGACGATCCTGGTGTATAACCTCCCGGCTTCCCCGGGCTCGAGCGTGCGGCTCTTCGTCGGTTCCATTCCCGACAAGCCTCGCTGGATGCGGGTGTGTTGGAACTTCGACGTCCCCGGTACCCTGCGCGTCGCCTGCAGCCGCAACGACCGCGAGACGGGGGCGCCGGTGGGGGTGGATGCGGGGAACGACCTACGGGGCACCATCCTCACCCACCGTTCGACCGACACCGAGGTCGTGCGCTGGTCGGTCCTGAATTGCCATGTGAGCGGCTGGGGGGTGCAGGAGGTGAACGGACAGCTCACCTCGGTCAGCTTCGAGTACGCGCAGTTCCGCAAGCGCGCGTTCGACTCGGCCAAGCTGCCCTATGGCGGCCTCGTCACCGTTCCAAGCCCCTATCCGATCAAGTCGACCTTCCTCGCCAACGGCGACATCATGCACGAGTTCTCGGATCCGCTTGGCTACACCAGCTACACCATACGGAACTCTGCCCTGATCGTCGCATCGGCCGACTCGCACGCGGGAGGAACCTCGGGAGCCCGGTCCGACTGCCGGTTGTACTAGCCGCGCGGCCGCCCTTATCCCGAGAAGAAGATCGTCGCCAGCCCGAGGAAGATCAGGAACCCGAGGCTGTCGGTGGAGAACGTGAGCAGCACCGAGGAGCCGATGGCCGGGTCGCGCCCTGCCCGCTCCAGCCCCAGCGGCACCAGCACCCCGATCAGCGCGCCGATCAGAAGGTTCAGCATGATGGCGAGCGTCATGGTCAGGCCGAGCAGCGATCCGTACGGGCTGTCGCGGTAGAGCAGCCAGGCGAAGAGGCCGGCGACTCCGCCCCAGACCACGCCGTTCAGCGCGGCGATCACCAGCTCCTTGCGCAGCAGGCGCCGCACGTTGGCGCGGTTGACGTGGCCGAGCGCGAGGGACCTGACGACGAGCGTCATGGTCTGGTTCCCGGAATTGCCCGCCACCCCCGCCACGATCGGCATGAGCGCGGCGAGTGCGACCACCCGCTCGATCGTGTTGTCGAAGAGGCCGATCACCCGCGACGCGAAGAAGGCGGTGATCAGGTTGAGCGCGAGCCAGAGCCAGCGGTTGCGCGCCGATCGCCAGATGGAGGCGAACAGGTCTTCCTCTTCCCGCAGGCCGACCTGTCCGAGCACCTCGGCCTCACCCTCCTCCCGGATGATGTCGACCACCTCGTCGATGGTGAGGCGCCCGATCAGGTGGCCGTGCGGATCCACCACCGGCGCGGAGACGAGGTCGTAGCGCTCGAAGGCCTGCGCGGCCTCGCTGACGTCGTCGAGCCCGCGCAGCGCCAGCACGTCGCGGCGCATCACCTCCGCGACCCGCGCGTCGGGCTCGTTGATGAGGAGCTGGTCGATCGGAAGCGACCCCTTCAGGTTGTCGTAGCGGTCCACCACGAACACCTGGTCGGTGTGCTGCGGCAGCTCGTCGAAGCGCCGCAGGTAGCGCAGCACGACCTCGAGCTTCACGTCCTCGCGCACGGTGACGAGGTCGAAGTCCATGCGGGCGCCGACGGTATCCTCCGGATACGACATGGCGGCGCGCAGCCGCTCGCGCTCCTGCGGGGAGAGGAGGCGCCGCACCTCGTCCACCACCTCGGGCGGCAGCGCGTCGGCAAGGTCGACCAGGTCGTCGGCATCGAGTCCCTTCACCGCGGCGACCAGGTCCGCCCGGCTCATCGACGCGATCAGGGAGTCGCGGACCGGCTCGGACACCTCCAGCAGGATGGCGCCGTCCGCCTCCTCCTTCACCGAGTCCCATACCAGCAGCCGCTCGTCCGGCGGCAATGCCTCCAGGACGTAGGCGACGTCGGCCGGGTGCAACCGCTCCACCCGCGCTCGCAGGTGGGAGAGGTACTGCGCCTCGCTCAGGCGCTCGACGATCTCGGCGCGCTCCTGGTCGACGCCCTGCGCCTCGTGACGCGCCTGCTCGCGCACGGCGGCATAGCGCTGGAGCAGGTCCTGCACGTCGCCGAGCGCGCGCTGGGCCTCCTCGGGGTCCTTGGGCCGGACCCCGTGGATCTCGAGCGGGGAATCCTCCTGTGCGGCCGGCATCGGATCGTCCGGCCGGTCCGCGGCGGGAGGATCGGGTGGCGCGGGCGCGGCAGGCGCCCCCGGGGCGGATGAAGACTCGGTCACTCAGGGCACCTCGACGGCCGGCATGCGGCGCTCCACGATGGCCGCCCGCCGTGAGAGCGCCGCGCTGCCGCGATTGCGGTCATGGTAGCGTGGGCGCGGCAGCATCGCGGCGAGCCGCGCGGCCTGGCCGGGGCCCAGTTGTGCAGCGGACACACCGAAGTAGTGCCGGGCCGCCGCCTCCGCCCCGAACACGCCGACGCCCCATTCGGCGACGTTGAGATAGATCTCCAGGATGCGGCGCTTGTCCATCGCCGCTTCGAGCATCCAGGCGATGACCAGCTCCTGGGCCTTGCGCAGGTAGCTGCGTTCGCCGGAAAGGAAGAGGTTCTTCGCTAGCTGCATGGTGATGGTCGAGCCGCCGAAGGCGATGCGGCCGCGCTTCGCGTTGCGCTCGAAGGCCTGCTCGATCGCATTCCAGTCGACGCCGTCGTGCTGCGGGAACCGCGAATCCTCCGCGGCGATCACCGCCCGCTTGAGATGGGTCGAGATGCGACCGTACTCGACCCAGCGGTGCCGCAGCTTCGCCGCCGGATCGCGGGCCTGCAGCTCGGCAAGCTGCGCGCGCATGAAGCGGGTCGACGCCGGGTTCACGTCGCGCCAGACGATCACGTGCACCAGATACCAGAGCTGCAGCGCGAGCAGCGCCACCAGCCCGAGGAGCACGATGGCGAGCAGCGCGCGCCCGATCGTGCGCGGGGCGAACGGCGTCCTAGCGGCCATTCCCGGCCGCCGGGCCCTGCGCGGCGAGCGCGGCGCGCAGCATCCGGTAGACCGGTTCGGTGCGAGGCCGCACGCCGCGCCAGATAAGGAAACTCTCCGCGGCCTGCTCCACCAGCATGCCCAGCCCGTCGGCCCCGCGGCGGGCGCCGTCGGCAAGCGCCGCGGTGACGAAGAGGCTCTCGCGCGGGCCGTAGCTGCAATCGTAGGCGAGCTCGCAGTCGCGGAAGAGGCCCCGACGCAGCGCGAGGCCAGCGGAGACGGCCCCCGGGGCCGGGGCGGCCCGGCCCGCCCCCCGAGGGGGTTCAACGGAACTTGGGGCGGCCCGGCGTTCCGTTGAGACGGCCCCCCGGGCCGGGCCCGCCCGGCCCGCCCCCCGAGGGGGTTCAACGGAACTTGGGGCGGCCCGGCGTTCCGTTGAGACCACGCCTATCGACGTGGTGTTGATGATGATCTCGGCGCGGGGGGCGTCCTCGAGGGACGTCGCCTGCAGCAGCGGCAGGCCCGCGGCGCGCAGCACCTCCGCGCCGTTGAAGTGCGCGGCTAGCGCCTCGGCGCGGGCCCGCGTGCGGTTGGCGACGGCGAGCGCCGCCACGCCGGCCTCGAGCAGCGCGACCACCACGCCGCGGGCGGCGCCCCCGGCACCGAGCAGCAGGACCGTGCGGCCGCGCAGGTCGAGACCGAGCCGGTCGCGCAGATCCGTCACGAGCCCCGGCCCGTCGGTGTTGTCGCCATGAATGCCGTCGCTTCGCAGCGAGAGCGTGTTCACCGCCCCGGCCAGGCGCGCGGCCGTGCCGTGGCTGCGGGCGCACGCGAAGGCCCGTTCCTTGAACGGCAGGGTCACGTTGAGCCCCCGGCCGCCCGCGGCCGCGAAGTCGCGCACCGCGCGGTCGAACGCCTCGGGCGGCTCGGTCGGCACGAGCAGCCGCTCGTAACGGATCGCCTGCCCGGTCTCGCGCGCGAAGGCCGCGTGGATCTCCGGCGAGCGACTGTGGCCGATGGGATTGCCCACCACCAGGTAGCGGTCCGCCACGGGGACGCTCATCTCGCGACGGACCGCGTCTTCAGCGCATCGTTGGTGAAGGTCCAGGTCCGGACGATCTGCAGGAT
The DNA here is from genome assembly GCA_023388075.1 of Pseudomonadota bacterium. Lineage (GTDB taxonomy): Bacteria > Pseudomonadota > Gammaproteobacteria > Burkholderiales > Burkholderiaceae_E > Lautropia. The sequence continues at coordinate 71,561 of JAEWGX010000127.1, forward strand.
GTCGCCGTCCTTGCGCATCTCGTCGGTGAAGGGCGCGTACGGCGCGCCGGCGTAGACGATCTGCTTGATCACCCGGTTGAGCGCCTCGTAGCGGGACTTCTTGTTGACCAGCACGTCAACCACGTTGCCGAACCGGTCGATCTCCACCGTGATGATCAGCGAATCGTACATCCGGCCCCGGGCCTCCTTCGGGAAGCGATCGGTGCCGATGCGCTCGATCGTGTCCGCCCAGGCATCGACGTAGCGCGCGTAGTTCACGCCGACGGCATTGACGCCGTAGGTGAGGCGGCGCGGCCGCTTGTTGTAGTCCTCGATCTGGCGATCGATCTGGGCCTGCAGGCGGGCGATCTGGGTCTTGGTCTCGTCCGCATTCGGCTCGTCGGCGGCGGCCTCCTCCCGCGGCGCGGGCGGAGCCTGCGGCGCCGGGTCCCTCCCCTGCGCCATCGCGAGGAGCTGGCGCTGCTGCTCCTCGAGCTGCCGCACCCGTGCCTGCTGCGCCTGCAATGCCTCGCCGTCCTCGGCCTTGCTTTCCGCGGGCAGCGGCGAGCGGGCGCGGCCGCTGTCGCGGTCTCCGCCGCCTTCCATGTTCACCTGCGCGAGCACTTCCGGGGCGAGCGGCGCCTCCTTCGTCTTCGCGTTGACCAGCACCACCTCGAGCTGGGATTCGCTGGGGATGAAGCGGATCGGGTCCGGCGGCGCGAAGCGCACCATCATCAGGCCCAGGTGCAGGACGAGCGAGATGGCGAAGCCGATCGCGAGCGGGTCCTTGCGGGCCCAGGCCTGCCGCGCCCAGTCGACCACGCCGATCGCCATCGCCCCGGCGGCGGCGCGCGCTGGCGCCCCGCGCACTTCCGGCGGCCCGGCCTGCGGCCCCGACCCGACCTTCCCGCCGGTCATGGCCCCGAAGACTCCGTTCCCATTGGCTGAACCACTCCGATGTGCTGCGCGTGCCCGTCCCCGTCGCCGTCCCCGTCGCCGTTCCCGGCACCGAGCTGCCCGACCTGCACCGGCTCGGACTCGAGCTCGTCGAGCAGGACGCCCGGCTCGGCGATCGCCTCGGACCCGACCGACTCGGCGCTGCCCGGATCCCCGAGCAGCTGCGCGGCGCGCGCCTGAATCGTGAGATCCAACTCGTCCCAGTCCAGCACGTCGACCAGCAACCGCTGTCCGGCTACGAGCGGCGGACACCCGGACACACGGAAGTACAGGGGCGCCTCGGCAAGCCGCACGGTCTCGTCGCGGATCCCCACCGCCTCCAGGCGCCTGCGCGGCTGCTGCGCCACCCACCGCAGGCACCAGTACCGCTCCATCGTCTGCTGGTACTCGCTCACGCTGGCGTAGCGCGACTCGAACGCGGAGAGGATCGCGAAGAGGTCGGTGTCGTTGCGCTCGAAGGCCGGCGCCTCGCCGCCCAGCACCGCGACGAGCTGCATCTGGTTGACCAGGTCCACATAGCGGCGCAGCGGCGAGGTGCACCAGGCGTACTGGGCAACGCCGAGCCCCTGGTGCTCCAGCGCATGGGTGGACATCTTCACGCGGCCCACCGCCTGCGAGCGGTAGAGGCCGGAGACGCCGTGGTCGGCGAGCAGCTTGCCCCACAGGCTGTTGGCGAGTATCGCCATCTCGGCCACGATGCGATCCACCGGCGCGTCGCGCCGGCGCCGGCGAATCTCCACCTGGTCGCCCACGACGAAGAAGCTGAAGTCCGCCCGGGCGCGCAGCTCGGGCTTGCCGCGCACCCGGTCGCGCTCGGCGCTCTGCGCGACGGTGAAGCGCCAGAGCGCCGCGAAGGCCTCCGCATGCGGCAGGCCGGCCAGGTCGCCGCGCTCGAAGCGGGCCTCGTCGTCGTAGCCCTCGAACTCGCCATGGCGCAGGTTGGTGGCCACCCGGATCCGATCCACGCGCGAGAACTGCTCGAGCACCTGCATGTTGCCCGGGTCCACGTCGACGTAGAGCGACAGCGCCGGCCGCTCCGTGCCGGCATCCAGCGAATAGGCCCGCACCACCGGCTCCGGAAGCATGGTGATCTTGCTGCCCGGACTGTAGACCGTGGTCATGCGCTCGCGGGCCACCTTGTCGAGCGGATCGCCGGCGCGGATGCCGAGCGCCGGCACCGCGATGTGCACGCCCAGCCGCAGCCGTCCATTGGGCAGGGCCTGCATCGAGAGGCAGTCGTCGATCTCCGTGGTGGTCTCGTCGTCCACCGAGAACGCCTGCACGCCCGCCTCGGGCAGCCCTGACAGGTCCGGGGCGACGAAGTCCTGCGTGAGCGACTCGGGAAAGTCGGTGCCGCGCGGAAAGTGCAGCCGCTCGAAGCGGCACACGTGCACCAGCCGCGGGCTCGATACCGCGCCGACCTTGAGGAGCAGGCGCTCGGGCGAGAGACCGGTGCGCTGGCAGGCGGCGTCCAGGGCGCGGTACGGCACCGACTGCTTGTCGGCCTGGGCGAGCAGGTCCGCCGCGCGCTCGGCGATCTCCGGCGGCAGCTCGCCGGCTGCGAGCTCGTCCGCGAGACGGGCGATCTCGGCTTCCTGGCGGCGCTTGCGCTCGAGCGCGGCGAGTGCCGCCTTGAGCGTATCCGGCTGCGCCGGCCGGTAGCGGCCCTTGCCCTTGCGGTAGAAATAGACCGGCGCGCCGTGCAGCTTCATCAGCAGCGCGGCCGACTGCACGACCGTGCGCTCGCGGCCGTAGTACTCGTCCGCGAGCGAGAGGAAATCGAACTCCTCCTGCGGCGCGCATTCCCAGAGGAAGTCGATGTCGATCTCGTCCGCCGCGGCGAGCGCCTCGGCCATGAAGGTCGACGGATCCGGCTCGGTGAAGCGCAGCATCACCGAGGCCAGCTTCACCTTCGTGCGCTTGCCGGAGGCGAGCTCGACCTGGAGGCTCGCGCCGCTGTCCTGCAGGACGGTGCCGGTCTTGAACTGGCCGGCCTCTTCGAAAAGGACGTTCTGGCTGGACATCGGGGAACGGAAACCACGGTTGGCCCGAAGGATCGGCCCGGGGTCGATCCCGGGAGCGGCGGGTCGATGATTATATCCGCCGCCTCCGGTCCGGCCCGGAGGCTCCGACGGCCGGCGCGTCCTACAGCTGGATCCCGCCGGAGACCTCGATCACGGCGCCATTCAGGTAGGAAGCGTCGTCCGAAGCAAGGAAGGCGTAGACCGAGGCGATCTCCGCGGGATCGCCCAGGCGGCCCAGCGGCACCTTCTCGATCATCTTCTCGATGACCTGCGGTGGGATGGTCTCCAGGATCGGCGTGCGGACGAATCCGGGGCAGACGGCGTTCACGCGGATGCCCTTGGGGCCCAGCTCCCGCGCCCAGGTCTTGGTGAAGCCGATCACGCCGGCCTTGGTCGCCGCATAGTTGGTCTGCCCGAAGTTGCCATAGAGCCCCACCACCGACGACGCGTTGATGATCGCGCCGCTGCCCTGGCGGATCATCGGATCGGCCACCGCCTGGGTGCAGGTGTAGACGCCCTTGAGGTTGACCGCGATCACGCGGTCGAACTGCTGGTCCGTCATCTTGACCAGCCGCGCATCGGCGGTGATGCCGGCGTTGTTCACCAGGCAATCGATGCGGCCGAAGCGGGCGATGACGGCGTCGACCATCGACCTGACGCTTTCCGCACGGGTCACGTCCATGACGATCGGCTGCACCTGCGCCTGCGGCGCGGCGGCAAGGACACGTTCGCGCGCCGCTTCGAGCGCCGTCTCCTTCACGTCGGCGAGCACCACCCTGGCGCCTTCGGCCGCGAATCGGCATGCCGTCGCGAGCCCGATGCCGCCGGCCGAGCCGGTGATCACGGCCACCCTGTCTTTCAATCGCATGGTCAACTGTCCCGAAGTCGAGCGAACGCAAGCACCTCGTCGAGGTGCTCCTGGAAGTCCGAGAGGCCGTGGTCGCCGCCCTCCAGCACGCGAATACGCGCGCCGGGGAAGGCGGCGACCATCTCGCGCCAGTCGAGCAGCTCGTCCCCCTTGGCGGCGACGAGGAAATAGCGCTCCGGCCGGGTGATCGCAGGCACCTCGTAGCGGCGCAACTGCCCGAGCCAGGCCGCCTCGAAGACGAACGGCTTGCCGTCGTGGAAGCCGGTCTGCGGACCGACATGGCCGGCGAGGTCGCGGGCCGGATGCATCGCCGGGTTGAGCAGCACCGCGCGGCAACCGGCCTGCTCGGCCACCCAGGTGGCGTAGAAGCCGCCGAGCGAACTGCCCACCAGCGTGTCCCGGGGCTGGGGCTGCAAGTCCATGATCGCGGCCATGGCCCGGTCCGGCTCGTGCGGCAGGTCGGGCGCGACGAACGCCCGCTCGAGGCCGAGCGCGGCGAGGCGCTCGCGCAGCAGGCCCGCCTTGAAGGATCGCGACGAGGAGCGAAAGCCGTGGATGTAGAGCAGCCGCGCTGCCGTGTCCGGGCCTGCGAGGGAAGCGCTCAAGATACGGTCGGCAGCGGGCGCGCCGGCGCCTCGTTCCGCGCCAGCGCGCTGCCGGCGGCGTCGATTCCCGCCGGCGCTTCGCCCAGCGCGGCGAGCAGCTTGCCGTGGATGCCGCCGAAGCCACCGTTGCTCATCACCAGCACCTGGTCGCCCTCGCGCGCGTCGCGTACCACCGCGGCGACCACCGCATCCACGTCCGTCAGCACCTGCGCGCGCAGCCCGAGCGGGGCAAGCGCCTCGGACGCGTCCCAGTCGATCCCGCCGGCATGGCAGTAGACCAGGTCGGCGCCGGCGAGGCTGTCCGCGAGCAGCGCCTTCATCGCGCCGAGCTTCATCGTGTTGGAGCGCGGCTCGATGACCGCGAGCAGGCGTGCCTGCCGGCCGGCGCCACCGACGGAGCCATCCCGCGCGACAGCGGCCATGCGATCGCGCAGCCCGGCGATCGTGGTGCCGATCGCGGTGGGATGATGGGCGAAGTCGTCGATGACGGTCACCCCGCGCACGCTGCCGCGCACCTCCAGCCGGCGACGCACCCCGCCGAAGCGCGAGAGCGCCGCGATCGACTGTGTGAAGTCCACGCCGACGTGGGCGGCCGCCACCATCGCGGCGATCGCGTTGGACCGATTGTGGGCGCCGGCAAGCGGCAGCCGGCACACGCCCACCGGCCGCACGCCATGCATCAGCATAAATTCGGTGGCATCGGCCTCCTCGACCACGCGCTCGGCGCGCCAGCCCTCCGGGCCGCCGAGCGGCTCGGTCTCGCTCCAGCAGCCGCGAGCCAGCACGCGCTCGAGCGACGCCTGGGTGGCTTCGTAGATCACCTTGCCGCTGCGCGGCACCGTGCGCACCAGGTGGTGGAACTGGGTCTCGATGGCCTCGAGGTCGCGGAAGATGTCCGCGTGGTCGAACTCGAGGTTGTTGAGAATGGCGGTGCGCGGACGGTAGTGGACGAACTTGGAGCGCTTGTCGAAGAACGCGGTGTCGTACTCGTCCGCCTCGATCACGAAGTACCGGCCGGCGCCCAGGCGCGCGGACACATCGAAGTTGCTCGCGACGCCGCCGATCAGGAAGCCGGGGCGCAGCCCCGCCTCGTCCAGTATCCACGCGAGCAGCGACGCCGTGGTGGTCTTGCCGTGCGTGCCGGCGACGGCGAGCACCCAACGCGAGGCGAGCACCTGCTCGGCAAGCCACTGCGGCCCGGACTGGTAGCGCTCGCCGGCGTCCAGGATGGCTTCCATCAGCGGATTGCCGCGCGTGACCACGTTGCCGACCAGCCAGATGTCCGGACGGATCGCCATCTGGTCGGCGCCGTAGCCTTCGACCAGCTCGATGCCGAGCGCGCGCAACTGATCGCTCATCGGCGGATACACGTTCGCGTCGCAGCCGGTCACCCGATGGCCGGCCTCCTTCGCGATGGCGGCGATGCCGCCCATGAACGTGCCGCAGATGCCCAGTATGTGTATATGCATCGGGGAATTCTACCGATCCGCTAAACTGCCCGCACGGACGTACCGACCAATGGATTGCAGATGGACCCAAGGCGCGCGGAGATCGCCGCCGTGGCGGCGCAGATGATCGCCGACAGCGGCCTCGACTACCAGACCGCGAAGCGCAAGGCGGCCCGCCAGCTCTTCGGCGACGGCCACGTGAGCGCATCCATGCTGCCCGACAACGACGCGGTCGACCAGTTCCTGCTGGAGCACCTGCGGCTCTTCGACAACGGTCACGACGAGCGCGTGCGCCGCTACCGGCGGGCCGCGCTGCACTGGATGCAGCGCCTCGAGCCCTTCAATCCCTATCTCTGCGGCTCCGTGTGGAAGGGCATCGTGGCGGCACACGCGCCGATCCACCTGCAGGTCTTCACCGACGATGCCAAGGAGCTGGAGATCCACCTGTTGAACGAAGGCATCGACTACCACGTCTCCGAGATCGCGCACTTCGCCGGCCGCGACGACGTGCCGGCGCTCAGTTTCTGGTGGGAGCGAGACCTCCCCATCCTGGTCTCGGTCTACAGCTACGACGACCTGCGCGGCGCGCTGAAGCGCCAGCGCGGCGGCGCCGGCAACGGCTGCAACCTGGCCCTCCTCGCCGAACGCGGCAACCTGCGCGCGGTGCAGGAGCTGGTGGACGCCGGTGCGGGATCGCCCGAGCGATGAGCGCACGCGATCGAGGAGGCTGTCCGACGGGACCGGTCCGGCGGTCGGGGGGTCCGCGATGAAGCCGACTCGCCGAGGGGTGCTGGTGGGACTGGCGGGTGTCGCGGCCGCGGCCGGTGGCGCCTTCTCGTGGCAGCGGCGCGCCGCCCGGGAGGACGAGCGGCGCGCGGAGGCGCAGGCCGTGTCGATCCTGTTCCAGCAGACGCTGCCGGATTCGCGCGGCGAGGTCTTCCGCTTCGAATCGCTGCGCGGCCACCAGGTGGTGGCGAACTTCTGGGCGACCTGGTGCGCCCCCTGCGTCGAGGAGATGCCCGAGCTCTCGGCGCTTGCCACCGAGGTACAGGCAAGCGGGACGCGCTTCGTCGGCATCGGCGTGGACAACCCGGATTCGATCGCCCGGTTCGCCGAGAAGCTGCCGGTGAGCTATCCGCTGGTGGTTGCCAATGCCACCGGCGCCTTCCTCGCCGCGCGGTTCGGCAATCAGGCGGGCGCGCTGCCCTACACCGTGGTAATCGACCCGACCGGGCGGGTCAAGACGAAGATTCTGGGACGAGTCTCGATCGATTCACTGCGTGAAGTGATAAAATCCGCCGATTTGCATTGAGCGGCTTCGATCTTGGCCCCTTCTGCGCCGAATCAATCTGCTGGGAGACTTGCCGGGAAGGTTGCCAGGAAGAGCGCCGTCCTCGTGCTCCACGGCCCCAACCTCAATCTGCTGGGTACCCGGGAGCCGGGCATCTACGGCAGCGCGACCCTGGCGGGAATCGACGAGCGCCTGCGGAGCATCGCGACCGCCGCGGGCGTCGGACTGGAAACCTTCCAGACCAATCACGAAGGGGTGCTGGTGGACCGCATCCACGCGGCCCGCGACACGGAGGTAGGCTTCGTCATCATCAACCCGGCCGCCTTCACGCATACCAGCGTCGCGGTACGCGACGCGCTCGCGGCATTGGCGCTGCCGTTCGTGGAGGTCCATCTCTCCAACGTGCACCGGCGCGAGCCGTTCCGCCACCACTCGTACTTCTCGGACCTGGCCGAAGCGGTGATCGCGGGAATGGGACCGTACGGCTACGAAGCGGCGCTCGGCTTCGCGCTGTCGCGGCTCGACCGGGCGGTGCCCGGCGCGTGACGAGCCCGCACCTGAACCAGACAAACAAAAGGCTCAAGCAATGGATCTGCGCAAACTGAAGACGCTGGTGGACCTGGTTGCCGAATCGGGGATCTCCGAGCTCGAGATCACCGAGGCCGAAGGCAAGGTCCGGATCGTCAAGGCGCCGCCGGTCGCAGCGCCCGTGGCGTACCAACCGCCGCCGATGGCGCCCGCGCCGGTGGCCGCGCCGCCCGCGCCGACGATCCCGGGCATTGCCGCCGCCGGCGAGCCCGCGCGGCCCGCACCCACGGGCAACGTGGTGAAGTCGCCGATGGTCGGCACGTTCTACCGCGCGCCCAACCCCGAGAGCGACCCGTTCGTCTCCATCGGCAGCCAGGTGAAGATCGGCGACACCCTGTGCATCATCGAAGCGATGAAGCTGATGAACGAGATCGAATCCGAGTACGCCGGCACGGTCAAGGAGATCCTGGTGGAGAACGGCCAGCCGATCGAGTACGGCCAGCCCCTCTTCGTGGTCGAGTAGACCCGTTGCCCATGTTCGAGAAGATCCTGATCGCCAACCGTGGCGAGATCGCCCTGCGTGTGCAGCGCGCCTGCCGGGAGCTGGGCATCCGGACCGTCGTGGTCCATTCCGAAGCCGACACCGAGGCCAAGTATGTCCGGCTCGCGGACGAGTCGGTCTGCATCGGCCCCGCCCCCTCCCGCGACAGCTACCTGAACATCCCGGCCATCATCAGCGCGGCCGAGGTGACCGATGCCGAGGCGATCCATCCCGGCTACGGCTTCCTCTCGGAGAACGCCGATTTCGCCGAGCGCGTGGAGCGCAGCGGCTTCGTCTTCATCGGCCCGCGCCCGGACTCGATCCGCCTGATGGGCGACAAGGTGTCCGCCAAGGAAGCGATGAAGAAGGCCGGGGTGCCGGTGGTGCCCGGCTCGGACGGCGCGCTGCCCGAGGACCCCAAGGAGATCATCGCGATCGCGCGCAACGTCGGCTATCCGGTGATCATCAAGGCGGCCGGCGGCGGCGGCGGCCGCGGCATGCGCGTGGTCCATACCGAGGCGGCGCTGCTGAACGCGGTGGCCATGACGCGCAACGAGGCGCAGTCGGCGTTTCACAATCCGATGGTCTACATGGAGCGGTTCCTGGAGAACCCGCGCCACATCGAGATCCAGGTGCTCGCCGACGAGCATCGCAACGCCATCCACCTCGGCGAGCGCGACTGCTCGATGCAGCGGCGGCACCAGAAGATCATGGAGGAGGCGCCTGCTCCCGGGATCGCGCGCCGCCTCATCGACAAGATGGGCGCGCGCTGCGTCGATGCCTGCCGCAAGATCGGCTACCGCGGCGCCGGCACCTTCGAGTTCCTCTACGAGAACGGGGAGTTCTTCTTCATCGAGATGAACACCCGTGTGCAGGTGGAGCATCCGGTCACCGAGATGATCACCGGGGTGGACATCGTGCAGGAGCAGATCCGCATCGCCTGCGGCGAGCCGCTGCGCCTCAAGCAGCGCGACGTCGACCTGCGCGGGCACGCGATCGAGTGCCGCATCAACGCGGAGGACCCGTACAAGTTCACGCCCTCGGCCGGGCGGATCACCAACTGGCATTCGCCGGGAGGCCCCGGGACGCGGGTGGACTCGCACGCCTACAACGGCTACTTCGTGCCGCCCTACTACGATTCAATGATCGGCAAGGTGATCTGCTACGGCGATACCCGCGAGCAGGCGCTGCGGCGAATGCAGATCGCGCTCTCCGAGATGATCGTCGAGGGCATCCACACCAACATCCCGCTGCACCGCGAGCTGCTGATGGACTCGCGCTTCGTCGCCGGCGGGACCTCCATCCACTACCTGGAAAAGCTGCTCGCTCAGCGGCGATGACGCAGCACTGGATCGAAGCGACGATCCTGGTGGCCCGCGACGAGGCGGAAGCCTGGGCTGACGCCAGCCTCGAGGCGGGCGCCCTGTCGGTGCAGGCCGAGGACGCCGATGCCGACTCTGCGGACGAGCAGCCACAGTTCGGCGAGCCGGCGCCACCGGGCGCGCCGGTCGCGGCCGAAGCCGGGCCGCGCTTCGGCTGGCGGCACACCCGACTCGGCATCCTGCTCGAGGGTCGCGTCGACCCGGCAGGGTTCGTCTCCCGCGTCGCGCAGGAGCTCGGCCGTCCCGCCGCCCCGATCGTCGCGGTGAGCCAGGTCGCCGATCGCGACTGGGTCAGCGCCACCCAGTCGCAGTTCGAGGCGATGCCGGTGGGCCGGCGACTGCTTGTTCTGCCAAGCTGGCGGCTCGAGGAAGCGGGCGGCAGCGACGACGATCGCGTGCCGATCGTGATCGACCCGGGCGTCGCCTTCGGCACCGGCAGCCATCCGACGACGCACCTGTGCCTGGAGTGGCTGGATGCGGCCGAGCTCGCCGGCAAGCGGGTGATCGACTACGGCTGCGGCTCCGGCATCCTGGCGATCGCGGCAGCGCGCCTGGGCGCCGCCGAGGTGAGCGGCCGCGACATCGATCCGCAGGCGCTCGCGAGCGCCGCCGAGAATGCGCGGGCCAACGGCGTGGCGATCGACATCGCCTCGAGCGCGACCCCGCCACCGCCCCCGGCCGACGTCGTGCTCGCCAACATCCTCTCCAATCCGCTCAAACTGCTCGCGCCGCTGCTCTCGTCGCTCGTCGCGCCGGGGGGCTCGCTGGTGCTCGCAGGCGTCCTGGAGCGGCAGGCCGACGAGGTGGCCGACTGCTATCGCCACGGCGTACCGGTCGCGCCCTGGCGCAGCCGCGATGGCTGGGTCTGCCTGGTCGGTCGGCGTGCCGGCGCGCACCGTTTTGCCCAATGAAGCGCCGGTCCGCCCCGAGCCTCCTTGGCGCCCGCGGAGGGCGGACCGGGCCGGCCCCGGTCCCGGGGACGAACCGGACCCAGCCGCGTCGAACCGGACGCATCCGCGTGCCTCACCGGGGAAGTAAGATACCGCCATGGCGCTAGCGACCACCTGCCCGCAGTGCAAGACGAGCTTCAAGGTCATCCCTGACCAGCTCAAGCTGCGGCGGGGGCTGGTCCGCTGCGGCGTGTGCCAGCACGTGTTCTCCGGAATCGACTATCTGCGCTACGTGGACGATTCCGGCAAGTCGCGGCAGAAGGGCGCGGCAGCGGCAGCGCGTGCCGGCGGCGCGGCGGCGCCCCAGCCGTCGCCG
>JAEWGX010000134.1 GCA_023388075.1 Pseudomonadota bacterium
CGATCGGCAGCGAGGGTGCCGAGCGGCGGCATCTGCGCCAGCGGGTTGCGGGACTGCATCCGCCGCAGGATCACGCTGGCTTCCGGGTCCCCCGGCGCGATGATGCGGGCATCGGCGTGCATGCCGGGCGGGCGGAAGCGGCTGCGCGCATTGACGACGGATTCGAGGACCCGACGCCGGGCGACTTCGGGATGCTCGGCCGATTGCGCGAGCCGCACGCCTACCGCGGCGGGGGCGCCGTCGTGGTTGTGGCAGTGGCCGCAGTTGCCGTGGAGGTAGCCGAGCACGCTGCGCTCGGTGGGCGAGGCTGCCGCTATCACGGGGGGCTCCTCGAGCCAGGCCGCCGGCAGGTTGCGCAACAGGCCGCGATCGACCAGGGCTTTCAGGTCCGCATTCGGTTCGTCGGATGAACCCGGCTCGCCGGCGCCCGCGTCGCTCGAGCCGGCCGCCCGTGACAACTGCACGGCACTCGCGCCAAGCACCGGAACCGCTGCCCCCTCATGGCACACCAGGCAATCGGCCCGCGAGGGCACCTCGTATCGTTGGGTAGAAGCGTCGGGCATCTCGAGCACCACACCCTTGGCCGATGCCAGCAGCGCATCGCTGCCTTCGGCGTTCCAGAGATAGCTGGCGTAGACCCACTCTCCATCGGCGCGACGCTGGATGAAGCGGGTCTCGATCCGCCTGCCACCGTGCGCGAACTCTTTCCAGAGGCGAGTGCCCGCCGGAAACGCCCAGGCATCGGGTCGCGATGCGTCGATCCAGGTGCCGGGTGGCAGGTGCAGCCATCGGCGCTTCTCGGCGCCGTCCGACCACAACGGGTACTGCGGCGCGAACGGGTGAACGTCCGGGCGGATCTCGGTAGAGGAGCCGGCCCGGTAGAGACCCGTCTCGAGCAGGCTTCGGGGAAGACGGGCGTCATCGGGCGGCTGCCCGGCTTGTCCCGCCGCGAGCAGGGCGGCGTGCGCGGCCAGCAGGCCGGCCAGCACCCAGGCCCCTGATCCGAGACGCATGCTCATCGCTCTCTCGCGCTTGGATCGCACGGTTCGCGCGTCGCTCGCCGCGCTTCAATGCAACACGTCGACCAGCCTGCCGCGCGGAACTCTCATCCAGCCGGGGCCGCGGGGCAGGACCTCGTCGGCCAGCTCGGAGACGGCGGCTGCAGCCGTGGCTGACCCCCCGCCGGGAGGCGGGACGGGGGCGATCGCTGCAGATGAAAGCCTGGCGGAGGAGGCGTTTGCCGCGCCTGGGCTCGCCTGCGTGGCGAGGATTCCTCCCGCGAGGAGGATGACGAGCGTTGCCAGCACCAACGCATTGCCGGTGACGGCCTTGATCAACTTCATGATGCCAACCTTCGTGTCAGTACAGAGTCGCCACACCCATTCCGCAGGCGCGTCGTCAGGACGCAGATCGGTGGGTGAGCTGGCAGTGTCGGCCGGGGCGGTATCGGCGTTGCGTCACTCGATCGGCGGTTGGTAACCAGGGAGTAATCCCGCGGCTCCCCCCCGCCGGGTGCGCGACGCCCAGGAACACTGGCCAGGCACGTCGCCGGTCTCCTGGGCGCTCGCGCCCACGAGTTGCAACTCCCGCGGGCAGGACGTACCCTCGCGCGTACAGTCCCCCGCAAGACGAACCATGAAGCAAGCAACCGGAACACGCCACGCCGGGCCCGCCATCGCGCCGCATGCCGAGCCGATCGACAGGGAGGGCCAGCCGGAGTTCGCCGCCGTGATGCACGGCATCGACCTGACCCGGACGCTGACGGACGACGAGGTGGACGCGATCCTCGCGGCGATCGACCGATACGGCGTGCTCGTGTTCCGCGACCAGCATCTCGACGATGCGCAGCAGGTGGCCTTCAGTCGCCAACTGGGCCCGCTCGAGCTCGCCACCGGCGACATCGGCGAGGTGAAGGATCGGCGCCTGCCGATGGAGCTGAACGACATCTCGAACCTGGACCGGCACGGCGAGGTGTTGCCGCGCGACGACCGGGCGCGCCTCTTCAGCCTCGGCAATCGCCTGTGGCATTCCGACAGCTCGTTCAAGGAAGTCCCGGCGAAGTTCTCGCTGCTCTCGGCCCGCCGTATCCCAGCGGCCGGCGGCAACACCGAGTTCGCCGACATGCGCGCGGCCTACGACGCGTTGGACGACGAGACCCGGCTCGAGGTCCAGGATCTCATCTGCCTCCACAGCCAGATCTACTCGAGGGGCGTCCTTGGCTTCGAGGATTTCACCGAGGCCGAGCGTGCGAAGTGGACACCCGTTCGCCAGCGGCTTGTCCGGCGGCATCCGCGGACCGGTCGACTGTCGCTCTATCTGTCCAGCCACGCCGGGGCGATCGAAGGTTGGCCGATCCCGGAGGCGCGGGCCTTCCTGCGCGATCTCAACGAGCATGCGACCCAGCGCCGGTTCGTCTACACCCACGTCTGGCAGCCCTGGGACCTCGTCATGTGGGACAACCGGGTGACGATGCACCGAGCCCGGCCGTTCCGCTCCCATGAGGTTCGCGACATGCGCCGCACGACGCTGACCAACGAGGTGTCGAGCCTCGAGCAGGCCTGACCGCGCATCAGGCATCCGGCGCGCGATCCCTTCCCCGGTCTCGATCCGAGGGATCCAGAGGTAGGCTTCTTGCTTCAGGCGCCTGGCGGCGTGGCGTCAGCCGGTCGCGGATGATCCGGTTGTCCGGCAACAGGTTCTCGAAGAAGTTGCGCACCACGTCGGCCCTGTAGGGGGCTGCCGGGCGCAGAGGCTATTGCCCTTCCAGCAGCGCCCGCCGCTCCTCGAGCCAAGGCGCCATGAAGTCCAGGAACGCCCGGATGCGAGCGACCCGCCGCAGGTCCGGATGCGTGAGCAGCCAGAGCGCGGACGCCATCTCGACGATGACCGAACCCAGGCGCGAAAGCCCCGGATCCGCATCGCCCATGTAGCAAGGGAGCGGCGCCACCCCGTGCCCCGCCCTTGCCGCTGCCTGCAATGCGAGGAGCGAGCTGCTCCGGAAGATCACGCGCTCGGGCGGCACGTGCTTTCGCATCCAGGCGGACGCGCCGAGATGCGCCAGGCTTTCATCGAGGCCCAGCCAATCGAGCGCATCGAAGGAACGCGTCCGACCGCGATCGGCCAGGTAGGCCGGCGCGGCATAGGGCGCCATCGCGATCGTCGCCAGTCGTCGACCGACGAGATGGTCAGGCACCGTGAGCGACGGCCGGATCGCCACGTCCGCATCCCGCCTGGTCAGCGTGAAGAATGCATTGGCGGCGACGAGCTCCAGCGTGATCTCCGGGTGGGCTGCGTAGAAGGCGGCCAGGCCGGGCGCGATGAAGTCCACCAGCGTATCGGTGGTCGTGATGCGCACGACGCCCGAGGGGCGCAGGTCCTCGCCGGCGAGCTGGCGCTCCAGCGTGACGAGGCTCTCCAGCATCGATGACGCGGTGGCGATGGCAGCCTCGCCCGCCGGCGTCGGCGTGTAGCCGTCGCGGGCGCGCTCGAAGAGGCGCACGCCCAGCCGCTTCTCCAGGGCGCCGAGGCGGCGGAAGGCAGTGGAATGGTCGACACCCAGGCCTCGTGCCGCGCCGGCGAGCGTGCCGGCCTCGCCGATCGCGCGGACGAGCCGCAGGTCCTCCAGGCCGATCAGGCTGTCGCGGCCGACGGAGTCGTTGGATCCTGGCGTCGAGCGCAAGCTGGGCTTTCCTGTTCACCGTATTCGCTTGCGAAGACTATCAGCCGAGAATCGCTCCGTCACCTGGCGGCGACGCCGCCCTCTTCGTCACGGAGTATCGCCATGCCCAAGCTCACCCTCGTCAGCCATCACCTCTGCCCCTACGTCCAGCGTGCCGCGATCGCGCTCGCCGAGAAGGGCGTGCCGTTCGACCGGGTCTACGTCGACCTCTCGGCGAAGCCCGACTGGTTCAGGCAGCTCTCGCCGCTCGGCAAGGTGCCGCTCCTGCAGGTGGATGACGACGCCGTCATCTTCGAGTCGGCCGTGATCTGCGAGTACCTGGAGGATACGCAGCCGCATCCGCTGCATCCGGCCGATCCGCTGCAGCGCGCACGACATCGCGCCTGGATCGAGTTCGGTTCCGCCATCCTCGCGGACCTCTGGGGCTTCGAGACGGCGAAGGACGTGGCTACGGTCGGGTTGAAGGCAGCGGCGTTGAAGGCCAAGTTCGAGCGGATCGAAGAGAGCCTCGGCGACGGGCCGTTCTTCGCCGGTGACCGCTTCTGCCTGGTGGACGCTGCCTTCGGGCCGGTGTTCCGTTACTTCGACGTGTTCGATGCGCTCATCGATCACGACATCTTCAGCAGGACGCCGAAGGTGCTGGCCTGGCGTCGCGCGCTGGCGGCGCGCCCGAGCGTGCGTGATGCGGCACCGGCCGACTATGCCGACCGCCTGCGCGCGTTCCTGGCGGATCATGACGCCTACCTGCACCGTCTCGCGGCCTGATGCGCAGCCGCGGAGGACGTCGTCCCCTGACAGTCGCTCGCGCCCTAAGGCAGCTTCGCCGGCACCGAGAACGGCCGGGTGGCATCGACCACGAACATGATCAGGGCCGTCAACTCGGTGTCCCCGTCGTTGAAGACCTCCATCGGCGTGTCCGGCGCGTGACCGTTCATGGTCTGGCCCGCGTCGGCGTAGTGCTCGCCGTTAGGCGTCTTCTGGCCCAGCCGGCCGGCAACGACGTAGAAGACTTCAGAGCCGGGATGCGAGTGCCTCGGCGTCCTGGAGCCCGGCGGTCCGGAACCGTGATTCACACGCAGCAGGTATTCCGGCGCGTTAATGGCCGTTACCGGGCCGATCTCCGCGACCTTGCTGCCGCCCGGCGTCGCGCCTCCGGCGGATCCCAGCGTGAAGAGCCACACCTTGCCCGCAATCTCTGCGGCGAGCGCGGGGGATCCTTCGTAGGCCACCGAATTCGGGTTCCAGCGGAATCCGCCCGCCGCACCCTGCGCCTGGGCAAGGGTGGGGAAGTTCTCGATGCGCCAGAACAGGGGGCCGGGCGGAAGCTGCTTGAGCTTCATTTCCACGACCGGCTTGACGCTGTAGCGTTCCTGCGCCGCTGCCGGCGACGGCACGAACGGCGCGGCGGCCACGGTGGAAAGAAGGATGCTCGCCCACAGGGCGCCCCTCGTGGCGACGGGTTGGATCGTCATGGCTGTGCTCCCGATTCAGAGGCGGCTTGCCGATAGACATCGGCAATCCAGCGCCGTGCCGTCAGCATGCCGAGCGCCGCCGCCGTCGGCTTGCCGGAGTCCTTACCCTGGCTTTACGAGTTCCTTGTTTTTCGGCTGCAGTAGCCATGCTATCGTCGCCACGCGCTCCTCAACCGGCTCCCCTCCGCTCGGATTGCGACGTGCGTCACTTGTTCGAGGACTTCGCGCTGGATCCCGACCGCCGCGAGCTCTTTCGCGGCAGCCATCCGGTCGTGCTCGAGCCCAAGGTCTTCGACCTGCTCGTCTACCTGATCCGCAACCGCGATCGTGTCGTCGGCAGGGACGAGCTGATCGCCACCGTCTGGGAAGGGCGCCTCGTATCGGACTCGGCGGTCGCCACCCGGATCAACGCCGCCCGTGCCGCCCTGCTCGATGACGGCGGGCAGCAGCGGTTGATCCGGACGCTGTCGCGCAAGGGATTTCGCTTCGTGGGGGCGGTGCGGGAAGAGTCCCGCGACGCTGCGGCGGGTCACGTCCAAGCTGCGCCATGCTTTGCCGAGAAGCCCTCCATCGCCGTCCTGCCGTTCGAGAATCTCTGCGGCGATCCGGCGCAGGACTACTTCTGCGACGGCATCGTCGAGGACATCACGACGGCGCTATCGCGTAGTCACGCGTTCTTCGTCATCGCGCGCAATTCGTCGTTCACCTACAAGGGTACGCCGGTCAAGAGCCAGCCCGTCGCGCAGGAGCTCGGCGTGCGCTACCTGCTGGAAGGCAGCGTGCGCAAGGCGGGTGGCCGGGTTCGCGTCACCGGGCAGTTGATCGAGGCAGCCTCCGGCCGGCACCTTTGGGCCGATCGCTTCGATGGCGACCTGTCTGACATCTTCGAGCTGCAGGATCGGATCGTGACCAGCGTGGTCGGGGCGATCGAGCCGCAGCTCGAAGAGGCCGAGATCAGGCGCGCAATCCAGATGACGACGGGCGATCTTGCTGCCTACGATCTCTACCTGCGTGGCCTGGCCAGCTGGAATCGCTGGACCCGAGAAGAGAACGCGAAGGCGCTGGAGCTCTTCCACGCGGCGATCGACAAGGATCCGACGTTCTCGACGGCGTACGGACTGGCGGCCTCGTGCCATCTGTTTGCCAGGGCCAACGACTGGGCATCCAGCTTCGATGAGCCTGAGATCGCGCGGCTTGTCGAGCTGGCCGCCGATCTCGGGATGCACGACCCGATCGCACTCTCCTGGGCGGGCCATGTCCATGCCTATTTCTTCGGAGATCTCGACCGCGCCCTCGTGTTGATCGATCGTGCGCTGGAGATCGACGAGAATCTCGCCACCGCCTGGCAACGCCGCGGCTGGGTGTGCGGCTATGCCGGCGACAGCGATGGCGCCATCGCGAGCCTGCAGCGGGCGATCCGGCTCAACCCGCTCGACCCGCGGGTGTTCCTGACCCGCAGCGCGATGGGCTTTGCCCACTTCATCGCGGGCCGTGATGCGGAGGCGGCCGAATGGGCCGCGATGGCGCTGAGCGTCAAGCCGAGCTGGCCGCCGGCGCTGCGGGTGGCGATCATCGCGAGTGCCGCTCGCGGCGACGTCCGCGGGGTCGCGCGGTTCCGGACCGTCTATGGCGAGCTCGATCCCGGCATTTGCATACCGAAGATCTGCGCCTGCTATCCCTTGCGGCGGGAGGCTGACCGACAACGGCTGGTCGAGGCGTTGCGCAAGGCCGGCGTGCCGGAATGACGGTTCGATCGACCGGTCCGCCGCTCAGAAATCCTTCACCATCGAGAACAGCACGTACCTTCCCGGCTGGCTGTACGCATCGACCGCGGGCGAGTCCGCGGCCAGTCCCTGCACGTCCGCCCACCGCCAGTACTTGCGATCGGTGAGGTTGCCGATCGCGAGATTCGCCCTGAGATCCCTGCGGATCCGCCACTGGGCGTAGAGGTCCAGCGTGGTGGACGAGGGGACGGTGAGCTGGCGGATGCGAGGCGGGGTGACGGGCCGCGCCAGGTAGGGGCTGTCCAGGTCGTCCACGTTCTTGGCGCGCAGGTGCGTGGCATCCAGTCGCCAGGTCCAGTCCGCCCGCTCGTACTGCAGGCCGATCACCAGCTTGGCCGGATCGATCGAGTTCAGCGGCAGCCCGGTGGCCCGATCCTTGCCGCGCGCCTGGCCATACGCGAACGGCATGCTCACCCAGCCGCCAGCCAGCCGGCCCCAATCCAGGTGGCCGCTCAGCTCGAAGCCGCGGATGGTGGCGTTGTCCACGTTCACCGACTGGAAGACGAGCGGATCGCCCGCGACGCCGGCCCCGCCGAGCGACTTCCTGTCCACGATCAGGTCCTTGAACCGGCTGGAGAAGACCGCCGCTTCGAGGCTGCCGCGCCGTGAGCGGCCGCGCATGCCCAGCTCGATGCTCCGGCTGGTCTCGGGCTTCAGGTCCGGGTTCGAGAGCAGCCTGGCAAAGGTGGTTGGTGTCGGATTCTCGTAGAAGCCGTTGACCTGCGCCGCATTGGGCGCGCGAAAGCCGGTCGCGTAGCTGCCGAAGACGCTCCAAGAGGGCGTGACCCGGTAGAGGAGGCCGAACTTGGGCGAGACGTTGCTGCCCGAGAGCGACGTGGCGGGCGTGGGTGACGGGGGCGAATAGCCTCCGCCGCTGTCCGCATCCAGCTCGAAGCGCTCCAGTCGCACCCCCGGAGTGATGATCCACCGGTCGCTGACGAACTCGTCCTGCACGTAGAGCGCGGTGCTGGTTTCCCGCGTATCGGGGAAGTACTTGCGTGGCAGGAACGGTTGCAGCGGTGGGGGATCGTAGCCGTCGGCCCAGCCGGTGACCTCCGTGCGCACGAAGTCCATGCCGACGGTCAGTCGCTGCAACCAGTCCGATGTGATCGGAAGGGTCTTGCTCGCCTGCACGCCGGCCTGGAACGCGCGCTCCTCGTAGGCGGTGTCACGCAGGCGAACGCCGCCGTCGTTGCGCACGGTCCGGCCTTCGTCCTGCGCCTCGGCGCGCTGCCAGCCCAGCAGGGTCCGCACCTCGTCGGCCCAGGGCGCATCGAGTGCATAGCGGGCGTCCCAGCTGAGCCGGTTGCGCCGCACCGTCTGCTCGGCGTCCTCGGCGACGACCGACGAGGCCGACAGTGGTGGCTTGACGCGGCTCGACAGCAGCTCGACCTCGGAACGACGCTGCGCATGCTCCAGCGCCAGCACGTGCCTCTGCCGCGCATCCGGCCGCAGCACCACCTTGCCCAGGACGGAGCCGTCCCGGGTGGTCTGCGGGTTCGGCGTGGTGCGATCGACATTGGCGGAATCGTTGCTGCCCTTGGTGTCGAGGCCTCGATCCCGGTGGGCGGTGCCGGTCAGCAGCCACTGCGCCGTGCTGCCGGCCTGGCCGGCGATGGTCGCGGCCGCCGTGACGCCGTCGTCGTCCCCGCTCCAGCCGCCGCTCACGCGGCCGCCCCACGCCCTTGGCTCGCCCCCGGGACCGGCGAGGAAGTCCGCCGGCTCGTGGGTGATGAAGTTGACCAGTCCGGCCAGGCCGTCGGAGCCGTACAGCACGGAGCTGGGACCGCGCACCACCTCCATCCGCTTGAGCAGGCCCAGCGAGAAGGTGTCGCGACCGAAGGCGTTGCTTCCGTTGATGTAGCTGCGTGGCTGCCGGATGCCGTCGACCAGGATCAGGACGCGGTCGCCGCCGAGCCCGCGGATGTTGAAGCCGGCGTTGCCGTCGCGTCCCGTGCTGTTGGGCGCGCCGGTGACGGCGAATCGCGCCGGCGCGCGCCGGACGGATACGTTTGGCGTCCGCCTGACCGCCTCCCGGATGTCCGAGACCTGGCGGTCCTCCAGATCGGTGGCATCGAGGACATCCATGGAAAGCGGCAGGTCCTCCTGCGGCTGCTCGCTGCGCGAGCCGCTGACCACCACCGTCGGCAGGATGCCGACCGGCACGTCGGAACCCTCGGGCGGGTCCGGGCGCTCCTGGGCCTGTACAGGACCCACGCAGCAGAGTGCCAGGGTCAGGGCAGCGCAAGGAACGGGACGGGCGGGGGACCGGGGCAAGATGGTGACCAGTGAGGTACCGGCGCGATTCGGATACGGCGCCGTCCGAGCATCATTGAAGCCGGTCGACCCCTGCGCCTTGATCTCGATCAAGGCAGGTGTCGACCGCTGGCGGATAGTGTGGACGCGCACCAGACTTGGATCACGCAAGACCGGGTTTTCGATTCTGCTGTCACACGCCCATCGGGCGGACCAGGAAAAACGAAAGGAAGAACATGAAGACGATGTCGCTGTTCGCCGGTGTCGCCCTGATGGGCGGTTTGTACCTGACGGCAACCGCCCAGGACCAGAAACCACAGGAGCACGTGGATCCCACGGACCAGGCCTACCGGGGGGCGCCTTCCCCCCTCGCGGAGGAGCCGATGGTCCACAGCATCAACCCGAAGGCGCCGCCCATGAGCGTCGCCGAATTCGAGGAGGGGCGCAAGATCTACTTCGAGCGCTGCGCCGGCTGCCACGGCGTGCTGCGCAAGGGAGCGACCGGCAAGGCGCTGACGCCGGATGTCACGGTGGACAAGGGGACCGACTACCTCAAGATCTTCATCGCGTACGGATCGCCGGCGGGCATGCCGAACTGGCAGACCTCCGGGGAGATGACGGAGAAGCAGGTCGACCTGATGGCCCGCTACATCCAGCACGATCCTCCGCAGCCGCCGGAGTGGAGCATGGCGGACATGAAGGCCACCTGGAAGGTCGCGGTGCAGCCGCAGGACCGGCCGACCCGGAAGATGAACGACTACAACATCGACAACATCTTCTCCACCACCCTGCGCGATACCGGCGAGGTGGCGCTGATCGATGGCGACACCAAGGAGATCATCAACATCGTCAAGACGGGCTACGCGGTGCACATCTCGCGCACCTCGTCGTCGGGGCGCTATCTCTTCGTGATCGGGCGCGACGGCCGCGTCAACATGATCGACTTGTGGATGCCCAAGCCGGACAACGTCGCGGAGGTGCGCATCGGCCTGGAGGCGCGTTCGGTGGAGACCTCCAAGTACAAGGGCGAGAAGGGCGATTTCACGGACAAGCTCGCCATCGCCGGCGCGTACTGGCCGCCGCAGTTCGTCCTGATGGACGGCGACACGCTGGAGCCCATCAAGATCGTCGCCACCCGCGGCATGACGGTGGATACCCAGGAATATCATCCCGAGCCGCGCGTCGCCTCCATCGTGGCCTCGCACTACAAGCCGGAGTTCATCGTCAACGTCAAGGAGACCGGCAAGACACTGATGGTGGACTATTCCAACCTCGATGCGCTGACCATCACCGAGCTCGGCTCGGCTCGTTACCTGCACGACGGCGGCTGGGATTCCTCCAAGCGCTATTTCCTGGTGGCCGCCAACAACAGCAACAAGATCGGCGTGATCGACGCCAAGGAGGGCAAGCTGAGCGCCGTCGTCGACGTGGGTCCCACGCCCCATCCCGGTCGCGGCGCCAACTTCATCCATCCCAAGTACGGCCCGGTCTGGGCCACCGGGCACCTGGGCGATGAAACCATCTCCCTGATCGGCACGGATCCGGAGAAGCACGCGGAGCACGCGTTCAAGGTGGTACAGACGCTCAAGGGCCAGGGCGGCGGGGCGCTCTTCATCAAGAGCCATCCCAAGTCGCGGCACCTCTACTCTGACACGCCGCTCAACCCGGACCCGAAGATCGCGCAGTCCGTTGCCGTGTTCGACATCGACAATCTGGACAAGGGTTACACCGTCCTGCCGATCGCCGAGTGGGCCGGGCTTGCCGACGACGGCGGGGCCAAGCGCGTGGTGCAACCGGAGTTCAACGTCGCGGGGGACGAGGTGTGGTTCGCCGTCTGGTCCGCCAAGGACAAGGAATCGGCTTTGGTCGTCGTGGACGACAAGACCCTCGAGCCGAAGGCCGTGATCAAGGATCCGCGAATCATCACCCCGACGGGCCACTTCAACGTGCACAATACGCAGCGCGACGTGTACTAGAACCCGACGAAGGGGACCTGCATGAAGAAAGCTCTACTGTTGGCCGGCGTGCTCCTGACCTCCTTTGGCGCGCAGGCGACGGCGCCGGAGGAGATCCTCAAGAAGTCCGGCTGCACGGCGTGTCACGCAATCGACAAGAAGATGGTCGGCCCCTCCTACAAGGTCGTCGCGGAGAAGTACAAGGGCAAGGACGCGTCCGCCGACCTGATCGCGAAGGTTCGCAAAGGCGGCTCGGGCGTCTACGGCCCCGTTCCGATGCTGCCCAATCCCCCGGACAAGATCAGCGACGCGGACCTGAAGAGCGTCGTGGAGTGGATCCAGACCCTGTAGGACAGCGGTGCCGGGGCGTAGCGTCCCGGACGGTTGCTGTCGCCCTGGCGGCTTCGCTGGCGATAACGGGCCTCGCGGATACCGACGCTGGCTGACAGGTCGCGTTGGCACGCCGATCCGGAAGCCGGCTGGCATCTACAGCGTCGCGAGGAGCGCGGGGAAGGCCCCGCCGAGCTGACGCGACAGGTCCCGCTGCCGCACGGCAGGCGCCCTGCACGAAGGCTTCCGATAGCCAGCGTGCATGGGATACACTCGGCCGGGGCCCACCGCAGGGCCCGTCCGCCTACGGCGAGGCCCTTCTTGACAGGCTCCGGGGCCGTCCCTGGCTTCATGGATTCCGATCTGATCTCCTGACTGCCGGCTTCGGCCCGCGAGGTGCAATTGGATGGGCGATGCGAAGTCCTGGAACGCCGTCCGGATTCCGATGAAGGAAGGGACGGCCGACGCCTCCCCGGCGCCGGCACCTCGCAAGGTCCATCCCATCGTCCGGCTGGACTATCCGCTCCGAACGATCGCGCACGCGCTGGTGCTCGCCATCATGGCGGCGGAGCTCGCCTCGTCGCAGTGGTCGCCGCGCACGCTGGCCGGACTTGCGGTGGTGTCGCTGCTGTGGCCGCATCTCGCGTACTTCCTGGCCGCTCGCGCGCGCGACTCGAAGAAGGCCGAGTGGCGCGTCCTCCTGGTCGACAACCTCCTCATGGGGGCCTACGTCGCCTTCATCGGCTTCAGCGTGTGGCCGGGCGTGATGATCCTGACGGCCTTGACGTCATCGGACATGAGCGTCGGCGGCCCGGTGCTGGCCGCCCGCGGCGTCGTGGCCTTCGTGGTCGGCGCGCTGGTGACCACCGCCTTGCTCGGCTTCGAGTTCTCGCCCGAGTCGCCTCTCATCAGCTCGCTCCTGTCAGCCGTCTCGATCTTCCTCTTCTGCGGAATGCTCGCCTGGTACTCCAACATGGAGGCGCGCCGGTCGCTGCGGGCCCGGCTCGAAGTGCAGGCGCAGAATCTCCACATCGAGGAGCAGCGCCAGGAAATCCAGCGTGCCCGCGATCTCGCGGAGTCCGAGCGGATCGAAGCCGACCGGGCCCGGGAGCTGGCCGAGGCGGCGAACCGCGCGAAGAGTGCTTTCCTCGCCAACATGAGCCACGAGCTGCGCACGCCGCTCAACGCGGTGATCGGCTATGCGGAGATGCTCGAGGAGGAGATCGCGGACGAGTCGCAGCGCGCCGACCTGAACAAGATCCACGCCTCCGGCAAGCACCTGCTCGGCCTGATCAACGACGTGCTGGACCTCTCGAAGATCGAGGCCGGAAAGGTGGAGCTCGAGGTCGTCGCGCTGGACGTCGCGCAGCTGGTGGACCAGGTGTGCTCGACCGTGCGACCCCTGATGGACAAGCAGGGCAATCGCTTCGACCTTCGCCTGGGCGGGGCGCTCGGCACGATGACGAGCGACGGCACCCGGATCAGCCAGATCCTGCTCAATCTCCTGGCGAATGCCGCCAAGTTCACCGAGCAGGGCCGGGTGACGCTCGGCGTGGAGCGCCGCGGCCAGGGCCCCGACGGGTGGATCGAGTTCGACGTCACGGACTCGGGCATCGGCATGTCGGCCTCGCAGCTGGTGAAGCTGTTCCAGCCCTTCACGCAGGCGGACGTGGATACCACCCGGAAGTACGGTGGCACCGGTCTCGGCCTGGTCATCAGCCGCCGCCTCTCCCGGATGCTGGGCGGGGACGTGACGGTGGAGAGCAGCCTCGGCAAGGGCAGCCGCTTCACGCTGCGGTTGCCGGCCCGCGTGCCTGATCGACCGGAGGCGGCGCCGGCTCGCGCGCTGCCCGGGGCGGCGGCCTGACCGCGAAGCTTCGGATGGAGCTGCCGGCCACCGTCCTGGACAGCCCGGCGCCGCGCAAGGACTGGCGTGTGCACCGTATCGTGCACCTCGGGTACTTCGTCAGGGTGCCAGCACACCTGTGCACGCTGGTCATGCTGGTTTCGAGCTTCGGCAGCACCGGCGCGCCGATCTGGGTGTGGGCGCTGGTGCTCTTCCACGGGATCGTGTTTCCGCACCTGGCGCGGTTCGTCGCGATCCGCAGCCGGGACACGAAGGCGGCTGAGCTGAGGAACCTGCTGGCCGACTCGGTCTTCGCCGGCGCGTTCATCGCATTGCTCGGCTTCAGCCTGTTTCCCAGCGTGGTCCTCTTCACGGGCATCAACGCGGCGTGCCTGAGCGTCGGTGGCGGACCTTTCGCGCTGCGCGCCGGGCTGGCCTGCGTGGCGGCCGCGGTCGTCGTCGGCGCGTTCCGCGGCTTCGCGTTCACGCCGGACTCGAGCCTCGCCACCTCCATCATCTGCGCCATCTGTCTCCTGGGCTACACCAGCATCTTCAGCCTGAGGACCCACGTCGAGGCGACGCGGTTCCTCAAGTCCCAGCGGGACCTGAAGGCGACCAACCAGCGCATAGCCGAGCAGGGGGAGCACATCGCGCATGCACGCGAGCTGGCCGAGTCGGCGAATCGGGCGAAGACGACCTTCCTGATGAACATGAGCCACGAGCTGCGCACGCCGCTCAACGCGATCATCGGCTACAGCGAGATGCTGGAGGAGGACCTGGCCGGTCCCGCCGCGGCAGCCCAGCGCGAGGACGTCCGCAGGATCCGCTCGGCCGGCCGGCACCTGCTGGAGCTCATCGACGGCATCCTCGACGCCTCCCGGATCGAGGCAGGCAAGCTGGTGCTGGAGGCCGGGTGGTTCGAGCTGGCGGAGCTGATCGACGAGGTGGTCTCCGCCGCGCAGCCGCTGATGCTGAAGAACTCGAACACGCTCGTGGTCGACGTCGGGGCGGACCTCGGCGCCATGTACTCGGATCGCAAGCGGCTGCGGCAGGTGCTCATGAACCTGCTGTCCAATGCCGCCAAGTTCACGACGGGCGGCACGGTCACCCTGACGGCGCGACGGCGCGAGGAGGGCACCGGGCAGGCCTGGATCGACTTCGAGGTGGCGGACAACGGAGTCGGCATCGATTCGGCCAGGATGGACAAGCTGTTCCAGCCGTTCGTCCAGGTGGACTCCACCACGACACGGAAGCACGGCGGCTCCGGGCTCGGCCTCGCGATCAGCCAGCGCCTCTGCCAGCTGATGGGCGGGGACATCGACGCGCGCAGCGAGCCGGGGCGAGCGACGGTCTTCACGGTCACGCTGCCGCTGCAGCGGGCACCACGCGATGCCTAGGCTGCTGCTCGTGGAGGACAACGAGATGAATCGCGACATGCTCGCGCGCCGGCTGGAACGTCGCGGGTATCAGGTGGTCGTGGCGGTGGATGGCGCGGAAGCCATCGCCAAGGCCGAGAGCGAGTCGCCGGACCTGATCCTGATGGACATGAGCCTGCCGGTCATCGACGGCTGGGAAGCGTCGCGGCGGCTGAAGGCGGGGCCGGCCACGCGGCGCATCCCGCTGATCGCGCTGACGGCTCACGCCATGGCCGGCGACCGGGAGAAGGCGCTGCGCGCGGGCTGCGACGACTTCGACACCAAGCCGGTCGACCTGCCGCGCCTGCTGGAGAAGATCCAGCAGCACCTGGGCAACGCCACCGGCCCCGTCGCCGGCCCGCCGAAGGAGGAGCCGCTCGAGCTGACCTGCCCGGCCCTGATGGCGAACCTCCCGGTGGTCCACGCCCTGGCGGACCGGGCCTGCGGCATCGCCGGCGCGAGCCAAGCGGACGCGTTCGCGGTGCGCCTCGCCGTGGAGGAAGTGTTCGGCAACATCGTTCGTCACGGCTACCCGCCGGCCGCGGCGGGGCCGGTGGCCTTGTCCTTCGCGATCGAACCCGGGCAGATCCGGATCACTGTCGCGGACGAGGCGCCGGTGTTCGATCCCCGCCAGGTACGGGCTCCCGAGCTCGGCTCGGGCGCGCACGATCGCGAGCTCGGCGGGCTGGGCTGGCATCTCGTCTTCAACCTGATGGACGAGGTCAGGCATGAAGCGAAGGGGCGGCGGGGCAACCGCGTGGTTCTCGTCAAGCGGCTGACAGGCACATAGGAGAACGAAGTGAACATCGACATCCATCAGGGCGAGCAGGTCACCGTCGTGCGGATCACGGGGAGCGTGGACAGTCTCACCGCCGAGACGCTGATCCAGGCGTTCTCCGGGCAGGTCGGCTCGGCGCGGATCCTCCTGGTCGCCGACTTCAGCGGCGTCGAGTACACGAGCAGCGCGGGCCTGCGCGCGCTGCTGGCGAGCCTGAAGGACGCGCGGGGCCTGGGGGGCGACCTGCGCCTGGCCGCGGTGCGACCGACGGTGCACAGGGTGCTGGAGCTCTCGGGCTTCACCAGCATCCTGAAGATCTTCGACGACGTGCCGTCCGCGGTGGCCAGCTATGCCGGCGCGGGCGGTGCCGCCGGGGCCGGGCGATGAACACCGACGCGAGCCCGATGCCGGCCGCGCCCGATTCCGGCGCGGCTGCCGCCCAGGAGCACACGCAGCCGCGCGTCGCGCTGGTGATCGGCTCGGGCAGCGTCAAGTGCGCTGCGGCGATCGGGATCCAGCGGGCGTTGGCGCGGGCCGGCATCGGCCTCGACATGGTGGTGGGCTGCAGTGGCGGCGCCATCTATGCGTCGCTCATGGCCGCGGGGCATCCCCCGGAGGAATCGGCCGAGATCACGCAGCGGTTGTGGACCCGCGAGATCACCCAGCGGCGCAATCGACGGGCGCTGCTGCAGGCCCTCGCGCCGCGCTGGATGAAGTTCCGGGTGGAGCAGTTCGGCCTGCGCGACGACCGGATACTGATGACCCGCCTCGAGGAAGCCTTCGGCGCCGCCCGGATCGAGGACATGGCGATCCCGCTGCACATCACCGCCACCGACTTCGCCAATGGCGAGATGGTGGTGCTGTCGTCGGGCCGCGTGACGGACGGCATCCGTGCCAGCGCGGCGCTGCCGTTCGCCTTCTCCCCCTGGAAGGTGGACGGCAGGCTGCTGGTCGACGGCTTTCTCTCCGACCCGATGCCGGTCAGCGTCGCGGTCAAGCACGGCGCTTCGGTCATCGTGGCGGTGGGCTTCGAGAGCCCCTACCAGGAGTCGCTCACTTCCGCGGGCCGGTTCGCGTTCCAGCTCAGCTCCATCATGTCCAACAATCTGCTGAAGTCCCGCTTCGCGTTCCAGTCGCTCGCCCACCACAGCGAGGTGCTCGCCGTCATGCCGGAGTTCAAGCAGCGGATCCGGCTGTTCGATACGGCCAAGGTGCCGTACATCATCGAGGAGGGAGAGCGAGCGGCCCAGGAGCAGATGCCTTACCTGAAGCAGCTGCTGGCGCGCAATGCGCCGGCGAGCCTGGAGGCATGACCGGGCCGGTGCCGGCGGCCGCTCGCCGCCGTCCCCGGACGGCGCTGGTGATCGGCTCCGGCGCGCTCAAGTGCATCGCCGCCTTCGGAGCCGTCAAGGTGCTGCGGCAGGAGGGCATCGGGATCGACATGGTGGTCGGCTGCAGCGGCGGCTGCTTCTGCGCGGTCTGGATCGCCGAGGGCGCCGGCGATGCGGATGCCGAGGCGGCGCGGTTCAGCCGCGGCTGGGAAGGCTCGTTCGACGCCATCAGCTATCGCCGCCTGGCATTGGCCTGCCTCCCCTCCATCGCGAAGACGGATCGCAGGTTTGCGCTGCTCGACGACCGGCGGGTCAACGCGGCCATTGCCGACTATGTCGGAGAGCGGACCTTCGCCGACGCGTCCCTGCCGCTCTACCTGGTCGCCACCGACGCGGCGAGCGGCGAGAAGGTGGTGCTCTCCGACGGGCGGCTCTTCGACGCCATCCGGGCCAGCATTGCCATTCCGCTGATCCTGCCGCCCTGGACCGTCGCGGGGCAGGATCTGGTCGACGGCGGCGTCTCGGACCCGTTGCCGATCGACGTGGCGATGCGCGAAGGCGCGGACGTGATCATCGCCATGGGGTTCGAGGAGCACATCGAGGGCGCGCGCAGCGGCCTGCAGCAGCAGTTGCTGCACCTGAAGTCGCTGACGGTCAACAACCTGATCCGGTCGCAGTACGCCTTCTACAGCGTGACCCACCACGCCGAGGTGATCCTGCTCAAGCCCGAGTTCGATCGCCCGGTGGGACTGAGGGCGCTGCACCACGTGCCCTACCTGCTGGAGGAAGGCGAACGGGCCGCCCGGGCGCAGGTACCGTATCTGCGCCGGCTGCTCGGGCTCGCGATGCAACCGACCGAGGTGGGATGATGGCGCAGGCGCCCTCGCGGCTCCTCGTCGTCGACGACAACGAGATGAACCGCGACATGCTCGCGCGGCGGCTGCAGCGGCTCGGCCACGAGACCTGCATGGCCGGCGACGGACGCGAGGCGCTCGCGCTGCTGCGCTCGCAGCCCTTCGACCTCGTCCTGCTGGACATCACCATGCCGGAGATGG
Source organism: Pseudomonadota bacterium (assembly GCA_023388075.1). Taxonomy (GTDB): domain Bacteria; phylum Pseudomonadota; class Gammaproteobacteria; order Burkholderiales; family Burkholderiaceae_E; genus Lautropia. The sequence goes on from JAEWGX010000134.1 coordinate 17,902, forward strand.
ACGGCTACGAGGTCCTCCTGCAACTGCGCAGCGACGAGGCGCTGCGCCACGTTCCGGTGGTGATGGTCTCGGCGATCGAGGAGGTGGACAGCGTCGTACGCTGCCTGGAGCTGGGCGCCGAGGACTACCTGGGCAAGCCTTTCAACCCGCTGGTGCTCAAGGCGCGGGTGGACGCGTCGCTCGCGAGGAAGCTGCTGCGCGACCGCGAGCAGGCGCATGCGCAGATGCTGGCACGGGAGCTGGAGATCGGGCGCCAGATCCAGGCCGGCTTCCTGCCCGAGCAGCTGCCGACGCTCCCCGGATGGCAGCTGGACGTGCGCTTCGCGCCGGCGCGCCAGGTGGGCGGCGACTTCTACGACGCCTTCCAGTTGCCGGACGGGCGGCTCTGCCTGGCGGTGGCGGACGTGTGCGACAAGGGCGTCGGCGCCGCGCTCTACATGGCGCTCTTCCGCAGCCTGATCCGGGCCACCGCGATGCAGTCGGCCGCCGGATCCTCCGAGGACCTGCTCAGGCGCACGTTCTCTTTCACCAACGACTACATCGCGCAGGTCCACGGCAGTGCCAGCATGTTCGCCACCGTCTTCCTCGCGGTCCTCGATCCCGAGGACGGAATGCTCGTCCACGCCAATGCCGGCCAGGATCCACCGGTGCTGTGGCGGGCGTCGGGCGCCGTGCCGGACCGGCTGGCGCCGACCGGCCCGGCGCTGGGACTGCTTCCCGACATGCGGATGGAGGTCGCCAGGACCGGGATGCTGCCGGGGGACATGCTGTTCGTCTATACGGACGGCGTCACGGAAGCGATCGGCCCCGACGGCGTCTTCGGAGAAGCGCGGCTGGTGGAGCTGATCGTTTCGTCCGAAGGTCGATGGGATACCTTGCTGGAACGCGTGACCCAGGCGCTGGAGGCGCACACGCGCGACGAGGACCGCCACGACGACATCACGCTGCTGGCAGTCAGGAGGCGGTGAGCCGCGCGGGCCCGGCGGCTCGGCCATGGGCCCCGCCCATGCGCTTGGCGATTTCCTCCAGCATCACCTCGGTCGCGCCACCGCCGATCGCCTGCACGCGGGCGTCGCGCGCCATCCGCTCGATGGTGCTTTCGCGCATGTACCCCATGCCGCCGTGGAACTGCACGCAGTCGTACATGACCTCGTTCACCAGGGTGCCGCAGAGCGCCTTCACCATCGACACCTCCCTGGTGACCTGCTGTCCGCGCGCGTCGCGCCACGCCGTGTTGTAGACGAGCGCTTTCGCCGCCTCGACCTGGGCGGATCGCATCGCCAGCCGGTGACGCACCGTCTGCATGTCCCACAACGTGCTCCCGAACGCGCGGCGCTGGGAAACCCAGTCCACGGTGAGCTCGATGGCGGCGGCGGCTTCGCCGAGCGCCTGGGCGCCCAGCACGATTCGTTCGTTCTGCAGGTTCCTCGCCAGCGCGTAGAAGCCGCGGTTCTCCTCGCCGAGGAGGTTCTCCGCGGGGATGCGGCAGTCGTCGAAGACGAGCTCCGCGGTGTCGCTGGAGAGCCAGCCGTGCTTCTTCAGGGGGCGCGCGACGCTGAACCCCGGGGTGCCCTTCTCCACGATGAACATGGAGATGCGCCTGTTCCGTCCCGGCTCCCCGGTCTTGGCCGCGACGAAGCAGAGGTCGCCGTGGACGCCGTTGGTGATGAACATCTTCGAGCCGTTCAGCACCCAATGGTCGCCGTCGCGGCGGGCGGTGGTTCGCATGCTCGCCAGGTCCGACCCGGCTTCGGCTTCGGTCATGGCGACCGCGGCGATGCGCCTGCCCGCGATGATGTCGGGCATGTACCGGTCCAGTTGCTCGGGAGTGCCGGCGTGGAACAGGTGCGGGCTCGCCATGTCCGTGTGCACGAGCACGGTGATGGCGAACCCGCCGAAGGTCGACCGCCCGAGCTCCTCCGCGAGCACGACCGTGGCCAGGGTGTCCAGCTCGCTGCCGCCATGCCGCTGGGAATAGCGGATGCCGAGAAGGCCCAGGTCGCCCATCTCGCGCAGGACCTGGCGGGGAACGAAGCCTTCCTCCTCCCAGGCCTCGCCGTGCGGCTTGACGCGTTCCGCCACGAACCGGCGGACCGTCCGACGCAGCATCTCGTGTTCGGCGGTGAAGTAGGGCGTGGTGGCTGCCTCGAGCAGCGAGGTGTCTTCGGGTGTGCTCATGCGGTATGTGCGGACTGTCGCCCGCAGCTTAACGGACCATCACCCCGATCACCAGCGCATTCACCAGGTCGATGAAGAAACCGCAGACGAGCGGAACGATGATGAACGCGCGTGGCGCGGCACCGTGCTCCCGGGTCACCGCGCTCATGTTGGCGACGGCGGTCGCCGTCGAGCCCAGCGCGATGCCGCCGAAGCCGGCGGAGGTGACCGCTGCTTCGTAGTCGCGGCCCATGAAGGGGAAGACCGCCAGGACGGTGAAGGCGACGGCCATCAGTACCTGCACCAGGAGCACGGCGGTCACGAACCCGGCCACGCCCTGCATCTGCCAGATCTGCAGGCCCATCAGCGCCATCGTGAGGAACAGGCCCAGGCAGACGTCGGAGATCAACGCGACGCCCGGCTGCATGCTCGGCCAGCTCCAGAGACGGCCCTTGTCCTGGCTGAGCAGCGAGCCGAGGTTGCGCAACACGATGCCGGCGATGAGGCAGCCGACGAAGTCCGGCAGCCGCATGCCCGAGAGCGCGATCAGGCTGCTCACGCCGCGCCCCAGCATCAGCGCCGCGTTGAGCCAGAGCACCGCGAGCAGCACGCCGTAGTAGTCGAGCCGCGCGTGCGGCTCCTCCTCGTAGCGCTTGCCGATCTCCAGGTCGGCCTGCTTCGAGCCGGCGAGCCGATGGCGACGTATCAGGTAGCCCGCGATCGGCCCGCCTACCGCGCAGGCGGCGATCAGGCCGACCATGTTGGACGCGAGGCCGACCGTCTCCGCATCGGCGATCCCCAGCTCCTTCACGAAATAGGGCGACCATGCCAGGGTGGTGCCGACACCGCCGGTCAGGGAGATCGATCCCGTCATCAGGCCGAGGCGCGGGTCCGTCCCGAACCCGGCGGCGATGGCCATGCCGACGACGTTCTGCATGACGATGAAGGCGACGGCCAGCGCCAGCAGCACCAGCAGCGGTCGGCCGCCGTCGCGCAGCGTGCGCACGTCCGATCCCAGCCCGATGGCCGCGAAGAAGTACAGCAGCAGGATGTCGCGCACTGCCAGTTCGAACTCGACCGCGACGCCCGCCCCGAAGTAGAGCGCGGCGACCACGGCGATGCACAGCATCCCGCCGATCACGGGCTCCGGGATGCTGTAGCGGCGCAGGAGGGCGACGCGCTGCGTGACATCCTTGCCGATGAAGAGCAGGACGATCGCGAGGTTGAAGCTGGTGAAGGCGGAGACCGACAGGGACACCATGGAGATCGTCGTCACGAGGCGCGCGCGGGCGCCGGGACTCGTGATTGTCGACGATCCGGGACGCCTACTCGCCCCTGGGCTTGCCCTCGTCCGCCGCGTGCGGGTCGTGGAGCACCGTACCGGTGCCGACGCCCACGCCCACCCGGGCGTTGCTTCCGCCGATCGGCGTGCTGGCGCCGACGCCGGCGCCGCCGGTGACCCGGCCGCTCTGGTTGACCCCGACGCCCACGCCGACCGGGCCGACGCCGGTGCCGACCCCCACGTTCACGCCGCCGCCGCTGCCGACGCCGACTCCCAGCGACACGCCGGGAACGACCGGCACGCCGATGTCGACGCCCGCGCCGACGGAGGCGCAGGCGGACAGGCACGCGGCGGTGCCACAGGCGAGAAGAAGGCGGACGGGGAGGGCGGCTCTTGGGGAGGAATGACTCATGCGTTCCAGTCTAGACGATCACGGCTCCGTGCCTCGTGCTTGCCCCTGCGCCGGCGTCGGGCCATCGGCGTGGGCGCAGGCCGCGACGCCCTGCGGCGTGCAGCCTGCTCGAGAAGGACCCGATCAGCCGATCAGGTTCGGCGGCGTGCCTTCGTCCTGGCGATGGAACGCGATCAGGTTAGGGGGCGTGCCCTCGTCTTCCCGGTGCTGGGCGATCAGGTTGGGTGGTGTCCCCTCGTCCTCGCGGTGGAAGGCGATCAGGTTCGGCGGGGTTCCTTCATCCGGCCGATGGCCCGCGAGCAGGTTGGGAGGCATGCCTTCGTCCTGCATGTGGACGGAGCGCTTCGTGAAGGGTGTCCCTTCGTCGGGCGCGCTGGCAGCCGTGGCTGCGATCGCGCCGGTCGCGACGAGAGCGGCCACGATGAACGAGTGAGCTGCTTTCATTTTCGGACTCCTTGCAGACGTGCCACGGATCGGGTGCCGTCGGATGACGGCGCTTGCCTGCCGTGTGAGGCCAGTATTCGGCGTCGCACCGACGGGCGCCATTGTCCGGAGGTCCAGCAGAGGTTGAGGCCTGGCTCCCTGCCGTCGGGGCGGCGTGGCTAAACCGGTTTAGCGAATCGGGGCTTCGGTTGAGTTACACGCCGGTCGCGCGCTCCTATAATCCCGCTCGACGACCGTCCTCTCGACGCCTTGGCTGTTCGGCGCCTTCTCGATCTCGGGGGGCTCGATGCATATCCTGATCGTCGACGACCATCCGCTGTTCCGCGAAGGGATGAAGATCCTGTTGTCTTCGCTGGATCCCGCGGTGCTGATGTCGGAGGCCGGGACGGTCGCGGAGGCGGTCGCCCGGGCCGCAACCGAATCCCCCGATCTCGTCCTGCTCGACATGAACCTGCCCGGCGTTAGCCGGCTGGATGCATTGCGCCAGGTGAAGGACGCCTACGAGTCGGCGGCGGTGGTGGTGGTTTCCGGCGACGAGGATCCGCTCTTCGTCCGCGCCTGTATCGAAGCCGGTGCCGCCGGCTACATCCCGAAGACGACGGACTCGGCGCTGACCATCCAGGCGCTTCGCCTGGTCCTGGCCCACGGCATCTACCTCCCGCGCTCGGCCCTGGGCCGTCCGGCAACGGCGCGGCAGCCGGGAGTCTCGGCGCCGTGGAGTGAGCTGCAACTGAGCGATCGCCAGATGGCTGTGCTGGAGCGCATGCTGCGGGGCAAGCCCAACAAGATCATCGCGCGCGACCTCAACATCGCGGTCGGTACGGTCAAGGCCCATCTCTGGGCGGTCTACCAGGCGCTGGGTGTCACCTCCCGGTCGCAGGCGATGTATCGGGTGCACGAGCTCGGCCTCTTCGATGGCGGACGCTCCGGCTCGCAGCCGGAACGAAGCGGCAATGAACCCAGGACGTGACAAGCCGGCGCGGCTGTCTGCTGCCCTCGCCGAGGAGCTGCTGGCGCTGCTCGCCCGGCAGGGTCGTCGGGTGCCGGTACCCGTGTTCCTGTGCGCGCTGCTGCTCGCCTCGGTGGCGTGGAGCCAGTTGGGCGGCTGGCTGCCGTGGGCATGGCTCGCCTTGGTCACGCTCGTGCTGGCGGTGCGTTGGAAGGTCCTGGCCGGCTTGCCCTCGGCGCGCCGTGGCGCGCGCGACAAGCTCCGCATCGCGGCAACGCTGAGTGGAATCAACGGAGTGGTCCATGCCACCGCGATCGGCTTCGCGATGCACCTGGATGCGCCGGGCCGGGCCATCGTGACCATCGTGCTGCTCGGCCTGTGCGCGGGCGCCGTTGCCACCACCGGCGGCTACCGGCCCGCCTTCCTCGCCTTCTCGGGGACCACGCTGTTGCCGCTCGCCGCGATGTGGGCCGCGGGAACCGGGGAACGGATGCAGTGGATGGACGCCTTCACCGCCGTGCTCATCCTGGTCTACGGCCTGGTGCTCCTTGGCCTGGCACGGGACGCGTTCCAGCTCTTCGAGCGATCGGTGGAGATCCGCCAGGAGCAGGCGGACATGAACCGCCAGTTGCGCGAGGCGCTCCGGGAGGCGGAAGCGGCGAACCGGGCCAAGACCCGCTTTCTCGCCTCGGCCAGCCACGACCTGCGCCAGCCGATGCACACGCTGTCGCTCTTCAGCGCCGCGCTCCGGATGCGTCCGCTGGATGCGGGCTCGCGGGACATCGCGCGGCATATCGACACGGCGCTGCAGGCGCTGGCGGCGCAGCTCGATGCGCTGCTGGACGTCTCCAAGCTCGACGCGGGCGTCGTGCCGGTGCATCGTGCAAGCTTCTCGCTTCGCGATTTCGTGGAGCGCCTTGGCGAGGAGTACGTTCCGCTCGCAGCGGGCAAGGGCCTGGCGCTGACGGTGGACTGCCCGGCCGACGCCGTCTGCGAAACGGACGAGGCGCTCCTCGGTCGGATCGTCCGGAACCTGCTGGAGAACGCCATCAAGTACACCCCGGCGGGCGGGATCCACCTGCGCGCGCGCGCGGAGGACGCGAGCTGGCTCGTGTCGGTGCAGGACAGCGGCATCGGAATCCCGCAAGCCGAGCATCAACGGGTGTTCGAGGAGTTCTACCAGCTCGGCAACCCCGAGCGGGACCGATCGCGCGGGCTGGGGCTGGGCCTTTCCATCGTGCGCCGGCTGGCCCGTCTCCTCCACGTGGGCGTCTCGATGTCGTCGGCCCCGGGCGTGGGCACCACGTTCACGCTCACGGTGCCGCAAGGGCGGGCGACTACGCAGCCAGGTGACGCGCAAGCACCGTCATCGGCGATGGCGTCGCTCGCGGGCACGACGATCCTGGTGCTCGACGACGAGGAGGCGGTGCGGCTCGGGATGCAGGCGCTCCTGCACGCACTCGATTGCCGGGTGGAGCTGGCCGGCTCGGTCGCCGAGGCGATCGAGCGCTGCGACGCCACGCCTCTGGACCTCGCGCTGGTCGACCTCAGGCTCCGGGGCGACGAAGACGGCATCGCCGCGGTGGCGGCGCTGCGCCGCAGAAGGCCGGGATTGCCCGCGATCTTCGTGAGCGGCGACACCGCGCCCGAACGCCTGAAGGAGGCCCACGCGGTCGGCATTCCGCTGCTCCACAAGCCGGTGACCGCGGAGGCGCTTTGCCGGGCCATCGTGGCCCAAACGAAGGAAGGGGACCTCCATGGAACCGGAACCCGCAGGGCCACAGCCGCGTGAGACCGACAGCGGGGAAGGGCGCGCCACCCAGTGGCTGTCGCGCGGACTCGAGGCGCTCATCGAAGGACTCGGGCGGGACGCCACCGAGCCGGCGGACGATGCGGACTTCGATGTCCTCGTCGTCGGCAGCGGCTATGGGGGTGCGATCGCCGCCGCGGAGCTCGCCCGCCACCGCGGCACAAGGCGCGTGTGCGTCCTGGAGCGGGGCCGTGAGCGACTGCCGGGCGCCTTCCCGTCGCGGATGGCCGAGCTGGCGGGCCACGTCCGCTTCTCCACGCAGGGCTCGAGCCGGCCGCGCGGACGCCGCGAAGGATTGTTCGACCTGCGACTGGGCGAGGACCTGTGCGCGCTGGTGGCGAACGGCGTCGGTGGCGGCTCGCTGATCAATGCGGGCGTGATGGTCATGCCGCCTCGCGCGGTCCTCGAATCGCGGGCCTGGCCGAAGGCATTGCGGGACCCGTCGTCCGTCGAGGGGCTGCTGGCAACCGGTGCCGCCCTGGCGAGCCGGCTGGGGGCGACGGCGACCCCGGAGACACCCGGCTCGCCGCTGCCGCTCAAGTTCAAGGCGCTGCAGGCGCTGGCGGGGCGCCACGGCGCGACGACAGTGCCGATCACCGTTGCACCGGCCCGTGCCGATGCCGAGCGGATCCCGACACCGGCCGGTGTCGCGATCGACGCGTGCGTCGGTTGCGGCGGCTGCTTCACCGGTTGCAACTACAACGCCAAGGTCTCGCTCGACGTCACCCTGCTCGCCGAGGCGCGGCGGGCCGGCGCGGAGATCTACGCCGGCGCCACCGTGCTGAAGCTCGAGCGACTCGCGCGCTGCGGCGCCGGGCCTGCGTGGCAGGTGACGGTGGTCCACACCGACGAGGTCCTGCGCCGGCGCGAGCCCAAGCCGTTCCTGCTCAGTGCGCGCCGCGTGGTGCTCGCCGCCGGCACCTTCGGTTCGACCGAGATCCTCATGCGCTCGCGCAGCGACAGCCTGCGCTGGTCGCCGAAGCTGGGGCACCAGGTGTCGGCCAACGGCGATCTCATCGCCGCGGCCTACGACACCCGCGCGCAGGCGAACTGCGCGGCGCTGGAGCAGATCGACCCGCGCAGCACCGATCCGGGCGAGCGCGTGGGGCCGACCATCACCGGAATGATCGACCTGCGCTCGCCGCCCGGCGGCGGCGTCGCGCCCAGGGACGACGACCTGGTCATCCAGGACCTCGCGATTCCCGCTCCGTTGCGCCGGCTGCTGGAGGAGACCGTCACCACCACGGCGGCGCTGCAGCGACTGCCCGAAGCGGACACGTCGCGTCATGGCGACCCGCGGGGTCGCGCCGATCCGTGCGCGGTGAACCAGGACGCCGTGAGGCGGACGCTCACCGTGGCGATCATCGGCCACGACAGCGCCGATGGCGTGATGCTCTTCGAAGGCAAGGACGACGGCGACGGCGATGGTGCCATCCGGGTCCGGTGGCCGTCGTTGCGCCACTATCCGCCGCTCCTCGCGCGGCATCGGCGGTTCGAGTCGCTGCTGCGGTCCTCCATCGGCGGGCAGGCCTTGCCCAATCCGCTCTGGCGACCGCTGCCGGACAAGCTCGAGTTCCTCCTCGGCGCCCAGGCCGGGCCGCTCCTCACGGTGCATCCGCTGGGCGGCTGTCCGATGGGTGACGACTCGCGCTCCGGCGTCGTCGATGACCTGGGCCGGGTGTTCGACGGCGCCTCTCCGACGTCGACGAGCTGCCACCCCGGCCTCGTCGTGCTGGACGGCGCCATCATCCCGACCTCCCTCGGCATCAACCCGGCGCTGACGATCGCGAGCGTCGCGATGCGCGCCGTCACCGCGCTGCGCGCCCAGTGGGGCTACGACACGCCCGACGGCGCGACGCAGCAGATCGGGGACCGGCCGGTCTTCCGGGAGCCGCAACCGCCCGCGCGCCGCCGTCCAACACGGGTCGAGATGGTGGAGCGCCTCTCCGGCCCGCTGGTCCTCGACGGTGTCGGGCGACCCGGCAAGCCGGTGCATGTCGAGCTCACGCTGCGCTTCGCCAGCGTGTCCGTGGCGGCCCTGGCTTCGGGCACCACCAGGGCACGGCTGACCTTGCCGCCCGGCGGTGGGCGGCTGCGGATCTTCGAGTGCGAGCCACCCGACGATCGCGAAGCGCCCGACGACAAGGCGCTGCTGGTGGCCAGCCTCGGCGGCACGCTGCGGGTCTTCCACGAGGAGGAATCGACCTCGCTGGCGCGAAGGATCCGCGGCGCCTGGGCCTGGTTCAGGAACCGCGGCTTGCGCGACGGCGTCCTCTGGGCGATCGACCGGGTGGCCGGCAACGGGCCGATGCCGACCGGCGAGACGAGCGCGGGCCGTGAGGCCCTGAGGCTCCTGCGGATCGCCTGGGACGTGAGCTCGCGCGCCGGCGCGGTTCGCCGCCTGGACTACGACCTGGCGATCACGAACGTGGAGGCACCTGGGCTCGCGCCCGGGATCGTCCGTGCGTTCAAGGGCGGCCCCATCGTCGGATCGAAGCGACTGACGTACTCGCGGCGGGGCAATCCCTGGCGACAGCTGATGGAGGTGGCGCTGGACAGCTTCCCGCTCGCTCGTGGCACGAAGCGGGCTCTCCGGCTGGACGCCGGCTTCCTCGCGCGCCAGGGCGTGCCGCTGATGCGGATCGTCCGGCAGGAGGACCAGCCGACGGCGCTGGTGGACATCGCCGCGCTGCTGCTCTACCTCACCCGGATGCTGCTCCACGTCCACGCCTGGAGCTTCCGTGCACCGGACCTGCCGCGGGCCCGGACGATCGAGCGGCTGCCGGGGATCGTTCCCGGCCTGCCGCCGCCCATCGTCCACGAGTTCCAGGTGGCCGCGCCGCGCGAGGGTATTCCGGTGATGGTGCGGCTCACCCACTATCCGGCCGCGAACAGGGGGGGCGGCGAAGGGGCAACGTCGCGGGCGGAGGCGCCACCGGCGGGCAGGCCGTCGACCGGCCGCGAGGCGTCGATGCTCACGCCGGTGCTGCTGATCCACGGCTACAGCGCGAGCGGTACGACCTTCGCGCATCATTCCGTCCGGCCGAACCTGGCCAGCGCGCTGTGGGCACGCGGCAAGGACGTCTGGATCGCGGACCTTCGCACCAGCGCGGGGATGCCGCACGCGCGCGCTCCCTGGACGTTCGAGGAGGTCGCGCTGACGGACATCCCCGTGGCGGTCGAGCAGGTGGTGCGGCTGACCGGCGTCGAGAAGATCGACGTCTTCGCGCACTGCATCGGTTCGGCCATGTTCGGCATGGCGCTGCTCGCGCCCGCGCCGGCGTCGACCCTGCACCAGCATGTCCGCCGGCTCGCGATGTCGCAGGTGGCGCCCGCCATGCTCTTCACGCCCGCCAACGTGTTCCGCGCCTATGCGATGCGGTACCTCAAGCACTACCTGCCGCTCACCGACTACCAGTTCCGGCCTTCGCGGGCGCCGACGCTGCTGGACCAGCTGATCGACCGGTTGCTGGCCACCTTGCCGTATCCCGAGGAGGAGTTCGATCGCGAGAACCCGCTCTGGACGCCTTGGCGCCGGACACCCTGGGTGGGGACGCGTCATCGGATGGACGCCCTGTACGGACGCGACTTCAGCGTCAACAACCTGCCCCAGGGCGTGCTCGACTACATCGACGATCACTTCGGGCCACTCAACGTGGACACCGTCTCGCAGGCCATCCACTTCGCGCACAACCGCGTGATCACCAACCGCACCGGATTCAACGAATACGTGACGCCGCAGCAGCTGCGCGCGCGCTATGACTTTCCGATCCTCCACGTGCACGGCAAGGAGAACGGCCTCGTGTCCTGGCGCACGCCGCGCCATTTCAGGAAGGTGCTGCGGGATGCCGACGAGCGCTTCGATTCGCGTGCGGCGATGCAGATCCGCATGTACCCGGCCGGACACCAGGACTCGCTGATCGGGCGCGGCGCCGGCAAGGTGTTCGAGGGCGTGATCGAGTTCTTCGAGACGGACGAGGCGCCCGCAGCCAAGCGACCGGGGGAGGATGCAGTAACCGCCTCCACGCCCCGCATCACCTTCGCCGCGCAAGTTCCCGCCTACGGCGTGCGGCTGGGTGTGGAGGATGGGGCGGGCGGGCGGGTCTACTCCTTCGGCGATCACGGTGGACGCGGCGACGTGATCGAGACACTCCTCGTGCCCGTGGCGGAGGAAGGTGGCCGCTACCTGCCGGTCGACTCTTCGGGCCGGCCAGTGGAGCCGACGGCCGAGAACCTGAAGGGCCTGGTGGGATGCGTACCGGCGGGCGAGGTCTGGACCGCCACGGAGGCAAGGCGGTGGCGGTTCGACCCTGGCGAAGTCGGCCGCCGGGCCGGCGACGAGAACCTGCTCGTGCTCGCGCTCTACAACCAATCGACCCATGTGGGTCCGTCGGAGCGGCTCGACGGATTCCTGAACCTCGAGGCATTGGCCCGAGGGTTGGCAGAGCAGATCGCCTCGGATCCCTCGGCGAAGGGGACGCGCGACGGCGTCGTGATCGTTCCCATAGAACTGGATGGGCTCATCCAGCGGGTAGTCGACGCGCTGGTCGAATGCGTCCGGGAGGTCTTCGTGCAAGCCGGAAGCGCCAACCTCAGCCAGGGCATCCTGCGCCGAGCCAAGGTGCCGCCCGGGGAACCGCGGTCGAGGGAAAGTGCAACCTGCTTCGCCCTCGCGAGTTGCCAGTACCCCGGCGGCATGCTGGACCGCACCCCGCCGGGCGTGCCGCACATGGCACGCGAAGGGCCTGCCGACGCCTCGTACCTGCGGCTGCTGGCCGCCCTGGAGAGACGGCGCGGACCGGTGCCGACGGAGCTCATCCTCACCGGCGACCAGGTCTACGTGGATGCGACCGCCGGCCTGTTCGACCCCAAGATCGCGGACGATCGCTTCCGCCTCGCCTACCAGGCGGCTTTCGCGGCCCGCGGCCCGCGGATGGTGCTGTCCCGACTGCCGGCGATCATGCGCCTGGACGACCACGAGATCGAGGACAACTGGTTGCCGCCGCGGGCAGCGCCCAAGGGAAGCACGGAGGACGTGGGCACGCTCGGGATACGTGCCTACCTGCGCAACCAGCGCGACGTCGACCCGTGCGACGGCAAGCAGCGCGTTCTGTGGGACGCGGACGGCCGGATCAACGGCTTTCCGTGCTTCCTTGCCGATGCGAGGAGCAGGCGCTCTCCCCGCGATGTCGCAACGGTCGGCAAGGCCGGCATCATGGATCTCGAGCAGGAGCGGGCGTTGGACCGATGGCTTGCCGACACGAAGGGCGACGGGCCGAAGTTCCTCGTCTCCGGCTCGATGGTGCTGCCGCGGCGCCTGGAAGTCCGGGACGGCGCCCAGGGCGGGATGGTGAACGTGGATGGCAGCGATGCCAACGCCGCGGCGGCCCTGCGCTCGGATGCCTGGGACGGTTTTCCGGCATCACTTCATCGCCTGCTCGCCGGCGCCTACCGCCGAGGGCTCGACGACCTGGTGTTCCTGTCCGGCGACGAGCACATCTCCAACGTGACCGAGATCAGGATCAAGCGGGAAGGGTCATCGAAGGTCGTGGTGGCGCATTCCATCCACAGCTCCGCGCTCTATGCGCCCTATCCGTTCGCCAACGGCATCGAGGCCGACTTCGCGAACCGGGAGCGGTTCCGATTCCGCCACGACGGTCATCTCTACACCTGCTTCGTGAAGGCCTGGCATGCGCCGGCGGGGGATGGCTTCGCCACCATCGAGGTGGTACGCAATGCCGCGGATTGGACTCTGGCGGTCCGCTTCGATCGGGCTGATCTCGTCTCCAGGAAACGGGCTCGCCGGGAGTTCAGCGTGCCGCTCGGAGCCAGCCGCTCCTGCTCCACGGGCTGACCGCCTCGCGCCTATCCAATCTCCTTGCCAGGCTTTCGGCCGAAGGCCTATCCTGCGGCGACGGACCTGGCTGCTTCGTGCCGTGCGTCGATCCGGTCCGTGACGGAGGGCAGACATGAGATTCCGGAACGATCCCGAAGGGTTGCGGCTTCCGATCAAGCTGGATACGACGACCAATGGCGAGTTCGCGCCCGTTCCGCTGGAGGCGATCCATCGCCATGCCCGGCGCCTCGCGCTGGAGGAAGCGACCGTCCGGGCGCGGCGGCTCGGGATCGGCCGCAGGCGCTTCCTCGTCTCCGCCTGCGGCGTCGCGAGCACGCTCGCGAGCTTCAACGCGGCCTACGCGGCCGCGGGCCGCACAGGAGGCTTTTTCCAGCTGCCGAAGGAGGCGCCGTTGGACCAGCTCGCGGCGCGCTCCGCCGTGGACGGCAAGGAGTTCGTCTTCGACGTGCAGGGCCATTTCGTGAATCCGACGGGCGCCTGGCTGAGGACGCTGCCCGCAGGCGCGAAGCCGCTGCAGTTCGCCACCGACCGCGCCAGCTGTGCGCCCCATCGCGGCGCCGGCGAACGCGACTATCTCAACTGCGTGGGGCCCGACCAGTTCGTGAAGGACGTGTTCATGGACTCGGACACGGACCTGATGGTGCTGTCGTTCGTGCCGTCCACCCGCGAAGGCGAGCCGCTCACGATCGAGGAGGCCCAGGCGACCGCGCGCATCGTCGAGAAGCTGGAGGGCACGCACCGGCTGCTGATCCATGGACGGGTGAATCCCAACCAGCCCGGGGACCTGGAGGCCATGGACGAGCTCGCATCGCGTCACCGGATCGCTGCCTGGAAGACCTACACCCAATGGGGACCCGACGGGCGCGGGTTCTACCTGGACGACGAGCCGGGCATCCGACTCATCGAGAAGGCACGGCGCCTGGGCATCAGGAACATCGCGATCCACAAGGGCCTGCCCTTCGGTCCGCGATCCTACGAGCATTCCACCTGCGCGGATGTCGGACGCGTGGCCAGGCGCTATCCCGACGTCAATTTCCTCATCTATCACTCCGGCTTCGTCACAGGCAAGTCCGAAGGGCCGCACGATCCGACCCGCAGCGACGGGATCGACGCGCTGGTGACGAGCCTGCAGGCGAACGGCATCCGGCCCGGCGGCAACGTGTTCGCCGAGCTCGGCTCGACCTGGCGCTTCCTGATGCGCGATCCCGATTCGGCCGCGCACGCCCTCGGCAAGCTCCTGAAGCATTGCGGGGAGGAGAACGTCCTGTGGGGCACGGATTCGATCTGGTACGGCTCGCCCCAGGACCAGATACAGGCGTTTCGCACCTTCCAGATCTCGCCCGCGTTACGGGAGAAGCACGGCTATCCGGAGATCACGCCGGCGCTGCGCGCGAAGATCTTCGGGTTGAATTCGCTCAAGGTGTATTCGATCCCGCCCGATGTGCTGAAGCAGCACGTGAAGGATCGCGTCGCGCGGGAGCGTGACGAGTATCGCCATGAGCCGGATCCGACCTTCCTCACGCACGGGCCGCGAACGTGGCGGGAGTATGCGAATCTGAAGGCGTGGGGTGGGTAAGGAGGCACCGGGAGGTCGGCAATCGATTCATGGGAGCTCCACGCCGGCTGACGGCCACCTAGTCGGGGGCTTGCGGTGAGGCATCCGGTCGCGGCCACGGCCGGCCTTTCAGCGACCCGTACGTGTACGCATAAACCCGCGTGAACTCCGCCCCCAGCAGGAAGATCTGCGCCGCGTAGTACACCCAGATCAGCAGCACGGCGATGGATGCGGCCGCGCCGAAGGTCGAGGTGATGGCGGTGCGGCCGATGTATTGCCCGATCAGCAGCTTGCCGAAGTTGAAGAGCAGCGCAGTGACGATCGCCCCGAGCCACACGTCGCGCCAGGCAATCGACACGCGCGGGATGAGCTTGTAGATGAGCGCGAACGATACGGCGAGGAAGACGAAGCTCAGGCCCGTGTTGAAGGCGCTGGCCATCCGCTCGTAGCTGCCGAGGACGGGCTGCCACCAGGTTGCCAGCGCAGCGAGCGCGGCGCTGGCAACGAGCGACACGATCATCAGGAAGCCGATGGCGAGGATCATGCCGAACGACAACAGCCGCGCCCGGACCAGGTTCCAGACGCCGCTCGAAGTCCTGGCCGGCGCCCGCCAGATGCGGTCCAGGGAGTTCTGCAGCTCGGCGAAGACGGTCGTTGCGCCGACCAGCAGGACCGCCACGCCGCCGATCGTTGCCAGCGTGCCTCGCGCCGGCTGGTGGACGCTTCGAAGCATCTCCTGGACCGCCTGGGCAGCCTCCTCACCCATCAGGAGCTGCAACTGCTCGACGACCTCGCCCTGGGACGCCTCCTGCCCGAACACCAGGCCCGCGACGGCGATGACGATCAGGACGAGCGGCGCGACGGAGAACACCGTGTAGTAGGCGAGCGCGGCCCCCATGCTCGGCGCGTAGTCGTCGAGCCAGGAGGATACGGTTCGCGTGACGAGGGTCCACGCCTTGCTGGCGGAGTTGGCAACCAACGTGCTGTCCCTCGTCGCTACTGCGCTGCCTTGGCCGCCTTCCTGCACCGCTCGACCAGGCGCGGTGCGCCCGCCTTCTTGGCCCACGCCTCGAACGCCTCGGTGGCTCCCGCCCATCGCAGCTCCTCCACCTCCTTGAAGAGTGGCGCATCGGTGCGCAGCGTGGCAAGCCGCTTGAACAGCAGCGCCAGCTCCCGCCGCTCGCCGAGCACGCCTTCCGGGAAGCCCTCGATGGGCCCATGGCGGTTCAGCAGTTGCGCGGCGCCCGTGGGTCCGATCCCCGGTATTCCCGGGTACCCATCGGCCGAATCCCCGACCAGGGCCAGGTAATCCGGAATCAGCTTCGGCTCGACGCCGAACTTCTCCTTCACGGCCTCGGCGTTGCGGATCTTCTTCGCGCGGCGATCCACCTGGACCACCCGGTCGCCCTGGACGCACTGCGCCAGGTCCTTGTCGGGCGTCCAGATGCAGATCTTCTCCACCGCCGGATCCTCGGCGGCGATGCGCGCGGCCGACGCGAGGGCATCATCGGCCTCGAGCTCGACCATGGGCCAGGTGACCACACCCATCGCCCCGAGCGCCTCCTCCAGTTGCGGGAACTGCTCGAGCAGCGCGGGTTCGATGCCCTCGCCGGTCTTGTAGCCCGGCCAGAGCGCGTTGCGGAACGACTCGATGACGTGGTCGGTGGCCACGCCGATGTGCGTCTCGCCCTGCTCGATCAGCTGCAGCACCGACTGCAGAACGCCGGTCACGGCGCCGTAGGGCCGGTCCCTCCCCTTGGTGAACCGGCGCAGGCCGTGGAAGTGCCTGAAGAGCTCGTAGGTGCCGTCTAGGAGATGGACGATCATGGGGTGGCAGTGTACTGCCGGGCGAACGCCCTTCGAGGCGAAGTGTCGGCCGAAGGGCTTTCGGCGCCCCAAGGTATCTTTACCGCTTTGTTCGGCGACCGGCGCGCACGGCGCGCCCGGGTGAACCGCAATCCAGTCCCGGAGGTAACGTGAAGGCCAGTGATCTCTTCGTGAAGGCGCTCGAAGCCGAGCAGGTGGAGTACGTCTTCGGTGTCCCCGGCGAGGAGAACCTGGACCTGCTGGAATCCCTGCGCCAGTCGCGCATCCGCTTCATCGTCACGCGGCACGAACAGGCCGCCGGCTTCATGGCGGCGACGTACGGGCGGCTCACCGGAATGCCGGGAGTGTGCCTGGCCACGCTCGGCCCGGGCGCGACCAACCTGATGACCGCCGCCGCGTTCGCGCAACTGGGCGGAATGCCGATGCTGATGATCACCGGCCAGAAGCCGATCAAGTCCAGCAAGCAGGGCCACTTCCAGATCGTCGACGTGGTGCGGATCATGGAGTCGCTCACCAAGCTCACGCGCCAGATTGCCTCCGCCGACCGGATTCCGTACCGGGTGCGAGAGGCGTTCCGTGTGGCGCGGGAGGAGCGGCCTGGCGCCTGCCACCTGGAGCTGCCGGAGGACATCGCCGACGAGTCGAGCGACATGCCCCTGATCCCGGCATCGTATGTCCGGCGCCCGCTCGCCGACGACAAGGCGCTGGCCGCCGCGGCGGACGCGCTCCGGCGCAGCAGGCATCCGCTGGTGATGGTCGGAGCCGGCGCGAACCGCAACACCACCTGCGAGATGCTGCGCGCCTTCACGGACAAGCTGGGCATCCCCTTCTTCACCACGCAGATGGGCAAGGGAGTGATCGACGAGACCGGGCCGCTGTGGCTGGGCAACGCGGCGCTCTCGGACGGCGACTTCGTCCATCGCGCGATCGAGCACGCCGATTGCATCCTGAACGTCGGGCACGACGTCATCGAGAAGCCGCCGTTCCTGATGCGGGCGGACGGGCCGACGGTGATCCACGTCAACTACGTGTCGGCGCAGGTCGACGCCGTCTACTTCCCGCAGATCGAGGTGGTGGGCGACGTGGCCCACAGCGTCTGGCGCCTCACCGAAGCGCTGGAATCCCAGCCTCATTGGGACTTCAGCCGCTTCGACGCGATCCGGAGCCACCTCCTCGCGCACCTGGCCGAGCATGGCGACGATCCGCGCTTTCCGGTCCATCCGGTCCGCTTCGCCGCCGAAGTCGCGGCGGCCCTGGCGCCTCAGGATATCCTGTGCCTGGACAACGGCATGTACAAGCTCTGGTTCGCCCGCTACTACCGCTCGCGAGAGCCCAACACGCTGCTGCTGGACAACGCGCTGGCAAGCATGGGCGCGGGGCTGCCGGCGGCGATCGCCGCCCGGCTGGTGCATCCGGACCGCCGGGTCGTCGCGGTGGTCGGCGACGGCGGCTTCATGATGAACTCGCAGGAGCTGGAGACGGCCGTGCGGCTCGGCCTGGACCTCACCGTGATCGTGTTGCGCGACGGTGCCTACGGCATGATCAGGTGGAAGCAGGCGGACATGGGCTTCGCCGATTTCGGCCTGGACATGGGCAATCCGGACTTCGTTCGCTACGCCGCCGCCTACGGGGCCCACGGTCACCGGCCCGAATCGGTGGCCGAGCTTGCCGAGGTGCTGCTGGCGACCGGCCGATCCCCCGGGGTGCACCTGGTCGACGTCGCGATCGACTACAGCGACAACGACCGCATCCTGAATCGCGAGATCAAGCGACTGAGCGCCTCGGTGTGAAGCGCGCCGGCGGCGGGCCGCTGTTCCGCGACGGCGACTTCCGTCGCCTGTGGGCGGCCGGCCTGATCCTCTCCCTGGTCCGGTGGCTGGAGATCCTGGTCTTCGGCGTGTTCGTCTACCAGCAGACCGGCTCCGCCTTCCTCGTGGCCAGCATGACCATGCTGCGGCTGCTCCCGCTGGCGCTGTTCGGCGTCGTGTTCGGCTCGGTGGCGGCACGCATCCGCAGGCGCACCGGGCTGATCGTGATGCTGGCGGTGCTGATCGCGACCGGTGCGGCACTTCTCTCCGTGGCCGCGCTGGGGCAGCTTGCCGTCTGGCACCTCGCGGTGGCGAGCTTCGTGAGCGGCACCGCCTGGGCCGCCGACAATCCGGTTCGCCGCGGCCTGATCGGCGACGTCGCCGGCGTGGCGCGCATGGGCAGCGCGATGGCGTTCGACGTGGGCGCGAGCAATGCGAGCCGGCTCGCCGGCCCGGGCCTCGGCGGGCTGCTGCTCGCCAGCCACGGCATGGCGTCGGTGCTCGTGCTGGTGACCGTGCTCCATCTCGTCGCGCTGGTCGCGGCCCTGCGGGTGAGCGACCGCGGGGCGCCGCAGGAGGCGGGCAAGCTGGCGCTGCGCGCGACGCTCGCTTCCGGCTTCCGGGCCGCGCGCGACAGTCCGCGGCTCGCCGGAACGCTCTGGATCACCATGGTGTTCAACCTCTTCGGCTGGCCGGTGCTGAGCATGATCCCGGTGATCGGCCAGGATCGCCTGGGCCTCGAGGCAGACGGGATCGGGCTTCTGGCCAGCATGGATGGCGTGGGGTCACTGCTCGGCGCGCTCGCCCTCGCGGCGATATCGCGGCCGGCGATCTACGGGCGTCTCTACATCGGCGGCGTGACGCTCTTTCTCGCGCTGTTGCCGGTCTTCGCGCTGAGCACGCAGGCATTGGCGACGGCGGCGGCGCTGCTCGTGGTCGGCATCGGGCAGGCGGGCTTCTCGGTCATGCAGGCGACGATCGTCTACGTGGCGGCGCCGGTGGAGCGACGCACCCAGGCGATGGGCCTCCTGACCATGTGCATCGGCGTCGGGCCGATCGGGTTCCTGATGCTCGGTTGGCTTGCGGAATGGCTCGGGGCGTCCGCTGCGTCGGTGATCAGCGCGGTGGTCGGGCTGCTGACGCTGGCGGTCTCATGGTCCTGGTGGCGGGCGTGCTGGCGGGATGGTGCCGGCGGCGCTCCGTGAGCGGGCGGGTCAGTGAAAGAAGCGGACGTAGCCCGGCGACAGCCGCGCCGTTTCCCGCCGCCGCACCCAGGTGGGCAGCCCCAGGTCGTAGGCGCGATCGTAAGCCCAGCGCGTAAGGCTCTTCACGGTGTCCCAGGTCCAGGCATCTCCAGGATGCGTAGGGATGGACTCTGGCGGATCCCATTCCAGGTTCCGTCGGACCCAGCGCTCCAGGTGGATCTCCGCTGCAAGCCAATCCTTCTTGGCCAGATTGCATTCCGAGTGAGCCGCGACGAGATTTGGCAACGCGTCGCACCGGTGGAGAATCCAGGGCACGAAATGGTCCACGTGCGCTGATGCTGGCGCGATCTCCAGCGAGCAATAGAGACAGCGTCCACGCTGTGCGTCCAGGAGCATGTCGAGGCGGTGCCTGATTGGCTCGCGGGCGGATCCGAAGAGGAAGGTTTCCAGATCCCGAGTCTGGCCGACCAGATAGAGGTTCTCGCGCATCTGCCGGACCATCGAGGTCCAGCGATCCCGCGCCATTCCCGTGATCAAAGTGTGGAACTGGCGCAGGTGGTAGGCCACGCCCGGATGGAGTCGAATGCCTCCATCGACCAGCTCATGAGCGTAGAGGAAGGGCCTCGGTTCTCCGGCCACCAGCTGCAGCCGGAAGAGCGGCATGTCGCGCGTGATTCGCGCCACCTTTCGTACCGCCTTCCGATAGAGGACGCCGCTTGCCCGCAGTTCGGCAAGCGACGCGATGCCTTCGTTCCTGAGTCGGACCAGCTCGCTGACGATGGCTGCCTGGCGGCCGTTGTTCTGCAGGAGCACCTGGGCGGCATCCCGTCCGAGGAAAGGGGACGACTGCTGCCAGTAATAGTCGATCAGCTTGGCTGCGACCGCGTCGACGTCGATCCAGAGCGTCCGGCCATCCGCGACGCCCGACTCGACCGCGATGTCCGAGAGCGCGATCAGAAGCGCGAACTTGTAGGTCGCGGTGAACTGCCCGTCATCGAGCAACGCCTGGATGTCACGCAGGAAACGGATCTGGTCGTCGGCCGACGGAATGGTCACGCCTCAGTCCCGTTGAGACCAATAGTCCGCCCGCTCCGGGAAGATCCACCGCACGCCGCCTCGCGGGTTCGGCCGATCGCCCGCATACCGGGGGATCAGATGCACATGCAGATGCATGACGGTCTGCCCGGCAGCCGTGCCGTCGTTGATGCCGATGTTGAACCCGTCGGGGCTGCGCTCCGCCTGGATGGTGGCGCGGGCGCGGCCAAGAAGATCGAGCAGGTCCGCACGCTCGTCGTCCCGCAGGTCGAAGAAGGACTGGACGTGTCGCCGCGGAATCACCAGGGCATGGCCCGGCGAAACCGGGAAGGCGTCGTCGATGCGGATGGAGTGGCGCGTGCCTTCACGAAAGCGCTCGGGGGCGAGCGAGCAGAAGGGGCAGGACGGTAGCATGGGGCGATTCTGGCATGGCATCCGCCTCCCGTAGCGCGTTGTGTGAGCCTCGCGGGTCTGCTAGCGTTCGGCAGGCGGGCCCGTATCCGCCCAGAGGGGTGATCCGATGTCACGAAGCAGGCCCGACCCACCGAGCCGGTTCCCGTCGCCTTCTCGCGTCGGCAGCGGACCATCGCACCGCCGTCGGCCATGAGGGCTGACCGGATCGTCGAGAGCCGCGTAGCGCAAGGTGACGGCGCCCGCCTGGCGCTCGTGCTCGACGACGGCACGAGCTTCACCTACGAAGCGCTCGCCGGCCGGATCGGGTCCGCCGCGGCCGCGCTCGCCGGGGCCGGCCTGCGTGCCGGCGACCGGGCCGCGCTCATCGGCGAGAACAGCACGGACATGGTCGTCGCGCTCTTCGGGGCGATGCGGGTCGGTGCCTGGGCGGTGCCGCTGAATGCCCGGATGTCCGCGGACGAGATCGACGGCATTCTCCTGCATGGCGAGCCGCGCATCGTGTATCTCGCCTCGGGCTCGTCCGCGGAGGCGGCCGTGCACGCGGCGCGGCTTCACGCAACGCCTGCCCCGGCCGCGCTGGCCGCGGGGATGCTCCAGGTGCGAGGTGGCGAAGCGGCCGGGACGACGGATGCGCCGGATCGCGTGACGGGCGGCGACGGCGACGTCGCCCTCATGCTCTACACCTCCGGCAGCACCGGCACGCCCAAGGGCGTGATGCTGACGCACGCGACGCTGGACTTCGTCACGGATCTCTCGCGTCGCCAGGGCGTGATGGCGCCGGGCGACGTGGTCTACCACGCGCTCCCGATCTCGCATTCGTTCGGCCTGATCAGCTCTCTGCTCTGCGGACTGCGGTCGGGCGCGACGTTCAGGCTGGCCCGGCGCTTCTCCGCGCAGGCGCTTGGGCATGCGATCATCGACCGGGAGGTCACGGTGTTCATGGGCGTGCCCGCGATGTACGCGCGACTGCACGAGTGGGCGGCGCAGACGGGCCGCGCGCTCGTCCCCAACAGCTTGCGCATGATCTATATCGGCGGCGCGCTGCTCGATCCCGCGCGCAAGGCGCAGACCGAGGCGCTGCTGGGCCTGCCGCTGCACAACGGCTACGGCCTGACGGAAACCGCGCCGATCGTGAGCCGCACCTTCGGCCATCCGCCGCGGGCCGACGTCACCACGGGTTGGCCGGTAGCGGGCATCGAGGTCGAGATCCGGGACCCGCAAGGGCGAGTGCTGGCGCCGGGTGAGGCCGGCGAGGTCTGCGTGCGCGGGCCGAACGTGATGAAGGGCTACTTTCGCGACCCGGAGCAGACGCGCGCGGCGCTGGACGAGCAGGGCTGGCTCCATACTGGCGACATCGGTGTGTTCAGGCCGGCGGGGGACCTCTCCATCGTCGGACGGATCAAGGAGCTGATCGTGCGCAGCGGCTTCAACGTCTACCCGTCGGAGGTGGAGAAGGCGATCGCGGCCCACCCGGATGTCGCGCAATGCGCGGTGGTTGGCCGGAGGGTCCCGGACAACGAGGAAGTCGTGGCGTATGTGGAGCCGCTCGCCGGCCGAGACTTCGACGTCGACGGGCTGCGCGCGTTCCTGCGGGATCGGCTCGCGCCCTACAAGATGCCGGGCGCGATCCACGTGATGGCCCGGCTGCCCGCCTCGGGCACCGGAAAGATCCTGAAGGCCCGATTGAAGGCGCTCGCCGCCGGGCAGGAGGAGGCCGGGTAGTCCTGAACTGCGCGCCCCCGGGTCCGCCCCCGGTGCTTCGTCACCGCCGGAGTAGCTCGCGCCGCCAGCGTCCGTTTCGTCGCAGCACTTTCCATCGCCCCCGGCCAGGCGCAGGATACGGCGATGGAACAAGCCTTTCCCACGGAGCGCCTCATGGAACAGCAGACGATATCGAATCGACCGCCAATGCAAGGCCCGGCGGCAGATCCCGCCTATGACGACGCGGCCTACCGCCGTGCGCGCCGCAGGGTCCGCATGCTGCGAGGCTGGTACCTCCATGCGCTGGTCTACGCCTGCGTGATCGCCGGCCTCTGGCTCGTGTATGCCGCGAGCGGCCAGGTCGGCTACCCGTGGCCGCTGCCGGCAACCTTGGGGTGGGGCCTGGGCCTGGCGATCCACGGCCTGGTGGTGTGGCTCGGGTCGAGCCGCCGCGGCCGCGACTGGGAAGCGCGCAAGATCGAGGAGTACCTTCGTGAGAAGGCCGGCGACCGCTCGGGCCGAGTGCGCTGAGCTCGAGTCACTGCAGCGAACGCGCGGCGGGTCAATCGATCAAGCCGCCGCCCTCCTCGTGGAACCGGAACGGTCCGTCGAACGACCCGCTCGCTGCCAGGTGCGTCACCACGCCGGTCTCGGGCGTCCACGCATGCACGCGAAAGCCCGGCGGCTCCATGGTGAAAGTGGACGCGGCATCCGGATCCAGATCCAACGTCACCTGGTGGGCCGGCCCCGGACAGGTCGAGGCGATCGTGCCGCCGAAGCGCACGTCGATCGCCCGGTGCAGGTGGCCGCAGATGACTCTCTCCACGTTGGGATGCCGCCGGATAATCCGCTCCAGTCGCTCGATTCCCGACATCAACCCGATCTTGTCCATGTGGCCGATCAGCGTGGTGAAGGGCGGATGGTGCATGGCGACGATCACCGGCTCGCCGGTCCGCTCGGCCAAGGCAGCCTCCAGCCAGTCCAGCCGCGCATCGCAAAGCTCGCCGTGGCTCTGGCCGGGCGCGACGGTATCCAGGGTCAGCAGGTGCAGCGGCCCCACCTTCACCCCGTACTGGATCGGCGCGGCGCCGTCGGGCAACCGCACCGAGGGTACGAGCCACGCGTGCTCCGGAAAGGCTTCTCGCAACCGCTCGCGATCATCGTGGTTGCCCGGCATCACGTACACCGGCATGGTGAGCGGCGAGAGCAGCTCGCGCAGCCGTGCGTACTCTGCGGGCCGGCCGAAATCGACGAGATCGCCCGTCACCACCACCGCATCGGGTCGCTGTCGCAGGGCCAGCACGGAAGCGATCGTGGCCCGCAGCCAGGCCGACGTGTCGACCTTGCGATACGCGAGGCGCCCGGCTTCACGGATGTGGGTATCGGTGAACTGCACGAGATGAACCGCCGTTCGCCCTTCGTTGGTCGGAAGCTCATGTCTCATGCCTGCTCCTCGTACCACGGCATCCAGCGCTCGGCCGCGATGGTGACGCCCACCGTCTCTCCGTGGCGAACGGCGTTGTCTCGCTCCACTTCGGCTATGAGCGCGCCTGCGTCCGGCGTCTCCCCCGCACGCAGGTGCAGTTGGACGCGTTCGCCGAGGAACACCCGCCGAGCAACGGTCATGCGTGTGCCGTCGCTGGCGGGAACGATGCTCACATCCTCCGGGCGCACCAGGACCGCCGCGCTATCGCGCAGCGCGGGCGGGCATGTCCAGCTCGCCGCGCCGAGCCGGATCTCTCCCGCGGCGCGGGCACCGGCATCGCGCTCGATGCGATTGACCCGGCCAAGGAACTCGGCGACGAAGGGATGCGTTGGAGCGCGATAGAGTGTTTCCCCATCCCCAAGCCCGACGATCCGGCCGGCCTGCATGATGGCGAGCCGGTCCGCGATCGCAAGTGCCTCCTGCTGGTCATGGGTGACGTGAACCGCGGTGATATGCAGGCGGCGCAGCAGCTCCGCGAGCTCGTCGCGCAGCGATTCCTTGAGCTTGGCATCCAGCGCGGTGAGCGGCTCGTCGAGCAGCAGGACGCGTGGGCGCACCGCAACGGCGCGGGCGAGGGCGACCCGTTGCCGCTGCCCGCCGGATAGCTCGGCCGGCCGCTTGTGCTCCAGGCCGTTGAGTCGCACGAGCTCGACCAGCTCGCCCACGCGGCGACGGCGCTCCGCCTCGGAAATGCCGCGAATCCTGAGCCCATAGCCGATGTTGGCGGCGGCTGTCATCTGCGGAAAGAGGGCATAGTGCTGGAACACCATCCCGACCCCGCGTGTCTCGATCGGACGCGCGGTGAAGTCCTCGCCCCCGAAGAGGATCCGGCCGCCCGGATCCGCCGACTCCAGCCCGGCAATCACACGCAGCAGCGTGGTCTTGCCGCAGCCTGAAGGCCCGAGCAGCGCCAGTACCTCGCCGGACTCCACGCTGAGATCGGTCGGCTTCAGCGCCCGCGTGCCGTCCGGAAAGGTCTTGGCGCAATCGATGATGTCCACGCGGGTGCTCTCACGTTCCATGGCGCCTCTCGAAAGTCTGGACGACCCACTGCAGGGACCACAGGACCGGCAGCACGACGATGAAGAAGATCAGGGTGTATGCCGATCCCACCTCGAGCCGCATGGAGGCATAGCTGTCCGCAAGCCCGACCGGCAGGGTGCGGGTGAGCGGGGTGTGCAGCATCCAGGTGAGGTTGAACTCGCCTACCGACAAGGTGAAGACCATCAGGCTGCCTGCCGCGATCGAAGGCAGCACCGCGGGCACCAGGATGCCGAGGAAGCGCTGCCGGAAGTTGGCGCCGAGCGACCGCGCAGCTTCCTCCAGCGTTGTCAGCTCCGGGCGCGAGAAGGCCGCGCTCACAGTTCGCACCATGAAGGGCAGGGTGAACACCAGGTGGCCTGCCAGGATGAAGGCGAAGCTGTTCCGGAAGCCGCGCAACTGTCCATAGACGATGATCAGCGCAAGCGCGGTCGCGAGCCCCGGTACGGCCACCGGCAGCGTCAGCAACTCCTCGAAGAGCCGCATCCAGCGCGAGCGGCTGCGCGCGAGCGCATAGGCGGCAGGCACGCCGATCAGCAGCGTGCCCGCGACGCAGGAGCCGGCAAGCAGCAGCGATCGCCACACCGTGTCGCCATACACCGACCAGACTTCCCCGAGCCAGCGCGTGGTGAAGCCGCTCCGGATGCCGACGCTGTAGTTGTTGATGAGGCCGGCAGTCACCGAGAGCGCCATGGGCGCCAGGGTGAAGAGGGTGACGGCGAGTGTGACCGCAAGCAGGATCGGGGAGGGCTTGCTGGAAGAAGTGCGCGCCACCCTAGACACCTCCTCCGGTCGCTCCGGCGACGGTGGAGCTGCCGGTCAGCCGGCGCGCGAGGAAGAGCACGATCCACGTCATCAGACCGAGCGCGATGGAGAGCGATGCCGCGAGCGCGAAGTTGGCATAGTTCGTGAACTCGCCGTAGATGGTGATGGGCAGAACGTCGATCTTGGAGGCGAGGGTGAAGGCGGTGCCGAATGCGCCCATCGCCGTGGCGAACACGATGGCGCCACAGGCAACCGTGGTGGGAGCCAGTGCCGGCGCCCAGACGTCGACCGCGATGCGCAGGCGCGAGGCGCCGAGCGATCGGGCGGCTTCCTCCAGCTGCATGTCGAGGGATTCGGCCGCGGCCGTGTAGGTCGCGATCGCACGCGGCAGCGAGAAGTAGAGGTAGGCGAGAAACAGGCCGAGAAGCCCGTACGCAAAGGCGAAGCCTTCGCCGCCGAGCTGCTCCACCAGCCAAGGCACCAACCCCTGGCGGCCGCCAAGCAGGATGACGAAGAAGCCGACGATCACTCCAGGAAACGAAAGAGGCAGGGTGAGGAGCGAGAGCAGCAGCCGCCGCCCGAGGAAACGAGTGCGCGCGAGAAAGAGCCCAACCGCCGCGCCGATCACCAGGGTGGCGAGCGTGACGGTGAGCGAAAGGAAAAGGGTGTTGAGCAGGCTCTCCAGATAGCGCGGCGTGGTCAGCACGGCGAAGTAGGTCTGCCAGCCCTTGCCGGCCGGAAGCACGGCGAGCCATGCCATGGGGATCAGCCAGAAGGCGCCGAATGCCGCCGCGGCCGGTGCGAGGCAGGCCGCGAGCAGAAGTCCGCTCGCCTGCCCGTCGGCCCCGCGACGGGCGACACGGGTGACCGGTACTCCGGTACCTGCCGCGGCGACCTTGGCTGCGGCGGGGCGGCCGCGGTCCTCCCGCGGTTCGGCCGCTGCATCCAAACTACTGCGCTTCCTTCAGGTAGCGGTCGGAGAAGGACTTCTGCACCTGGGCCATGCGATCGTAGTCGATCGCCTTGGCACGGGCGTACTCGCTCGCGGGCAGAAACTTCGCCTGGGCTTCCTTGCTGATCGCGGATTCCCGCACCGGCCGCAGGAAGGCGTTGGCCCAGAGCGATTGGCCTTCGTCGGACATGATGAAGTCGAGCGCCTTCCTGCCGTTGTCCGCGTTGGGGCTGTTGGCGACGAGGCTCATCACGTAGGGGACGATCACCGTGCCTTCGGCAGGGATCACGAACTCGACGTTCGCCTTGTCCTTGTGCTTCGCGCGATAGGCGTTGAAGTCGTAGTCCAGCAGGATCGCGATCTCGCCGGAGAGCACCCGGGCGTAGGACGTCTGCTTCGGCACGATCGGGTCGTTCTTCTTGAGCTGCTTGAAGTACTCGATCGCGGCCGAGAAATCCTCCATCGTGCCGCCGCGCGCCTGGTTCACCGCGACCGCGCCGACGTAGCCGACGAAGGCGGAGGCGGGATCGAGATAGCCGACCAGGCCCTTGTACTCGGGCTTGAGGAGATCGGCCCACGACTTGGGCACCGGCTTGCCCTTGAGCGCATCCACATTGACCATGAAGCCAAGCGTGCCCGAGTGGATGGTGAACCAGTGGCCTTCGGGATCCTTGAGGCCCTCGGGAATCTGGTCCCAGCCAGCCGGCTTGTAGGCCGTAGTGACGCCTTCCTTCTTCGCCTGGACCCCGAAGGTCACGCCGTAGTAGGCGATATCGGCAACGGGGCTCGATTTCTCCGCGACCAGCTGGGCGAGCGTCTGTCCGGAGTTCTTGTTGTCCGGTGGAATCGAGATGGCGGTCTTCGCCTTGATCGCGCGCAACTGGGAGCCCCAGTCGGCCCACTCCGGCGGGCAGTTGTAGCAGATGGCGTTCTGGGCCATCACGGGCGTAGCGGCCAGCGAGCCGGCGACGAGGGCCGCCGCAAGGCCTGCGCGTGCGAGGTGTCGAAGTGCTTTCATTGGACTATCCCTGGGTTGGTCGGATTGGACTTCGAGGGTAGGCGCCGGGTGGTCCCGGGCCGTGAAGTGCGCGAGGGGGAAGGCTGCGTCGGCATCGGCGCGCCGCAGGATTCTCCCTTGCGCAGGCGAAAGGGCAGGCTCCTGCTGTCAGAGGGCAATGGCCGCCGCCCCGCAGCGAGCGCCGCGACCAGCGTTGCGACGCACGTCTTGCCGATCTCGCGGTTCGGCGTGGCGATGGTGCTGAGCCGCGGCGAGAGATCCTCGCCGATCGCTATGCCGTCGATCCCGGCGACCGAGAGGCCGCCGGGCACCGGGAGGCCGGCGAGCCGGGCCGCGCGGATGCAGCGCACCGCAAGCAGGTCGTTGGAGCAGACCAGCGCGGTCGGCCGGTCGGCGCGGGCTAGCCGCGCGCTCAGCGGATCGACCGCCGTCTGCACGAAGGGCATCTCGATCAGTTCGCCGGCCGGCAGCCCGGCCCGCGCGAGACCGGCCTGGAAGCCGCGATGACGCTGGCGTGCGCGATCCGAGGCGGCGAGCGTGCCGCTCGCCATCGCGATTCGGCGATGACCGAGCGAGACCAGGTAGGCGACCAGCTCGCTGAAGGCCGCCTCGTTGTCCACCGAGACGCAAGCGTGGCGGGGATGTCGGTTGTGGGCGAGCACATAGGCGGCGCCCGCGAGCCGTTGCAGACTTGGCGAGCGGGCCGCATTGGCGACCGTGACGATCATGCCGTCGACGTCGCGGGCGAGCAGCCGGTCGATCGCGGCGGCCTCCCGCTTGACGTCGTAGTCGGTGACCAGCGGCACGATCGAATAGCCGGCAGTGGCCGCGGCTTCTGCGATGCCGTCGAGACACTCCGCGAATACCGGGTTGAGCAGCGTCGGCAGGACGACGCCTAGGATGCGGCTCTTCTGGGTGCGCAGGGTCCTCGCGCTGGCGTTAGGGACGAAGCCGAGCCTGCGGGCAGCTGCGATTACCCGCTCCCGCGTGGCGGACGACACGCGGGCCGGGCGATTGAAGACCCGGGAGACGGTGGTGATCGAAACCCCGGCTTGGCGGGCGACAGCGTGGATGGACATGCGGATGCGCAGTGCCTGGTGGCTCGATGGAAAACGTTTTCCATTCGGTCTCAAAAGTACTGCGGTTGGATGACAATGTCATGACGCGGTGTAGCGAAGACCGGCGGAGGGGGGCGACCGACGAGCGTTGGTCGAAGATCGTTGCCACTGGCAATGCCGTACCTTGAGATGAGGCCGCGGACCGCATCGCTGAAATCGTCGAGGCGGTGCAAGTACTCGCCTCGAGTCCGCTCATCGGACGTCCCGTGAAAGGTGGCAAGCGCGAGTTGGTCGTCGGGAGAGCGGCGCGAGGATACGTCCTGCTCTATCGCTTCGAACCGGTTGTCGACGCCGTATTCGTGCTCGCTGCGAGGAACCAGCGCGAGGCAGGCTACAAGCGAAAGGCCTAGCGCCTCCGAGGCGGTGCCGTGCTGTCCCTTACAACCAGATCCACCGCCAGCTCCTTCACCGGGTTGGCCGTCTCTCCCGCGATCCGCGACAGCAGATGCGCCGCCGCCGATTCCCCGAGCTCCCTCGTCGGCACCCGCACGGTGGTCAACGCCGGCGTGATCAGGGACGAGATCTCCAGGTCGTCGAAGCCGATCACCGACAGGTCGCCCGGCACCTCCAGTCCGAGCGCCCGCGCCTCGGCCAGTGCGCCGATCGCCAGCACGTCGTTGCCGCAGACGACCGCGGTAGGCGCCGGCTTGCGCGCGGCCAGGGTGTGCATCGCGGCCCGGCCGGCGGCGAAGGTGTAGGGCGCCTCCAGCACGCGTGAGTCGTCGAGGGGCAACTGCCGCTCGGCCATCGCCTCGCGTACCCCGGCGAGCCGCTCCAGCGCGCGATCGTTGTACGCCGTTTCCCCCGCGATCATCGCGATCCGGCGATGCCCCATGTCGAGCAGGTAGCGCGTCACCCGCGCCGCGGCCTCCCGGTTGCGGAATCCGACGCACGGATGACGTCCATCCGGGTCGATCGCCCAGGTGAGCACGTACGGCATCCGGAAGTTCTCCAGCGTCGCGAAGATCGCAGGCTCGTGCGTGAGGCCCACCAGCACGATGCCGTCGACGCCCCGCTCGATCAGCGATTGGATGATCTCGTACTCCGTCTTCGCGTCGAACTCGTGGCAGGCCACCAGCAGGTTGTAGCCGTTCGCCTTCAGCACCTTCTGCAGGCCGTGGGTGGCATTGGCGAAGATCGAGTTGTCCAGCGTCGGGATCACGACACCGACCGTGCGGGTGCGACGCGAGCGCAGGGCGCGGGCCGCGCCATGAGGCACGTAGCCGGAGACCTGGACGGCCTCGCGCACGCGGCGCAGCGCGTCGGCGCTCACCTTGTCCGGTGTGGTCAGCGCGCGCGAGACGGTGGCAGGCGAGACGCCGGCGCGGCGCGCCACGTCTCGCAACTTGATCTGTGTCTGTTCGGCTGGCTTGTCCATCTCGATCGGCGCAGGGCTCGTCCGCATTATCCATGCTTTGGCGAGATCGATTCCACGATATGCGACGGCCCGTTGCCAGGGGCGTTGACAATCCCGGCGTAACGGGACTAGAGTGCCGTGGAATCGATTTCAGAATCGATCGAGGAAGGCGGGGAGACATTCGCGTGGCCGTTCGCTACCTGAAGAAGGCGACGAAGACGCCGGCGTCGGAGGAAGGCGACGCCCGCGCCGTGGTGGCCGACATGCTGGCCGTGATCCGGCGCGGCGGCGAGGCGGCAGTTCGCGACTACGCCAGGAAGCTCGACGGCTGGCAGGGCGGAATCATCGTAACGCCCGAGGAGATCGAGCGCCGCACACGCGACATCCCTGCCGGCATCCGGCGGGACATCGAGTTCGCCGCCAGCCAGGTCCGGCGGTTCGCCGAAGCGCAGCGCGACTCGATCAGGGAGTTCTCGATCGAGCTGCGGCCCGGCCTTGTCGCCGGACAGCGGCTGGTGCCGGTGAACGTCGCCGGCTGCTACGTCCCCACCGGCCGCTATGCGCACATCGCGTCCGCGTACATGAGCGTGGCGACGGCCAAGGCCGCGGGCGTGTCCACGGTGATCGCCTGTTCCACGCCCTTCCGTGGCGAGGGTGTCCATCCGCAGGTGCTCTATGCGATGCAGGTCGCCGGAGCCGACGTGGTGATGACGCTGGGTGGCGTGCAGGCGATCGCCGCCATGGCCTACGGCCTGTTCAGCGGCAAGCCCGCGGACATCATCGTCGGCCCGGGCAACAAGTACGTCGCCGAGGCGAAACGGATGCTCTTCGGCCAGGTCGGCATCGACGTCTTCGCCGGACCCTCGGAGGTGTGCGTGATCGCGGACGGCTCGGCGGACCCGGAGATCGTCGCCTCCGACCTGGTCGGGCAGGCCGAGCACGGCCACGAGTCCCCGGCGTGGCTGATCTGTCTCTCGCAGCCCCTTGCGGAACGAGTGATCGCGCTCGTGCCGGAGCTCATCGCGGCGCTTCCGGAGACGGCACGCGATGCCGCCGGAGCCGCCTGGCGCGACTACGGTCAGGTGGCGATCTGCGACACCCGGGAAGAGGCGGTGGCCGTCTCGGACGGATTCGCGCCCGAGCACCTGGAGGTTCACGCCGCGGACCTCGACTGGTGGCTTGCCCACCTCACCGCCTACGGCTCGCTCTTCCTCGGCGAGGAGACCACGGTGGCCTACGGCGACAAGGCTTCCGGTCCGAACCACATCCTGCCCACCAAGGGCGCCGCCCGCTATTCCGGCGGACTCTCGGTGCACAAGTTCATGAAGACGCTGACCTGGCAGCGCATGAACCGGGACGCCACCCGCGAGCTCGCCCCGGTGACGGCGCGCATCTCGCGCCTCGAGGGCATGGAGGCGCACGCCCGCACCGCCGATGACCGGCTGCGCAAGTACTTCCCGGGCGAGACCTTCGAGACCACCGCGCCATGACGATCACCGAGCGACTCTTCGGGTTGGCCGGCAAGGTGGCGCTGGTAACGGGCGCCGGGTCCGGAATCGGCCAGGCGATCGCACTCGCCCTGGCGGAGGCCGGCGCCGCGACGGTGCTGGTCGGGCGGCGCCGGGAGCCGCTCGAGGCGACCGCGGCGACGGTCGAATCGCTGGGCAGCCGCGCCGCGGTGCTGCCCTGCGACCTGTCCCGGCATGACGCGCTCCAGCACTGCGCCGACGCTGCCGGCAGCGCCTTCGGTGCGCCGCACATCCTGGTCTCGGCTGCCGGCGTGAACCTGCGGCGGCCGATCGACGAGGTCCGTCCCGACGACTGGGATGCGACGCTGCGGATCAACCTGGACGCGCCGTTCTTCCTGGCACAGCGCCTCGCCCCCGCGATGATCGCGCGGCACTGGGGCCGCATCATCAACATCGCCTCGCTGCAGTCGATGCGGGCGTTGCCGAACGGCAGCGCCTACGGTGCATCCAAGGGCGCCGTGATGCAGCTCACCCGCGCGCAGGCCCAGGCCTGGTCGCGTCACGGCGTCAACGTGAATGCGATCGCCCCGGGCTTCTTTCGGACCGCCCTGACCGCTCCGGTCCTCGACGACCCGGTGCTTTCGCGCGAGCTCGCGGCCCGAACCTTCATCGGCCGCAACGGCGTGCTCGCGGACCTGGCCGGCGCGGCGATCTTCCTCGCGAGCGCGGCTTCCGACTACGTGACCGGCCAGACGCTGTTCGTCGACGGCGGCTTCTCGGCCGGATAGGAAGGGCGTCGATGAAAGCGCTCGTCTACACCGGCCCGAACCAGGTGCGCTATCGTGACGAGCCGGACCCTCGGCCGGCCGACGGCGAGGTCCTGATCCGCATCGAGGCAGCCGGCATCTGCGGCTCCGACATGCACGCCTACCACGGCCACGATCCGCGCCGGGTGCCGCCGATGATCCTGGGGCACGAGCTGGCCGGACGCATCCTGAACGGGCCTGGCGCCGGTCGCCGCGTCACCGTCAACCCGCTCATCACCTGCGGCCATTGCGACTACTGCGTGACCGGGCGCAACAACCTCTGCGAGAACCGCGGCATGGTCGGGATGACCCGGGCGGGCGCCTTCGCCGAGCTGATGACCATACCGGCGGCGAGCGTGATCGACGTGCCGCAGGACATGGCGCCGCGGCAGGTGGCGCTGACCGAGCCGGCCGCGACCGCGCTGCATGCGATGAACCTGGCCGGCCGGGCGCTGGCGAGGCCGCTGCCGGAGGCGCGGGTGCTCGTCATTGGCGGTGGTGCCGTCGGGCTGCTCACGGCGCTGCTCTTGCGGTCCTACGGATGCCGCGGCGTCGTCCTGGCGGAAACCAACCCACTGCGGCGACGGTCCGTCGAGCAGACGGAGGCCGCGCGCGCCTTCGACCCGCAGCAGCAGCAGCCGAAGGCGGGCCACTACGACCTGGTGGTCGATGCGGTCGGCGGCAAGACGACCCGTGCCAGCGCGCTGGCGTCGGTGAGGCCCGGCGGCGTCATCCTGCACATCGGGCTCATGGACTGGTCGAGCGAGATCGACATGCGCAGGCTCACGCTTGCGGAGATCACGCTGATCGGCACGTATACCTATTCCACCGCGGACATGCGCGCGACGGTCCGTGCGCTGCACGAGGGCGCCTTCGGCGACCTAGGCTGGGTGGAGACGCGGTCGCTTGCCGACGGCGCTGCGGCCTTCATGGATCTGGATCAGGGTCGCAGCGGTGCGGCCAAGATCGTGCTGCAGCCGCACTGAGGAGCGTAGGATGGCATTCGAGGCGGCTGAGCGCGCGGCAGGCACCGAAGGGACGGAACGGCGCGCCGCCTCGCGCGATCGCCGCGGCCGGTGGCTGTACGCGATCGCCGCCCTCGGCGTCCTGCTTTATTTCGCGAACGTCGCGGTGGGGCTCGCGGCGACGAAGCTCGGCTGGAAGGTGGCGAGGCTGAGCGACGTCTGGGAGTTCCTCATCGTGCTGGTCTCGATGGTCTTCTTCGTCGCCGGCCTGCTGGCGGCGGAAAGGCAGCGGCCGGACGAGCCGCGCAATCACTGAAGTTCCAACCAAGGATCGGAGGAGCACATCATGTCCAGGAACCTGTCGCACCCCGAAGTCCAGCGCGCAGCCGGCGCGCTTGCCTCGCCCGGTCGTCGCCGCTTTCTCGCGGTGGCCGAGCGCTATGGATTCACGACCGCCGTGCTGGCGAGCAGCGGCGGCTACTTGTGGTCGGACCGCGCGGTGGCACAGGCCGCCGCCGACGAGGCCGCGAAGGCGAAGGCGGCCAAGCACACCATGATCTTCGCGACCGAGTACAAGCTCGACGCCTACAAGACGTATCCCATCATGCAGGAGGCCTTCAAGGAGAACCTCCAGAAGGCGAGCGGCGGCGCGCTCTACGTCCGACTGCATCCGGCCGGGCAGCTGGGGGTCGGCGCCGCGCTGGGGCAGAAGGTGCAGGGCGGCACGGTGCATGGCGGGGCGCTGTCGCTCTCGAACTTCTCGCCGTTCGCTCCGGTGGTGGACGTGATCAATATCCCGTTCTGGTGCGGCGAGAACCAGCGCTTCGCCAACCTGGTGACTTCCAAGGCCTGGGCGGACGAGATCAATCCCCGGGTCAACGCGAAGAACTTCAAGCCGATGTTCTACTACAC
Organism: Pseudomonadota bacterium; assembly: GCA_023388075.1. Lineage (GTDB taxonomy): Bacteria > Pseudomonadota > Gammaproteobacteria > Burkholderiales > Burkholderiaceae_E > Lautropia. The sequence goes on from JAEWGX010000134.1 coordinate 52,247, forward strand.
CGTCGATCCCCGCACGATCGCGGCGCGCAAGGGCCTGGGGCGTGTCATCAAGACGCCGGAGGACATGCGCGGGGTCAAGATGCGGATTCCCCCGTCCAAGCTGCTCGGCAAGTTCTACCAGCTCGCGGGCGCGAACCCGACCATCGTGCCGTGGGGGGAAACGCCCACCGCGCTCAAGCAGGGGGTTGCCGATGCGCTCGATCCCGCGATCGGCGCGCTCTACACCTTCGGGTTCATCGACATCCTGGAGTCCATCAGCGCCGTGGCGTCGGTGCCCGATGCGCAGATGTTCGCCTGCAACCTTGCCTGGTACAACAAGCTGCCGAAGGACCTCCAGGAGAAGTTCGAGCAGGCGTCCGAGATGACCCAGGAGGCATCGTTCAAGCAGATCGAGGTTGCCCGCAAGACTTCCATCGATGCCATGAGCAAGGCGGGGGTCAAGTTCTACAAGCCCACGGAGGCGGAGCAGAAGCAGTGGGCGGAGGCCTGCGGCGAGCAGCGCGCCGAATGGGACGAGCACAAGGTGGAGCTGGCCGGCAGCAAGGCCAACTTCGACAAGCTCAAGACGGCCGCCAACACGAAGGGCCGGTACACGGTGGGCGACTACCAGGGCTGACCCGGTGAGTCGACTGCTCCAGGCCCTGGATCGCGATGGCGAGCGCTATCTCATGCTCGTCTTCTACTGCACGATCGTGTTCGTCATCGTGACGGAGGTGGTGCGCCGCTTCGTCTTCAGCTACTCGTCGTTGTGGGGCGAGGAGGTGGCGCGCTACGCCTTCATCTACCTGGGGTGGGTCGGCGCCTCGTATGCGGCCAAGCAGCGCGCTCACATCCGATTCGACGTGGTGCTGCAGGCCCTGCCGCGGCGCCTGCACGGCTACGTCTACATCTTCGGGGACCTGGTGACGATGGTCTTCGCGTGCTTCGCGATCTACTGGTCGCTGCACGTGATCGGCACGCTGCTGGAGTTCGGGGGCACCTCCTATGCGCTGCGGATCAACAAGGCCTGGTTCCAGGCGGCGATTCCCCTGGGCTTCGCGATGATGATGGTGCGGCTGGTGCAGTCGCTGGTCCGGGACGTGCGCGACCTGCGCGCGGGCCGCGACGCGCACCGCGGCACCCTGATGTTCGACTGAGGCAGGCACCCTTGGCGATCACCTTCAGCCTGCTCTTCATCATCGCGCTCCTGGCGCTGGCCGTTCCGTTCTGGATCGCCCTGGGCCTGGGCACGGTAGCGCTGCTGCTCGCGACCGAGGCCCTGCCGCTGTCGCTGCTTGGCGAGGCGCTCTTCGAGGGCGTCGATTCCTTCGCGCTGATCGCGATCCCGCTCTTCGTGCTGACCGGCGACGTGATGGTCCGGTCACGGCTCGCCTACAAGCTGCTCGACCTGGCCGAAGCGACCACGGGCAGCTTTCGCTCCGGGTTCGGCTCCTCCACCGTGCTTGGCTGCGGCTTCTTCGCCTGCATCTCGGGCTCGGACGCGGCCGACGCCGCGGCGATCGGGCGGATCACCATGGACCGGCTGGTCGAGCGCGGCTACCCCAAGCCTTACGCCTGCGCCCTGGTGGCTTCGGGCGCCTGCACCGGCATCCTGATTCCGCCGTCCATCTCCTACATCATCATCGGGCTGGTGCTGGGCATCTCCTCGACCACGCTCTTCACGGCGGCGATCATCCCCGGCCTGCTGATCCTCTTCGGCGTGCTGCTCACCAACGCCCTGGTGAACCGGTTCTCGGGCTACGAGCACAGCAGGGAGCGCTTCTCGTGGCGTCGCTGGTTCCGGACGCTGAACGACGCCAAGTGGGCGCTGGCGGTCCCGGTCATCATCCTGGGCGGCATCTACTCCGGGGTGTTCACGCCCACCGAATCGGCCGCGGTGGCGGTGGCGGTCGCTCTGTTGGTGGGCCTGCTGCAGGGGACCATCCGCCTGAAGGACTTTCCCTCGATGCTGGAAACGTCGGCGCGGGTGAACGGCGTCATCCTGCCGATCATCGCCGTGGCCGTGCTCTTTGCCCAGGCGCTGACCGTGCTGGACGTGCCGCAGACCTTCGTACGGGAGCTGATCGGGATCACCGACGATCCGTCGGCGCTGACGCTGGTGATGCTGGTCATCTTCATCATCGCCGGGATGTTCATGGAGACGACGCCCAACATCGTCATCCTCGCCCCGCTGCTCTACCCGGTCGCCGCCACTATCGGCATGGACCCGATTCACTTCTGCGTCTTCATGATCACGTCGCTCGGCCTCGGCTTCATCACGCCGCCGATGGGACTGAACCTGTTCGTCATGGCCGGCCTCACCGGGCAGCCGATCATGTCCATCGCCCAGCGTGCCGTGCCCTTCGTCGGCGCGATGGTGCTGATCTCCATCATCGTGGCGTTCCTGCCGCAGCTGTCACTCGTGCTGGTGCGCTGACTCTTCGAAGCCGTAGTGGCCTGCAACCCCGCGGGATGACATTCCGCGTTGGAGCCGCGTACGCGGCGCCGCCGCACCGCTGCGCGCCCAATACAATGCCGAGTCATCAAGAAGACCGAAGGAGTCACCATGAGCATGCGAGACGAGATCGCGCACGTCCAGCGTACGTATCCAATGCAATCATTGACCGTGAACGGCCACGAATGGCACTGGCTGGACACGAGCGGCCCAGGACCGGAGGTGGTTCTGCTGCATGGCTCCGCGGCGGATGCATTCATGTTCGCGAGGACAATGGTCGCGCTAGGCGAGCGTCTGCGAATGGTGTCCGTCACGATTCCCGCCATAAGCGATCCAGCGCCCTTCGTCGAAGGCCTGCTGCATGTCCTCGACCGCGTCGACGTGAAGAAGACCGCGATGGTCGGGTCGTCCATGGGCGCTTACCTCGCGCCGCACTTCGCCGCCCGCTACCCCGAACGCGTGAGCGCACTGCTTCTGGGGAACGGCTTCGTGGACTCCAGTGACCTCACGGGCCCGCTATTCGATCGGGCGTATCTCGAGGCGGTGGACGAGGACACCTTGCATGCCGAATGGACCGAACGGATCGCGGCTGCACCCGACTCGGACCTCAAGATCCTTCAGCAGTTCATGATGAGTCGGAAGCCGCCGGAAGCACTCAAGGCTCATTTCCTGATGGTGGTACGGGCCAAGCCCTGCCCGCCACTGTCCCTGTCTCCGAAGTCGATCACGGTGCTGACGTGCGAAGACGATCCGGTCATCTCTGCTTCCGCGCGACGCAGGGCCGAAGCCCAGTTCCCGGGAGCGCGGATGGTCTCCATGGAAGCGGGCGGACACTACCCGCACGTGTTGAATCCGGGACCCTATCAGGCCCTGCTCCGCTCGGTCTGTGAGTGACGGGTCATCCGCAGGTTCAGTACCTGATATGGACGAGGTAGGTTGCCAATTGCGGGAAGGCAACCAATACCATCAGGACAACGAACATCGCTATCGCGAAGTACGAGGACCCGATGAACACCGTCTTGAGCGGGATGTCGGCTCGGGCGAGGGTGGAATGCACCACGAAGGCAGAAAGGCCGAAGGGGGGCGTGAGGAGCCCGATCTCGGCGGCCATGATGGTAACGATGCCGAACCAGATCATGTCTACGTTGTAGGGCGCCAGAATGACGCTGAATAGAGGCACCATGATCAGCATGATCGAGACCGAGTCGATCAACGTTCCAAGAGCGAGGACGATGGCGATGTAGATGGCGATCAGCATCGCATAGCTGGCGTTCATCTCCGTGATGACGGAGCCGATCTGGGTCGGAAGGCCAGAGACACCGAGCATGCGGCTGTACATGCTGGCGCCGACGATCATGAAGAGCACCACGGCGCTCACATTCCCGGTTTCGAGCAGGACCTGCCCAAAGGATTTCCAGGTCAGGGCACGCTTGGCCACGGCAACGATCAGCGCGATCAGCGAGCCAACGGCGGCCGCCTCGATAGGAGTGAAGATGCCGGTGTAGATACCGCCCATCACCGAGATCACGAGGATCGCGACCGGCACCGCCTGTTGCCAGAGCGGTACATCGGATTCCCGAACCGCACGAGCCTCCGAGGCGAACGATCCTGATTCCATCACCAGGCTTGGAAAGCGGTACGCCATGACCAGGATCATCAAGGCGAATGCCAGCACGATGGCGATGCCGGGCCCAATACCGGCGATGAACAAGTCGCCGATCGATTGCTCGGCGATGATCCCGTAGACGATCATCAGCACGCTTGGTGGGATGAGCATGCCCAGGATCGAGGAGCCGGCCACCACGCCTACGGCGAACTGAGCCCGGTAGCCGTGGCGCATCATCTCCGGTACGGACAGCTTGGCGAAGATCGATGCAGACGCCACCGACACGCCAGTCACTGCGGCAAAGATTGCGTTTGCGATAACGGTCGCGATCCCCAGGGAGCCGCGCACCTTCCCTATGAGCCGGTGAGCCAGGTCATAGGTGTCGCGCCCCATCCCTGCCACCCCTGCCAACGAGCCCATGAGTATGTAGAGAGGAACGACCGCGAAGACGGAGTCACTGATGCTTTGTGACGCCGCCGCCCACAGGTGAAACACGGCGACGTCCAGGTCGCCGCGGATGATCCATACGCCGATGAACGATACAAGCGCGAGGACGATCGCGACGTGCATCCCCAGATAGATCAGGAGAAGCATCGCCAGGACCGATGCAAAGGCTATCTCGAAGGCCGTCATAGGGCTCCGTATCTACGTACGATTGCAGGTTGTGCGGCCGCTCAGGCGTGATGCCGAGAGAGAAGTCGTCGGACCGATATGAAGAATAGAGAGGTGAACTGGACAGCCATCAGGAGGCATCCGTAGAGGATGAGGAGGAGCACCGGCCACTCCGGGACGATGAACACACCCTGGTTCCCGACGGTGAATCCACCGTGATATGCCTCGAGGGTCTTGGGCACGCCCGCGTAGAGGATGGCGACCATGAGCGCCAGTCCTGCCGCATAGAACAGCGCGTTCATGCCCGTCGCTCCCGCAGGCCAACGCCTCTCCAGTGTGCTGAAGAAGGCTTCCGAGCGAGTGTGCCTGCCGTCGCGCAACGCCTGGGTGACCTGCAAATAGAGCATGCCGACGATCGACATCTCCATGATCTCGTTGACGCCGACGATCGGCGCGCTGAATGCGGTACGCATGAAGACGTCAGCGACAATGAGGGCCATCAGGACGCAGACCCAGAGGGATCCGATCCAGTTGCTGACCTTCACGACCCAGGCGAACAGGCGGCTCGCGCCGCCTGTCTCGTTCAAGCGCGGTCCCAGTGGCGGGTTACCACCTGGCCTCCTTCGCGCATGCGGTCCATGTAGAACTTCAGGATCTCGCGGCCGGGGATGCCCTGCTTCTGGACACGGTCTGCCCATTCCAGCGCAATGTTGTCCATCCCGTTCGCCCACTTGAGCCTGTCGGCCTCCGGAAGAACGGAAGTCACCATCCCGAACTCCTTGGTGCACTGTTCGACGGAGGATTTGGAGCCGTCGACCAGGAGCTTCAGCTGCTCCTTGTCCCAGGTGGGAGCGGCGGCCACGAAGGCTGCCTTGACCTCGTCGGGCTGTCGCTTCCAGAACTTGCTGACGTTGACGCACAGGTTCACATTCGCGTTGGCGCCAAGGCCGGCATCGAGCAGGTACTTCGCCGGCTGGCAAAGCTTGAAGGCGCCCAGCGACTGCGGCGTTGCCATGGCTGCCTCGTAGATGCCGGTGTTCAGCCCGGTGTACCAGTCAGCCATCGATGCCGTGACTGGCGTTGCTCCCATGCGCTGGAGCCAACGCAGATTGGGGCCGACACCGGCGATCTTCATCCCCCGCATGTCATCGAGGGTCTTGATCTGCTTCTTCGAGATGATGACGTAGGCATCACAGTTGGGTGTCGTCTGCAACATCTTCTGGTTGTACTTTGCCCAGACGTCCGTGAAGACAGGAAATTTCGCCTCGACTTCGCCGAAGACCTTCGACAGGAAGACGGGGTCATTCGTGGTGAAGGGCGTCACGAATGGAATCTCGAACATCGGCACCCGGTCGAAGTAGTACGGCGTCGGCACGACGGCGATGTCACCAAGGCCCGCCTGGAGCGCCTCGAACTCGCCGCGCGGCTTGGCGATCTGGCCGCTGTGCGCCATGTTCCAGTTGATCTTGTACTTTCCCGTCTTGGCCAGCTCCGCGTCCACATGCTGGACGTAGCCGTTGACGAACGATCCCACGAAGGTAGCGCCCGGAGGAAAGCCGGCGATGAAGGTGACATCGATCACTTGCTGGGCGTGAGCGTTCCGGATGAACGGCACGGCGGTTGCCGCTACGCCCACCGCGCCCTGAGCCAACAGGGCTCGCCGGCCGCGAAGCGGGGTGGGGCCCTGAAACCGGTTCTTGTCTTTGAGTGTCATGATGTCTCCAGGTTGGTTGGTGTGGGAACGGTCGGGATCGCGATTGCGTCGCGCTGCGCTCAACTCGCGAAGACGCGGTATTCGGCCGGATCGAACCAGTCGAGTACCCCGTTGTAGCGCAAGTCGTCCGGTATCGCCGGCTCCGGAATACCCTCGACGGCCGCGTCGAACGTCAACTCGAGCAGGATGCCGTTCGGGTCGTGGACAAAGAGTTGCCACAACCCGAGCACTGGAGCGACCTGTCCCCGCCACGACAAGCCGTACTCTTCCAGGCGTCGCCGCGTTTCCTCGTAGCCCCGGCAGAAGTAGCTGAGGTGGTGAACCGCCGCACCGCCGTAGGGCACCTTGCCGTCCACCTCCGCGAACCGCCCACCGAACACGTGGATCAAGTCGTGGCCTCCGGGGGTTTGCGAGCGAAGCCAGAACCCCGGGACGTCCATTTGCGGACGTCGCTCGTCCACCAGCATGCCGAGGAACTTCGTATAGAAGTTCCGCGTGATGTCTAGGTCATGGGCGCGGATTGCGTTGTGAAACAGACCGCAGATCATGTGTACTCCTGGCTGGTCATACGTTGTGCATCAGCATGGCGGACTCCCGGATGATTTCAGCCGTCGGGAGGGTCGGAACATGCCTTGGATTGCCTTTCGGCCATTCCAGGTACGCACCCAGATAGCGCCCTCTCTTCACGAGCGCTTCGCCGAAGGGCTGTCTGAGGGACTGGAAGGCCTGGAGGGCCTCGGGTACGCGCCGCTCCGATTCCAGCGCCGACGCCAGCGTGGTGGCATCGGTCGCAGCCTTGGCTACGCCGGCACCCACATGCGGACGAGCCACGCAGGCGGCGTCACCGATAAGAGCAACGTGGCGGAACGCGATCCGGCTTGGGATCATGTCGTAGATCGGCTGCAGGAACGGTCGCTCGATCCGGCGTATCAGTGTCGCGAAATCCGGGGGAAGCAAGGTGGCGGCGTCCTCGTGCAGTCGATCGATGTGCACCGATGCGATTCGGACAGGGGGGATCTGGTATCGGTGGCGAACGCCCTCGTTGTCGGTGAGCAAGGAGGGTAGCTCGGACTCGGCGTCGTAGGGGCGGTACCAGAGAAACGAGAACCTGCGCCGGCCTGGGGCCACGCTGTCGTCGGCCCCAGCGACCGGGTAGCAGATCAACTGCTGGTCCTCATTCATGAAGAAGTTGAGGAAGCGAGCGTAGCGATCGCGGAAGGAAGGAGGCATGGCCGTCTCTTCAAGCAGGCCGCGCCAGGCCACATAGCCACAGTACCGCGGCGCCTCGTCCGGCTCGCACCGCTCTCTTACCGTTGACCAGCTTCCATCGGCGCCAACGACGAGGTCGGCGTCCCGCCGGGTTCCGTCGGCGAACAAGACGCTGGCGCCTCCGTCGCTATCGACCACGTCCACGACCGCACGCCCCAGGTGGTACTGCCGCGGCGGCAACGCGGCAAGCAGTCGACGGTAGAGGAGTCCCCATGAAGTCAGGTATTGGGGATAGTCATGGCGGGCGATCTCGGTTCCTGACTGGTCGTACGCTGCCCTGCCCTCGACCTGGATGCCGATGAGCTCGTCTACCTTCGCACCGGCAGTCCGCATGGCCTCGAACAGTTCGTCGTGTGTGCCAATGCCCGCCCCGCGAGAATCCAGGCTCGAGCTCGCCCGTTCGAACACCTCGACTTCCCAGCCGGCCCTGTGCAGCAGATTCCCTGCAAACAGCCCTGCTACGGATCCGCCCACGACAATCGCAGATCGCTTTGCTACCACCCCGGAGATCTCCTTAGATATTGGCAACGGCCTGTTGACGGTTGACCAGGCCGATCATTGCGCCTCCGTGACGACCATCTTCCGGGCCGTGGGAGGGACGTAGACTTCGTGGAAGTACACCGTTCCGATTGCCGCTGACCGCCCGATAGCTTCCACGATCCCCCCCACGGTTCGAGCCGGGATGCCCATTGCCTGGCATGCCCGGTTTGGCAGCAGTCCGATCCGTATGGTCCGAACGGCTTCGGTGACCCGGGAGCTGATCTGGTCTGCAATGAGCGTCTTCAGGCTCACCCCGGATAGCGTCTGCAGCGGACACGTTGCGATCTGCGGGAAACGGCGCTTGCTCATGTAGCAGCGCGAGAGGAGATAGAACTCGTTGTTTACGCTGAGTCGCCGATCGATCCGGAAGACCGGCTCGTCGGCAGCGAAGTGTTGCGTCCAGGCGCCGACGGGGATAGTGAAGTCCCGTCTGACCACCTCCGAGAACAGCGGGAGGTCATCAGTCTCGTCATCGTTGAGAAACCGGCATACGAGGATGTTTGCCAGGCGAGTCTGCGGCTTGCTGACGAAGGTTCCGCTACCCTGCGTTCGCGTGATGGCGCCGTTTCCCTCCAACTCCGAAAGCGCCCGCTGCACCGTGCCCTGACTCAAGGCGGTCATGCGCACGAATTCCAGTTCGGTTGGAAGGCGGTGACCAGCGCGCCAGAAGCCCCTCGCGATCCCTTCAGCGATGGCTGCCCTGAGACGCACGTACTTCGGGACTCCGTGCGCCTCGCGACGGAGGAGCTGCAGAAACTGCTGCCAGATCTCGTCGTGCTCGGTCCGCGCCGACTCCGCAGGTCTGGGCTTGGTCGCGTTCGGACGTCTCGTTGGCACGGTCGATCAGCTGGAAAGTACTCTAGAACTATATAGTATTTCACGGCCACCGCCAAGATCCGTTCGCTATGGGCAGCCGCGTGACATCCCGGGTTACGCTTTAGGGAACGCAGCGCATGGAGTGAAGATGCAACCAACCCACCCCGAGAACCTTCGAGGCCGCCTCGCCACCGGCGACATCCTCGTAGCCCCCGGCATCTACGATGCGCTCACCGCGCTCATCGCCGAGCAGGCCGGCTTCGAGGCGCTCTACCTCTCCGGCGCCTCCATCGCGTACACGCACCTTGGTCGCTCCGACGTGGGCCTTGTCTCCTACACGGAAGTGGAGCAAGTGCTGGCGCGCATCACCGAACGGGTCGCGGTGCCGGTCATCGTCGATGCCGATACCGGCTTCGGCAATGCCTTGAACGTGGTGCGCACCGTCAAGGGCTTCGAGCGGGCCGGCGCCGCGATGATCCAGCTGGAGGACCAGACCTTTCCGAAGCGGTGCGGACACCTCGACGGCAAGTCGGTCGTGCCGGTCGCCGAGATGGCCGGCAAGCTCGACGCCGCCCTGGACGCCCGCGCCCGGGCCGACACGCTGATCCTGGCGCGCACCGATGCGGTTGCCGTGGAGGGTCTCGACGCCGCCATGGACCGGGCCGAGGTCTACCTGGAACACGGCGCGGACGTCCTCTTCATCGAGGCGGTCCGGTCGCCTGAGCAGATGGACAGGGTATGCAGCCGCTTTGCCAAGCGGGTGCCGCTGCTGGTGAACCTGGTCGAGGGCGGCAAGACGCCCATGGAGCCGGTGGCGTCGCTGCAGGCGCGCGGCTTCCGGATCGCGATCTTTCCCGGCGGCACGGCGCGCGCGGTGGCGCACTGCCTGCAGCGGTACTACGCAAGCCTGCGGGAGAACGGGTCTACCGTGCCGTTCAGGGACGCGATGCTGGACTTCGACGGCCTCAACGCGGTGATCGGAACGCCGGAGCTGATGGCGCTGGGGAAGCGGTACGAGGGGCGCTAGCCGCAACCGCCTCCTCCAGGCACTCTCCGAGCCACCGTCCCGCGATTCCCAGGGACTCGTCCCGGAGGTGGCAGAAGTACGCGTCGTAGACGATCTCGCCGCCGGCGCCGAGCCTTCGCGCCGGCAGGCGCACCAACCGACCCTGGTCGAGCTCGGGCTGGACGAGCCAGTGGGGCAGGGTGCCCCAGCCGATGCCGGCACGGATCAGCGCAAGCTTGCTGTGCATGTCGCTGGTGCGCCAGGTGTTGGACGAGATCACGCCGAAGTCCCGACCGGCGGTCATTTCGGTCGGATCCTCCACGACGATCTGAAGGTGCTCCGTGATGGCGCGCTCGAGGTCGGCACCGCGTTTCCTTGCGAGTCGCGCCAGCTCATGGGTCGGAGCGACGACGGCGAAGGTGGTGAGCCGCGTCAGGAAGCGGCGCGCGAATCGCTCCTCGATCTGGTCCAGCACCGCGACAGCGACCGCGCAGCGCCGGCTCTGCAGCGCTTCGAACGTGCCGCCCAGCGATGTGTACTCCACCCGCACGGCCACGCTGGGAAAGCGTTCGTGGAGCCGGCGTAGCGCCGCGGCGGCGATATCGGCGGGAAACAGCGTGTCGAAGGCGACTGCGAGCTTGAGCTCCACGCCGCGCTCCAGCTCGTGGGCGCGCGCCTTGAGGGCATCGACCCGCGCCAGCACGGCGCGCACGTCCTCCAGCATGGCCTCGCCGGCCGGGGTCAGCCGCGGCCGGTAGCCGGACCGGTCGAACAGCGCCACGCCGAGCTGGGCCTCGAGGTTGGCGATGGTGAAGCTCACCGCCGATTGCACCCGGTGAAGCTGCTCGGCGCCGGCCCGGAAGCTGCCCGCGCGAACGACCGTCACGAAGGTGCGCATCTGGTCAAGCGTCAGGCCGTCGAGCATGATCAGTCGAATCGATCGGAATGCTCAATTTTATCCAATTTCATCGAACTCACAGCCGTGCCAGAGTGACGTCCTCCAAAGACTCTGGGCGGTATCACCATGAAGTCCCTTGCGTCGGAACTCTCGAACCTCGCCGCAGGCGCTGCGCAGCGTCCAACCGGCACCGACTGGCCGGCCGTCGTGCTGGTGACCGGTGCGGGCGTCGTATCCGCCTTCCAGTTCGGCAAGCCCTCGATCGCGCTGCCGGCGCTCCAGGCCTCGCTCGGCATTGGCATCGCCTCGGTATCGTGGCTCCTCTCCGCCTTCGCGCTGGTGGGGGCGACGCTCGGACTGTGGATCGGACTGCGGGTCGACGCCTGGGGGGCGCGCCGAGTACTGCTCGCCGGACTCGCCACGCAGGCGGCCGCCTCGGCGCTCGGGGGCCTCGCTGTCTCGTTCCCCTGGCTGTTCGCTTCGCGCGTGGTGGAGGGTGTCGGCTTCCTGGCCGTCGTCGTGGCCGGCCCCGCGCTGGTTCATGAGGCGGCACGCCCCCGGCGGCGCGACCGTGCCTTCGCGCTGTGGGGCACCTTCATGCCGGTCGGCATGGGGGCATTGATGCTCGTCGCTCCGCTGCTCGAGCCCCTCGGTTGGCGGGCGCTCTGGATGGCGAACGCCGCCCTGCTCGCGATCTATGCGGCCCTGCTGGTCGTGTTCACGAGACACGGCGGGGCACCGCCAGCCGGGCGGCTGCCCGGTGGTCCCCGTGTGTCCGGTGCGCCCGCCCGCGATCCGGCGCAGGTGTCCGGCCTGAGGCGGGTACTGGCGCTGCGCGGCCCCTGGCTGGTGGCCGGGCTGTTCATCGCCTTCTCCTCGATGTTCTTCTCGGTATTCACGTTCCTGCCCACGATCCTGGAGGGGCGGTTGGGCGTCGCCCCGGGAGCCATCGGTCCGCTGTCGGCGATCGCGGTGCTGATGAGCGCGGTCGGCACGCTGGCGTGCGGCGTGCTGCTCGGTCGCGGGCTTGCGCCGCTGCCGCTTCTGGCGACGGGGTTCGCGGTGATGGGCATCGCGAGTCCCGGCGTCCTGTTGCCGGCCGTCCCTCCGGGCGTCTCCTACGCGGCGGCATTGCTGATGTCGCTCGTCTCCGGCCTGGTGCCCGTGATCCTCTTCGCAGCGGCTGCCCGCCATGCGCCGGGGCAGGCGCAGGTGGGCACGACGATGGGGATGGCGATGCAAGGCAACAACCTCGGGTTGCTGATCGGGCCGGCGGCAGCGGGCGCGATCGTGCAGCGCTGGGATTGGCCGTGGGTCGCGGGATGGGTAGGCCTGCTCGGATTGATCGCGCTGGTCCTCACGCGCGCAATGCGGCGGCCCGTCCGGCCGCGACAACCCAAGTGAAACAGCGTGGCAGCGCCTCCGCTGCGCGTGCGCCGATCAACCATGGGAGATACAGATGAATGCAAGGGAATCCAACCTACGCCAGCGCCTCGCTGTCATCTACGGGAGCAACCGAACGGAGCGCCTGTGCGACAAGGTCGGTGCCTGGACGCTGTCACGTGTCGCCGACCATGGCCGCTTCGAGGCCGAGCTGATCGATCCGATCGCCATCACGTGGCCGGATCGCATGGGCGACGGGACCCACCATTCGTTGAGCGCGCTCCGCCGCCGCATCGATCACGCCGAGGCCTTCCTCGTCGTCACGCCGGAGTACAACCACGGTTATCCGGCGACTCTCAAGCTGCTCATCGATTCGGCGCGGGCCGTTCAGCGCCGGTGCTTCCCTTCCGCGATCTCCTCGATGGTCTTGGAGACGAAAGCGTCGAGGTCCTTGGGTGAGCGGCTGGTGACAATGCCGTTGTCGACCACCACCTCCTTGTCCACCCAGTTGGCGCCGGCGTTCTGCACGTCGGTGCGGATGGACTGATAGGACGTCATCGTCCGTCCCTTCGCCAGCCCGGCCTCGACGAGCAGCCAGGGCGCATGGCAGATCGCGGCCACCACCTTGCCGGCGCCGGCGAAATCGCGCACCAGCTTGACCGCGGCCTCGTCCAGCCGCAGGACGTCGGGGTTGATCTGCCCACCCGGGAGGACCAGCGCGTCGTAGTCCCTGGCGGAGACGTCGGCGATCGCGCGGTCAGCGGGAACGGTCTCGCCCCAGTCCTTCTCGTTCCAGCCCTTGATGGCCTTCTTGTCGGGGCTCGCGACGTGCACGGTCGCGCCGGCGGCCTTGAGCTTCTGCAACGGCACCAGCAGCTCCGATTGCTCGAAGCCATCGGTGGCCATGATGAGTACCTTGCTCTGCTTGATATCTGCCATGTATGAACCTCCTGTCTGTTCGGCCGAAGGCGGGGCAATGCCCATGCCCTGCGCCCGGCCCGTCCTCCTGTCGTTGACACGGTCCCCCGGCAGGACTACCGTCCCGACCACAACTCGACGGGAGGCGGACATGGCGTACGAAGAAGATGCGGTGTCGGTGGATGGGTCGAAACGAGCGGGACGGCGGCGGTTCGTCACCCGGTCGGCAGCGGTCGCGGGTGCGCTGCCGTTCCTCGCCTTCAACGATCCGGCGCAGGCACAGCAGGCGATCGAGATGCCGCAACGCGGCCAGCGATTCGAGTTCGGCATCATGGGTGACATGCCCTACACGCGCAAGCAGGAGGCCGAGTACGAGCGCGTGATCGCGGACATCAACGCGCGGGATCTCGCGTTCGCCGTGCATATCGGCGACGCGATGTTCGATCCGCGGCCCTACGAGCGCAATCCGGACCTTGCCCGGGAGCCGGGAAGCGACGAGAACTACCAGTACGTCATGGGGACCTTCGAGTCGTGCCGTCATCCGCTGGTGTTCACTCCCGGAGACAACGACTGGTCGGACTACGTGGAGTTCAAGAAGGTCAAGGCCGAGCCCTTCGCGTGCCTCGCCAAGGTCCGCGAGAGCTACTACCGGCCGGGAAGGACCCTGGGTCAGCGCACGATGCCCGTGGCAAGCCAGCGCGACGATCCGAACCACAAGGACTATGTCGAGAACCAGGCCTGGTCGGCTGGCGGCGTCGAGTTCGTGACGCTTCACCTGCTGGGAAGCAACGACAACTTCCAGCGCAGCCCGGAGCTCGAAGCGGAACGGCTCACGCGACAGGCCGCCAATCTTGCCTGGCTCGCGTCGGCATTCCAGCGCGCGCGGGACGGGAAGAGCCTCGGGCTGGTGGTGATCATCCATGCCAATCCGGGCTTCGAGAACCACTGGCCCGCCAGCTACCTGTCGCGCTACTTCAGGCTGTTCGACGGGGTGAAGGCACCGAGCCCACCCAAGCCGTCACCCTATGACGAGTACATCAAGGCGCTCGCCGCGGAGATGGAAAGCTACGATCGGCCTACCGCGCTCTTTCACGGCGACACCCACCTGTTCCGGATCGACAAGCCGCTCTTCAGCGCGAAGAGCAAGCGGCCCTTCGAGAACTTCACCCGGGTGGAGACCTTCGGCTGGCCCGACTCTCATTGGGTCCGCGTGACGGTGGATCCCGCCAACCCGCAGCTCTTCTCCTTCACGCCCCAGATGGTGCCGGGGAATCGGATGAATCACCTGGGGTAGGCGAGGCGGGCCGTCCGGCGCGCCGCCGCCGCCGGCGCGGGGCGGGGCCTGCTGCCGCTTCGGCCGCGCCCCCGGCGGCGGGTGCGGCCACCGTGCGCGCCACCGGCAGGCCGCCGGGTGAGCCGTTGGGCGGCCAACTCTCGATCATGCTCATGATCCGCAGGCGGCCCTGGTGCACGTGCTCCATCATCAGGTTGTGCGCGCGGGTGGCTTCCCGCCGCAGGATGGCATCGAACACCAGCTCGTGCATGCGGACGGCGTCGGCCACGTAGTCGAACACCACGCCGACGTTGTCGCTGGTGGTCGGGACGAGCGCGGCCGACGCCATCGGGATGTTCTCGACCTGCGCGATGAGCTCACCCACCAGGGAATTGCCGGATTCCGCCGTGAGCAGCCGATGGAACTCCGCGTTGAGACCGACCCAGGTGTTGACGTCGGCCGCATCGTGCAGCGGTTGCGCAAGGAGCGCGCGGGTCGCCTGCAGGTTGTGCCGCACGGACGATGCGGCCGACTCGCCGATGCCACGCACGGCCAGCCGTTCGCAGGCGAAGGCCTCGAGCCGGCCGCGTATCTCGATGGCGTTGACCACCTCCTCGGTGGTGAAGGCGCGCACGTGGAAGCCGCGGTGCGGGTTGTAGATCAGGAGCCGCTCCTGGGCAAGCGACTGGAGCGCGAGCCTCACCGGCGTTCTCGAGACGCCGAGCAACTCCGCGAGCTGCTTCTCCTCGAGCTTGGCGTGTGCCGGGAACCGGCCCTGGAGCAGCATCTCGCGCAGGCGGCCGAGCACGCTCTCGAGCTGGGTGGGCGCGACCTGCGCACGGGTCGTCATCTACGGCTCCACGCCGCCAGGGGCGGCTTGCCAGCGTGCCGCTCGGCGCTCCCAGGCCGAGAGCACCAGGTCGCAGCCAGCAACCAGCATGACCACCAGCACGATTCCCGCGAACACGCCGACGGTGTCGGCCGTCTGTCGTCCGTGCTCGATGTAGTAGCCGAGGCCGCTCTCGGCCACCAGGAACTCGCTGACGATCGTCGCCGAGATGGCACGCGGCACCGACAGCTTGAGGCCCGCGAAGAGAAACGGCCGCATGGCGTGCCTGCGGATCCTCATGGTGAGCTGCCAGTCCGTCGCCCCGAGGACGCGCCCCATGTCCACCAGGCGTCGATCCAGTGCCCGAAGGCCCGAGAGCGTGGTGATGAACACCATGAAGAAGACCATCGACGTGACGATCACGACGCGCGGCGACATGCCGATGCCGAACCAGAGTATCAGGAGCGGGATCAGCGCGAAGAGCGGAATCCCCATCGCCCCGATGACGAACGGCTCGACCGCCGCCATGAGGCGACGCGAGCGCGACAGCAGGACCGGCAGCGCGAAGCCGGCCAGCCAGCCAAGGAGGAAACCGACCGCGGCGACCAGGAGCGTGGAGTAGAGGTGCTCCCAGATCTCGCCGCTCGAGAACATCGCGACGACCCGTCCGGCGACGGCGCCCGGTGCGGCGACATAGGTGGTACCCAGCATCCGGTGTGCCACCTCCCAGCCAAGCAGCAGCAGGGCCGCGACCAGGATGCGCCCGAGGGCGATCTGGTTCATCTCACCTGGGCCCGGATGCCGCCGTGCAGCGCGACGAACGCCGGATCGGTCAGGATGTCGTCGACCACCCGCGGCCGGGGCAGTCCGACCGGGTGCTCGGCGATCACCTGGGCAGGCGCGCGCTTCAGCACCAGCACGCGGTCTCCCAATGCGATCGCCTCGGCGATGTCGTGGGTGACGAAGAGGATGGTCTTGCGCCGCAGCGCCCATAGTGCCTGGAGATCGGCCTGCAGCTGGGCGCGCGTTTCGGCATCCAGTGCCCCGAACGGCTCGTCCATCAGGATGATGGGCGGGTCGTACACCAGGGTACGGATCAGCGCGGCGCGCTTGCGCATGCCGCCGGACAGCTCGTGCGGGTAGTAGCGCTCGTAGCCGGCGAGCCCCACCGAGCCCATCAGCTCGGCCGCGGCCTGGCGGGCCTGGGCGTCCAGGCGTCCCTGCAGCTCCAGGCCGAACAGCACGTTGTCTTCGAGCGTGCGCCACGGCAGCAGGTTGTCGTCCTGGGTGACGTAGCCGACCTGGCGATCCAACCCCGGTCGCAGCGTCCGGGCACCCTCACCGTAGACGGTCCGGCCGTGCATGACGATCCGGCCCTCGGTGGGTGCTTCCACCTGGGCGATCATGTTCAGGATGGTGGACTTGCCGGCACCGGACGGGCCCAGCATGGTGACGAACTCTCCCTGCGCGATGCTGAAGGTGAGATCGCGAACGATCCACGGAGCTTCCGCGCGGGTCGTGGTGGGAGCAAAGCGCTTGCCGAGCCCCTGCACCTCCAGCAAGGGCGTCTTCACCGCCGCGTCGGCCGACATCAGCGGTACCCCCGGTCCGTGGCCGAGCCGTCGGTGGCCGGCTGCCAGCGCAACAGGCGCCGCTCCAGGCGGCTCGCCGCCCAGCTCGCCAGCCCGATCACCACGGTGATGGTGATCACCGCGGCGAAGATCTCCGGCGTGCTGAAGCTCATGGCCCCGAGTTGCACCAGGTAGCCCAGGCCGCGATTGGACGACACCAGCTCCGAGATGATCACGCCGCCGATCGCGTAGGGGGTCGCGATGCGAATGCCGGCGAAGACATGGGGCACGACGGCGGGCCAGACGATCCGGCGCGACAGCTGCGCGTGGGTCGCGCCCATGACCTGCGCCATCCGCAGCCACCGGCGGTCGACCTCGCGGATGCCGCCCATGGTGCT
Organism: Pseudomonadota bacterium; assembly: GCA_023388075.1. Classification (GTDB taxonomy): domain Bacteria; phylum Pseudomonadota; class Gammaproteobacteria; order Burkholderiales; family Burkholderiaceae_E; genus Lautropia. The sequence goes on from JAEWGX010000134.1 coordinate 69,514, forward strand.
GAAGAAGACGATGAAGAAGACGACCGAGGTGACCAGCGCCACCTTGGAAGCCGCTCCGATGCCGAACCAGAGGATGAACAGCGGCGCCAGGGCAAGCTTCGGCAGGCCGTAGCCGGCGGCCAGAAACGGATCGAGCACCCGGAGCAACCGGGGATGGCGTCGCATCCAGAGCGGCAGCAGGGCGCCGGGCACCGCGCCCAGGGCGAACCCGAGCGTGGCGGCGAGCAGCGTGTACCCGGTGTGCCGGAGGAGGCCGCCTTCCCGGATCATGACCACGAGCTGCTCCAGCGTGGCCCACGGTGGCGTCACCCAGTAGGCACCGAACCATCGGCTCGCCAGCTCCCAGGCGAGCAACAGGCCTGCGCCGAGGGTCAGGCGATCGAGGAACGGCTGGGAGGGCATGGCGGGCGTACGTCTCCGATATCGGGCGGGCCGGCTGGATCACCGGTGGGCGCGATCCTATCCTCTACGTCGCCACGGCGGCAACCGGAAAAGTGGCAACATGCATGCATGCTGGAGGCACCCAAGGGCAACATGGGCCCGCAAACCTGGGGAGTATGCGTTGTGGAACCGCGACCGTGCATGCATAATCCGGCGCACTGAGAGGAGACTACAGATGATCAAGAGCCGTTTCGCCGCCGCCCTGCGCGGGTTGGCGCTTGTCGCGGGGCTCGCGGCACTTCCCGGGTACGTCCAGGCCCAGGCGACGACGCTGGCGCTGCCGGCGACTGCGGTCCACTTCACGCCCATCTACATCGCCGCCGACGCGGGCCTCTGGAAGGCGCGCGGCCTCGACGTCAAGCTGCCCCTCATCGCCGGGCCGGGCGCCACCAACGCGGTCATCGCCGGCAGCGCCGACTTCGCGAGCACCGCGGCAACCTCGGTCCTGCGCGCCGCGGCACGCGGCCAACCGATGCTGGTGATCGCGACCACGCATGCCGAGTTCCTGGCCGAGATCGTGATCAGCCGGAAGGCCGCGGACAAGATCGCCTTCGACCCGAAGGCCGATCTCGCCACGCGGGTTCGATCGCTCAAGGGCCTGACGCTGGCGATCGACGCGCCGCTGGGCCTGCCCCACGGCTTCATCAAGTACCTCGGCTCCAAGGCAGGCATCGACGCCGACCGGGAGCTCGTCCTCACGCCCATGCAGCCGCCCAACATGGTGGCTTCGCTCAAGTCGGGCGCCGTGGACGGCTTCATCTTCAGCGAGCCGTTCGTGTCCAGCGCCGTCGAGGACGGGGCCGTCGTGGTGGTGCGCAATTCCCGCTTCGATTCGCCCGAGATCAATCCCTATGCATCCAACGTCATCGTGACGCGGCCTGATTTCTGTCGCAAGTCGGCGGAAGTCTGCGCCAAGCTCGTCGCGGGGCTGAACGAAGCGCTGAAGATGATGCACGAGGAGCCGGAGAAGGCGCGCGCCATCCTGAAGGCGCGGTTCGCCAACCTGCCTTCGGGAGTCCTCGACCGCTCCTTCGACCTGATCCGCGGTACCTCGCCGCGCGACACCACCACGAACGAGAAGGCCCTGAGCAACACGCAGCAGTTCGCGCTTGCCGGGGGCACGCTCAAGCCCGAGGACAAGCGCGACGACCTGAGCGGGCTCTTCACCAACGACTACACGCGCTGACGCGCCTTCCGCGGAGAATCGATGGACACCAACGCAGGCAAGGACGCCGCTGCTTCCGACACCGCCAAGCTCACGCCGCCGCGCCTGAGCGAGGTGGTGCTCAAGACCTCCCGCTATGGCGAGATGAAGGCCTGGTACGAGACCGTCCTGGGGGTCAAGGCGCACTTCGAGCACACGCCGCCGGACTGGGAACGGCGACGCGCCAATCTCACCGAGCGGTTGCCGCTCGAGCTCAAGCTGTGCTTCATCCGGGTAGCCCATGCCTATCCGTACAGCCAGGTGCTCGCGCTCTTCGACTATCCGGACCTGCGTGAGCCCGAGGGTACGAGCGGCCTGCATCACCTGCAGTTCCGCAACGCCGACCTGCTGGAGCTGCTGCGCCGATACGAAGGCCTGCGGGAACGGGGCATCCGTCCCTACAAGAGCTTCAACCACGGCCCGGCCACGGCGTTCTACTTCGACGACCCCGACGGCAACCTCGTCGAGCTGTCCGCCGCCAACTTCCCCACGGAGGCGGAGTACCTGGCCTTCATGAAGTCGCCCCAGTTCGCCGCCAACCCCGTCGGCGTTGCCGTGGATCCGGACGAGCTGATCGACAGGATGCACGCCGGCGAGGCCGTCGACCAGCTTGCCAGGATCGGCTAGATGACGGTGCGGGCGCAGGCGGCGGAATCCGGGGCGATGTCGCTCGAGACCCAGGTCGTGATCGTCGGGGGCGGCCCGGTCGGGCTCGCACTGGCCAACGACCTCGGATGGCGCGGCCTGGACTGCGTGCTGGTGGAGCGGGCCACGGGCCTGCCCGACTTCCCGACCTGCGAGTCCGTGAACGCGCGGACCATGGAGCACTTCCGTCGCTGGGGCATCGCGCAGGCGGTGCGCGATGCCGGCTTCCCGCCGGACGTGCCGCGCAGCGTGCGCTTCATGACGCGGATCCTCGGGCACGAGATCCTGTGCTTCCACCGACCGTCCAACCGCGAGTTCCAACGTGAGCTGGGCGAGCTCACGCCGGAGGCCGGCATCTGGTGCCCGCGCATGATGTTCGAGCCGGTGATGCGCGCCCGCCTGGACGAGCACGCCTGCGTCCGCGTCCTGGCGGGATGGGAGGTCACCGGGTTCGACGACGACGGCCGCGCGGTCACCGTGCGCGCCGTCGATACGCAGAGCGGCAAGGCCGTCGTGATCCACGCCGACTACCTTGCAGCCTGTGACGGCGCGGCGAGCGACACCCGGAAGCGACTCGGCATTCCCATGCAGGGCACCTTCGCGGAAGGCCACAACGTCACGGTGTACTTCGAGTCGCCGGCCCTGCGCGAGGCGCTCGCCGACAAGCCAGGGGTCATGATGGACATCGTCAACGCCGATGGCCGCGCGAACCTGTCGGCCGTCGACGGCGCGGACCGCTGGCGGCTGATCCAGCACGTGGGCGCCGACGAGCCGCTGGATCCGGAGCGGCGCGTGCGCCTGCATCTCGGCAGGGACCTGCCGTTCACGGTGATCGGTGCGCGGGCCTGGGCCGGCCACCGCGTCGTGGCCGAACGCATGCGCGCGGGCCGGGTGTTCCTGGTCGGCGATGCCGCTCACCTCCTCTGGCCGCGAGGCGGCTTCGGCATGAATACCGGAATCGGGGACGCCGTCGATCTCGGCTGGAAGCTGCAGGCGACGCTGGCACGCTGGGGCGGCCCCGGCCTGCTGGATTCGTACGAGGAGGAGCGGCGGCCGGTGGCCCAGCGCAACGTCGACGAGGCTGCCAGCAACCGCGCCGAGGACGCGGCCGTGCCGGTTTCGCCGCGGCTCGAGGACGACTCGCCCGAAGGGCAGGCGGAGCGCGACGCCGTTGCTCGCGTCATCCGGGAGAAGCGCGCCAAGGAATGGAACTCCCTCGGCATCCAGCTCGGCTATCGCTACGACCCGTCCCGCATCTGCGTGCCGGACGGCACCAAAGCGCCTCCGGACAGCCCGACGGACTACGTGCCCGGCACGTGGCCCGGATCGCGGGCGCCCCATGCCTGGCTCGCTCCCGGACGGTCCTTGCTGGACGGATATGGTGACGGTTTCGTCCTGGTGTCGACGGGGCCGGCGCGGCCCGGGGCGGCCGCGCTCGTGCAGGCGGCGCAGGCGCGTGGCCTGCCTCTGCGCATCGAGGCGGTCGACGATCCCGCGATCGCGCGGCTCTACCAGCGGCCGCTGGTGCTCGTGCGGCCCGATGGGCACGTGGCCTGGCGCGGCGACTCGGCGCCGGCCGACGCCGCGGAGCTGGTGGACCGGATCAGGGGCGCGTGGCCGGATGCCGCCACACCCGGGGCCGCATCGCAACGGCAGGAGGCGGGGGCCGCATGAGAATCGCTCGCTGTGTGCTGAAGAATCGCGAGACGACGGTGGTGGTGCGGCCCGATGGCGCCGTGCTGGACGCGAGCCGTCGTGGTCTCGACCCGGACGACCTGGCAAGCGTGCTCGCGCCGCCGGGCCTCGCCGCGCTGCGCCGGATAGTGGAGGAGGCCGGCGCCGATGCCGCCGCCGGCGAGCTGGATGCGCGCGTCGACGAGGTGACGTTCCTGCCGCCGCTGGCCGCGGGTGCCAGGATCTTCTGCGTCGGCATCAACTACCGGGCGCACGCATCCGAGACCGGCCGTGACATGCCCGCGCAGCCGACGATCTTCACGCGAACGCCCGAGAGCATCGTCGGTCACGAGCAGTCGCTGAATCGCCCGGCGGTTTCCAGCCAACTGGACTTCGAGGGAGAGCTCGCCGTCGTCATCGGGTGTCACGGCCGCAACCTGCCGAGATCGGACGCGATGCGCCTTGTCGCGGGCTACACCTGCTTCAATGACGGCAGCATCCGCGACTTCCAGAAGCACTCGGTGACGGCGGGCAAGAACTTCGATGCGACCGGCGCCTGCGGTCCCTGGATCGTGACGTCGGACGAGATCCCGGATCCGTCCGCGCTGCTCCTGGTCACGCGGCTGAACGGTGCGCAGGTACAGCGCTCCGGCACCGACCTGCTGATCTATCCGATCGATCTGATTCTTGCCTACCTCTCCAAGATCACGGAGCTGCGCCCCGGCGACATCGTGGCGACCGGCACGCCCGCCGGCGTGGGCGCCCTGCGCGATCCGCCTCTCTGGATGAAGCCGGGCGACCGGGTGGAAGTGGAGATCGACCGCATCGGCACTCTTCGGAACGCGGTGGTCGCGACCGGGCCGGCGGACTGATGGCCACGCCGCCGCCCCCCGGCTTCCCCGCTTCCTCACCTTCCCCGACTCCCTCCACGCCCGCGGCCCGCGCCGATGCCGCCGACGACCTCGTCGCGCGGCTCTCGCGCCTGGACGCCTGCGCCGTGTCCGACGCGCTCGACAAGCTGGACCTGCCGGGATGCGTCACCGGGCTGGCGCCGCTCTCGGTCGCCCGGCGCATTGCCGGGCGCGTGCGAACCGTGAAGCTCGTGGCGGCGGAGCAGCTGGTGGCTGCCGGCGGGCCGCCGCGTCATCTCGGCACGACCGCGGTGATGGCGGCGCGGCCCGGCGAGGTCATCGTGGTGGAGCAGCGCACCGGCCGCGACGCGGGCTCGTGGGGCGGCATCCTCTCGCTCGGGGCGAAGCTGCGCGGCGTCGCGGGCGTCATCGCGGACGGTCCGGTGCGCGATGTCGACGAAGCCCGCGAGCTCGACTTCCCGGTCTACGGTCGCCAACCGACCGCGCGCACGGCGCGCGGGCGCATCGCCGAAGCCGGCACGGACGTTGCCGTCACGATCGGCGACATCGCGGTCGCGCCGGGCGACTACGTGATCGCGGACGGCAGCGCGGCGGTCTTCGTCGCCGCCGTCGAAGCGGAGCGCGTGATCGCCGTGGCCGAGGGCATCGCCCGCCGCGAGGCGGCGCTGGCGCAGGCGCTGCGCAATGGGGCCGACATCACGCAGGTGATGGGTGCGGACTACGAGAATCTGCTGAAGGGTGGGTAGCGATGGACAATAACGTCGAGCGTGCCGGCAAGCTCGAGACGGCCACTCTGAGCGACGCGCTGGACCGGCTCGGGATCAACGGCCAGTGCGCGGGCATCCGGCCGCACGACCCGGGCTTTCGGCTCTGCGGACGGGCCTTCACCGTGCAGTACGGCCCTGCCGGCGTCCCCGCCGGAACGGTGGGCGACTTCATCGACGACGTGCCGGCGGGCGAGGTCATCGTGCTGGACAACCGCGGCCGCGAGGATGCCACGGTCTGGGGCGACATCCTGACCGAGATCGCGCATCGTCGCGGCATCGCCGGCACCGTGATCGACGGCGTGAGCCGCGACATGGCGCTATGCCTGGACCTGCGCTATCCGATCTTCGCCCGCGGCCGGTGGATGCGCACCGGCAAGGACCGGGTACAGGTCGAAGCCGTCAACCGGACGGTGGCGATCGGCGGCGTGCGGGTCGCCCCGGGCGACATCGTCCGAGGCGACGCGGATGGGTTGGTGGTGCTGCCACGTGAGCACGAGGCCGCGATCCTGGAGGCGGCGGAGGAGATCGGTCGCGCCGAAGACGCGATCCGCGCCGCCGTGCGCGACGGCAAGCGTCTGGACGTCGCGCGCGCCGAGTTCCGGTACCACAGCCTGCAGACCCGGGAGAAGTGACGGCCAGGACCTGATTGCCCTTAACATGCGGTGACACCAACCCGAGATTGGAGACATCGTCGTGCTACGCAAGCTGATCCCCGCTGCGATCGCAGCCTTCGCCCTTCTCGCGACCGGCGCGTCCTTCGCGCAGGGCTGGCCCACCAAGCCGGTCACTTTCGTCGTTCCATTCCCGCCGGGTGGCTCGGTCGATCCGCTGGCGCGCCTGATCGGAGCGAAGCTCTCCGATTCGGTCGGGCAGCAGTTCGTGGTGGACAACAAGCCCGGCGCGGCCGGCTCGATCGGCGCTGGCGCCGTGGCCAAGGCGGCACCGGACGGCTACACCTGGCTCTTCGTCTTCGACACGCATGCGGTGAATCCTTCGCTGATTCCCGGCCTGCCCTTCGACACGAAGAAGGACCTCGCGCCGGTGACGCTGGTGGGCACCGCCCCGATGGCGATCGCCACCGCGCCGGACAAGCCGTACCGGAGCTTCGACGACGTGATCAAGGCATCGAAGGCCAAGCCGAAGAGCGTGAGCTACGGCACGGTGGGCAGCGGCAGCCTCGGGCACCTGACATTGACCCTGGTCGGCCAGGCGGCCGGGATCGATATCGTGCATGTGCCGTACCGCGGCGGCGGGCCGATGGTCCAGGATGCGATCGGCGGCCATACCGAGCTCGCGATCGGCTCGGTGGCGGTGATTTCACCGCACGTGAGAAGCGGCAAGCTGCGCGCGATTGCCGTCACCGGCGACAAGCGAACGCATGTGCTGCCGGATGTGGCGACGCTCGCCGAAGGCGGCTTTCCGGGCTTCTCGGCGCTGGCCTGGTGGGGCATCTTCGCGCCGGCCGGCACGCCGCAACCGATCATGGACAAGTTCCATGCCGAGGTGATGAAGGTCCTGCAACTTCCGGACGTGCGCGAGACGCTCACGCAGAAGCTCGGGATGGACATCGTCGCCTCGACGCAGCAGAAGCTGGGCAGCTTCCTCGACAAGGAAATGACCCGCTGGGGTGATGTGGTCCGCAAGAACGACATCAAGCAGGACTGACGTCGCGCGCGGCGCCATGGCAACGAGGAGGGCGGCGCGGCGCCGATGACTCCCGGGGTACCCGCGCCGGCGCTCACGCGCCGGATCATCCTCTTCGTGCTGCTCGGCGGGCTCGTCTTCCTGAGCTACGCCGTGCTGCGCCTCTTCCTCGCGCCCATCGCGTGGGCCGCGATCCTCGCCTATGCGACCTGGCCGATACACGGCGCCGTCCGGTCGCGCTTGCGGGCCGGGCCGGCATTGAGCGCGCTGGCGACCACGGTGGTGCTCACGACCGCGTTCGTGCTGCCGCTCTTCTGGCTGGTGGTCCTGCTGCGCAACGAGGTGGCTGGCGCCTACGATGCGGTGATGACCTATCTCTCCCTCGGCTCCTATGTGGTGCCGGAGAGCATTGCACGCATCCCCGTGCTGGGCGACTGGCTGCAGCAGTTTCTCGACAGCTGGGTGCGGGATCCGGAGGTCATCCGTGCCCAGGCCACCCGGTGGCTGGAGAACCGCAGCGGGGAGATCGTCAACATCTTCGGCGATGTCGGGCGCAATGCCGGCAAGTTCGGCTTCGCGCTGCTCACGCTGTTCTTTCTCTATCGCGACGGCGACTCGCTGCTGGCCCAGGCGCGTCGCGTCCTGCACCGCTTCCTCGGCCAGCGGATCGAGCGCTACCTCGAGGCGGTCGGCACCATGACCAAGGCGGTGGTCTGGGGACTGGTCGCGACCGCGCTGATCCAGGGCGCGGTTGCCGGTGCCGGCTACTGGTGGGTAGGCATGAACGCGCCGGTGCTGCTTGGGGCCATCACGGCGCTCGTGGCGCTGGTTCCGTTCGGCGCCCCGGTGGTCTGGGGCTCGATCGGCATATGGCTGCTGGTGAGCGGCAATCTGACCGACGGCATCGTGCTGCTCGCCTGGGGCGCTCTCGCGGTGAGCTGGGTCGACAACCTGATCCGGCCGCTGGTCATCAGCACCGCCACGCGGATTCCCTTCCTGCTGGTGATGTTCGGCGTGATCGGCGGCCTCGCGGCGTTCGGCCTGATCGGGCTGTTCCTCGGCCCGGTGATCCTCGCGGTCCTGGTCGCGGTCTGGCGGGAGTGGCTCGAAGAGACCTCGCTCATCGTCGTGGCGACCGAGCCGGGCGAATCCGGCGAGCCAGGGGTGCTGGCGCAACCGGGATCGGCGGCGGAGCTGGAAGTCACGCGTGGCCCGATCGGGGCGGAGCCAGGCGTCGACCGGCAGCGCGACGACACCGCGAACTAGACACGACTGGCGGCCCGTTTCCGGCCGGTGCTGCCATCCGGCGGCTCGCGCATGCGCCGCCCCGAATGTCAACCATTGTTGCCGGCGATATGTGCTTGGACTATCCTCGCCACCGCGAACGCATACGTCGTCCCGGGCGCGCGGATGATGCGATGCCCGAAACCCCAGTATGGAGCGAGCAGATGTCCAGAGCCAATATCCCGATGTCCGTAGGCGTCCCGGTCGTGGATATCGCGCCGTTCTTCGGCGGCACCACGGAGGGCCGCCGCGATGTCGCGCGCCAGGTCCGGGAGGCGTGCGAACGGATAGGCTTCTTCGTCGTCACGGGGCACGGCGTCCCGCTGGAGGTCACGGACGGCCTGTATTCCGAAGCCGGCTCGTTCTTCGACCTGCCGTTGGCGGAGAAGCTCGAAGTGGCGAAGCCTCAGGGAACGGACCCTCGAGGTTTCGCCCCGCAGGGAACCAAGACGGTTGGCAAGGATCGCGATGCCACGCTCAAGCCATCGCTGCACGAGAGCTTCGCGATCGGCCCGCTGGACATCGGCGAGGGCGACTACTACCACTGCATCGAGGCGGGCACGCATTTCCGTCCGAACCTGTGGCCGAGGCGTCCGCCAGCGCTCCAGCCGCTGATGACCTCCTACTACCGGCACATGGAGCAGCTCGCCCAGGGCATCCTGACGATCTTCGCCGAGGCACTCGAGGTGCCGCCGGAGTACTTCCTGGGCAAGGTGCAGCGGCACACCAGCGTGCTGCGGCTGATTCACTACCCTGGTCTTTCCTCGCAGCCCTCCAGCGGGGAGGAGCGTTCGGCTGCGCACACCGATACCACCGCCATCACCATTCTTCGCATCGACGACGCGCCCGGAGGCCTCGAGGTCAGGACGCGCGAAGGCCAGTGGGTGCCGGTCACCAAGGCGCCGGACTCCTTCGTCATCAACATCGGCGATGTGATGATGCGCTGGACGAACGATCGGTTCGTGTCGACGATGCACCGCGTGACAAACCCCCCGGTCGTATCGGACGGCCGCTTGACGCGGCGGATCTCCATCCCCTATTTCTGCCTTCCGGACTACGACGCCGTCATCCAGTGCGTGCCGGGCTGCGAGGGGGAGGGCGCGAAGTATCCTCCGATCCAGTCGGGTGAGCTGCTTTCACGGCGGTACCGCACCACCTACTCCCTCGACGAAGGCAGCCCCAGGCAGGGCGTTCCGGCCTGAGTACTCCAACGGGGGGCGACCTCCAGCATCATCGGATACCTCTCAATGAGACTACTGAAAGCGGTTCTGCTTGCGCTGGCCGGCATCCTCCCGGCCACGACGGTTGCAGACTGGCAACCGTCCCGCCCGATCCGGATCATCGTTCCCTACGCTGCCGGAGGAGGGGCCGATCTGATCACCCGGCGCGTCGCGGAGGCGGCTTCGCCGGCTCTCGGTCAGCCCGTCATCGTCGAGAACCGGCCGGGCGCCGGTACCGCGATCGGCGCGGTCGCGGTGGCGCGTGCGCCTGCGGACGGGCACACGCTGCTTCTGGCCACGTCCACGACGCTTTGCGTGAACCCGGTCATCCGCAAGGAGCTGCCGTACAAGACGGAGGATTTCACGCCCGTCGCGTCTCTCCAGGCGCTTCCGTTCATGCTCAGCTCGTCCAAGCATCTTCCGGTCAAGTCGCTCAAGGAGCTGATCGCCCACGCCAAGGCGAACAAGGGCGAGCTCAACTATGGCACCCTGGGCATCGGAAGCTCCAATCACGTGCTGGGCGGGTTGCTGAGCCATGCGGCAGGCATCGAGATGGAGGCGGTGCATTACCAGAGCGGAGCACCGGCCCTCATCGCACTCATGCGTGGCGACATACACCTGTACTTCGACGGCATCTCCACCTCGATCCCCCGGGTCGCCAACGGCGACTACACGGGGCTCGCCGTCACCTCGCGGGAGCGGGTCAAGGCGGCGCCGGACATCCCGACGGTGTATGAAGAGGGCCTTGGTGAGGTCGGGCTCTCGGTGTGGTACGGCCTGGTGGCGCCGGTCGGGACGCCCGCCGAAGCGATCGCCCGCCTCAATCAGGCCGTCAACGAGGTGCTGCGGCGGCCGGAGATCGTCGCGACGATGCGAGCCGAAGGGACCGAGCCCATGCCGCTCACCCCGTCGGAGTTCGGGCAGGTGATCACCGACGATACCCGGTCGTGGGGGAGCGCGATACGGTCGCTCAATCTGCCGCTCAACTGAACCGGCATGGCCAAGGCACCCGGGGTGACGCGCCCGGGGTCGCGCCGGTCCATTCCCCTAGAACCGGCGCCCCGGCAACCGCGACTCAGCAGTAGCGCCGCGCGTTTCGCCGCGACGCCGGGGTCCGCGTCGCAAGGCCCGACCGTATCCCGAGCACATGCGCCTGCCGAGGATACCGTCATGAGCACCCCAGCCCCGTCCAGCCGCTCCGCCACCGCCGCACCGGACTTCCGGACGCTTCAGTTCCTCGCGGATGCCGTGCAGCTTCTCGAGGCCAAGCCGTTCCAGCATCGCATGCACTTCTTCGTCTACCGCAAGATGCTCAACGAGCTGCGAGCCGCGGTTCACCAGCCGGGCGTCCGCCGGCATGCCGAGCGACTTGCCGAAACGCATCCGCCGATCGCCGCGGTCCTGGAGGACGGGGCGATCGAAGCGGACATCCGGCGGCGGGCCAGCCGGTGCCCGGAGCTCGACCGGCTGATGCGACGGCTCGGGGCGCGGGCGGCGTAGGCTACCGCGTGGACGGCGCCGCATCCGCGCCGCTTCCGGTCAGCGGGACGAACCGCACCGGGATGACCGCCTTCCGGCTCACCGTCCCGTCGGCGGCCTTCTCGATCAGCAGCAGCTCCTGGTTCCCGCCGGAGGCGCCGACGGGGATGACCATTCTTCCACCCGCCTTCAGCTGCGCCACCAGAGGCTCCGGCACGTGCGGGGCGGCGGCGGTGACGACGATGCCATCAAAGGGGCCCCGCTCCGGCCAGCCCTGGTAGCCGTCACCGATTCTCACCTCGACGTTGCCGTAACCAAGCTCCGCCAGCACCCGCGCCGCTTCCCGCCCCAACGGCTCGACGATCTCGACCGAATGCACGCGTGCGACCAGTTCCGCCAGGACCGCAGCCTGGTAGCCGGAGCCGGTTCCGACCTCGAGGACGACGTGGTCGGGCTTCGGCTCCAGAAGCTCGGTGGACAGCGCGACGATGTACGGCTGCGAGATGGTCTGGTCTTCGCCGATCGGCAGGGGCTGGTTGAGGTACGCCGATGCCGCCACCGCTTCCGGCACGAAGCGGTGGCGCGGGACGGTCGCCATGGCGCGCAACACATCGGCCGAGAACGTCGACCGGCCGGTCTCCCGTCCCGCCGCGCGGGCCATCGCCTGGATCTCGGCCACCATCTGGCGGCGCTCGGCGTCATGGCGCGCATCGCGCGCGGCGGAGTCCGCCGGAATGGCCATCGCGCAAGCGAGGGCGAGGATCGCAAGGCGTGGTCCTGGGCCCATGATGGAACTCCGTGAAGCGGCGTCCTGGCCATCATAGCGCCCGGAGGCGGCGAAGCGAGTGAACCCGCGGCCGACCAGGAGGATACGAGGGCGGGATGCGTTGGAGGTGCCGCATGCTGCGCGTGACGGCCGGGTTGCTGCTGGCGATGGTGGCGACGTCGGCCTGGGCCCGGATCGAACAGCCGCAGGGCGCTACGGTTGCGACCGAGTACCTGCGCACCGGCGATGCCGTCTTCGGCGACGGCGTCCGGATCCGCGAGCGACGGGCGGGGCTGCAGGCCTGGTCGGCGGAACGCACGACAGGCGGGACCCTCCCGGCGTCCCGCTGGCGCGTGGGGCTCGACTATGCCTATACCCGCTTCGCCTTCGAGGGCCTGCCCACCCGCCCTCGGGACCTGCATCACCTCGAGCTGCCGCTCGCCTGGCGTGACCTGGACGATGGCTGGCTGGTGGTGGCCGCCCCGATCGTGGCCACCTCGTCCAACGTCTTCAAGGATTTCCACCGTCGCGGCACCCGCGACGATGTCGACCTGCACCTGCGATTCCAGATGCAGCGTTGGCGCGGCGCGAGCCACGGCTGGCGCATCGCGTTGCTGCGTGACTCCGCCTTCGGCGAGGCGAGGTTCTATCCGGAAGCCGCGTTCCTCTGGCGCAGCCCGGTGGCCCGGGCCGAGCTGGGATTGCCGTCCTCGCGCATCCACTGGCAGCCCCGGCCCGCGCTGGCGGTCGGTGCCGCCGTCTTTCCCGCCGGCGCGGCTTGGCATGTGGTCAGCGACGAGCGCGGCGGCGCCGAGTTCGACTACCGTGCCCGCGCCTGGCGAGCCGCGCTGACGGCCGACTGGCAGCCGTGGCGCGGGCTGCGGGCGAGCGCGCAAGCGGGGTTGGCGTTCCGACGGCACTATCGCTTCGAGGACGACACCGGCGCCATCATCAATCGGGATGCCGGTTCCGCGCCCTATTGGCGGCTGGAGCTGCGCTGGCAGTGGGGCGTGTGACCGGTGGCGCCAGTAACTTGCGAGCCCGCTTCCCCGACCCTGCTGGCAGCGAGGCTGTGGATTTGTACAGTATGATGCCCGGGCGCCATGGAAATCGCCCGAAAGCTCGCCATCCTCGCGGATGCCGCCAAGTACGACGCCTCCTGTGCCTCCAGCGGTACGAGCAAGCGCCACTCCGCGGACGGCAGGGGGCTCGGCTCCACCGACGGCTCCGGCATCTGCCACAGCTACGCGCCGGACGGCCGCTGCATTTCGCTGCTGAAGCTGCTGCTCACCAACTGGTGCGTCTACGACTGCCAGTACTGCGTCAACCGCGAGTCGAGCAACGTGGAGCGGGCGCGCTTTCGCGTGGACGAGGTGGTCGCGCTCACGCTGGACTTCTATCGTCGCAACCTGATCGAGGGGCTGTTCCTCAGCTCCGGCATCGTACGCAGCCCGGACTACACGATGGAGCAGGTGATCGAGGTGGCGCGTCGCCTGCGGGAGGACCACGCCTTCCGCGGCTACATCCACCTGAAGACCATCCCCGATGCGAGCGAAGACCTGATCGCGCGCGCCGGCCGCTACGCCGACCGCCTGAGCGTCAACATCGAGCTGCCCACGCCGTCCGCATTGCAGCGGCTCGCACCGGAGAAGGAGACTGTCGCGATCAAGCGCTCGATGGCGCGCATCCGGCTGCACCTGGACGAGGCGAAGGACGAATCGCGCCGGGGCGCCGGTGGCGCGGCACGGTCGCTGCCCGGCGCGGCGCCGAAGCCCGCGCGTGCGCCATCGTTCGCACCGGCCGGCCAGAGCACGCAGATGATCGTCGGGGCGGATTCGTCCGACGACCGTTCCATCCTCGCCACCAGTGCGACGCTCTACGGATCGTATCGCCTGAAGCGGGTGTACTACTCCGCCTTCAGTCCGATTCCGCATGCGTCGCCATCGCTGCCCTCGAAGCCGGCGCCGCTGATGCGCGAGCATCGCCTCTACCAGGCCGATTGGCTCATGCGGTACTACGGCTTCGGCCAGGACGAGATCGTCACCGCGGACGGCATGCTGTCGCTGGAGATCGATCCCAAGCTGGCGTGGGCGCTGGCCCATCCGGGCGCATTCCCGGTCGACGTGAATCGCGCGCCGCGGGAGACGCTGCTTCGCGTGCCGGGCCTGGGCGTGCGCTCGGTGCGCAAGATCCTGGCGTCCCGTCGTGCCCGGGCGCTGCGGCGCACGGACCTGGAGCGGCTGTCCATCTCGCTGCGGCGCACGCTGCCGTTCGTGCTCCTGCCGGATCACCGCCCGAAGGAAGGCGACGCGCGCGCGCTCCAGGCGACGCTCGTCGCGGGCGAGCGCCCGGTACAGCAGGACCTCTTCGCTTTCCCCGCTTGAGCAGGGTCGATGTCGATGCAGACGATCCGGCTCGCGAGCGAAACCGACTGGGAAGGCTTCACCCGCGCCTGCCGCGCACTGGTGGCCCGCGGCGCCGCACCCGAGCAAGTCGACTGGGTGGTGGGCGACGCCATCGCCGCCTCGCTTTTCGCCGGCGCGGATGCGCGCGATGCCGCGAGCCTCGACGGTGCCGCGCTGCAGTTGCCGAGCGGGCTCGTGGAGGCGGCGCGGCTTGCGATCTGCCATGCCGATCCGGCGCGATTCACGCTCCTGCATCGCATGGTGGCGCGCGCCGCGGCCGACCGGCACGCGTGGCGGGATCTCCTCCACCCGGATCGGCTTCGGATCGAGCGCCTTGCCGGCGAGGCCCGGCGTGAGATGCACAAGACCAAGGCGTTCGTGCGCTTCAGGCCGATCGACGCCGGCGACGGGACCGTGCGCCACATCGCGTGGTTCGAGCCGGAGCACCATGTGCTGTTGGCCGTGGCGCCGTTCTTCGTGCGCCGATTCGCCGCCTTGCGCTGGGCGATCCTGACACCGCGGATCAGCGTGGCCTGGGATGGCACGAGGCTCGTTTGCGGGCCTGGCGCCAGCCGTCGGGATGCGCCGGGGGCCGATGCGGGTGAATCGCTCTGGCTCGAGTACTACCGCAGCATCTTCAACCCGGCCCGGCTCAAGGTGGCGACGATGGTGCGCGAGATGCCGGTGCGCTACTGGCGCAACCTGCCGGAAGCGGACACCATCGCGCAACTGGTCGCGACGGCCACGGAACGCGCCGGCGGCATGGTGGCGAGGCCGGCCGCGGACCGCCGGCGCCGACGCGGCGCGGTCGATGCCCCCGCGCCGGACGCCTCGCTCGAGACACTGCCCGCGCTCGCCCGGCGCGCTGCCACCTGCCGCGACTGCCCGATCGGCGACCATGCGACGCAGCTCGTCTGGGGCCGAGGCGATCCTCGTGCCACGCTCATGCTGGTGGGCGAGCAGCCGGGCGACGTGGAGGACCTGCGTGGCGAGCCTTTCGTCGGTCCGGCGGGCGTGCTGCTGCGCGAAGCGTTCGCCGCGCTCGGCTGGGATGCCTCCGCGCTCTACCTCACCAACGCGGTGAAGCACTTCAAGTACGAGCCGCGCGGCAAGCGCCGGATGCACAAGACACCGTCGCAGCAGGAGGCCGATGCCTGCCTGCAGTGGCTCGAAGCCGAAGTGCGGGCGGTGCAGCCGCGCGCCTTCGTCGCGCTCGGAGCCACGGCGGCACGCAGCCTGCTGGGTTCGCCGGTCAAGGTTACGGCGCACCTGGGCCAGTGGCTGCCGCGGCCTGACGGCCGTCCGGTGCTGGTCGCGCTGCATCCGGCGGCGATCCTGCGGGCAGATCCGGCGTCCCGGGAATCGTTGTCCCGGCAGTGGATCGAAAGCCTGCGGCCGGCCTCGGCCTGGCTGCACTCGGCCGCGCCGGTCGCGGGATAGCGCGTCGCGCGGGCGCGCTGCGCGATGCGGGCAAACGCATCGCGATGCGGGGAAAGCTTTCCCAAGAGCGGGCCGTGCTACAAGGCGTCGACCGGGATCTTCAGGTAGGCGATCCCGTTGCCTTCCTTGGGCGGCAGTTCGCCGGCACGGATGTTGACCTGAACCGAAGGCAGGATGAGGGTCGGCATTCCCAGCGTGGCATCCCGCGCGGTGCGCATCGCGACGAACTCGTCCTCGCCCACGCCGTCGCGCACGTGGATGTTTCCGGCGCGCTGGGCGGCCACCGTCGTTTCCCAGGCGACGTCGCGTCCCTTCGGCGGATAGTCGTGGCACATGAAGAGCCGCGTGTCCGGCGGCAGGTCCAGCAGCGTGCGGATCGACCGGTAGAGCGTACGCGCGTCTCCCCCCGGGAAGTCGCACCGGGCGGTGCCGACGTCGGGCATGAAGAGCGTGTCGCCGACGAAGACCGCATCGCCGATGCGGTAGGCCATGCAGGCGGGCGTGTGCCCCGGCACCGGAATCGCCGTGGCAGTGAGCCGCCCGATCCGGAACGACTCCTGGTCGCGGAGGAGGTGATCGAACTGGCTGCCGTCGGAGCGGAACTCCGGCTCGAGGTTGAAGACGGACTTGAAGATGCCCTGCACGTCCGCAATGGCGGCGCCGATCGCGATCCGGCCACCGAGCTTGCGGCGCAGGTAGTGTGCCGACGAGAGGTGGTCCGCATGGGCGTGCGTTTCCAGCAGCCAGGCGACCGTGAGCTCCCAGTGCCGAATGAAATCGATCACCCGGTCGGCGCTGACGGTGGCCGTGCGTCCGGACTTCGGGTCGTAGTCGAGCACCGGGTCCACCACGGCGCAGGTGCCGCCGGCTTCGTCATAAACGACGTAGCTCACGGTGGCCGTGACGCTGTCGAAGAAGGCTTCCACGCTGGGGTTCATCGCATCGTCCTCCGCCTTTTCCGGAGCGCGATTCTAGTTCGCTCCGCCACCGGAGTGGTGGGCTGCGATCGCGGCGGATGCCGCGCCGGGTTGGAGTGCAGGCGCAGGTGGGTCGGACAGGTGGTGCCCCACGGTCCCTGCCAGCCGAGCCGGTGCCCGGTCAGCCGCGCGGCTTCCGGCGCCTCGCCGGCGCTTCAGCCAGCGCAGCAGCGGGGCTTCGCCCCACGCATGGAAGATGGCGCCGGCCGCGACGCTGGCCGCGACCGCGACCACGAGCCCGGCGAGCTGCCAGGCCGGATCGGGCGGCGCGAAGCGGGTGAAGGCGGCGTTGATGACGAGGCATACCGGAAAGTGCACGAGGAACACCGCATAGGAGATCCCGGCAAACCAGTGCACGGCTGCCTGCGGTCCGAGCCCGAGCCCCGGCCGGACCGCTGCGGCGTTCCCGCGCCTGGGGGGGATCGATCCGGTGATCCTGGACCGCCATGCCGCCAGGCCGAGCACCACGGCGACGAGAAGCGCGACGACGAGTCGCTCCCGGAAGGACACGACCAGCGCCCCCGCGGTGCAGGCGGCGATGCCGGCAAGCCACCATGCCGGATGCGTCCGGGTGCACGCCCACCAGGCGAGCACGCCGAGCGCGTAGCTGCCGAAGAAGTAGACGCCCCAAGTCTGGAGCTCGGGGACGCGGTTGAAGTAGAGCTGCGATGCCAGTGCCATCAGCGACACGAGGAGCATCGGAGAGTGGACGGCACGACGCGCAAGCCGCTTGCGCAGTGCTGCGTCGAGATGACCGCCCGCCCGCCACAGCACGGCCAGCAGCACGAAGAGCTGGAGATCGATGGCGACGTACCAGAGCCCTGCCGACAGGGACTCGTAGCCGAGGACATCCTGCAGCAGCAGCGCATGCGCGAGCAACTGGCCCGCGCCGGGGGACGCGGAGATCGAATCGTGCGGCATCCAGCCGCGCGCCAGCTCGTTGCAGGCGACGGCGAGAAGCAGCACCACGTAGTAGGGCAGCGCGAGCCGCAGGAAGCGGTTCCGGACGATCGGCAGCAGCGGCGCGGGTGCCTGGCTGCCGGACGCCGCGAGGCCTCGCGCCGCCAGGAAGCCGCCGATCACGAGGAAGACCTGCACCGCCATGCGGGCGTCCCCGGCTAGCCAGTCCCTGAGCCAGGGCAGCAGGACGCCGGCACGATCGGCCATCGGCCCATAGAAGGCGAGGTGGTGCAGGACGATGAGGAGCGCGGCCAGCGATTTCAGGCCGTCGATCGACAGGGAGTGCTGTCCCCCGTGCGGCATCGACCCCCCTCGAGGTGGGCATCGCAGCGCGGAAACCGGCCGCTGCGCGCGGATGATAACGCCGCGACCCGTTGCTTGGCTTGACACCCGCGCGCGGGTTCCGGGGCGCCCTACAGGTTCATCCGTACCCTGACCGCGCGCTCGCCGGTCGGCTGCTCGGCCGAGACGACCACCCGGCTTCCGAGGCGTTGGAACGTCAGCGCGATGCGTTCGTCGCCGACCTGGAGCGCATCGACGCGCAGCTCGTCGACGCCGTCCGGCAGCCGCGGCTGGTCGATGTGGACGATCCCGCGCGGTGCGTCGATGGACAGGCCCAGGCAGGCCTGCAGCAGCATGAACACCGAACCCGCCGCCCAGGCCTGCGGCAGGCAGGCGACCGGATAGGCGATCGGTGCTTCGCCGGGACGCCGCTCGAAGCCGCAGAAGAGCTCCGGCAGGCGCATGCCGAAATGCGTGGCGGCCTCGAAGACGTCGTCGAGCAGGCTCACCACGCCGTCGCGTTCGCCGTAGGCCGCGAGCCCGGCGGCACCGAGCGCGACGTCGTGCGGCCATACCGAGCCGTTGTGATACGACATGGGATTGAAGCGCGCGGCATCCGGCGGCACGGTGCGGATTCCCCAGCCCGACTGGAACCCGCGGGCGAGCAGATGGTGCGCGGCACGGCCGGCGCGCGCCGCGTCGGGCAGCCGGCTGTAGAGGAGGTGTCCGACGTTGGAGGACCGCGTACGGCAGGGCCTGCCGTGGCCGTCGAGCGCGATCGCGTAGTACTGCAGATCCTCGAGCCAGAAGCGACGTTCGACGGTGGAGCGGATCCGTGCCGCGCAGGTGCGCCAATGGTTGGCCGCGTCGTCCTCGCCGCGCGCCCGCGCCAGTGCCGCCATGGCGCGGAACGCCGCGAAGGCATATCCCTGGACCTCCACGAGCGCGATCGGCCCTTCGGCGAGCGTGCCGTCGTCGTGGAAGACCGAGTCGTTGCTGTCCTTCCATCCCTGGTTCGCCAGGCCGGTGACCTCGCCGCGCTGATAGGCGAGCAGGCCGTCCGGATGGCGGCTCATGCTGCGTTCCATCCAGCCGGCGGCCGCGCGCAGCGCCGGCCACAGCGCATTCACGGTTTCACGGTCTCCAGTGCGCCGGGCATACGCGCCCGCCAGCGCGACGAAGAGCGGGGTGGTGTCGACCCCGCCGTAGTACTGGCCGAACGGCAGCTCCGCCGTCGCCGACATCTCGCCCTTGCGGGTCTCGTGCATGATCTTCCCCGGCTCGGCGTCCTGGAACGTGGACGTCTGCCGTGCCTGGCCCGCGGCGAGGAACGAGAGCACGCCGCGCGCGAGCGCCGGATCGATCCAGAGCGTCTGCAGCGCGGTCACCACCGCGTCCCGGCCGAACGGCGTCGAGAACCACGGGATCCCGGCGTACGGGTAGGGGCCGGTCGGCAGCTCGGAGGTGAGCAGGGCGAGGTCCGCCCGCGACTTGTCCAGCCACGCCTGGAAGAGCCGGGCGGACGCGTGCAGGCGCGCGCCGCGACGCCGGCGCAGCCGCATGCCGCGGCGCGCCAGCGCGGCCGCCTGGCGATAGCGCGCCCGATTGGGCCGCGCGGGTTCGTGCCCCATCTCCAGGTGGAGGATCCAGTGCCCTCGCGGCGGCAGCGAGACGTTCCACGCCGCCGATCCGGCGTCCAGGCGATCGGGCGGCTCGGAGAAGTCGATGCACTCCTGGCGCAGCACGTCGTCCAGGCCGCGATAGCGCAGCTCGAGCCCGGCGTCGCCGACGCGCGGCGCCTTCAGCTGCCCGCGCCTTGCGCGCTGCTCGCCGCGGACCTCGAACATGTCGCGGAAATCGGCGGCGAAGTGCAGCTCCAGCGGCGCGTCGGCGGGCCGGTCCCCGTAGTTGACGAGCCTGATGCGCTCGTGCAGACGCTCGTCCCACAGGAAGCGCTTGCGCTCGACGTGGATCACGCCGTGCGGCGTGGAGGAGCTCCCCAGCACCGGCAGCGGCTGGTTGGTCAGGTTGGCCGTGAAGTAGACGTTGTCCTCGTCGACCGTACCCGACAGGAGGGACGGCCGCCGGCCGGCGAGCCGCAGCTGGTAGGTCGACAGCACCCGGGTGTCGCTGCGGAACAGTCCGTCGACGCCGCCGTTGACGTCGCCGAACGCGTCCATCACGATGAAGGTGTCGCCTTCCTTGAGGACGAGGTTGGCCTGGGCCGGCCGGTCGGGTGCTTCGACGCCCGGCGGCTCGACCGGCAGCTCGCCGCCCATGCCGTCAGGCCGCCTTGCGCAGCGGCGAATCGCCCGGCGGGCGCCTGTCGCCCAGGAGGCGGCGATACTCCCGGAGATAAGCCCGCGCCATGGTCGCTGACGAGAAGCGGCGCTCGAACACGGCGCGCACTGTCCGACGGTCGAGTTGGTCGATGCGACGCACCGCGTCCACCGCCTCGGCCTCGCTCTGGACGATCAGGCCGGTCACGCCATCATCCACCACCTCCGGGACCGAGCCGCAGCGCCAGGCGATCACCGGCGTGCCGCATGCCATGGCTTCGATCATCACCAGGCCGAACGGCTCGGGCCAGTCGATCGGAAACAGCAAGGCGCGGGCGCCGCCGAGAAACGCCGCCTTCTCCGCGTCGCCGATCTCGCCGATGAACTCGACGAGCGGGTTGTCCAGCAGCGGGCGGATCTGGTGCTCGAAGTAGGACTTGTCGGCGGCATCCACCTTGGCGGCGATCTTGAGCGGCAGGCCGGCCCGTGAGGCGATGGCGATCGCCCGGTCCGGCCGCTTCTCCGGCGAGATGCGCCCCAGGAAGGCGAGATAGTCGCCCGTCGGGCGGTCGTTGAACGGATAGAGCCGGGCGTCCAGCCCATGCTGCACGGTGGCATACCAGTTGGCGAACGGAATCGGCGAGCGCTGGTTGTTCGAGATCGACACCAGCGGGAATCGGTTCCAGCGCCGATAGGCCTGCGGCAGGTCCTCCAGATCCAGGCGGCCGTGCAGCGTCGTGAGCGTGCGATGCGCGATGTCCTCGAAGAGGGGGAAATGCAGCAGGTCGATGTGGAAATGGAAGATGTCGAACTCGTCCGCCCGTTCGCGAATCCGGGCGAGCATGCCCAGATGGGCGGCGAGGTCCGACTTGAGCGGTGCCGGGTCCAGGCGGAGCGCCCGGTCACGCATCGGCACGAGCCGAGCGCGGGTGCCGGCATCGGCGGCGGCGAACAGGGTGACGTCGTGCCCCTGGTCAACGAGGGCGTCGGCCAGGTGGGCGACTACCCGTTCGGTGCCGCCGTAGAGCTTGGGCGGCACGGCTTCATATAGCGGAGCGATTTGCGCGATCCTCATAGCTGTTGCTTCTCCTCGGATCAAACAAAACGATCGGCACCCGCTTCCCTGTTGGCCGGAATGAACGGGCGCCAATGATTCAGATCTGATCCGGTTCCCGAAATCTCAAGAGGGGGTGGCCGGCGGCACCGTGCTACCGCTTCGCGGGGTGCCGCGCCATGGTCGGGCCGATGCGGCCGGCTGATACTCTACGTGCTTCGCCCGCGAGGCCGTGCAGCCGTGCGGGTCGTCACGCCATCCCAGGAGAAGCCCTCATGCTCTATGACGTCCGTACCTATGTCTGCCGTCCCGGCACCATCAAGGCCCATCTCGCGATCTACGAGGAGCACGGCTTCGAGGTGCAGAAGAGCCACCTGGGCGAGCCGGTCCTCTACCTGGTGACGGAAACGGGGAACGTGAACAGCTACCTGCACGTCTGGGCCTACAAGGATGCACAGGACCGGGCGCAGAGGCGGGCCGCGATGCAGGCCGACCCCAAGTGGATCGCCTACCAGAAGCGCAGTGGCGAGGCGGGCTACCTGCTGTCGCAGAACAACCAGCTCATGACCGAGGCGTCTTTCTTCAAGCTGAAGTGACGGGCGTGGCGGTGCGGCGCCGCGCTGCCGGCGCCCCGCTGCCCCGTCATCCCGGCCATTCGCAGCGCTCGGGCTCGAATGCCGGCGACCCGAAGGCTACCCCCAGGGGGCGGCACCGCCAGCCCGGAGCGAAGCCGCCGGGTGCCAACTCGCCATGCGAAGACACGTCCATGGCGGCTGCACCGGAAGGCAAGGCCGCCAGCGCCAGCTCCTCGCCGGCAGGACTGCATGCCAGGCTGGCGGCATCCTCCATCGCGCAGCCGAAGGCGAGCGCAGCGGCCGGATCCTCGAACCAGCCCTCGGCGAGACCGGGGTCGTCTCCGGGAGTGAAGGCCTGGGCCAGGTAACGAACCCCGGGGCCTCGGGCGTGGCCGTCCAGCACCGTCGGGGGGATCCGGGCGGCCACCTGCTTCATACGCTCGATGAAGGTGGCATCAACGAGAGGGTGGCCGTCGACGGTGTCCCGGTGGCCCGGCAGCGACACGGCCGGCAACGGGTCTGGCGGCGAAGCCACCAGCGGCCGGCGATCCGCCCGGTCGTCGGGTGAGGACGGCGCGACGAGCAGCGCGAGGGTAACCCCGAGCACCAGGATGGCGCCTGCCGCGCTCGCCGTCGGCGACAGGCCGCCGCGGCGGCCGGTGGCGAGCTGGATCCCGGCCGTACCGACCCGGGTGGACCGTGCGATCCCGTTCGAGCGATCCATGGCAAGCCTCCTGTCAGCGTCAGTCACGGCACCATCCTGCGCCCGGCCGGGTACCGCGCACAAGACGTCGAACGGCCTAGGACGGGTCGATACAATCGCTGCCATGCGGCAAGCCTTCACCACGCTCCAGGTTCGCACCGGCGGGCGCGGCCTGGTGGAGATCACCGAACGCGTGCGCCGCTGGCTCGGCGACACCGACATCGGCGACGGGCTCCTCACGCTCTTCGTTCGCCACACTTCCGCCAGCCTGCTGATCCAGGAGAACGCCGACCCGGAGGTGCAGCGCGATCTGGAGCGCTTCTTCGCGCGCCTGGTCCCGGACGGCGATCCCCTCTTCGAGCATGTCGCCGAAGGCCCGGACGACATGCCGGCGCATGTGCGCGCCGCGCTCACTGCCGTGCAGCTGTCGGTGCCGGTGCGCGACGGCCGGCTCGCGCTCGGCACCTGGCAGGGCATCTACCTCTACGAGCACCGGCTTCGCGGCCACGCCCGCGAGATCGCCCTCCACCTGCTGGGCGAGTAGTGCCGACGCCGACGGACGCCGCGCCGCATCGGGCGGATGCGGGGAAGAGGGAGCCGGACGCCAGCGACCGGTTCGTCGCCATGGTCACGGACGCGTTGCGCGGCCGGCAGGCCTTCCGGCTGGTGCTGGCCGATCATCGCGGACCGGATCGCGAGCTGCTGAGGATGGAGGGGCGGCCGGTCGACATCCGCGGCGAGACGATGCTCGCGCTGGTGAGCCGCTATCGCACGCGCGACACCACGGAGAACCTTCCCCCGGACCAGGCGCGTGCCCGCCTGCAGGCACTGCTGGCCGGCGATTTTCGCCGGGCGCACCTCATGCGGGACGCGGCCGAGGCGCAGCTCTCGATCAGCAAGCGCGGCAAGGCGCTCCTGCGCACGCGTGGCTCCGGTCGCGGGCCGGAGGGGGTACGGGCGGGCCACGAACAGGCGGGCCACGAGCGGAGGGACCACGAGCAGGGGAACCGCGAGCAGGCGGTCGACGAGGCCGCGGCCACAGGCGACGGAACGGCCCGCGCCCACAACCGGACCAAGGCGCGCCCGATTGCGCTCGACCGTCCCTACCTTCGCGCGCTCGGCGTCACGGACCACGCCGGGCGGCTCGTGCCGGCGATGGCGCGCAAGTGGAAGCAGATCAATCGCTTCGTCGAGGTCTTCGACGGCGCCTGGCGGGCATCCGGGTTGTCGCGTCGCACGGACGAGCTGCACATCGCGGACTTCGGCGCCGGCAAGGGCTATCTCACTTTCGCGCTGCATGACTGGTTGCGGTCCGCGATGCGGGTGCGGGCTCGCATGACCGGCGTCGAGATCCGCCCGGAGCTGGTCGCCGCCGGCAATCGCGTGGTGGCGGATCTCGGCATCGAAGGGCTCGAGTTCCGGCAGGGGGAGATCGGCCGCCACGAGAGCGGACCGGACGTTGGCGGCAGGCACGCGCCGATCGACGTGCTGATCGCGCTCCACGCCTGCGATACCGCGACCGACGAGGCGATGCACCTGGGCGTGCGCTCGGGCGCCTCGATCATCATGTGCGCACCGTGCTGCCACAAGCAGTTGCGTCCGCAGCTGCTGAGCCCGCATCCGCTGCGGCCGATCCTTCGCCACGGCATCCATCTGGGCCAGGAGGCCGAGATGATCACAGACGGGCTGCGCGCGCTGCTGCTCGAGGCGAGCGGCTACGACACCCAGGTCTTCGAGTTCATCTCGCTCGAGCACACCAGCAAGAACAAGATGATCCTCGCGGTGAAGCGCAGCGTCCCGCGGGACGCGACGCCGCTTCTCGCGCAGGTGCGCGAGCTCAAGACGTTCTACGGCATCCGGGAGCAGCGGCTGGAGAGCCTGCTGCAGACCGACGCCCCTGACGGAGCACCCTCCTGAGGCGTCCGTGCCGCCACGGCGTACGGCGCGCCCGGCAGTTGGCTTGCATCAGCGGCTCGCAGACGGGCGCCGCAAGGCCGCCAGCACCTCCTCGTGCAGCGGCCCCGCGGTCGCGATCGCGGACGGCGCGGCGAGCGGATCGCCGCCGTCCCAGGCGGTCACCTGTCCGCCGGCGCCTTCGACGACCGGCACGATGGCCGCGATGTCCCAGTAGGCCAGCGTGGGGTCGAGCATGATGTCGGCGCCGCCGGTGGCCAGCGCGAAGTACCCGAAGCAGTCTCCCCAGGTCCGGTAGAGCCGGGCGCGGCGGATGAGCGTTTCCATCGCCTCGTCGCCGGCCTGCTCGCCCGTGGACCAGTGACTGGTGGCCAGCAGCGTGGCGTCCTCGATGCGCGCGCAGGTCCTCACCCGCGCACGCCGCTCGCTGCCGTCCGCGGCATAGAGGCGCGTTCCATCGCGATGGCCGATCACGGCGACACCCGCCGCGGCGTGGGCGATCGTGCCGAGCACGGGCCGGAAGCCCGCACCGTCGTCGCGTTCGAGCGCGATGAGCGTGCCGAACAGGAAGCAGTTGGCGACGAATGCCCGCGTGCCGTCGACCGGGTCCAGGATCCAGCGGTAGCGACCGTCGCCCTGGTGCACCCCATACTCCTCGCCCAGGACGCCGTGCTCCGGATAGCGTCGCTCGATCAGGCTGCGCATCGCCTGTTCCGCGCCCCGGTCCGCGGCGGTCACCGGCGAATCGTCCGCCTTGGTGACCACTCGCGTGCCGGCGAGAAAGCGCGGGCGGATGATCCCGAAGGCGACGCCGATCAGCTCGTGCATGAACGGAACGAACTCGCGCGCCTCGGCTCGTGACAAGGGGGCGCTGAAGGGGAGGGCGGTGGTCGACATGCGGGCGAGTATAGGTCGAAGGCGCGACGCGGCGGCGTCGGCGGCAGGATCGACACTGGCGCTCAAGTGGTCGACCCTAGGATTCGCGATGGCGTTGCCGTCCTGTGCCGTGAAGCAGGTGCCTTCCATGCCCGGCCTCGACGACTTGACCCAGGGAGTTGCCCAGCGGCCAGGCGCTAGGCATTGGTCTCGTCCAACTCCGCGCTCCCGGGATCCGGCGGGGGCCCGCCGACCCACCAGGCCAGCAATACGAGGGCGAGCGACATTGCGCCCAGTCCGAGCAGAAAGCCGTTGTAGTGGATCTGCATGGTGTAGTGACGGCCTTGGTAGGTGAGCACACAGGCAATCAGCACCAGTGCAAGGTAGAGTGGCCACTTTCTCTCGCGAATCGCTTCCATCAAGACTCCCTCGCCGATCGAAGGGACGTGCCCTGGCGCTCCGCGAGCAGCTGGCCGTGCATCACGGGAATGGAAAGTACGACGGCCAGAGCCGTGGACCACCAACTGGCCGGAAGTAGCAGGCAGGCACCGGCGATGACCAGCGAGGTCCTGGCGGGCCAGCCCAGGCTCTGAAGCAGCGCTCCGCTGCTCGCCGCCGCTATCAGCAGCATCCCGCAGAAGACCCTTACGACCATCGTAGCGATGGCTGCCGTGTCGCCGATCAAGAGCAACTCCGGAGAGTAGACAAAGACCAGCGGCAGGATGTAGGCCAGCAACCCGAATCTCATGGTGTGCCAGGATGTCGTCATCGGATTGGCGCCGGCGATCGCAGCGGCGGTGAACGCCGAGATGGCAACCGGCGGCGTGAGCTCCCCAAGCATCCCGTAGTAGAACGCCATCATGTGCGCTCCGGCTTCGGAAGCTCCCAGGTGGACCAGCGCAGGGATCACGAGAGCGTACATGGTCAGATAAACCACCGTCGGAGTGAGACCCAAGCCGAGAACCAGGCCGATGAAGGCTGCCAGGATCGCGCCGATCCACAACTGATCCCCGCTCAGGAGCACCAGTAGCTCGGTGAAACGGGTACCCAAACCCGTGGCGCTAACCGCGCCAATGATGATTCCGGCCGCACCGCAAGCGGTGAAGATCGTCAGTCCATTGACGATTGCCTTCTCCATTGCATCCAGAATGCGCCAAGGCGTGAGCGCAGAGGATCGTCGCAGATAACTCACCGCGATCGTGGCCAGCGCTCCCCACATCGCTGCCTGGGCGGCGCTCATGCCGCGTGCCAGCAGGATGACGAGCAGCACGATCGGCAGCAGGAGATGACCTCGCTCGCGCAGCGAGTCGCGAAGCCTGGGCAGCGCGCCGGTCCACGGTCGAATGTCGTTGCGAACCGCCTCGAAGTGGACGCACAGGAATACGTACCAGAAGTAAAGCGTGGCGGGAATGATCGCCATCGTCGCGACATCCCAGTAGCTCACACCCATGAACGCTGCCATGACGAACGCGCCAGCACCCATCACCGGAGGAGCGATCAAGGACCCAACCGAAGCGGTCGCTTCGACCGCAGCGGCTACCTGGGGGCGATACCCAGCCTGCTTCATCAGCGGAATGGTGATTGTCCCGACTACCGCCACGTTGGCCGACGCGCTTCCGGTCACCATGCCGAACATCGTGCTGCCTAGAACCGAGGCCTTGGCTGGTCCGCCTCGCGCCTTTCCCGTGAAGATGAACGCCAGTTCCGTGAACAGCCGACCGATTCCTGTGTTGAAGAGCAGTGCGCCGAAGACCAGGAAGATCACGATGTAGGTGGACGCTATCGCGACGGGAAGCCCGAAGATCCCGCTGGTGTCGAAGAACATCGTGTCGATCATCCGTTCCAGCGGCATCGGGGCCGCCTTCAGCGGCGGAGGAAACCAGTCGGAATAGACTGAGTAGAGGAAGAACCCGGCCGCCAGGAGAGCAAGGCTTCCGCCGACAGTGCGTCGAGTGGCTTCGAGCGTGAGCAGGATGAAGACCGCGGCAACGGTGCGGTCCAGGTCGGACGCGAATGCGCCGCTTCCTCGCATGGTGAGAGCGTCCACGTCCCACTTGATGTACAGGAATACGGCGACGGAAGCCAAGGCCCATAGCAGATCGACGATGAACCACGCATTCAGGGGCGCATTCCAAGAGGCTCTTCGTGTCGGTCGCAGGAGAAAAACCAGGAAGAGGCTGATCAGATAGAAGGTGGATGCATGGCTGAAGGTCTCGGCCTGCCCGAAAAGCGTGCTGTACATCGCGTAGAACCACAGCATCGCGGCAGACGTCGAAACGGCGACCGCCATGGCGGTCGTCGCCGACCAGGCCGGCCGGGCGGCGAGATACCCGAAGGCGGAAGTCTGGCGCGCCTGTCCCGGTACGTTCATACCGGAGCTGGGTTGCGCTGCGGCTCGACAGGAGCGGAACGAAGCACGACCCGGTTGTCGACTACCGTGCAGCCTTCACCTATCGGACCAACGACTACGGGGTTGAGGTCCAACTCGATCAGGTTGTCGTCGTCGGCCAATCTGGAGACCTCCAGCAGCAGTTCGACGACCGAAGCGCGGTCGACGGCTGTGGCACCTCGGTAGCCTTCGAGCAGCTCGGCCGTCCGCATGGCTTCGAGCATCTCGGATGCCTGGAGGCGCGACAGCGGCGGGATCCCCAGGACTACGTCATCGAGCAGTTCCGCCAGGGTACCGCCGAGGCCCACCGCGACGACCGGGCCGAAGGTCGGGTCGCGCGACAGGCCGATGATCAGCTCTACGACCCCTTTCCTCATCGGTTGTACCAGCACCGTCGCCCCCGGATCGCCCAGATCGGCCCCGAGGGCGAGCAGCTGGGTCGTGATGTCCCGCACTTCCCGGGTTGTCTGGACATGCAGGCGCACTCCCCCTCGATCACTCTTGTGCGTGTACGCCGATGCGATGAGTTTGAGCGCGACCGGCAGACCGAGCACCAGAGCCGCAGCGGCTGCTTCTTCGGCCGAACTGACCAGCTTCTGAGCCACCAGAGGAATTGCTGCCCTGTCCAGGTAGCTCGCGCCTTCCACGGGGGTCAGGACACGACTCACGATTCGCACTCCAGAGCGCCCTGGCGTCGCACCGAGGCAAACCGACAATAGCCTGCCAATGCGCGAATCGCCCTCGTGGGCTCCTCCAGGGCGCAGACGCCGAGGCGGCGCAGGCGTCCGAGGACTCCAGGGGGGCCTGCCGTCCACACGGCAACGAGGGGCTTGCTTGCCTTGGAGCGTGCCTCGTGCAGCGCGCCGACGATCGCATCCTCCTGCGGGTACATCACCGACATGAAGAGCAGAACCGCATCGACCGCCGGATCCTCCATGAGCGCGTCCAGGATCGCTGGAAGGGTGTGCGGCGAGTTGATGAACTGTCCGGTGAGGTCCACCGGGTTGTCGGAGACACCATAGCTGGGCAAATGCCCCATCAGTGTGTCCCGGGTCGGCCCGGAGAGGCGCGGCAGCTCGAGACCCGCCGACTCGCATTCGTCGGCCATCAGAACGTTGGCGCCGCCGGAAATGGACAGGATCGCCAGACGGTGTCCGCGCGGCTCCGGGACCGAGGCGCAAAGCAGGGCGCTGTCGAGTAATTCGTCGGTATTCCTTACTCGGAGCACTGCCTTCTGGCGGAACACCGCGTCGTATACCCGATCAGAGCCTGTCATGGAAGCGGTATGGCTGGTCGCCGTCCTGGCGCCGGATGCGGATCGGCCGACCTTGAGCACGATGAGCGGTTTACCGCGGTGCAGCGCGATATCGGCCAGTCGAAGGAACTTGGCGCCGTCTCGCACGCCTTCGAGGTAGCCGGCGATCGACCGCATACGATCGTCGGTCAACAGGAAGTGCGCGTAGTCGGAGAACTCCAGGTCGGCTTCGTTCCCGGTGCAGGCGAAGGCCCCGATTCCCATCTGTCGGTCGAGCGATTGGCCGACGATCGCTGAGCCGAACGCGCCGCTTTGCGAGACGAATCCGATCGGGCCGGGCTCGATCTCCCGGTCGAGGCAGATGGCGAATGACGGACATACGCCTTCGTGCAGGTGCGCACTGCCGATCGTGTTGGGCCCCGATACCCGGATGCCGGTCCGGCTGGCGATCTGCTCGAGCCGCCGCTGGGCTTCCTCGCCGGCCGGTCCGGTTTCGGAGAAGCCGCCGCTGAAGATGATCGCCGAACGCACACCGTGCGCGGCACACGTCGTCAGCTCCTGCTCGACGCGGGATGCATCGACCGACAGCACCGCCAGATCGACCGGGCCTGGGACCTCACTGATCGAGGGATAGCAGCGCAGTCCCGCGATCTCGGCGCGCGCGGGATTTACCGGATAGAGCGCGCCGGCGAATCCATGCTTCATGAAGAAGCGCAATGGACGTCCGCCGATACGATCCGGGTTCGCTGATGCCCCGATGATCGCCACGCTGCGGGGGGCGAAGAAGTGCTGGAGGTCGGCGAAGTCATTCATTCCGTTCCCGCGCTCCTCTCAGCACTTCCCTGGCGATGATCTGCTTCTGTACGGGATTGGCGCCGTCGACTACTTGCCCGGCCATCGCATCGCGCATCATGCGCTCGACAGGATGCGCATCACCGTACCCCATGCCGCCGCAAAGCAGCATCGCGCGGCGGCAGACGTCGATACATGCGTCCGTTGCGAACAGCTTGGCCGTTGCCGCGGAGAAGGTTTCGTCGCCGAGCGATTCGTCCATGGCCAGCGCCGCTCGCTCTGTCAAGCACCGGCCGGCACTGACCGACACAGCCATGTCGGAGATTTCCGCCTTGACCATGTCGAGGTCGGATAGCGGCGCGCCGAACTGGTGCCGGCGCCGCACATGGCCGACTGCATGACCAAGCGCGGCGTCCATGCGACCGACGGCGTTCGCCGCGACCATCGTGCGCGCATGGGTGATCACCTTCATCATCAGCGCGAAGCCGCTGCCAGGGGCGCCTAGCCGATGGCTGTCGCATACCACAGCGCCGTCGAAGCTGATAGGCGCCGTCGGCAGTGCCCTCTGTCCCATCTTGCGCATTGGAGGACCGATCGCGACGCCTGCCTGCTCGAGATTCACCAGGAAGGGCGTGATTCCCCGGTGGCGCAGCGCCGGATCCGCGGTGGCGAACACGACCGCCGCGCTGCTGAGAGCAGCCCTGTTCACCATCGTCTTGACGCCGTCGATCCGCCAGCCGTCCGAGGTGCGGGTGGCCCTGCACTGCATAGCCGCGGCGTCAGAGCCGGCGTCGGGCTCACTGATCGCAAAAGCAACCTGGATCTGCCCGCGCACGAGTGGCGGAAGCACCCGCTTGCACAGCTCGGGGCTTGCGCCGTGCAGGAGGGAAAGGGCCGCCTGGATACCATTGCCAATGACGGCGCCCACGACGGCAGCGCAACCGCCCGCAAGGGCCTCGATGATTGCGACCTGTGCGACGGCGGATACGCCGTGTCCGCCATAGATCTGTGGCACGGCCAGCCCGACTAGGCCAGCCTCAGCTGCGGCGCGATAGGAATCCTCCGGAAACCTGCCGGCTCGGTCTGCATCTGCGGCACCGGCGAGTGACATGGTGGAACAGCGCGCGGCGGCAGAGACCAGGTCGCGCTCGAGCGGATCGAACTTCCGATAGGTCATCGCACCGGATTCAGTGCCAGGTCATCAATGGGTTCTCGCCGATCCCGCAAACTCGCTTGGCATGAGCTCGCATTGCCTCCCAATCGGTCTTGTCGCGCAGCTGCAACTTGAGTCCTTCGGGCGAGCCTGCACCGTGCATGGATTCCGCGCGGAAGTAGGTCGCGCCGGTACCGTAGCAGAGGTTCTCGACCAGCCGGAAGAGGCGGAGCCGATGCTCCGTCGGGACGTCCGGGTCGGCCTTCAGATACTTCTCGATGTACGGCCCTGTCTCGGGGTCGCGAAAGTCGAACTCGTGAGGTGCTGTCGCGAACAGCCCCCCGGCGAGGTCTTCTGCCAGGCGAGCGACTTCATAGGGCAGCCGGGTCACGTTGAGCTTGGCCACGTTGACCAGCACTTCGTCCACGACGTAGATGCCCGACGGCGTCTGCTTCGCTTCATACGAGGCCGCCAGACCGCAAGCGTACATCGTTTCTCCGAGCAGGCGCATCTCCGTCAGCTTGTCCCGAATGATCTTGTTATCCGCGACACCGTGAAGCTTTGCCAGCTCGGAGACCGTACCGACGAGAATGTCGGTCATCGCGGCTCGGCTCGCTCCGTAGCCTTGCCGATGGAAGTTGG
The DNA here is from genome assembly GCA_023388075.1 of Pseudomonadota bacterium. Taxonomy (GTDB): domain Bacteria; phylum Pseudomonadota; class Gammaproteobacteria; order Burkholderiales; family Burkholderiaceae_E; genus Lautropia. The sequence continues at coordinate 101,206 of JAEWGX010000134.1, forward strand.
CGAACCGCTCGACCAGTCGACGGGTGAACTGCCATTCCCGGTACAGGAATACGTGCTCCCACGGTACGAAGACGTTGTCGAAAACCATCAGGGATTCCGAGCTGCCGTAGTGCACGTTCCCCACATCGATGGTGCAGCCTTCGACCCGGCGCTGGTCACCCATCTGCCGTCCATAGAGGTGGAAAACGCCGGGGGCGTCGCAGGGGACCGCGAACACGATCGCGTAGTCAGCTTCGTCCTCACGCATCGCGGTGGTTGGCGCCACGACGTGCCATTGCGAAGTGGCCGCGACGGTCTGGTGAACCTTGGCACCTCGGACCACGATCCCGTCCTTGCGTTCATCGACGACATGAAGGTAGTGATCGGGATCCGGTTGCATGGCAGGCCGGCGGTTTCTCAGGCCCTTCGGATCGGTGAACGCACCCGAGACCGCCGAGTCCTCCGCCTGAATGACTCGAAGCCAGTCATGGAAGCGGCTCGAGTAGCTTTTACCGCGCTCATGGTCGACTTCATGGACGATGCTCGCCACAGCGTTCATCGCGTCCATTCCGACGGTGCGTACGTGTCCTCGCGCGGTCTCGAGCGCTACCTGGCGCACGGTCTTGTACTTCTTGACAAGATCGCCCGGCCTCTTCATCAGGCTGCAGCAGACGTTCGCAGGCCGGCCGTCTTCACCCTGACAAACCATCACGGGTTCCCACTCCGGCCGCTGCGCCAAGGCATACGTCGCGGCCATCGCGTTGATGGAGGGCCGGATCACCGGATGCTCCACCATGTTCTCTACGCGCTTGCCACCGTAGAAGATTCGCGTCTTTGCCTTGCGCAGACTGTCGATGAACTCCTGTGCTGTCTTGAGCGCCATGGTCTCCTCCCGGCCTACTTGAGCAGGCCTTTCTCCCTGAAGTACCTTTCCGCGCCGGGGTGTAGCGGGAGCGTGTTGGTGGGGAGCCAGAGCTTCGCGAGATCGAGGCTTTGAGACAGGCCGTCCTTGTAGATCTTGGTATCGGGATTGCCCTCGTAGAAGATCTTCAGCGTTTCGTACGCGACATCCTCCCGGAGCTTGGGGTTTGCAATGGCAATGCTCGAATAGGTGAAGCTATCGATGTCGGCCTTGATCGGCTCGTAGGTGCCCGCCTTGATCGACATCGGGAAGAGGAAGGTCTTGAGCGATTCGTCCCCGAGAACCTTCGAGATTTCCTCTCGAGTGAATGGTATGAACTCCACGCCCGGCTCGTTGATCAGGCCGATGGTAAGGGCGCTGGGGATGCCGCCCCAGTACACGACGGCGTCGACAACGTTGTCCTGCATCTGGGCCTGCCATGCGTCATAGCCGGTGAACACCATCAGGCCGCCTTGCTTCTTTACGGAGGCGGGCGTGATGTCGAACTTCTCCAGTACCTTCAGGCTCAGCTGCGTGGTTCCCCAGGACGCCTGTCCCATCGCCATTCGCTTGTCCTTCAAGTCCGCTATGGCCTTGATACCGGAGCCTTTGCGGGCGATGACCTGCAGCGGCGTGACGGCGAAGGGCCCGATCACCTGGAAATCCTTTACAGCCCGGTCCTTGAATGCGCCGGTTCCGGTACGAGCCTCGAGGGCGGTCGAATTCACGGTCCACCCGAGCATCGCTACGCCCTTGGCGACATCACTGACGTTTGCGGTCGAACCACCGGCTCCCGCCGATACCGAAACGTTCGGCAGGCGCGTGTTCAGCTCGGCTGCCACCTTCGCCCCCAGGATATTCCAAGGAACTCCCGGCGTCGTCGTGGCGATCTTGATCAGGTCCGCCGCGTGGACCGCTCCCGGGGAGCAGATCCACAGCCCTGCCACCAACGCGAGCACGCCACCGATGCCAGTCGATCTCGTCATGGTCTCCTCCTTTTCTTGCCGACGCAGCACGCCGATCGTTCGAATGAAAGCGGTATCATTCCCTTTCACTGTATCATCGGCCATCTCGTGCGGTCAACATCTTCCCGGGCTGCAGCGAACGCTTCCAATCTCGCATGACGCGGCCTGCAAAACTCAGTGACGTAGCCAGGCTTGCCGGCGTTTCGGCAGCAACGGTGTCCCGCGCGCTCAACGCTCCGGACCTGGTGCGGTCCGATACCCGGCAGGGCATTCTCGATGCCATCAATCGGCTGGGCTACGTTCCACACGGATCGGCGCGGGCGCTGGCGTCGCGCAGGACGAGGACGGTCGGACTGGTGGTTCCCACCATCGACCATGCGATCTTCTCGCGCTTCGCGCAGTCCATGCAGACTACGTTGGCCGAGGCGGGCTACCAGTTGCTGATCGCCTCGCACGAGTACAGCGCGGCGTTGGAGCTGAACGGTGCGCGAGCCCTGATAGAGCGCGGTGTCGACGCACTGGTGCTGGTCGGCCTGGCGCAAGGCAAGGCCCTCTCCGGCCTCCTTTCCAAGACGACCATTCCAATCCTCAGGACTTGGACCCTGGATCGGACAGGGCAATTCCTGTCGGTGGGCTTCGACAACGTGGAAGCCGGGAGGCGTGTGACCCGCCATCTTCTGGATCTGGGGCACCGTTGCTTCGGCGTCATTTCCGGCTTCCTCAACTACAACGACAGGGCAAGAGGTCGGGTCGCGGGGATACGCGAGGCCCTCCGGGGCGCACGGCTCGAACTGCCCGCCGCCTACGTGGTGGAGCAGCCTTTTACCTATGCGGGTGGCCGTTCCGGCTTGAGGGCGCTTCTCGGTTTGTCTCCGCGGCCGACCGCCGTGATCTGCGGAAACGACCTGTTAGGCATCGGCGCGTTGCTGGAGTGCCAGCACATCGGGCTGCCCGTGCCCGACGCGATCTCGATTACCGGTTTCGACAACCAGGAGCTGACCTCCCACATCCCGCCCGGCCTCACCACGCTCAACCTTCCGTTGGCGGACCTGGGGCACCGCGCGACCGAGGTCCTGCTGGGCGTGTTGTCCGGAGAACCTTTCACCGAATCCGTCGAGATCCCCGTGGAGCTCGTAATCCGGGGAAGCACGGGGCCGCGCTCCGATCCGAAGGTTTAGCGGCGTCGTCAGCGCTCGGGCTTGACGCGCATGGCGTTGCTGGATAGATTGCTGAAAGCGCTTTCATCATCCACATCAGGCCGGCGTCGGCCGCGAGTCGTCCAATGCTCCTCAAGTCCAGTTCCTTTCGCCGACATGCGGACTCCGATGCCCATGAAGTCGTCGCCGGCATGCTCGCCGAGATCGAGCAACGCGGCGAGGACGCGGTCAGGGAGTTTGCCAGGCGGCTCGACGGATGGACCGGCGAGATCGTCGTGTCAGCGGACGAGATTGGCCGTCGCGTTGCCGACGTGCCGGAGCACATACGGAGCGACATCGACTTTGCCATCGCGCAGGTCACCCGCTTCGCAACGGCTCAGCGCGAATCGATCCGTGATTTCTCGCTGGAGGTCCATCCCGGCCTGCTCGCGGGTCAACGGCTCGTTCCGGTGGACGTCGCCGGATGCTACGTGCCCAGCGGACGGTACGCGCACATTGCGTCGGCCTACATGAGCATCGCAACCGCCAAGGCTGCGGGGGTCGGGACCGTGGTAGCGTGTTCGACACCCTTCGGGACGGATGGCATTCATCCGTATGTCTTGTATGCAATGAAGGCGGCCGGGGCCGACGTCGTCCTGACGCTGGGCGGCGTGCAGGCCATGGCAACCCTGGCCCACGGCCTCTTCTCCGGCTGCCCCGCCGACATCATCGTGGGGCCGGGCAACAAGTACGTGGCCGAGGCGAAGCGCATGTTGTTCGGCCGGGTCGGTATCGACGTGTTCGCCGGACCTTCCGAGATTCTCGTCATCGCCGACGACTCCGCCGATGCGGAGATCGTCGCGTCCGACCTGGTCGGCCAGTTGGAGCACGGACACGAGTCGCCTGCATGGCTCGTTTCGCTCTCCCGTCCGGTCGCGGAGCAGGTGATCCGGCGGGTGCCGGAGCTGATCGACGCTCTGCCTCCCACGGCACGGGATGCTGCCGGATCGGCATGGACCCGTTTCGGCGAGGTCGTGGTCTGCGCGACCCGCGAGGAGGCGGCAAGCGTATCGGACAAGCGCGCTCCAGAGCACCTGGAGGTTCATGCCCGGGATCTCGATTGGTGGCTAGCGAATCTGAGATCCTACGGCTCGCTCTTCCTGGGCGAGCAGACTACGGTGGCCTTCGGAGACAAGGTATCGGGGCCCAACCACATCCTGCCCACGATGGGTGCAGCCCGGTACTCGGGGGGGTTGTCGGTGCACAAGTTCATCAAGCCGTTGACTTGGCAGCGCATGACCACCGAGGCCGCGCGCCAGATAGGGCAGGTCACGGCGCGTCTTTCCAGGCTCGAGGGCATGGAGGCACATGCAAGGACCGCGGACGACCGCCTGGCGAAGTACTTCCCGGGTGAGACGTTCGACCGCGGAGAACCGGTGCGACGCTAGGCTGAACCTGAACTGATATGGAGAGAGGAGATGGGTAGGCGGTTGAAATTCTGGGGCTGGGGCTACGAAGACGAGGTCGTGCCTGCCTCGGAGATCGCATGGATGGAAGAGACGTGGGCCAAGCGCTTCGGGGTGTCTGGCTTCGAGGCACGACGGACTCCAGGGGCTCATGACATCGACCTGCCGCCTCCTCGAATCGCCATCCCGGCCGCGCTTGCGTCGGTCTGCACCACTGACCATTACGAACGGGTCCTTCACTCCTACAGCAAGTCGCTTCCCGACATCATTCGTGTCTACGCGCGGGTTTGCCCGGTTGCCGTTGACGTCGTGGCGCTCCCGCGCAACGAGCAGGATGTCGTGGATCTGCTCGACTGGTGCTATCGAGTCAACGCGGTAGCGATTCCCTTCGGTGGCGGCTCGAGCGTGGTCGGTGGCGTCGTGCCGCCTGCCGACGGCGACCACGCCGGCGTGGTCAGCATCGACTTGCGGAACCTGAATCGTGTCCTGGAGATCGATCCGATCTCCCAGGCGGCGCGAATTCAGGCGGGCGTCTTCGGCCCGGCGCTCGAGGAGCAACTGAAGCCGGCGGGGTTCACGCTTCGCCACTATCCGCAGTCCTTCAAGTGCTCGACGCTCGGCGGCTGGATCGCCACGCGGGCAGGGGGTCACTTCGCGACGCTGTACACCCACATCGACGATCTGGTCGAGAGCCTCCGCGTCGTGACGCCGGCCGGCACCCTGGAGACTCGCCGACTTCCCGGATCCGGCGCCGGCCCGAGTCCGGACCGGATGTTCATCGGTTCGGAAGGCGTGCTCGGCATCATCACGGAAGCCTGGATGCGTATCCGGAAGCGACCGCAGTTCCGGGCAACAGCCTCGGTCCACTTCCCCGACTTCTTCAGCGGGGTGGACGCGGTGAGGGCCCTTTCGCAGTCGGGTCTTTACCCCTCCAACTGCCGGATCCTCGATGCCGAGGAGGCGGAGTACAACGGACTTGCGGACGGCCGTTCCAGCGTGCTGGTCGTGGCGTTCGAATCCGCCGACCATCCCGTGGACGCCGCGCTCGCCCGTGCCTTGCAACTCTGCGCGGACCATGGAGGCACCGCGGAAGGCGCCGGAGACAATTCGCACCGCGACGGCGCCGCCGGGCGTTGGCGTGACCGCTTCATGTTCCTGCCCTACTTCAAGGAGCACATGGTGTCCCGGTCCATCTTCCGGGACGCATACGAGACGTCCATAACCTGGGACCGGTTCCGCGAATTTCACGACAGCATCAAGGAATCCGGCTTGGCTGCCGTGCGGAGGGCCACCGGACGCGAAGGCTCGGTAACCTGTCGCTTCACGCACGTCTATCCCGACGGCCCGGCGCCGTACCTGACCTTTCATGGGCTGTCGTCGTCACCGGACCGACTCATGGACGACTACTGGGCGGTCAAGTCGGCTGCATCGGACGCGATCATCGCCGGCGGCGGCACCATCACCCATCACCACGCGGTGGGGCGCGAGCACCGACCCTGGTATGACCAGCAGCGTCCCGAGCTCTTCGCCACTGCGTTGCGCGCCGCGAAGAGATCGCTCGACCCCAAGGGCCTCCTGAACCCGGGCGTTCTGATCGATCCGGACCGGTCGTGAGTGAAGTGGGGCCGGCAACCATGCGTTATGGCACGGATTGGGAACGATTGTTCAATCCGCGTGGCATCGCTATAGTCGGCGCCTCCCGCGACCTGAGGCGGATCGGCGGCCAGCCAGTGGACTACCTGTCCCGGTATGGCTATCCGGGTCGGGTCTATCCCGTCAATCCACGCTACGACGAGATCGCCGGGCTGCGGTGCTATCGCAGCGTCTCGGCCATCGACGGCCCTTGCGATGTCGCCCTGGTTGCAGTGAACGCCCGGTCCACTCCCGAGGTGATCAGGGAGTGCGGGCTGCTGGGGATACGGTTCGCCGTCATCTTCAGCTCCGGCTTTCGCGAAGTCGGTTCGAACGGAGCCGCGCTGGAGCAGGAGCTGCTGCACTCCGCGCGCGAGCACGGCGTGCGGTTGATCGGGCCGAACTGCCAGGGGTACCTGAACCTTGCCCAGCGGATGTACGCCACCTTCGGCGTCCTTGGCCTCGAGCCGGACCTGAAGGCAGGCAGCGTTTCCATCGTGTCGCAGAGCGGCGGGTTCGGGTTCGGCATTGTCACCGAGTGCGAGTCGGCCGGGATTGGGTTCCGCCGCATTGTCTCCTCCGGTAACGAGTCCGACATTACCACCCCGGAGATCCTGGACGCATTCGTCGAGGATGAGGGTACGCAGGTATTGGTCGGCTATGTCGAGGGGGTGAGGGACGGGCGCGCGCTCATGCAGGTCGCGCGGCGTGCCACGGATGCCGGCAAGCCGCTTCTCATGTGGAAGACCGGCAATTCTGAAGTTGGCAAGCGCGCATCACTGTCACACACGGCGAACATGACCGGCTCGTACGATGTGTACCAGGCGGCCTACCGGCAAGCAGGCATCCTGGAGGTCGGTGACATCAGCGAGATCTCGGACTGCCTGCGCGCCTTTCTCGGCGGCCGGCTTCCGAAGGGCGGCCGGGTGGCCGCGCTCGGATCGTCGGCTGGATCGTGCATTCTCTTCGCGGATCGCTGCGCGGCGCTCGGGCTCGAGATGGCCGAGCTCTCGCCGGAGACCGAAGCCGCGCTTGCCCAGGTGCTCCCGCCATTCGGCTCGCCGCGCAATCCCGTGGACGTCACGGCCGATGTGTTCAACGACCTGAGCTCGTTCGGGAGGGCCGTTGACCTGGTGCTCGCGGATCCAAACGTCGATCTTCTCGGCGTCCTGTATGCTGGACTGTCCGGCGAGATCGCGCTGGCATGCAACAGCGCCGTCGCGGCCGCCGTAAGTCGTTCGGGCAAGCCGGCGATGCTCGCGTGGACCGCAAGGCGTCACCGGGCGGAGTCGGCCTACGCGCTGGCCGACCGGGAGGGAATACCGTACTTCGCATCGCCGGTTCGCCTGGCCAACGCCGCCTCGATGCTGACAAGGCACGCGATGAACCGGGCACGCGCCGCGACTCGAACGCTGTTCGCATCGACGCCGGAACGGACGTGGCCACCGCTGCCGGAAGGGACCGGGGCGATGAGCGAATCCGCCTCCAAGCGCATCCTGTCGGATTGGGGCATCCCGGTCACGAACGACGTCCTCGTCGGCATCGGACGGGGCCTCGAAGCCGCCGTCCGGCACTTGAAGTTCCCGCTCGCCGTGAAGGTCGTGTCCGCGGACATCCCGCACAAGACCGAAGCCGGGGCGGTCGCCCTGGGAATCGAGAGCCTGCGGAGGCTCGAGGCGTGCGTCGCGGAGATCGTCGAGTCCGCCCGGGCTTACAAGCCCGACGCCCGCATCGAGGGCGTGCTGGTATGCGAAATGATCACCGATGGCGTGGAGATGCTCGTGGGCGTCACGAAGGATCCGGTCTTCGGGCCGACGGTCGCACTCGGGCTCGGTGGTGTGCAGGCCGAGCTCCTCCGTGACATGACCTACCGGATCGCGCCCTTCGATGAAGACACGGCGCGCGAGATGCTCGGCGAGCTGCGCGGATCCCGGCTCCTTGCCGGTTTCCGGAACCGGGCCCCGGCCGATGTCGATGCATTGGTCGCAGCGATTGCGTCGTTGTCACACGCAGCTTGGGCGTACCGGGAACGGCTTGTCGAGCTGGACATCAACCCGCTCTTTGTGCGGCCTCGCGGCCACGGCGTCGTGGCGGCCGATGCGCTCATGGTTCTGGGCTCGTAGACCCGAATGGGAGAACTGTGCTCCCAAACGATGGAGGAGAAGACATGAAAGTCACGCGCATGCGCATCAACGCGCTCCTGATGGGCGCCACGTTTTTCCTCACTGCCGGGCTTGCGGCAGCACAAGGCTATCCATCCAAGCCGATCAAGATGGTGGTGCCCTATCCGCCCGGTGGGCCCACCGACGTCCAGGCGCGCGTCGTCGCGCAGAAGCTCGGCGAAAGCCTCGGGCAGACAGTCGTCGTGGAGAACCGCGGAGGCGTCGGCGGGATGCTCGGCTCGTCAGTCGTGGCGAAGGCAGCCCCGGATGGCTACACCTTGCTCATGGGCGCGAGCGGCCCGCAGGCGATCGGACCACTGATGAGCAAGGAGCCGCTCTACGATCCCATCAAGGACTTCACACCGATCTCGCTGGTCAGCTACTCGCCCTTGATGCTGGTGGTCCATCCATCGGTGAAGGCCAGCTCCGTGAGCGAGGTGATCGCGCTGGCGAAGAGCACGCCTGGCGGGTTGAGCTACGGGTCGTTCGGCAACGGGACGATGGCCCACCTGGCGGGGGAGCTGTTCCGTACCATGGCGAAAGTCGATCTGGTGCATGTGCCGTACAAGGGTTCCGCCCCTGCGATGGCCGATCTTCTGGGCGGGCAGATTCCGATGATGTTCGACACCATCATCACCGCATTGCCTCACGTCAAGGCGGGGAAGCTGCGCGGAATCGCCGTAACGAAGGGCACTCGCTCGGAAGCGGTTCCCGATATGCCGACGATTGCTGAAGCGGGTCTTCCCAAGTTCGAGGCGGTTTCGTGGATCGGCCTGATGGGCCCTGCCGGGATGCCCGACGACGTCGTCAAGCGGCTGAGCGATGCAATGGTGCAGCTGTTGCGCGATCCATCGGTCAGGCAGCGGCTGGCCGACGCAGGAGCCGAGCCCGTTGGCAGCGACGCCGCTTCATTCTTTGCCCACATGCAGAAGGAGAACGGCCGTTGGGAGCCGGTCGTCCGCGCGGCAGGGCTCTATCGGCAGAACTGATCAGGTCTTCGCGGCTTTCGCCACCTCGGCCGCGATCTCGAACGATCGCACGCGCGCCGCATGGTCGAAGATCTGGCCGGTCACCATCAGCTCGTCCGCGCCGGTGCGCTCGACGAAGGCCTGCATCTGCCGGCGCACCGTCTCCGGGGCGCCGATGGCGGAGCACGACAGCACCTCGTCGAGCATCGCCTTCTGCGGCGGCGGCAGGTGCGCGACGTAGCCCTTGACCGGCGGCTGCAGCTTGGAGGGCCGGCCGGTGCGCAGGTTGACGAAGGCCTGCTGCATGGAGGTGGCGATCAGCTCGCCTTCCTCGTCGCTGTCCGCGGCGAAGACGTTGAAGCCGAGCATGACGTAGGGCCGTGCCTGGCGTTCCGACGGCTTGAAGCGGGCGCGGTAGATGTCGATCGCCTGCATCATCATCGCCGGCGCGAAGTGCGAGGCGAAGGCGAACGGCAGCCCGAGCGCGGCCGCGAGCTGGGCGCCGAAGAGGCTGGAGCCGAGGATCCAGATGGGGACGTCGAGCCCCGCGCCCGGCACCGCGACCACCGCCTGGCCGGGTTCGGGCTCCTCGAAGTAGTGCATCAGTTCCAGCACGTCCTGCGGAAACTGGTCGACGTCGGAGGCGAGATTGCGTCGCAGCGCCCGCGCGGTCGCCATGTCGGAGCCCGGCGCGCGGCCGAGCCCGAGGTCGATGCGGTTGGGGAAGAGCGAGGCGAGCGTGCCGAACTGCTCCGCGATCACGAGCGGCGAGTGGTTCGGCAGCATGATGCCGCCCGCACCGACGCGGATCCGCGACGTCCCGCCCGCGACGTGGCAGATCACCACCGAGGTGGCCGCGCTCGCGATGCCCGGCATGCTGTGGTGCTCGGCGAGCCAGTAGCGGCCGTAGCCGAGCCGCTCCGCATGGCGCGCCAGGTCCAGCGTGTTGCGTAGCGACTGGGCGGCGTCGCTGCCTTCCAGGATGGGAGAGAGGTCGAGGACCGATAGGGTAATCATCGGGCAATGGTAGTTCGCCCGCCGGATCCTGCCAGGCCAATCCCTGCCCGGCTTGCGCGACTTGTTGCTACCGCCGTTGCCGTGTACGATTGCTCAAATGCAGGAACAGCGTTCCCATATCAGGAACACAAGGGGTGCTACGGCGAACACGCCGGCGGATCCGGTCGTCGCGGCGAATCCACAGATCGCCTCGGGCAACCAATCCGTGGCGCGGGCGCTCTCCATGCTGGCGTTGCTCGCCACGGTGCCCGACGGCATGGGCGTTCGCGACATCGCCAAGCGCCTGAAGCTCGCGCCGAGCATCGTCCAGAGAGGCATCAACACCCTGGCGGCGAGCGGGTTCGTCGAGCGGTCACACGTGCCGCAGCGCTATCGCATCGGCTACACGGCCTTCCAGGTCGGCAACGCGTTCCTGAACGGAAGCGATCTCGCGGAGATCGCCACTTCCGAGCTTCACGTGCTGACGCAGGAAACGAGGACCAATACCTACCTGGGGGTCCTGCGTGACAGCAGGGTGGTCTACCTCGTCTGCGTCCGGAGCAACAGCCCGCTGGTGATCAACACCGTGCCGGGATCGACCGCGCCGCTGCACGCCACCGCCTTCGGCAAGGCGCTCGTCTGCGACCTGCCCGACGAAGGCATACGGGCCCTGCTCGGGCGGGAGCCCTACGAGCAGCTCACCCCGAAGACGAAGACGTCCTTCGGGGCGGTCCTTGCCGACATCCGCGAAGGATCGGCGCGGGGTTACTTCACCTCGGACGGGGAGAACCTGGCGAACGTCGTCGCGGTGGGCGCTCCGGTGCGGGACGCCGCCGGCCAGGTCGTGGCGGCGATCAGTGCCGCGACCTTGCGCGCGCAGATCCGCAAGGGCGAGCTGCCGGCGCTCTGTGCCGCGGTCCGAGGTGCGGCGGAGCGCGTGTCGCGGCGCCTGGGCGCCCCGACGCGGCTGCCACCCCCCGGGACGAGGTGAGAAGGGTGTCCCACGGAAATCGATCATAAGAGCATGGAGAATCAATGGAAGCAGACCGGCGGCTGGTGAACTCGCAACGGATGTTCGATCGGATGCGGCGCGATGGGCTCGACGCCCTCGTCGCCACCGCTCCCGAGAACGTCACCTACACCAGCGGATACTGGGCCTTGAGCCAATGGATCAGGCGTGGACCGCAGGCGTACGTGCTCATACCGGCGCAGGGCCGCGGCGAGCCGTGCATCGTGACGAGCACCGGCCTCACCGACCTGGTGGCCGACGGCGAGGTTTGGGTGGACGACGTGCGCCGCTTCGGGTTCTTCGCCACCCATCACGAACCGGACGTTCCCCTGGACGATGTCAGTGCCCGCCTGCAAGGCATCCTGCAGAGCGAGGATTGGAAGGATCCGGCGGTCGCGCTGGTGCAGGCCATCAAGGAGCGCGGGCTCGAGGGCGGCAGCATCGGGATCGACGAGATGGGGACCACGCCGGCCTACTGGGACCGGCTGGTCGAGGCCTTGCCGACCACCCGCATCAGCAGGGCCTCGGAAGTCTTCCGCCATGTGCGGACGATCAAGACGGCCGAGGAGATCCGGCGCCTGAGGGAGGTTGCCCAGATCACGGAGCGCTCGATCGATGCGGCGCTGGCGCAGGCCAGGCCCGGTGCGACCGAGCTCGACATGGCCCGGGCATTCCACCACCAGTCCATCAGCGACGGTGCCTTTCCGGTGCTGGGGTGCATCGGCAGCGGCCCTCGCACCGCGATGTCCAACGTCATGCCATCGTCGCGCCAGCTGCAGGCGGGTGACATCATCCGCTTCGACGTCGGCGGACGATACCGGCACTACCGGGCGGACATCGCGCGCAACGCCTCCCTGGGCGAGCCGTCGGCGAAGGTGAAGCAGTATCACCGCGCGATCCGGGTCGGCCTGGACCGCGCACGCGAGCTCATCCGGCCGGGCGTGAAGACCGCGCATGTCTTCGAGGAGGTCGTCAAGACCGTCCGCAAGGAGGGCCTGCCTCACTACCAGCGCAACCACGTGGGCCACGGCATCGGGCTGGACGGGTACGACGCTCCCAACCTCACGCCTTCGAGCACCGAGGTGTTCGAGGAAGGCATGGTGATCTGCATCGAGACGCCATACTACGAGCTCGGGTTCGCCGGCCTGCAGGTGGAAGACACGCTGTGCGTCACGGCCGACGGGGTCGATTCCTTCATGACCACCGGCACGGAGCTGAGGATCGTCTGATGGCGACGGTCGCGGGGCTGCAATGCGTGCGGTGCGGTGCACTGTATCCGCCGGTCGGCACGGGGTACGACTGCGTGAAGTGCCGCCCGGTCGTCCGGAGTAACCTGACCGTCGCGTACGACGACGCCCTTCGCGTGCGACGGCCGCGGCCGGGCGCGGATGCGCCTGCCGGTCTCTGGCGCTACGGAGAGCTGCTGCCGGTGCGACGGGCAGAGGCCGTGACCCTGGCCGAAGGGGGCACGCCGCTTCATTCGCTGGGCGAGCTTGCCGCGGAGCTGGGCATCGGGCAGCTGCTGGTCAAGGACGAGTCGCGCAACCCGACCGGGTCGTTCAAGGACCGGCTGGCATGCCTGGCGGTGTCGGCGGCGCGCAAGCAGGGTGCCGGGATGCTCGCCTCCAGCTCCTCCGGCAATGCCGGTGCCGCCGTCGCCGCGTACGCCGCCAAGGCCCGGATCCCGTGCGTGGTCTTCACCTTCAACGCGGCCGCCGGGCCGGTGATCGCGCAGATGCGCGCCTACGGTGCCATGGTGCTCAGCGTCGCCGATCGCGCCGACCGCTGGAAGCTGCTCGAGGCCGGCGTGCGCGAACACGGCTGGTTCCCCACCTCGCCCTTCTTCGGGCCGGCTGTCGGCAGCAACCCGTACGGCATCGAAGGATACAAGACGCTCGCCTACGAGATCGCGGAAGGGATGGATTGGGACGTCCCCGACTGGTGCGTGCTGCCGGTCTGCTACGGCGATGCGCTGCTGGGCATGTGGAAGGGCTTCGAGGACATGATGGCGTTCGGCTGGACTTCGCGGATGCCGCGCATGGTCGCGGCCGAGGTCTACGGGTCCCTGTCGTCGGCCCTCGATGCGGGGGCGCAGGCGCCGTTGGCGATGGAGCGCTCGCACGATACGGTAGCCACCTCCATCGGCGCGGTGCAGGGGACCTACCAGTCGCTCGACGTGCTGCGCCGCTCGAACGGGGCCGCGGTCAAGGTCGGTGACGACGGCATGCTGCAGTGGCAGGCCCGCCTCGCGAGCACGGAAGGGCTCTTCGTCGAGCCGTCCTCCGCGGCCGCCTTCGCGGCGGTGGAGCAGATGCGCGATCGTGGGCAGATCGGCGCGGCCGACAAGGTCGCGGTCCTGCTGACGGCCACCGGCCTGAAGGACCCGGCTGCCGTTCGTGCAGTCCCGGCAGAGCCTCCGATGGTCGGCTCGAACCTGGACGACGCGCTGCAGGCGCTCCGGACCCACTATGGATTCAGTCACTAGGCATACAAGGAGGGGATCTTGAAGATAAAGCATGCAATTCGCCGCACGTTCGAAGTGCTGTTGTCGGGCGCCGCGCTGTTCGCGGTGGCGGGACCGTCCGCCGTCGCGCAGTCCTTCCCCGAGAAGCCGATCACGCTGATCGTTCCCTGGGCGCCCGGCGGCGGCACCGATCAGACATCCAGGGTGCTCGCCAAGGCAGCCGAAGCGGAGCTGGGCCAGCCGGTGGTCGTCATCAACAAGCCGGGGGCCGCGGGCTTCATCGGCATGACCGAGATGGCGAAGTCCCGGCCGGACGGCTACACCCTGGCGACAATGTCGACATCGCACTTCCTCGCGCCACTGACCGGCCAGAAGGTCCCGTTCGATCCGCTCAAGGACGTGTCCTACATCATGAACTACGGCGACAACCTGATCGGCATCGCCGTGCTGGCGGACAGCCCGTGGAAGACGCTCGCCGACCTGATCGAGGACGGGAAGAAGCGGCGCATCACCTACGGGACGGCCGGCGTGAACTCGCTCCAGCACCTCATGATGGAGTCGCTCAAGCAGGCCACCGGCGCCAACCTGGTCCATGTGCCGCAGCAGGGCTCGGCGGCCTCGGTGCCGGCGTTGCTCGGCCGGCACGTGGAGGTGCTGATGGAGGTGTCGGCCTGGGCGCCTTTCGTGGAAAGCAAGCAGGTCCGCTTGCTGGCCGTGTCGACGCCGGAGCGGGCGGCCGCCTATCCTGACGTGCCGACGCTCAAGGAGCTGGGCTTCCAGTCCATGCGTTCGATGCAGACGATCGTGGCGCCGGCGGGCATTCCGGAGCCGGTTCGCGCCAAGCTGGAAGACGCGTTCCGCAAGGCGCTGTCGGACTCCGCCTTCAACGACACGATCAAGCGGCTGTCCATGCAGGTGGTGGACCTCCCGGGCGCCCAGGCGCGGGCGTTCGTGGAGGAGTCTTCGGCCCGGACGAAGGAGCTGCTGACGGTGATCGGCAAGCCCGGCAGCTGACCGATGAGCAGGCGGCCACTGCCCCTCTCGATCGCGGGCGCGCTGCTCGCGTTGCTCGGCATCGCGTTCGCGATCGAATCCGTCCGGCTCGGCCTATGGGCGGACGGGATGCCCGGAGCGGGGCTGCTGCCGCTGCTTGCCGCCTGCCTGCTGGTCGCCCTGGCACTGTTCCTCGGTGTCAAGGGAGGGCTGGTGCCGGATGAGGAGCATACGCTCGATCGCGTGCCGCTCAAGGCGATCGCGCTGCTCCTCGCCTTCGCCTGGCTCGTGCCGCTGGCGGGCTTCGTGCCGGCCACCGTGCTGATGATCACGCTCTGGACGCATTACTTCCATCAGCAGGGCTGGTGGCGGTCGGCCTTCCTGGGCATCGTGCTGGTGGCGGCAGGGGTGGTGCTCTTTCGCGTGGCCCTGAGCGTTCCGATGCCGCTTTTCCCGGAATTCAACTGATGGACGCGCTACAGCAACTGGGGCAGGGGTTCATGCTGGCGACGCTGCCGGCGAACCTCCTTTATGCGCTGATGGGCGCCGTGCTCGGCACGCTCGTCGGCGTGCTTCCCGGACTCGGCCCGGTCACCACGATCGCCGTGCTGCTGCCCCTCACGTATCACGTCGATTCCTCGCTGGGGGCGATCATCATGCTCGCCTCCATCTACTACGGGGCGATGTACGGCGGCTCGACCACCTCCATCCTCCTCAAGGTGCCCGGCGAGGCGGCCGCGGTGATCACCTGCATCGACGGCTACGAGATGGCGCGCCGGGGACGAGCCGGGCCGGCGCTCGCGATCGCGGCCATCGGGTCGTTCATCGCGGGCACTGCCGCCGTTGCCGCGCTGACCTTCGTCGGGCCGCTGTTCGCGAACATCGCGCTGACTTTCGGGCCGCCGGAGTACTTCGCGCTGGCGCTGTTCGGCCTGGCCCTGTGCGCGACGCTCTCCGGCGGGCCGCCGCTGCGCGGAATCTGCATGGCCCTCGTCGGCGTGCTGCTGGGACTGGTGGGCATGGACACGGTCTCCGGCGCCGAGCGATTCACCTTCGGCAGCTACGAGCTCATCGACGGCATCGAGATGGTGCCGCTGCTGATGGGTCTCTTCGGGTTGGGCGAGATCCTCTACAACCTGGAGCAGAAGGGCGGCATGTCCCTGATCGCGGGGAGAATCGGCCGGCTGCTGCCGTCGCGCAAGGACTGGAGCGAGTCCCGCGGTCCGATCGCCCGCGGGACGGTGCTCGGCTTCCTCGTCGGCCTCATCCCGGGGGGCGGCGCGATCCTGGGTTCGATGCTCAGCTACTCCCTCGAGAAGCGGGTCTCGCGCAACCCCGAGGAGTTCGGCAAGGGCGCGATCGCCGGCGTCGCCGGCCCGGAGTCGGCCAACAACTCCGCGGCCACCTCGTCTTTCATACCGTTGCTGACGCTCGGGCTTCCAGGCAACGCGGTCACGGCGGTTCTGTTCGCCGGGTTGCTGATCCAGGGCGTGGAGCCGGGGCCGCTGCTGTTGACCAAGAGCCCGGAGATGTTCTGGGGCGTGATCGCGTCCATGTATGTCGGCAACGCGGCGCTGCTCGCTCTCAACCTGCCGATGGTGGGCATCTGGGTGCAGCTGTTGCGGGTCCCCTTCTGGATCCTGGGCCCCGCGGTGCTCCTGATCGCGGTGTTCGGAAGCTACAGCCTGCGCAACAGCTTCTACGACGTCTATCTGCTGATGATTTCCGGAGGCTTCGGCTACCTCTTCCGCAAGGCCAACCTGGACTGCGCGCCGCTGGCGATGGCCTTCATCCTGGCGAACATCCTGGATACGTCGCTGCGCCAGGCGCTCCTGATGGGCGATGGGCCGGCCATCCTCTTCCTGCGGCCGGTATCGGCGGTCATCCTGATCCTCGCCCTCGTGGTCATCGTGATGCAACTGCGCAACTACGGACGTCGCGGCTCCGCCGCGGCAGCGGTCGCGCCTGCCGCACCCGGGGACCTTTCGCCATGACCGGGCCATTCCAGCTTTCCTTCTCCTCCGACGGACGGGAGGCGAGCGACGTGGTGGCGGGCAAGATCGCCGCGGGCGAGGCCGCGGGCGCCTCTGCATTCTGGTGCGCCAATCACCTGTTCCAGCGTGATCCGATCTCGCTGTGTGCCCTGGCGCTTGCGCGGACGGCCAGCTTGCGGGTGACGCTGATGGCGGTCAACCCCTA
>JAEWGX010000029.1 GCA_023388075.1 Pseudomonadota bacterium
TGTTCAAGAGCACGACCAAGACCAACGACCGCACCGAGCTGCTGGTGTTCCTGACACCGCGGGTGGTCAACGATGCCCTGGTGCAGCGTTGATCGGCGGGCAGACGATCCGTACGGGACAAACATGAGAGTCGACAACATGAAGAAGACGCTGCTTG
This sequence comes from Pseudomonadota bacterium, assembly GCA_023388075.1. GTDB lineage: Bacteria > Pseudomonadota > Gammaproteobacteria > Burkholderiales > Burkholderiaceae_E > Lautropia. The sequence goes on from JAEWGX010000029.1 coordinate 158, forward strand.
CCCTCGGGGTAGCTGCCGTGATGGGCCTGGCCGGCTGCGGCGGCAGCGGCGCCGGCAAGGAAGGTCAGCCGCAGGGCGCGCTGACCGGGGCGGACCAGCAGCAGGACGTGCGGGTGGCGCTGAGCGCGAGCTCGCAGGTGCTGCCGGCCGATGGCTCCGGCGCGGTGGACCTGATGGCGGCGATCACCAACGACGACGGGCTCGCGATCGCGGGCAAGACGGTGTCCTTCGCCGCGCGGGATGCCGCGAACGGCGTGCGGATCGAGGTCACCCGCGCCGAGACCGATGGGGCGGGCACCGCGGTCGCGCGGCTGCTGCTCAATGGCGACAGCACCGAGCGCGACGTGACCGTGCTGGCATCGGTGGACCAGAAGACCCCGGCCGAGCTGGTGATCCGGGTCTCGACGGCGGCACAGGGCAGCGGGGTCGGCAACAACAGCCGCGGCGAGCTGACCGTGCGCCTGGGTACCGACAACCTGATCGAGGACATGACCGAGCAGCTGTCCTACCGCAAGCGGTACGCGGCGATCGTCACCGACAACGCGGGGATCCCGAAGCCGAACGCGACGGTGCTGGCGACGCTGCGGTCGAAGAAGTACTACGTCGGATACTGGACCAAGGAAATCAGCGGCAACAACTGGTACCAGGTGCACATGGAGCCGGACGGGCTCGAGAGCGAGGACAAGAACAACTTCGGCGTGTGCGATCCGGGCGAGGACGAGAACGGCGACCGCGTTCTCACGCCGGGCAATATCGCCTCCTACACCGTCCAGAGCCAGACCGACGCCAATGGCGTGGCCGTGCTGAACATCGTCTACCCGAAGAGCTTCGCCCAGTGGGCACAGATGGAGCTCGAGGTCACGGCGGCGGTGGGCGGTACCGAGGGCTTCAACGCCATCACCATCCCGTTGCCGATCCTCGCGTCCGACGTGACGAAGCCGGATGTGGCGCCGCCCTCCATCGCCCGTACCCGGGGCAGCCTGGGCTACCCGGCCGGGTCGGGAACCGAGCCGCTGCCCGATGCGCCGCCGATGAGCGCGACGGTCCCCGGCAGCCCCTTCCCCTACGAGTACGTCACGCCGACCTGCCCCTGATGGCGCTGTCCCGGGGGGTCGTTCCCCGGGCGGCCGATCTGATACCTTAGGGCGGCCATGCGAGCCGCCCTTTCCTTCTCCCCGTTGTCCATCTTCCTGGTCGGGATGATGGGCGCCGGCAAGTCCACGGTGGGGGCGCGGCTGGCCCGCCGCCTGGAGCGCGAGTTCATCGACGTCGACCGGGAGCTGGAGGCGCGTCTCGGCGTCGACATCCCGACCGTGTTCGACCTGGAGGGCGAAGAGGGCTTCCGGCGCCGGGAGTCGCAGCTCGTCTGCGAGCTGGCGCACCGGAGCGGGCTGGTGGTGGCCACCGGTGGCGGCGTGGTGCTGCGGGCGGAGAATCGCGAGGCGCTTGCCGCGCGCGGGCTGGTCGTCTACCTGAAGGCCGACGCGGGGGATCTCTGGCAGCGGCTGCGGCGGGACCGGCATCGGCCGCTGCTTCGCACCGAGGATCCAAGGCAGCGGGTACGCGAGCTGGTCGAGCAGCGCGACCCGCTCTACCTGGAGGTTGCCGACCACGTGGTGGGGACGGGCCGGCAGCCGGCCGACCACGCGGTGGAATCCATCGTCGCCTGGCTTGCCCGGCCCGAATGCGCCGTCCGCGCCCGGCTCAAGGCGCCGGCGGCGGGGCTCGCCTCATAGCGGTCCCGCGAAGGGAGCCTCGTCCCGGTCGGCGTCCTCCTCGTCCCGGTCGGCGTCCTCCTGGTCGTCCGGATCCTCCAGGGCCGCCGCGGCGCTCTGGATGTCGAGCAGCTCCGCCGTGACGGCGGCCTGGCGGGCCGCCTGGTGCCGGGCGCGAAGTCGCGCGAGGCGCTCCTCCACGTTGTGCGAGGCGGCCTCCATGGCAGCGAGCCGGGCGGCATTCTCGGCGGCGAGGGAAGACCCGAATGCCCTGACGAGGGCGAGCGCCATGCGCTGGCCGATCAGTCCGCGCAGCAGCTTCTGCGGGTCGGAGAGCTCCATCGGCAGCTTGCGGGTCACCCAGGGCAGGCCCTTCAGCTCCCGCATCCAGCCGGAGTCGACCGGCAGCACCTGTTCGGCACAGGGCTCGAAGCGGGTGGATCCGACCGGGCGCGCGTACACCAGGCGCATCGTGTGGTCGGGTCCGGCCCGACGGTACACGTCGATGGCATCGAGGAGCTCGGCAACCGCGACCTCCACCGTGTCGAGGCTGCTCGGCGCGGACAGGCGTCCATCCGGCATGCGACCGGACAGCCGCAGCCGTCGCGCGACGCGACGACCCACGGCCAGCACCTGCACCGGCGCGCCTTCGACGGCCGTTTCCCGGAGGTCGCCGATGGCGAAGCGGGCCATGCGGTCGTTGAAGGCGCCGCACAGCCCGCGATCGGAGCCGAACACGATCGTGGTCATGCCCGGTTCGACGCGAGCCTGCGCGGCCGCGAGCTCGGGATGGCGGTGCAGGAGCGCCCGGGCGGCGAGGTCCAGCGTCTCGGTCGAGGCGTCGAGCGCCTGCATCGTCCTGCGGTACTGATGCACGCGTACCGACGCGAGCCCCTTCATCGTCGTCACGAGGTTCCCGAGGCTGGCGGCGGTCTCCAGCTTGCGCTGCACCGCGCCGTGGGAGCTCATGCGCCGGTGCCCGCGTCGGGGGTTGCGTCGCGCGTTGCCTCGGCCATCGCATCGGCCCTTGCGGCCGCGACGACCCGGCGAGCCGCCTCGATCAGGGCGTCGCGATCGCCCTCGGCCAGCGGCTCGCCGCCCTCCATGCGCTCGCAGACGTCCGGCGCGGCACGGCGCGCCTCCCGCCGCAGGGCTGGCTCGATCCTGGAAACGTGCGCGGCCGGCACGGCATCGAACACGCCGGCGTTCGCCGCCAGCAGCGCCGCGATCTGCTCGGCGACCGGCAGCGGCTCGATGCCGCTCTGCTTGAGGACCTCGCGCACCCGCCGGCCCCGGGTCAGGGTGCCGCGGGTGCTGTCGTCCAGCTCGGCGCCCAGGCGCGCGAAGCTCTCGAGCTCCTGGAACTGCGCGTAGGACAGGCGAAGGCCGCCGGCCACCGCGCGGTAGGCTGGGCGCTGCGCCTTGCTGCCGACTCGCGACACCGACAGGCCGACGTCCACGGCCGGAAGCTGGCCGAGCCTGAAGAGCTCAGGCGACAGCACGATCTGGCCGTCGGTGATGGAGATCAGGTTGGTCGGGATGTAGGCCGCCAGGTCGCGCTCCTGGGTCTCGACGATGGGCAGCGCGGTGAGCGAGCCGCCACCGCGGGCGGCCGTGAGCTGGGTGGCGCGCTCGAGCAGCCGCGAGTGCAGGTAGAAGACGTCGCCCGGATACGCTTCGCGACCCGGCGGCCTGCGCAGCAGGAGCGAGACTTCGCGGTGCGCCCGCGCATGCTGGACGAGGTCGTCGAAGACCACCAGGACGTGCCTGCCGGCCTCCATCCACGCTTCGGCGATGCTCATGGCCGCGAAGGGAGCGACCTGCCGCAAGCCGGGCTCGGCTTCCGAGGGTGCGACGACCACGGTCGTGTACGAGAGCGCGCCTTCGCGCCGCAGGGCGGCGACGGTGCGCGCCACCTCGGCGCCGCGCCGCCCCACGGAACAGTACACGCACAGCACCCCGGTTCGCCGCTGCGCCATGATGGCGGTCAACGCCAGCGAGGTCTTCCCGGTCTGACGGTCCCCCACGATGAGCTCGCGCTGGCCGCGGCCGATGGGAAAGAGGGCGTCGACGACCTTCACGCCCGTCTGCAGCGGCTGGCTCACCGGAGCGCGGTCGATGATCAGGGTGGCGGGACGCTCCACCGGCAGCCGCTCGCGGGATTCCACCGGGCCGGCGCCATCGAGAGGCCTGCCGAGCGGATCGATCACGCGACCCAGCAGCGGATCGCCCACCGGGACGTCGAGGCGTCGGCCGGTACGCCTGACCTCGGCGCCGGCATGCACCTGGTGCGATCCGGCGAGCAGCACCACGCCAAGGGACTTCTCGCGCAGGTCGCTGAGAAGGCCAACGGCGCCGCCGCCGAGGACGACGGTCTCGTCGGCGAAGGCGCCCGGTAGGCCGCTCACCGTCGCGACGCCGCGCGCAACCGCCGTCACGCGACCGACTTCGCCCAATACCGGCTCGGCCGATACCTCCCGGCGAGCGGCGTCCAGGCTGTCCAGCCCCGAGAGGAGCGTGCGGGCGATCGCTTCCGTGTCCCTCTGCGTCACCGGGTCCTCTCCGTGGCGGGCGCGCGCGGCGACGGCGCGATCTCGCCCACGGTATCCAGCGCCGTCGCGAACGAGCGCTCGAGCGCTTCGAGCCGAACCGCTATCGTGCCGTCGAGCCGCAGTCCCCCCGCGTCGAGTGCGACCCCCAGGAGGAGGTCCGGATCGGTGGCGAAGGTGACCTGCCGCGCGCCGAGCAGCTCGAGGAGCGCCACGCGTGCCGCGTCGGCCGTCGCCGGTGGCAGCGGCCGCGGCGTCATCACGGTCACCGTCCCGCGCGCCGCCTCCGCGAGTCGGGCGCGCTGCTCGGTGGGGAGCGCCCGCAGCCGCTCCTCGAACCTTGCCCAGGCGGGCTGGTCGAGCTCCGCCCCTGCGACCGAGGCCAGCGCGATCCGGACCTCGTCGACGACGAGGCCGGATACGCGCGTCAGCAGCGCGTCGGCAACGCGCCTCACATCGCGCTCCAAGGCATCGGCAGCGGCAAGCCGCCGTTCCTCGGTCTCGCGATCGATGGCCGCCAGTCGCTGCGCGCGCTTGTCCTCGATCTCACTCATCGCGGCTTCGAGCCGCTCGGCGCGCTCGCGCTCGAACGCCTCCTTGTGCCGCTGCAGCGCCTCGCGCTCCGCGGCCGCCTCGTCGGCAAGGCGCCGCGCTTCGACCAATGGCGCGGCCGTGCGCCGCTCGCGCTCGGCCATCAGGTCCAGGACGGGGCGGTAGAGGAACACGCGCAGCAGCACGAGCAGCAGCGCGAAGTTGAAGAGCTGCGCTGCGAGCGTGAACCAGTCGACGGCCATGGTGTCGCGCGGCCGCTAGCCGGCGGCGCTCCAGAAGGGATTGGCGAAGATGAGGATCAGCGAGACCACGAAGCAGTAGATGCCGCTGGTCTCGATCATGGCGAGGCCGACGAACATCGCCCGGGAGATCGAGGCGGTTTCGTCGGGTTGCTGCGCGATGCTCCTCAGCCCTTCGGCCACCGCCCGGCCTTCGGCGATCGCGGCCAGGCCGGCGCCGATGGCCACCGTGAGGCCGGCGGTGAAAACCGAGACGACGGCGATGAGGGACATGTCGGTCATGCGGATTCTCCTGTAGACAAGCGCTTCCCGGACTCGGAAAGCCCCGCGGCGATATAGACCAGCGCAAGTACGGCAAAGATATACGCCTGGAGCACGCCCATCAGCACCCCGAGCACCTGGATCAGGACCGGGAACACCAGCGGGGCGACGACCAGCAGTATCGCGATCATCATCGAGCTGCTCATGACGTTGCCGAACAGGCGCACCGCCAGGGCCAGGGTCCTCGTGATCTCCCCGAGGACGGTGAAGGGCAGCATGAGCGGCATGGGCTCCAGGTAGGTGCGCAGGTACCTGCGCCAGCCAACCTGCCGGATCGCGAAGGCGGGCACCGCGAGAAACACCGACAGCGCCAGCGCCGCGGTGGTCGTCAGCGAGCCGGTGGGCGGATGGAAACCGGGCACGATGCTGAGCACGTTGGACGCGAGGATGAAGAGGAAGAGCGTGGCGATGAACGGCAGGTAGCGGCCAGGCTCCTGGCGGGCGACGTCGCGAATCTGGTCGAGCACGAAGACGATGAGCGCCTCGAACGCGAGCTGGGCCCTGCCGATGGGCGGCTCGACGCGCAGCCTGCGGCGCACGAGCAGTGCCGCGCCAACCAGCAGCGCCATCACGATCCACGTGGACACGAGCGTCGCGCTGATGTCCAGCGGACCGACGCTGAAATAGACGATCTCGTCAGGCGACAGGTTCATCCGGTTCCTCCGGTGCCAGCAGCGCGCGCGTGACCAGCGGCCGGGCAGCGACGAAGCCGGCGAGCGCGCCGGCGAGTTGCCATGTGCCGATGCGGGCCAGCAGCAGGAAGCCCGCGCCCACGACGGCCAGACGCAACGCGAAGCTGCCCAGCATCCACGTCCACGGCCGCGCCGCCCTGGTCGCGCGGCGGATCGTGGCCCACAGCGCGACATAGAATCCGACGCCCAGCGCGAAGCCGGCCAGGGCGCCCAGCAGCAGCGGCGCGGCGATCCCGGTCATGGCGTCGAGCCGCGCGGCGGCCTGCATTCAACCATCACGGCCCAGCTCGCGTCCCACCCAGAACCACGCCGTCAGGCAGCCCACCAGGAGGCCGACGGCGAGCAGCGTGAGCGTCCAGGAGATGTCGCCGCCGGTGCGCCGGTCCAGCCAGACGCCGGCGGCCACGCCGATGAGCGTCGGCACGGCGATCGACCAGCCGACGATACCGCTCGACCCGAGGCCCCGGCCGATGTTGGGCCGCCCCTGCCGGCGCGAGCGAAGCTTGCCCGCCTGCTTGCGCGAGACGATATCCAGCAGGTCGTCGCGCTTGCCGCCCGGCCTCACCGCAACTCTCCGAGCCGCCTCAGGACGTCGGCCTCCAGCGCCATCAGCACCGACCTGGCCTTGCGTTCGTGCTCGCTGCGCTCTCGAAGATGCCTTGCGAGCGCGGACCTGGCACCCTCCAGGTCGCCCGCGACCACGGCGCGCATGCAGGCGACCCTGACCTGCTCGCCCGCCTTGACGAGCACGCCTTCGTCCACCGCGACGAACACCTCGGCGCCGTCCTCGCCCACGTAGGAGAGCAGGCCGGGACGCAGGAGCATCGCGCCGTCGGCATGCCGGGGCAGCAGAGTGAACGAGCCGCGATCGGACGCGCCGGAAACCTTGGTGACCGGAACGTCGAGAACCACGCCGGTCGGGACCGAGAGCAGCAGTGTCATGCCGCCTCCGCGCGCGCGGGCAGGGCGCCGATCATGTACAGGTCCTGCTCGGGCACGGCCGAGTACTCGTCGTTCAGGATGGCCTCGCAATCGTCGAGCAGCGTGTCGAGCGGGACGGCGGCCCCCGGGCGGCCGGTGAACTGCTCGGTGACGTGGAACGGTTGCGTGAGGTAACGCTCCAGGCGCCGGGCGCGCGAGACCGTCCGCTGGTCCTCCTCGTTGAGCTCCTCCAGTCCCAGCATCGCGATGATGTCCTTTAGATCGTCGTAGGCGGCAAGGGTGGCGCGCACCGCGCCTGCGAGCTGGTAATGACGCTCTCCCATCACGACAGGGCTCAGGAGCGACGATGTCGAGGCAAGCGGATCGATCGCCGGGTAGAGCCCCTGGGCGGCACGGTCGCGCGAGAGAACGATCGACGCAGAGAGATGGCTGAATGTATGGACCACCGCCGGATCGGTGAAGTCGTCGGCCGGCACGTAGACCGCCTGCACCGACGTGATCGCCGCGTCCTCGGTGCTGGCGATGCGTTCCTGCAGCTCGCCCAGGTCCCGCGCCAGGGTGGGCTGGTAGCCCATCTGCGAGGAAAGCTGGCCGAGGAGCCCGGACACCTCCATCCCCGCCTGCACGAACCGGAACACGTTGTCGATCAGCAGCAGCACGTCGCGCTGCTCGTCGTCGCGGAAGTGCTCCGCGATGGCCAGCGCGGTGTGAGCCACGCGAAAGCGCGGACCGGGGGGCTCGCTCATCTGGCCGAAGACGAGGACGGTCTGGCCCAGAACGCCGGCGTCCCGCACGTCCCGGATGACCTCCTCGGCCTCGCGCGAACGCTCGCCGATGCCGCAGAACACGCTCACGCCGCGGTGTCGGGCCGCCATGTTGTGGATGAGCTCGGATATCAGCACGGTCTTGCCGACGCCCGCGCCTCCGAAGAGCCCCGCCTTGCCGCCGCGCTCGAGCGGGGCGAGCAGGTCGATCGCCTTGATGCCCGTGTGGAGCACCTCGGAGCCGACCGGGCGCTTGCGAAGCGGTACCGTCGAGCCGTAGACCGTGCGGCGCGCTCCGGTGATCGCCTCGCCGCCATCGATCGCATTGCCGAAGACATCCACGACCCGGCCGAGCAGGTTCCTGCCCACGGTCACCGTGAGCGGGGCGCCGGTCGCCTCCAGCCGCGCGCCGCGCGCGAGCCCGCCGATGCCGCCGAAAGCCAGGCAGCGCGCAGTTCTCGTGTCGACATGGGCGGAGACCTCGAGGCGCAACCCGTCGTCCGACACGAGAAGCTCACGCAACGCGGGGAGCGGGCCGTCGAAGCGGACGTCGACGACCGAACCCCGGATCGCGGTGACGATCCCGGTCGCCGCCTCGCCGACGCCGTCGCTCGCGGCCGTACTCCGGGATGGAAGATGGATGCTCACGGGCCTCTCCTCACCAGGGCAGAGGATAGCTCACGCGACGCTTCTCGACCGGACCTCGGACGGCTGCGGGTTACACTGCGCCTGCACCGAATGGTTCCAGCGCCCCGGTGGGCCCGTTCGGGTTCGCCGCTTTCCGGTCGCGCCTCCAGCAAGTCGAACGAGCGGATCGGCCCCGGCCAGCACGCAGCCTTTGACCAGATGCACGAACTCACCGTCGATCTTCGCGAACGCAGCTATCCGATCCAGGTCGGCACCGGCCTGCTGGCCGACAACCCATCGCTGCTCGCGCTGGCGCGAGGTCGGTCCGTCGCGGTCGTGAGCGATGCGACCGTCGACGGCCTCCTCGGCGATCGGCTGGAGTCGCTGCTGCGGCCGGCGGCGCACCAGCTCCTGCGCATCACGCTCGAGCCCGGCGAGGGGACCAAGTCCTGGCGCTCGCTCGATCGCATATTCGACGACCTGCTCGCGCATCGCTTCGATCGTGGCAGCCTGGTGGTGGCGCTCGGCGGTGGCGTGGTGGGCGATCTCGCCGGCTTCGCGGCGGCCACCTACCAGCGGGGCGTGGATTTCGTCCAGGTGCCGACCACGCTGCTTGCCCAGGTCGATTCGTCGGTTGGCGGCAAGACCGCCATCAACCATCCGCGCGGGAAGAACATGATCGGCGCCTTCCACCAGCCGCGCCTGGTGGTGGCGGATACCGGAGTGCTCGCATCGCTGCCCGCCCGAGAGCTGGCGGCGGGCCTGGCCGAGGTGATCAAGCACGGCGCGATCGCGGACGCGACCTACCTGGACCGGGTGGCCGACGCCATGCCCCGGCTCCTGGCCCGTGACCCGGAGGCGTTGGCCGATGCGGTGATCGACTCCATCCGGATCAAGGCGGACGTGGTTGCGCGCGACGAACGCGAATCGGGCGCGCGCGCGCTGCTCAACTTCGGCCATACCTTCGGCCATGCGATCGAGGCCGGGGAAGGCTACGGCCAATGGCTGCACGGCGAGGCGGTGGGCGCCGGCATGGTCATGGCCGCGGATCTCTCGGTGCGGCTGGGGTATCTGGCCGAAGCGGACCTGGAGCGGCTCAGGCACGTGATCGCCCTCGCCGGACTGCCGCTGCGAGGCCCGGACTGGCCGCCGGGCCGCTACCTGGAATACATGAGCATCGACAAGAAGGCCAGCAAGGGCGTGCCGCGCTTTGTCGTGCTGCGCCGGATCGGCGCCGCCGCGGTGGAGCAGGTGGCGCCGGCCTTGGTGGAAGCGGCCATCGCCGCCAATACAGCGGCAGCGCCGGCGTCGGCCTGACTCCGCCGGTGCCCTGAGTACCGGGTGACCCGGCATGGCCCGCAAGCCTCGCAGCATTCTCGCCGGCTATCCGTTCCACGTGATCGTCCGGGGCAACAACCGTCAGGCGATCTTCCACGACGACGACGACCGCTCCAGCTTCAAGTGGAGCCTGCGCGAGGCCTGTGCGACGCACCGGCTGGCGGTCCACGCCTACGTCCTGATGACGAATCACGTGCACCTGATCGCGACACCCGCGGCGCCGGAAGGGCTGTCCCGGGTCATGCAGGCCGTCGGACGGCAGTACGTCCGGCGCTTCAACCACCGCCATGGCCGTACCGGGACGCTCTGGGAAGGCCGCTACCGCGCATCATTGATTCAGGGCGATCGCCATCTCCTCGCCTGCCAGCGGTACGTGGAGATGAACCCCGTGCGGGCCGGGATGGTGGGGCGGCCGGAGCAGTTCGAATGGTCCAGCCACCGCCACCATCTGGGGCTGGCAAGCGATCCGTTAGTGAGTCCTCACAGTGTCTATTGGGCGCTTGGTAACACGCCTTTCGAGCGCGAGTTGGCCTATCGAGGACTGTTCGATTCGCTGCCGGCAGTCCCGGACGAGACCCTGACGGCGTTGCTTCTTGCGGGGCATCCCGTGGCGGATCGCGGCTATCTGGAAGCGCTCGAGGCCCGCACGGGGTTGGCTCTGGTACCTAAGCCCGTCGGGAGGCCCAGGAAGTCGGCCGACCCTGCCCCTGGCAGCGATCTGCGGTAATTACAACGGCGCCACACCGTCTACAAAGGCGCCATACCGTCATTAACGTGAACTGACCCCTTTTTGCGTTGCACCGTTTCGGGGCGGCGTAACAAAGTAATCTGACCCCGTTGTTTTTCTTGCCATGGTGCAGTGCGGCGGAATATTCTGTGAGGCCGTGCCCGAGGAGAAAGACGATGGTGATGCCCCACGCCCAAGGCCTGTACGACCCGGCCAATGAACGGGACGCCTGCGGCGTCGGCTTCGTCGCCCATATCAAGGGAGTGAAAAGTCACGACATCGTCGAGAGTGGGCTGCGCATCCTGCTGAACCTGGACCACCGCGGTGCGGTCGGCGCGGATCCGCTCTTCGGCGACGGCGCCGGCATCCTGATACAGATTCCGGACGATCTCTATCGCGACGAGATGGCGGCGCGCGGAGTCAAGCTCCCGCCGGTTGGGGAGTACGGGGTCGGCATGGTCTTCCTCCCCAAGGAGAACGCATCGCGGCGTGCCTGCGAGCAGGAACTCGAGCGCACCGTGCGTGCCGAGGGCCAGACGGTGCTCGGCTGGCGCGACGTCCCGGTGGACCGGGAGATGGAGATGTCCCCGCTGGTGCGCAAGAGCGAGCCGGTGATCCGCCAGATCTTCATCGGTCGCGGCCACGACGTGATGGTGCAGGACGCGCTGGAGCGCAAGCTCTACCTGATCCGCAAGCTCGCCGCCCACCGCATCCGCGGTCTCTCGCTGAAGCACGGCACCGAGTACTTCGTGCCTTCGATGTCCGCCCGCACGGTGGTCTACAAGGGTCTCCTGCTCGCGGGCCAGGTGGGCCGCTACTACCGTGACCTGGCCGATCCGCGCTGCCGGTCGGCGCTCGCGCTGGTGCACCAGCGCTTCTCCACCAACACCTTCCCGGCCTGGGAGCTGGCCCACCCGTACCGCCTGATCGCCCACAACGGCGAGATCAATACGGTCAAGGGCAACTACAACTGGATGCGCGCCCGCGAGGGGACGATGCAGTCGGCCGTGATCGGGCCGGACCTGAAGAAGCTGTACCCGCTGATCTATCCCGGCCAGTCGGATACCGCGTGCTTCGACAACGTGCTGGAGCTGCTCACGATGTCGGGCTACTCGCTCGCCCACGCGATCATGATGATGATCCCGGAGGCCTGGGAGCAGCATTCGCAGATGGAGCCGGCCCGCCGCGCGTTCTACGAGTATCACGCGGCGATGATGGAGCCCTGGGACGGGCCGGCGGCGATCGCCTTCACCGACGGCCGACAGATCGGTGCGACGCTCGACCGCAACGGCTTGCGGCCGGCCCGCTACATCGTGACCGACGACGACCTGGTGGTCATGGCCTCGGAGGCCGGCGTCCTTCCGGACATCCCGGAGTCCCGCATCCGGCAGAAATGGCGCCTGCAGCCGGGCCGGATGTTCCTGATCGACCTGGAGCAGGGACGCATCATCGACGACAAGGAGGTCAAGGACCAGCTCGCCTCGGCCAAGCCCTATCGCCAGTGGATCGACTACATCCGGATCAAGCTGAACGACCTGGAAGCGGTCGACGAGGACGACCAGACGCCGATCGCCGGGGTGGACGTCCGCGCCGGCGATCCGGGCGGCGCCCGCACCGACGACGAATCGGCCGGCGCCTACGAAACGCTGCTCGATCGGCAGCAGGCGTTCGGCTATACCCAGGAGGACCTGAAGTTCCTGATGGCGCCGATGATGGTGACCGGCGAGGAAGCGGTCGGCTCCATGGGCAACGACTCGCCGCTCGCCGTGCTGTCGGACCGCAGCAAGCCGCTCTACAACTACTTCAAGCAGCTCTTCGCCCAGGTGACCAACCCGCCGATCGATCCGATCCGCGAGCAGATGGTCATGTCGCTGGTCTCCTTCATCGGCCCGAAGCCGAACCTGCTGGACATCAACAACATCAACCCGCCGCTGCGACTGGAGGCCGACCAGCCGATCCTGACCGCGCAGGACATGGCCAAGGTCCGGCACATCGAGCGCTACACCCACGGCAAGTTCAAGAGCTTCGAGCTGCACATCACCTATCCGGTCGGCTGGGGCAAGGAAGGCATCGAGGCGCGGATCGCGTCGCTCTGCGCCCGCGCGGTGGACGCGATCAACTCCGGGTACAACATCCTCATCGTCACCGACCGGCGCGCGGACCGCCACAACGTCGCGATCCCGGCGCTGCTCGCCATGTCCGCGATCCACCAGCACCTGATCGACCGGGGCATGCGCACGCACGCCGGCCTGGTGGTCGAGACCGGCTCGGCCCGCGAGGTCCATCACTTCGCGGTGCTGGCCGGCTACGGCGCCGAGGCGATCCATCCCTATCTCGCGATGGAGACGATCGCAGCGCTCCACAAGGACCTGGGCGGCGACCTGTCGCCGGAGAAGGCGATCGCGAACTACATCAAGGCGATCGGCAAGGGGCTGCAGAAGGTGATGTCCAAGATGGGCATCTCCACCTACATGTCCTATACCGGCGCGCAGATCTTCGAGGCGATCGGCCTGAACCGCGAGCTGGTGGACCGCTACTTCACCGGCACCGCTTCCAACATCGAGGGACTGAGCGTCTTCGACCTGGGCGAGGAAGCGCTGCGCATGCACCGCATGGCCTATGGCGACGACCCGGTGCTCGCCGGGGCTCTGGATGCGGGCGGCGAGTACGCGTATCGGGTCCGCGGCGAGGAGCACATGTGGACGCCGGATTCGGTCGCGAAGCTGCAGCACGCCACCCGCTCGAACAGCTACCAGACCTACAAGGAGTACGCGCAGCTCATCAACGACCAGTCGCGTCGGCACATGACCTTGCGCGGGCTCTTCGAGTTCCGCTTCGATCCGGCCAAGGCGATTCCGCTCGACGAGGTCGAGCCGGCATCCGAGATCGTGAAGCGCTTCTCCACCGGAGCGATGTCGCTCGGCTCGATCTCCACCGAGGCGCACACGACGCTTGCGGTGGCGATGAACCGGCTTGGCGGCAAGTCCAATACCGGCGAAGGCGGCGAGGACGAGGCCCGCTACCGGCGGGAGCTGGCGGGCGAGACGATCGGCGACGGCGAGACACTCGCCTCGGTGCTCGGTGCGGGCCAGGTCGAGTCGGACTACCCGCTGCAAGCCGGAGATTCGTTGCGCTCGCGGATCAAGCAGGTGGCCTCCGGGCGGTTCGGCGTCACCGCGGAGTACCTGGCTTCGGCCGACCAGATCCAGATCAAGATGGCGCAGGGCGCCAAGCCCGGCGAGGGCGGGCAGCTGCCCGGCCACAAGGTGAGCGAGTACATCGCCAAGCTGCGCTTCTCGGTGCCGGGTGTCGGGCTCATCTCGCCGCCGCCGCACCACGACATCTACTCGATCGAGGACCTGGCCCAGCTGATCCACGACCTGAAGAATGCCAACCCGCAGGCCTCGATCTCGGTCAAGCTGGTCTCGGAGGTGGGCGTCGGCACGGTCGCGGCGGGCGTGGCCAAGGCCAAGGCGGACCACATCACGATCGCCGGGCACGACGGCGGTACGGGGGCGAGCCCACTGTCCTCGCTCAAGCACGCCGGTACGCCCTGGGAGCTGGGCCTCTCGGAAACCCAGCAGACGCTGGTGCTCAACCGCCTGCGCGGACGCGTCCGGATCCAGGCCGACGGCCAGATGAAGACCGGCCGCGACGTGGTGATCGGCGCGATCCTGGGCGCGGACGAGTTCGGCTTCGCCACCGCGCCGCTGGTGGCCGAAGGCTGCATCATGATGCGCAAGTGCCACCTGAACACCTGCCCGGTGGGCGTCGCCACGCAGGATCCGGTACTGCGGCGCCGCTTCAACGGCAAGCCCGAGTACGTCGTCAACTACTTCTTCTTCGTCGCCGAGGAAGTGCGCCAGCTGATGGCGCAGCTCGGGGTCCGGCGCTTCGACGAGCTGGTCGGCATGACCGGGCTGCTGGACATGCGCAAGGGCATCGCGCACTGGAAAGCCAAGGGGCTCGACTTCACCCGGATCTTCCACGCTCCGGACATGCCCGCCGACGTCGCCCGCTACTGCGTCGAGCGGCAGGACCACGGACTCGACCGGGCGCTGGACCGCAAGCTGATCGAGAAGGCCCGGCCCGCGCTCGAACGTGGCGAGAAGGTGAGCTTCATCCTCCCCATCCGCAACGTGAACCGCACGGTCGGCACCATGCTCTCGGGACAGGTGGCGCGCCGCTACACGCATGCCGGCCTGCCCGACGAGACCATCCACATCCAGTTCAACGGCGTGGCGGGCCAGTCGTTCGGCGCGTTCCTCGCCCGCGGCATCACGCTGGACCTGGTGGGCGACGCCAACGACTATGTCGGCAAGGGGCTCTCGGGCGGGCGCATCATCGTGCGCTCGCCGAACGATTTCCGCGGCTTCGGGCCCGAGCACATCATCGTGGGCAACACGGTGCTCTACGGCGCGATCTCCGGAGAAGCCTACTTCAACGGCGTCGCCGGCGAGCGCTTCGCGGTGCGCAATTCCGGCGCGAGTGCCGTGGTGGAGGGCACCGGTGACCACGGGTGCGAGTACATGACCGGCGGAACGGTGGTAGTGCTCGGCGCCACCGGCCGCAACTTCGCCGCGGGCATGTCGGGCGGCATCGCCTACGTCTACGATCCGGACGGCCAGTTCGCACGACGCTGCAACACGGCGATGGTGGAGCTCGGCCCGGTTCTCGCGGCCGCGGAGCAGGAGGCCGCGACCGACCGCCGCATCTGGCACAGCGCGGGCGAGCGCGCCGCCGAGACCGACGAGGCGATCCTGCGGCGCCTGATCGAGGCGCACTTCCGCTACACCGGGAGCTTCCGCGCGCGCGAGATCCTCTCGGCGTGGCCGGCGATGCGCGCCCGCTTCGTCAAGGTCTTCCCGCTCGAATACCGGCGCGCGCTCGGCGAGCTGGCCGAAGCCCGACAGCGCGCGGCGGCCACTGCCGGGGCCGCGTCGGCGCAGGCGGGCGAGCCGATGCCGATGGCGGCGCAGGCCGCGGTACGCGCCGAGATGGCCGCCGAGGTCGCGGCCTCCGAACGCACGGCCGAGGCGGGCGTCGCGGGCGAGACAGCCG
>JAEWGX010000047.1 GCA_023388075.1 Pseudomonadota bacterium
GCCGCCTGCTGCATGTTGTGGGTCACGATCGCGATGGTGTAGTCGGACTTCAGCTCGTTCACCAGCTCCTCCACCTTGGCGGTGGAGATCGGGTCGAGCGCGCTGGTCGGCTCGTCGAGCAGCAGCACGTCGGGCTTGACCGCCACCATCCGGGCGATGCACAGGCGCTGCTGCTGTCCGCCGGAGAGGCTGAGGCCGCTCTGGTCCAGCTTGTCCTTGACCTCCTCCCAGAGCGCGGCCTTGCGCAGGGCCCACTCGACCCGCTCCTCCATCCTGCGCTTGTCCAGCGTCTCGTAGAGCCGCACGCCGAAGGCGACGTTCTCGAAGATCGTCATGGGGAAGGGGGTCGGCTTCTGGAAGACCATCCCGACCCGCGCCCTCAGCAGGTTGACGTCCTGCTCCGGCGCGAGGATGTTCCTGCCGCGGATCAGGATCTCGCCTTCGGCGCGCTGCCCCGGGTAGAGATCGAACATGCGGTTGAACGTGCGCAGCAGGGTGGACTTGCCGCAGCCGGACGGGCCGATGAACGCCGTGACCTGGCCGCGGGCCACGTCCAGGTTGATTCGCTTCAGGCCCCGGAACTTGCCGTAGTAGAAGTCGAGGTCGCGGACCTGGATGATCGGATCCTTCACGATCGACTGGAACGGCGTGGCCGCGCGGCCGGCTTCGGGAAGGGTCTGCATGTCTCTCGGGCTCATCGGGTTGCGGGGTCGCGAAAGAGCGCGCGCGCGGCGATGTTGATCGCCAGCACCACCAGGGCGATCAGCGCCGCGCCGCCCCAGGCGAGCCGTTGCCAATCCTCGTAGGGGCTCAGCGCGAAGTTGTAGATGACGACCGGCAGGTTGGCCATCGGCTGGCTCATGTCCGCCGAGAAGAACTGGTTGCTGAGCGCCGTGAAGAGCAGGGGAGCGGTCTCGCCGATCATCCGCGCGATGGAGAGCAGCACGCCGGTGACCACGCCGCCCTTGACCGCCCGCAGCGTCACGGCCAGGTTGACCCGCCAGCGCGGCGCACCAAGGGCGAACGCCGCTTCCCGCAGGCTTCCGGGCACCAGGCGCAGCATGTTCTCGGTGGTGCGCACCACCACCGGCACCGCGATCAGGCCCAGCGCCAGCGAGCCGGCCCAGCCGGAGAAGTGGCCGACGGTGGCCACCGCGATCGCGTACACGAAGAGGCCGATCACGATGGACGGCGCCGAGAGCATGATGTCGACGACGAACCGCGTGACCGATGCGAACTTCGACCGGTCCCCGAACTCCGCGAGGTAGATGCCCGCCAGGATGCCGACCGGCGTCGCGACCGCGGTGGAAACGCCCACGATCATCAGGCTGCCGACGATGGCGTTGGCCATCCCTCCGCCCTCGGATCCTGGCGCCGGCGTGGAGGCCGTGAAGAAGTCGACGTCGAAGGCCGACAGCCCGTTGTAGAAGAGGGTCCAGAGGATCCAGGCGAGACCTGCCAGGCCTCCGGCCATCGCCGCCGTGGACAGCGCCATGCCGGCCCGGTTGAAGGCGATGCGCCGGCGGTAGATCGACTGATTGACTTCCATGATGTTTCCCTCAGCGTCCGGCCTTGATCGCGCCGCGGTTGATGAGCCACTTGGCCGCGCCCAGCACCACGAAGGTGATCAGGAACAGGATGAGGCCGAGGGCGAAGAGCGACGGGATGTGAAGCTCCGGGGCCGCTTCGGCGAACTCGTTGGCGAGGGTGGATGCGATCGAGTTGCCGGGAGCGAACAGGCTGGGGGAAATGCGGTTGGCGTTGCCGATCACGAAGGTCACGGCCATCGTCTCTCCCAGCGCCCGGCCGAGGCCGAGCATGATGCCGCCGATGACACCCACCCGGGTGTAGGGCAGCACGATGTGGCGCACCACCTCCCAGGTCGTGCAGCCGAGCCCGTAGGCCGATTCCTTGAGCACGCTGGGCACGGTCTCGAACACGTCCCGCATCACCGAAGCGATGAAGGGCAGGATCATCAGCGAGAGCACCAGGCCGGCGGTGAAGATGCCGACGCCAAGCGGCGGGCCGGAGAAGAGCGGCAGGCCGGTGGCCGCGAGCCAGGGCTGCACGTACTCCTGCAGCACGGGCGCGAAGACGAACAGGCCCCAGATGCCGTAGATGATGGAGGGCACGCCGGCAAGCAGCTCCACCGCGGTCCCGAGGGGTCGGCGCAGGCGCAGCGGACAGAGCTCCGTGAGGAAGACCGCGATGCCGAAGCTGATCGGCACGGCGATCAGCAGCGCGATCGCCGAGGTGACCAGGGTGCCGTAGATCGCGATCATCGCGCCGTACCTGTCGCGGGCCGGACTCCACGTGGTGCCCCAGAGAAAGCCCGGCCCGAACTCGCGCAGCGCGGGCCAGGCCTCGATCACCAGCGCGACCAGGAGCGCGGCCATCGCAAGCATGACGAGGGCGGCGAACGCGAACGTGACGGCGGCGAAGAGCCGGTCCTGCAAGGCGAAGCGCCGGACCCGCTCCCTGAAGCGGCGCTCGGCCTCGCTCTGGCGCGGGGCAGCCGGGCCCTCGGGCGGGGTTGCCGCGGACGCCCGCGGATCGATCGGTTCGGTGGCTGATGCGGTCATCGTCGTCCTGCCGGAGATTGGGCCTCGGGCCTGCCGGTCACGCAGGCCGGCGGGCACGCCCGAGGAAGGGTCGGCGGGTACGTCGCCGCCTTCCTTCAAGGCGCGGGCATGACCTGTGGGTTGCGGCACGGCCCGGATGCGACGCCTACTTCGAGGCGACCGCCAGGTTGCCGATGCCCTCGATCTCCCGCCACGACTCCTCGATCAGCTTGACCGTGTTGGCTGGCATGGGGACGTAGTCGAGGTCCTTGGCCAGCTCGCCGCCTTTCTCGAGCGCCCAGCGAAAGAACTTCAGGACTTCCGTCGAGCGCTCGACGTTCACCGGCTTCCTGTGCATGAGGATGAAGGTGGCGGAGGTGATCGGCCAGGCGCTCGCGCCGGCCTGGTTGTTCAGGCTGATGCCGAACCCGGGTGCCTGTGTCCAGTCAGCGTTGGCTCCGGCCGCGGCGAAGGTCTGCTCGTCGGGCTGCACCGTGTTGCCGTGGCGATTGACGAGGCCGGTATGCGCGAGCTTGTTCTGCTTCGCGTAGGCGTACTCCACGTAGCCGATCGAGCCCTTCAGCTTCATCACGTTCGCGGCCACGCCGGCATTGCCCTTGCCTCCGATGCCGGCCGGCCAGTCCACGGTCTTGCCGGCGCCAACGTCCTGCTTGAAGGCCGGCACGATGTCGGCGAGGTAGCCGGTGAAGACCGCTGTCGTTCCGGAAGAGTCGGATCGGTACACCGGCGTGATCGCCTGGTTCGGCAGCTCGAGCGACGGATTCAGCCTGGCGAGCGCCGGATCGTTCCACTTGGATACTTTGCCGCTGAAGATCGCGGCGAGGACGCGGGCGTCGAGCACCATCTTGCCGGGCGCCACCCCTTCGACATTGACCACCGGCACCACGCCGCCGATCACCGCCGGGAACTGGACCAGGCCGTCCTTCCGGAGCTGGTCACCGGGCACCGGATCGTCCGTCGCGCCGAAGTCCACGGTCTTCGCGACGATCTGCTTGATGCCACCTCCCGAGCCGATGGCCTGGTAGTTGATGGCGTGCCCCGTCTGCGCCTTGTATGCCTCCGCCCACTTGGCGTACACCGGCGCCGGAAAGCTGGCGCCCGCGCCGGTCAGGTCGATCGCCTGGGCGGCGAGCGGAAGCGCGGCGACTGCTGCGCCGGCCAGTACGCGGGTCAACATGGGAACTTGCATCTCGAAATCCTGTCGGGTTGGCATGAGAGCGACGATATCCGCCGACCGTGACAGTTTCGTGACGAAGCGCGTGACGGCATGGACATGCTGGCGCGGCCCCTCCGGAATCCCGTGGCCGCGTCGGGGCCGTCGGCCCGGCGTCCCGGAATCATGACATCCCGGCCACCACGGCGAGGCTGCCGGCACGCCTCAGTCGCTCCAGGCCGTCGGCCGCCGCCGCTTGCAGGCGCGGTTCGGCCGCCAGGTCGCCGAAGATGGCGGAGTCGGCCATGACCGCCGCGATCGCGTCGCGGCCGTTGGGGTTCGCCGCGAGCTGTCGCAGCCGGCCTGCCGCCGGATCGTCGACGGCATGGTCCTCGCCGCGTTCACCGATGCCGTGGAGATACCGGACCCAAGCCGCGACGACCAGCGCCAGGCGATCGATCGGCAGCCCCTCGGCGAGGTTGCGCCGGATGGAGGGCAGGATCCTCAGCGGCAGCTTCTGCGAGCCGTCCATGGCGATCTGCGCCGTGCGGTGGGCGAGGCCGGGGTTGGCGAAGCGGAGGAGGAGGTCGTGGCAGTAGCCCGGCGCTTCCTGCCCGATCTCCGGGTGCTCCGCGGCCAGGCCCGGTATCGCCTCGTCCTGCCACAGCCGCTCGACGAAGCGGCGCAGCCCCGGCTCCGAGACGGCCCGCTCCACGGTCTCGATTCCGGCCGGAACCGCGAGCCACGCGAGCGCCGAGTGCGCGGCGTTGAGGAGCCGAAGCTTCATGGCCTCGTGCGGGCGGACGTCGCGCACCACGCGCACTCCGCTCGCTTCCAGGGGAGGCCGGGGACCGGCGAAGTCCTCCTCCAGCACCCATTGGCTGAAGGGCTCGGTCAGCACCGGCCAGGCATCCTCCACGCCGAGGGCGGCGCGGATGCGGCCGCGGTCGTCGTCCGTGGTCCGCGGCACGATCCGGTCGACCATGCTGTTCGGAAAGCGCAGGGAGGCCTCGATCCAGCCTGCCGCGCCGGCACCGATCGCCGTGTCGTACTCGAGAAGCAGCCTGCGCAGCGTATGGCCGTTGCCGGCCAGGTTGTCGCACGAGGCGACGGTGATGCCGGGCAGCCCGCGATCGCGGCGCCGCAGCGCGGCCGCGTGCAGCAGGCCCACGGCGCTGCGCGGGCGGTCCGGGTGGCGGCGGTCGTGCTCGAGGTCGGGATGGTCGGGCTCCAGGCCGTAGCCCTTTTCGGTGACCGTCAGCGTGACCCAGCACGTGTCCGGAGCGGCGATTCGCTCCACCACGCGCTGCGGCTCCTCGGGTGCCACCAGCAGCTCGCGCAGCGAGCCGACGATGCGCAGCCGCGACTGCGTGCCGTCGAGCTCCGCCACCGCGTAGTAGCCGTCCTGCGGGGCAAGCGCATTCCGGGTGACCGGGCTGCGCAGGCTGACGCCGCAGATGCCCCAGCCCGCCGCGCCACGGGCCATGGCCTCGTCCAGGTAGATCGCCTGGTGTGCGCGGAAGAAGTTGCCGACGCCGAGATGCACGACACCGATGGTGGCGGCAGCTGCGGGATAGGCAGGGCGTGCGACATCGGCCGGCAGGCACGAGAGGGTGGCGGCGCCCAGCCGTGGGGAGGCTGTCATTGCTTTAGTATACGAAGCACTAACGGGAGACGCCGATGCTCGATTGCAAGGTCTACGCCGCCAACGATCTGCGCGTGATGGACGTGCCCACGCCGCGTCCCGGTGACGGCGAGGTGCTGATCCGCCTCGGCGCGGCGGGCATTTGCGGCTCCGACATGCACTACTACTTCCACGGGGCGAACGGCAGCTTCCGGATCCGCGAGCCGCTCACGCCGGGGCACGAGGCTTCCGGGGTGGTCGCGGAGGTGGGGCAGGGCGTGACGCGCGTGCGCCCCGGCGACCGGATCGCGATCAATCCGTCGCGCTGGTGCGGCCGCTGCGCCGCCTGCCGCGAGGGGCGCGAGAATCTCTGCGCCAACATGCTGTTCCTCGGCAGCGCAAGCGTCTTTCCGCACATGCAGGGCATGTTCTGCGAGTACTTCGTCATGCCCGAACGCCAGTGCGTGCCGGCGCAGACGGACGTCTCGCTGGAGGAGCTCGCGATGTCCGAGCCGCTCTCGGTCGCCCTGCACTCGGCCACGCGCGCCGGCAACCTCCTCGGCCGGCGGGTGCTGATCACCGGCAGCGGCACGATCGGGTGCATGATGGTGCTCGCCGCGCGCCTCGGGGGCGCGGCGCACGTCGCGGTGACCGACGTCGTCGACCACCCGCTCGAGGTGGCTGCTCAGGTCGGCGCCGACCAGGTGGTGCGCAGCGACCAGCTGCCGTCGGGCGCGCGCCTCGCCGACGTCGTCGGCGAGCCCGACGTGGCGTTCGAGGTGTCGGGCGCGGTGCCCGCGCTCGCCTCGGCGTTGGAGACCGTGAGGCGCGGCGGCATCGTGGTGCAGGTCGGGACGCTCCCGGTCGATGCAGTGGCGATTGCCGCCAACCAGATCATGGCCCGTGAGCTCGACGTGCGGGGCTCGTTTCGCTTCGGCAACGTGTTCGAGACCGCCGTGCAGGCGATCGCCGGCCGGCGCGTCGACGTGCGGCCGGTGCTCTCCGGAACCCACCCGCTCACCGAGGCGGCCGCGGCCATCGCGCTCGCCCGGGACAAGACTCGTAGCATGAAGGTGCAGCTACGACCCTGACGCCCAAGGGCCCTGTCCGGCGCGGTGGCGCCAGAAAGGGCCCTGGACTTGCGCACTGCAACATGTCATAATCGTAGGCTGCCCGTGACGGGCATGCGACCAGGCTTTCTTGCGGGCGCGCCGTCACGGAACGAGCCTTGATCCATCGAACACTGGCCCTTGCCGGGCGAAACGCGCGTCTTCGCGGCGCGTCACGTCGCGGCCCTCTCCGGTTGGCGTCGATGCATTGCAGTCGCCAATCGCGCCGGTCGACCCTACGAGAGTGGGAGGGATGACCGGCGCACCTCGCCCCGGTTCCCTCGGTTGCCTTCGTATCGGCCGGGAACGCGGCGAGCCAATGGGGCATGACCCCGGAGTAGATCCGTGTTCGAAACCACCGTTTCCGTTCCTTCCCATCCCGGCGTGCCCGGAGCCGTCGCACCGGCCGTCGTCGTGCCCGCGGCAGCCGCAGCCGTCCCCGCAGTGGCCCCATCCGTGGCAGAGGCCCCTGCCGCCGCGGCACCGGCCACGCCGGCCGGTCGATTCGCCGCCATGGGCCTGGCGGCGCCCCTGGTCGCCGCCCTGCGTCGCCTCGAGATCGTCGAGCCGACGCCGGTGCAGGCGGAGGCTATCCCGCTGCTGCTCGCCGGTCGCGACCTGATCGCCTCCGCCCCGACCGGCACCGGCAAGACGGCCGCCTTCCTCCTGCCGGCGTTGCAGCGGATCATCGATGCCCGGGCCGAGCGTATCCGGCCCGCCGTTTCCCCTGCGCCTGCCAAGGGCCGTGGCAGGCCCGCGTTCGGTCCGCGGGTGCTGGTGCTCACGCCTACCCGCGAGCTTGCCCAGCAGGTCGCCCGCCACGGCCAGGCGCTGTCGCGCTCGCTGCAGCGGATCACCACGGTCTGCGTCACCGGTGGCGAGTCGTACCACCTGCAGAACCGCCTGCTGGCTTCGCCCTACGAGATCCTGGTGGCCACGCCAGGTCGCCTGCTGGACCAGCTTCAGGGCGGGCGCATCGACCTCTCGCGGGTCACGACGCTGGTGCTGGACGAGGCGGATCGCATGCTCGACATGGGATTCGCGGACGACGTGGTCGCGATCGGCGAGTCCGTTCCGGCGACGCGGCAGACCGTCTGCTTCACCGCGACTCTGTCGCGCGCGGTGCGCACGCTGGCCGACCGGCTGCTGCGCGATCCGGCCTGGATGGAGGTGGCTCGCGTGGCGAGCGACGCGGCTCCGATCGACGATCACGTGGTGTACGTCGACAACGCCAACCACCGCGACCAGGTCCTGCGCAGTTGCCTCACCGACGACGGCATGGGCCAGGCGATCGTGTTCACGGCAACGAAGCGCCATGCCGAGCAGCTTGCCGGCGAGCTTCACCAGTCCGGCATCGCGGCAGTCGCGCTGCATGGCGACCTCGGCCAGCGCGACCGGACCCGGGCGCTCAACCGGCTGCGCCGCGGCGAGTGCAAGGTGCTGGTGGCGACCGACGTGGCCGCGCGAGGCCTGGACGTGGCCACCATCACGCACGTGATCAACTATGATCTGCCGAAGGTGGCGGAGGACTACGTGCATCGGATCGGTCGCACCGGGCGTGCCGGCGCCAGCGGCCAGGCGGTCTCGCTGGTCGGTCGTGAAGACGTGATCGCGTTGCGCCGGATCGAGCACTTCATCGGCCGGCGGGTCCAGGTGAGCGCGATCGAGGGCCTCGAGGCGGCGTTCCGGCCGGTCGAGCGGCGTCCTCGCGCACCCGGCGAGGGCTTCCGCAAGCCGAGGTTCGGCAATGGCGCCGGGTGGCGCCGCGACGGCCGCAAGCAGGGCGGGGGCAAGCGCCGATAAGATCGCTGTCTGGGGAGTGGAGGAGGAGGCACACAGGTCATGGGGAATGGTCCGCAGGCCGGTTCCGATCATCACGACGTCGTCATCATGGGTGGCGGGCTTGCCGGCCTGGCGCTCGCGCTGCAGCTCAAGCAGCGGCTGCCCGATCTCGACATCCTGATCCTCGAGCGCAACCGGCATCCGTTGCCGGCAGCGGCGCACAAGGTGGGGGAGTCGACGGTCGAGATCGGCGCGCACTACTTCGCCGAGGTCCTCGGGCTGCGCCCCTACCTGCAGGAGCACCAGCTCAAGAAATTCGGCTTTCGCTTCTACTTCTCGGACGGTCGCGAGGATCTCGATCAGGTCACCGAGCTGGGTGCGAGCACGCTGCTGCCGACGCCGAGCTACCAGCTCGACCGCGGCGTATTCGAGAACGACCTGGGCCGCCTGGTCGCCGAACGCGGCTGCCGTTTCCTCGACGGGGCGGTGGTGCGCCAGGTCACGCTGGCGGCGGGGG
Organism: Pseudomonadota bacterium; assembly: GCA_023388075.1. Classification (GTDB taxonomy): domain Bacteria; phylum Pseudomonadota; class Gammaproteobacteria; order Burkholderiales; family Burkholderiaceae_E; genus Lautropia. The sequence goes on from JAEWGX010000047.1 coordinate 8,768, forward strand.
GTGACGCCGAGCATCGCGTCGCCTTCGACCACGACGGCGTGCGGCGGGAGGTGACGGCGCGCTGGGTGGTGGACGCATCCGGGCGCGCGGCGCTTCTCAAGCGCAAGCTCGGGCTCGCCGAGGAAAGCCCGCACGATGCGGGCGCGGTCTGGTTCCGCGTGGGCGAGCGCATCAACGTCGACGAGTGGTCACGCGACGAGGCCTGGCTGGACCGGGCGCATCCCCGGAATCGCTGGCTGTCCACCAACCACCTGGTGGGTGAAGGCTACTGGGCCTGGCTGATACCGCTGGTTTCGGGCGCGCATTCCGTGGGCATCGTGGCCGACCCGTCGCTGCATCCCATCGAGAGCATCAACAGCTTCGAGAAGGCGATGGACTGGTTCCGGCAGCACCAGCCGCAACTCCATCGCGACCTGGACGGCAAGCGCGACAAGCTGCTGGACTTCGCCTGGTTCAAGCGCTTCGCCCATGGCTGCAAGCAGGTGTTCTCGGGCCGGCAGCGCTGGGCGCTCACCGGCGAGGCGGGCGTGTTCCTCGATCCGTTCTATTCGCCGGGCAGCGACTTCATCGCGATCGCCAACACGTTCATCACCGAGATGATCGCGATCGATGCCGACCGCGGCCCGGTGCAGATGGCGGCGGGCATGTACGAGCAGGTCTTCTTCGCGCTCTACCGCAACATGCTGCCGATCTACGTCGGTCAGTATCGTATCTTCGCCGACGCCCAGGTCCTGCCGGTCAAGGTCCTCTGGGACTATTCCTACTACTGGGGCATCATGTGCCCGCTCTTCATCCAGAAGCGGCTGACCGACCTGCAGAAGATCCGTGAGTTGCAGCCGGAGCTGACCCGGTTGGCGAAGCTCAACGTCGCCGTGCAGGACTTCATGCGTGGCTGGAGCGAGCGCAGCGACCGTGCGCACAACCCTCCCCAGATGCTGGACCAGGCCTCGCTCGGATGGTTTGCCGAGATGAATCGCGGCCTCACCGACCGGCTCGACGAAGCCGGGTTCGACGCGTTGATCGCCCGGTCGGCCGGCATACTGGACGAGCTGGCCGTCGAGATCGTGACCGAGGCAACCGCGCGGCACCCCGAGCTCGACGCGGCGGCGGTCCTCGGGATCGTCACTCCGGGTACCGGGCCGCGTGGACGGCTCTTCCCCGGGGGTCTCGCCCCGGTGCCCGCACCGGCGGCCGTAGCAACCAATGGAGTAGCGTGAATGGATAAGCGTCCACTTGGCCGATCCGGCATGGCGGTCGCGCCGCTTTGCTTCGGCGGCAACGTGTTCGGCTGGACGGCCGACGAACCCACGTCGTTTTCGTTGCTCGATGCCTTTACCGGCGCGGGCTTCGACTTCATCGATACGGCCGACGTCTATTCGCGCTGGGTGCCGGGCCACGAAGGCGGCGAGTCCGAGACCGTCCTCGGCAAGTGGCTGCGGCGCAGCGGCGCCCGGGACAAGGTCGTCATCGCCACCAAGGTCGGCATGGACATGGGGCCGGCCGGCAAGGGCCTGCGCGCGGCCCACATCAAGGCGTCCTGCGACCGCTCGCTGTCGCGGCTGCAGACCGACCGGATCGACCTCTACTACGCCCACAAGGACGACCCGGACACACCGCTCGAGGAAACGCTGCAGGCCTTCGCGGACCTGGTCGCCGCCGGAAAGGTGCGAGCCATCGGGGCGTCCAACTACGAATCGGCGCGCCTGCGCGAAGCGCTCGAGACGAGCCGCCGGCTCGGCCTTCCGCGCTACGAGGTGCTGCAGCCGGAGTACAACCTGCATGCGCGACGCGGCTACGAGGCGGAGCTGGAAGGCCTCTGCCGGGCGGAGGGCCTGGGCGTCGCGCCGTACTATGCGCTCGCGAGCGGCTTTCTCACCGGCAAGTACCGCTCCGAGGCCGATTTCGGCAAGAGCCCCCGCGGTGGTCGCATGGCGGCGTACCTGGATGACCGCGGACGAGCCATCCTGGCCGCGCTCGACGAAGTCGCGGAGGCGACTGGCGCGACGCCGGCCCGCGTGGCGATCGCCTGGCTCATGGCGCGCCCGGGCCTCACCGCCCCGATCGCGAGCGCCACTTCGCTCGGGCAATTGGACGAGCTGATGGCCGCGGCGCGGCTGCGGCTCGATGCCGGTGCGATCGCGCGGCTGGACGCGGCCAGCGCCTGGCAGTGAGCTTCGCGGCGCCCTCGCCGCGCGCGACGCGGCGAGCCGCGTGATCGGCCAGCGCGTTTCGCGCCAAGCCGGGCGGCTCGCTCAGCGTGCGCCTCGGTCGCCCAGCGCGCGCTGGCGACGACCCAACCATAGGGCGTTCACCAGCCACGCGATCGAAAGCGGAACCGCGACGATCGCAACTCCGACCGGGCCGAAGCCGAGCATCCCGAGACCGGCGTAGGACCAGCTTCCGACCTGGTCGCCGGCACGGTACACCACGGTGTCGATCAGGCTCTTGGCCTTGTACTTGTCCTCGCGCGGGATCACGGTGAAGAAGAGCTCGCGCGTCGGGCGGGCCAGCCCGAAGTTGCCTACCCGACGCAGCACCTGCACCGCGACCAGCACGGCGAGCGTGGGAGCGGCCGCGAGCGCGACGAAGCCGAGCATCGTGATGGCCGGCAGGATCGCCGCGGTGACGGCCACGCCGAAGATCTTGAGGAATCGGCTGGTGACGAAGAGCTGCACCGCGAGGGTCGACACGTTCACCACCAGGTCCACGCTGGCGAAGAAGGTGGTTCGCGAGGACCGGTCCGGGAAATAGTCCCGCACGATCGCCGCCTGCTGGAAGTAGAGGAAGGTGGAGGTGATCGTGAAGAGGAGGATGTAGAGACTGATGTTGAGCAGGTAGGGCGAGCGAAGCGTGTGCGTGATGCCGGCGAGCACGCTGCCGCCGATCGGCGCCTGTTCCGGTGCATCGGGGCCGTCGGACGGCGCCGGTGCCGCCGTTCCAGGTTGCGCGGCCGGTGCGGTCGTCGCGACCGCCTGCGCGTCGGCGCCGCCACCCGCGCCTGTGCCTGCGCCGAGCCGCGACAGCCGTCGCGCGCTCATGATCGCCACCTGAAGCAGCACCGCCGCGATGACCAGCAGCCAGGTGGTATCCACGCCGCTCGCCAGCGACGCGGTGAGGCCCGATCCGGTGATGGCGCCGACGGTGGCACCGGCGGCGAGGAAGCCGAAGAGTCGCTTGCCCTGCTCGGAATCGAAGATGTCCACCATCAATGCCCAGAACACGGAGACGACGAAGAGGTTGAACACCGACACCCAGATGAAGAATGCGCGTCCCACCCAGACGATCGCCGCGTCGCTCGCCACGTGCATCAGGACGGCGAACACCAGGATGTTGGCGATGAAGAAGTGGTAGGCCACCGCGATGAAACCTTGGCGCGGCATGGACCGGACCAGCGCGGCGTAGGCCGGGTTGATCGCGATCATGGCCAGCAGCGTGCCGGTGAAGAGCCATTGCAGGTTCTCCACCCCGCCCTCCACGCCCATCGCGTCGCGGATGGGCCGCAGCACGTAGTAGGAAGACATCACCGCGAGCACATAGAGCCATGCCCAGCCGAGCAGCGCCGCCTCGTGGGCGCGGATGTCGATCGCGCGCCGCGCGAAGCGCAGGAGCGGCCCGGGGGCAGGGGCGGCCGTGCTCAAGGTGCCGCCGGGTCGTCCCGGGGAATGTCCGGGCCGTCCC
>JAEWGX010000019.1 GCA_023388075.1 Pseudomonadota bacterium
GAGCCTGTCCGGATTTTTGTGTGTGAGGGATAGCATGACGAGAAGGAGTCACTATGCCTATCCCGAAGAAGTCCCGCAAACCGGTGCCTGGCACGCCGGAGAATCCCCTGCCGTCGGTTCCGAAGGAGCTGCTTGACCAGTTCTTGGCCGAAGGCCACACGATGAGTGCCGAGGCGGTGGAGTCGGCCTCGATGGCGTTCAAGAAGGCGCTGATCGAGCGTGCCCTGGGAGGGGAGTTGTCCTACCACCTGGGCAAACCGGCTGGCGGAGCCAGCGCGGAGGGTGCCGGTAACCACCGCAACGGCACGAGCGGCAAGACGGTCAAGACGACGGACGGCCCGGTGCGGCTGGAGGTGCCACGCGATCGCAATGGCAGCTTTGAGCCGATCCTGATACCCAAGCACGCTCGGCGCTTCACCGGCTTCGACGACAAGATCGTTGCCATGTACGCCCGCGGCATGACGGTGCGGGAGATCCAGGGCTTTCTGGCCGAACAGTACGGCACCGAGGTCAGCCCCGAGTTCATCAGCTCGGTTACCGACGAGGTCATGGCCGAGATCACCGCCTGGCAGAGTCGGCCGCTCGAGCCGATGTACCCGGTGGTCTTCTTCGACGCGCTGCGGGTCAAGATCCGTGAGGACGCGGTGGTTCGCAACAAGGCCATCTACCTCGCGCTGGGCGTGCTGCCTGACGGCACCCGGGACATCCTGGGACTGTGGATCGAGGGCACCGAAGGCGCGAAGTTCTGGCTCAAGGTCTTCAACGACCTGAAGACGCGCGGCGTTGCCGATATCCTGATTGCGGTGACCGACGGCCTGAAGGGTATCGGCGAGGCCCTTGGCGCGGTATTCCCGCAAACGACGCTGCAGACCTGCATCGTGCATCTGATCCGCAACAGCCTGGATTTCGCTAGCTGGAAAGACCGGAAGCCGCTCGCACAGGCGCTGCGTCCGATCTACACGGCCGTCAGCGCCGAGGTGGCCGCAGCCGAACTCGATGCGTTCGAGGCCGGCCCTTGGGGGCAGCGCTATCCGACCGTGGTGGCGTCCTGGCGACGCGCCTGGGACCGGGTCATCCCGTTCTTCGCCTTCCCGCCCGAGGTGCGCCGGGTAATCTACACCACCAACGCGATCGAAAGCGTGCATGCGCGGCTACGCAAGATCATCAAGACGCGCGGGCACTTCCCAAGCGACGATGCGGCCACCAAGCTGATCTGGCTGGCCATGCGAAACATCACGGCCGACTGGGGTCGTGCGGCCAAGGAATGGCGCGCCGCGATGAACCAGTTCGCGATCGCCTACGGCGACCGCTTCATCCGACCGGTCCAGTAACATGGCCATCCGACTTGCCCACCGCGTCGGTCGTTCGTCGCAGGCGACGACCGCCACCGTGGACAAGTCTCCGATCCTCGCACACAGAATTTCGGACACCCCCATTCCGGGGCCAAACCAGACTTCCTTCGCCTTGTCCACGAAGACCCCTCCCAGCGTGATACCGCCGCGTATAAGGATGCCCTTGCTGAGCAAAGCAGCTTGTGCAAGCAGGAGGTGATTCACCTCATGAAACAGTACACCTATTCGAGGCTCCCCTGGCTCCGGCAAGTAACGAACTAGAGGTAGCGTATCCGAGAAGGCAATATCGACAACCGAACTGGCTAATTCCTCGAAGTCTTCATAGTCGTGCGTGAGGTGACGCTGGACCTCCACCACGGTGCGTCGAATCTCTGCAGGACTCTGTTCCTGGCTCGTTAGAAGGTCTCTAAAGCCTAAGATGTCGACATAGCTCACCAATGCCTGTCGATATTCGGGCTCCACCAAGAGTGGCCGCTTGCGGACCGCTACTTTTCGGCTGCTTACAAGCTTGCTCTTCATGTTCTTGGAGTGGTCAGGTTGCTTGAGTCGGCGTCTCCGGGTCGGTCCGTACATCGAAGCTGACGACCGCGAGCCGGCGGCACAGTATGCACGGTAAGGCATCTTCTGCACGCCACTGCGATAGCGAGAAGGCTCGCAAGGATGGCGGGAAACTCGCACGCAGAGGTCGAACTTCGAAAGCGAGGGAAGCCTGCTGGTCGTGGAAGTCTTTGCCTGCGAATCGTCGGCGAGTCACGGCCGACGTGCCGGAGCGCCTGTAGGCGCTTAGACCACAGGCCGGCTCGTTCGGCCTGTTGGCAGGCTTAGCTTGAGGTTCGTTGGCAGGCTTAGGTTGCGATGTTGCCAACACAAGCTTGAATCAACAGCCGCCGAGCATGCCCGGTCCCCGGACATCCTAGAGTTGACATAATATGGATTATGCGAAGTAACGGAGAGAGTGCGGCCGAGTCCCTCATATCATACGCAGCGTGACCCCTCTGCGCCCAGGACGACTCCCCTTGGTAGCTCACTAATGTCGGACCGGTGTCCGAGCGCTCCTGTCCGACGACGTGCCCTCGATCAGCTCTTCCAGTTGCTGCAGGCTGATCGGTTTCACCAGGTGATGGTCGAAGCCCGCCGCCCGCGACGCCTTGCGGTCCTCGGGCTGTCCGTAGCCGGTGACTGCAACCACCAACGCGTGGCGGGTGCCCGGCATCTGGCGAAGTGTCCGGGCCACCTGGTAGCCGTCGATCTCAGGCAGTCCTATGTCGAGCAGGACCACCTCGGGCGAGAACGCGTCGGCGAGCTCCAGCGCGGCGCGCGACTCGAAGCTTGCCCGGGTTTCGTGACCCTTCATCGCGAGCAATTCCGCCAGGCTCTCCGCGGCATCGACATTGTCGTCCACCACCAGTACGCGTCGCGGCACGAAGCTCGGCGAAGCCCTCGAGCTCGCGGCCCGGATGGGCGCGCGTCGGGATAGCGGCAGCGTCACGAGGAACTCGCTGCCTTTTCCTACACCGGGGCTGATGGCGGTAACGGTTCCGCCGTGCAACGCGATCAGGTTGCGCACCAGGGAAAGGCCGATGCCCAATCCGCCCTGGGTGCGGTCGAGAGAGCGCGGACCCTGCATGAAGAGATCGAACACGCGCGGCAGCAGCTCCGCCTCGATGCCGTGGCCGTTGTCGGCGACGCTCAGGATCGCCTGCTTGGGCCCTGCCTGCAGGCTCACCCGGATCGTTCCGTGGACGTCGGTGAACTTCGCGGCATTGTTGAGCAGGTTCTCGACGATCTGGCTGATCCGAACCGCGTCGCCACGGGTCCACAGCTCGGTGTCCGGCGCCGACAGCGCCAACTGCTGGCCGCGCGCCTCGGTGGCCGGCCGCACGGCTTCGATCACCTGCATGACCAGCCCGACCAGCTCGACCGGCTCCAGCTCCAGCGTTATCTTGCCCTGCGCGATTCGGGATGCGTCGAGCAGCGAATCGAGCAGGCGCGACATGTGCCGGACCTGGCGGTCGACGAGACTGCCGATCGCCATCCGGCGCGGATCGCCTTCGTCGGTGAGCCGCAGCAGCCCGGCGGCATGACGCAGGGGTGCGAGCGGATTGCGAAGCTCGTGAGCGAGCATGGCGAGGAACTCGTCGGTGCGCTGGTCGATGGCCACGGTATCGTGGCTCGCGCTCGGGCGTGCGCGGGCTGGTACGGCCGAGACGACCAATCCATGCACCCGGCCCCGACGGTCCCGCTGCGGTACGACATCGATCTCGGCCGATGTCGTGCCGGCGTTCGCGGCCGTGCGCATCGGCAGGTCGAGGTACACCGCTTCACCGCCGGCTGCGCGTTCGCAGGCGGCTCGCAAGCGCGCGTGCGCCGCGGGCTCGTCCTTCCACCATGGAGTGAGCCAGAGCGGTGCCCCGATCAGTTCGACGAGCTTGAAGCCGGTCGCCGCGAGCGGAGCCGCATTGATGAACCGAAGGGTGCCGTCGGGCGCGACGATGGCGACGAACGTGGGCAGGCAATCGAGGATCGCACGCGCTGCGGCGACGTCTCCTGCGACCGTTTCGGCACCGCGCGTGGGCGTGGCCGAAGCATCTCCCTGTCTCCTTCGGTCAGGCACTTTGCGCAAGTGCTCGGCTCGGCATTCTCGTCCTTCCTTTACTGCTACGGTCAGCCACGCTGCAGGAATTACCTGTATTTCTCGTCCGCGACCGGCCCGCGACGAGGTTGTGCGCGCGGGAAAAGCGGTAGGAACGAGCCCCGAGCAAGATGTATGCCCATTGCGTCGCGTCGGGTTAAGCCGAGGCCACGTGTCAAAATGCGGACCCCGCGTCGTGGATGACGGGTCATCTGCGCCGCACGATGCGTGGCGATGCGCTTATCCTCTGTTCCTATGGCCAGCCAAGGAGGCACCGTGGTCCGACACGCCGCATTGCAAGCACCTGCCCTCGCCGGCCGGACGCCGACTCCGCCGCGGTTCATCGAGTGTCCGCCGACATCGGGAAGACCGAGTCCGCGAGCAGAGATCGTGAGCGGTCTGTTGAAGCCGCAGGCGGCCATCTCCCCGAAGTTCTTCTACGACGACCTCGGTTCGCATCTGTTCGAAGCGATCACGCTCCTCGACGAGTACTACCCGACGCGGACGGAGGCCGCGATCCTTCGCGCCAATGCGAACGAGATCGCACTGAGCGCGGGCCCGGGCACCACGCTGATCGACCTCGGCGCCGGCAACTGCGCGAAGGCGGCAAGCCTCTTCGCCACCCTCGAGCCCAGCTCCTATGTCGCGGTGGACATCTCGGTCGAGTTCGTGCGCCGCGCGGTGGAAAGGCTCGCGGCGAGCCATCCGCAGATCCGCATGGCCGGCGTCGGCATGGATTTCTCCATGTCGCTCGAGTTGCCGGAGGAGATCCGGCGCGACATCGAGGACACCCGCCCGCTCTTCTTCTATCCGGGGTCGAGCATCGGCAACTTCGCACCCGACCAGGCGATGGCTTTCCTGCGACGCATCCAGTCCCAGTCGCGCCGCGGTGGCCTGTTGATCGGCGTCGACCTGCTCAAGCCGGCGCCGGTCCTGGAGCGCGCCTATGACGACGGACTCGGTGTCACGGCAGCATTCAACCGGAACATCCTGCGCAACGTCAATCGCATCATCGGCGCCGATTTCGATCCGGCGAAGTGGCGTCACGTCGCGTTGTTCAACCAGGTGCTGTCACGAGTCGAGATGCACCTGGAGGCGACCGAGGCGATGACCGCGCATTGGGCCGACGGCGAGCGCGCGTTTGCCGCCGGAGAGCGGATCCATACCGAGTCCGCCTGCAAGTACACCGTTGCGCGATTCCGGACGATGCTGCGGGACGCGGGCTTTCGCGACGTGCGCAACTGGTGCGATGAGCAGGAGCGCTACGTCGTCTTCCACGCGGTCAACTGAGAGCGCGGCATGAATGCACCCGACCTGTCTTCCACGCACCTCGACGCCACGCGCCGGATGGCGGCGTTGCTCGCTCGCTTTGGCGAGGTGCGCAAGGCGACCGAGGCATTGGCCGCGCCGCTCTCCCCGGAGGACTGCCAGCCGCAGTCGATGCCGGATGCCAGTCCGGTCAAGTGGCATCTCGCGCATACCACCTGGTTCTTCGAGACCTTCGTGCTGGGCGAGTTCGCCGCGGACTACGTTGCGCCCTTCCCCGCTTACCGGATGCTCTTCAACTCCTACTACAACGCCGTCGGCGCGCGGCATCCGCGGCCGCAGCGTGGGCTCCTCACGCGTCCGACGCTCGAGGAGGTGCATACCTACCGCCGGACGGTCGAAGCCGCGATGACCCGCCTGCTCCAGGACGCCATCGAAACCGGTCGCATGCCCGGTCGACTGGCGGACCTGGTGGAGCTCGGGATCAATCACGAGCAGCAGCACCAGGAGTTGATCCTGACCGACGTGAAGCACCTCCTGTCGATGAATCCGCTTGCGCCGGCCTACGACTCGACGCGCCTTGCTTCGCGAGCGCGGGCATCCGGCGTCACCTCGCCGCCCGCTTTCCTGCGGTTCGAAGGCGGCATCACGCGGCTCGGCCGAGAGGACGAGGGCTTTGCCTTCGACAACGAGGGCCCGTCGCACGAGGTCCTGCTCCAGCCCTTCGAGCTGGCGACGCGGCTCGTCACCTGCGGCGAGTTCCAGGCCTTCATCGAGGACGGCGGCTACCGCCGACCCGAGCTATGGCTTTCGCTCGGCTGGGACCGGCTCCAGGCCGAGGGCTGGTCGCTTCCGCTCTACTGGGTGGGCGACGGCACCTCCATCGCGGTGTACGGCCTGCAGGGGCTCGAGCCGCTCGTTCCCGACGAGCCGGTGGCGCATCTCAGCTACTTCGAGGCGGATGCCTACGCGCGCTGGGCCGGCGGGCGGCTGCCGACGGAGGCGGAGTGGGAGCATGCGGCGCGGGGCACCACCCGGCAGGCGCACGGAGGTGATGGGGCGAACCTGCTCGAGGGGGGTGCATTGCGTCCCCTGCCGGCGCCATCGCCCACCACGCCGTCGATCGCACAGCTCTGGGGCGACCTCTGGGAGTGGACCTCCAGCGCCTATGCGCCCTACCCTGGCTTTCGCGCGACCGACGACGCCGTGGGCGAGTACAACGGCAAGTTCATGTGCAACCAGTACGTCCTGCGCGGCGGCTCGTTCGCCACCTCGCGCACGCACCTGCGGGCAAGCTATCGCAACTTCTTCCCGCCCGAGGCGCGCTGGCAGTTCACCGGGCTTCGCCTGGCGCGGAACCCGTAGCGGCCCCTGGCGGCGAACCCGCAGCAGTGCCTGGCGGGGAACCCGCGGCGGCTTCCCTCGCGCGTTCGTGCGGATCGATCCCGATGTAGCGGGAGATGCGGGTCGGGACGTCCTTGCGCTGGAGCTCGACCACGCGGTTCTGCAGCATCCGGTCGGCGACGGTCATGCGCATGCGCAGTCGGACGTATTCGGCCCAGGAGGCGATCACGTAGCGCTCGATGAAGCGGTCGCTCTCCTCGATGTCCCGAAAGACGCGCCAGCTCGTGGCGCCGTTGCGGCGCCGGGTCGCCTCCACCGCCTGGATCGCCTGCAGGAACGCGGCCCGCTTGTCGGGATCGATGCGGTACTCCACCTGGACCAGCACCGGGCCGTCGTTGGGTCGCGGCTCGGCGGAGACCACCAGCTCGGGAAGGCGAGCGAAGGGCGTGACGTCGGCCTCGCTGCCGAGCTGCACGCGCACGCGCTGGCTCAACAGCTGCAACAGCAGCATCAACGCGGCCGACAGCGCCGTCGCCGCTCGAACCTCCAGGGCCGAGGCCAGCATCCCCCAGATCACGCTGCCGACCGCGAGCCCGGTCTGCATGGCCAGCAGGTTGATCGACACGGCACGCGCGCGTACCCAGGCGGGCGCGGTGCTCTGCGTCCCGGCCGCGAGGCTGGAGAGCACGCCGACCCAGGCGCCGCCGGCGAGGAATGCGCCGGCCAGCGCGACGACCGCGAAGCCGGTTGCCGCCACCACGAGCGTCGCGACGATCCACAGGATGATGCTCGCTCGCACCACCTTCTGCAGGCCGCGCCGCTTCAGTTGGCCGGGAATGGTGACGGCCGAGACCACCGCGCCGGCCCCGAAGGTGCCGAACAGCAGGCCGTAGCCGCCGGGGCCGAGCCCGAGCTGATCCCGCGCGATCACGGGCAGCAGCGCCCAGAGCGCGCTTGCGCACAGCGTGAAGGTCAGGTTGAGCACCACCAGCGAGCGCATCGCCGGCGAATGCCGCGCATAGCGCACGCCGCTCTGCACGCCTGCCCAGAGCTTCTCCGGCACGCCGGGCAGCGACCGCTCGGTCACCCGGACGCTTCGCACGCCGAACATCATCGGCACGAAGAAGAGCGAGCTCATCAGCAGCGCGCTTCCGGAACCGGTCCAGGCCGCCACCGCGCCGGCTACCGCCGGACCGACGGCGCGGGCCACGTTGAAGGCCACGGCGCCCAGCGCGATCGCCTGCGGGAGGTCCTCACGCGCGACCAGGTCGTTGACGCTTGCCTGCTGGGCCGGCAGATAGAAGGTAAAGCCGGCACCGCAGGCGAAGGTGAGCAGCAGCACCAGGCTCGGGCCGACGAGGCCGGTCATCTCGATGACCGCAAGCGCACCGGTGGCCGACAGCATGACGAGCTGCGTCGCGATGATCACGCGTCGCCGATCCATGATGTCGGCGAGCGAGCCGGCGATGAGCCCGAAGAGCAGGAACGGGACGGTGCTCGCCGATTGCACCATGGCGACCATGAGCGCCGATGGCGTGAGCGTGGCCATCACCCAGGCCGCCATTGCCGCCTGCATGGTGTAGCCGAGCGCCGTACCGACCGAGCCGGCGTAGAACACGCGGAACCGGGGCTCGCGCAGCGGCGAGGCCGAAAGGTAGCGGGCGAACCGGGAGGCGGGTTGCGAGGGGGACGTAGGCATGTCTCATACAATATAGCGCCACCCACGCCGGCGAGCCTCGCTCATGACGCAAGTGTTCACACCACGCATCGAGGACTGGTCCGAGCGCGTTCGCGAAAGCTTCTCGCGCCAGGGCTTCATGCGGCATCTGGGCGCCCGGCTCATGGAGGTCGCACCGGGGCGGGTCGTCATCGAGGCGGACCACGGCGCGCACCTGACGCAGCAGCATGGGTTCTTCCACGCGGGCGTGAGCGGTGCGCTCGCGGACAGCGCCGGCGGCTACGCCGGCTACACCCTCTTCCCGGCGCAGAGCAGCGTCCTCACGATCGAGTACAAGCTCAACCTCATCACCCCGGCGCAAGGCGATCGGCTGCGTGCGGTGGGCCAGGTGGTGCGCTCCGGCCGCACCATCACGTTCTGCGAGTTGCAGGTCTTCGCGCGTCGCGACGGGCAGTGGCATGCGTGTGCCACCGGGCAGCAGACCCTGATGTGCCTCGCCGGTCGCGCCGACACCCCCGTGGAGGGCCGGCCTCCGGGACAGGGAGCACCTTAGGCGGCGCCGCCCTCCGCGCCTGGCGCGGCGCTGGTTTGCGCGCCTAGCGCAGGTCGGAGCAGTTGATGTCGATCGGGTCGCCGGCCCGTTCCACGTCTATCAGCGTCTGCGCGCCGGGCCGGCGGAACGCCTTGAGCGGTATCCAGTTGCAGGTCGCGCCCTTGAACACCGCGGCCGCGCGCGCATGCTGCTGGATCACGCGCCCGCGCTGGTCGGTCGTGCTGGTCCATTGGCGGTCCACGAAGTAGGTCTCGCTGGGACGCCGGCCCAGCAAGGCCACGCTGAGCGATTGAAGCTGCAGCTCCATCCGGCTGCCGCCCAGGTCGTGGCGCTCTCCCGGAAGCGGCGCCGAATTGACCGCGACGAGCGACGAGCCCCGGATCGGAGTGGCGACCGCGGTGGGCATCGTGGGCGCCGCGCTCGCCACCAGCGTGGCGTTGCGCATCGGGGTAGCCCGCAACATGGTGGCGTACTCGCCGACCCCGCCGGTGAAGTCCGCGGGGACGGGAGCGATCGCGAGCAGATCCGGCACGGGCAGCCAGCTTTCGAACTTGCCGGCGAATCCGGCCAGCCGGACCTCGAACACACGCTTGCCGGCGCGGGCGTCCGCCACGGTGGCAAGCCAGCAGTCGGCCGGCACCTGGCCGGGCCGGTTGGTGAGCGGCGCGAGCGGCACGACGATCTCTCTCGCGCGCGTCTCCTCGCCGGTCAGGGTCAGGTAGCAGGTGTTGAGAATGCGCAGGCTCTCGTTGTCACCGACCTGCAGGAAGAGGTGCGGATACTCGCTGAACGTGTAGCTGCCGTCGGGGTTCGCCGGGTGGGCGAGCTCGCCCAGCGGCCGGTTGGCCCGGATGTACGCGTAGAGCGGCGTGCCGTCGGTCACCATCGCGATGCGGTTTTCGCGCGCTTCCTCGAAGGTCGGCCACAGCCGGTCGGTGACCACCATCTCGGCAATGCCGCCGATCACGCGATCCGCGGATGGCCCCGGGCGCACCTCGCCGAACGATGCGCGAACATCGGCGCCCTCTTCCGCGCCCTGGTTGGTGGCGCAGCCGCCGGCGAGGAGCGCGGCGACGCAAAGCGCCGCGAGGCGCCGCATTGGCGCGCTGGTCTGGGTGGTTCTCATCCTGTCCAACATGCCCCGAAGTCATGTCGAAGGGTCGACGTAGGATCTGTAGTATCGCTCGCCGCAGTGCGAGGGGTCGCGCCTGCCTTCCGAACGGTCCCTGCGGGCCCGCATCCGGTGTGATTGTGGCGCGACCGGCGCCGACGCAGGCGTATCCCCCCGGTGATCGGTCAGGAAGGCCGGCCGAAGAGGCGGTAGTAGTTGGCCGTGGTGGCGTGGGCGAGCTCCTCGAGCGTGATGCCGCGCAGCTGGGCGACCGCCGCCGCCACATGGGCAACCCATGCCGGTTCGTTGGTCTTGCCCCGGTTGGGCACCGGCGCGAGGTACGGGGAGTCCGTCTCCACGAGCAGCCGATCGAGCGGCACCCGCGTCGCCACGTCGCGCACCGTCGCCGCGTTCTTGAAGGTGACGATGCCGGAGATGGAGATGTGGAATCCCAGGTCGAGCGCAGCGCTCGCCGTGTCCCAGTCCTCGGTGAAGCAGTGCATCACGCCACCGGCGTCGCCGGCCCGCTCCTCCCGCATGATCCGCAGCGTGTCCTGGCGCGCCGCGCGCGTGTGGACGATGAGCGGCTTGCCGCAATCCCGCGCGGCCCGGATGTGCGTCCGGAAACGTTCACGCTGCCAGGCGAGATTGCCGCTCGCCCGGAAATAGTCGAGCCCGGTCTCGCCGATCCCGACGATGCCCTCGGTGCGGGCGAGCTCGACGAGCTGCTGCACCGTCGGCTCCTGCACGTCGGCCGAGTCCGGATGGACGCCGACGGAAGCGCTCAGGCGTGCCGGGTGTGCCGCCGCGAGCGCGGCCACGCCGGGCCAGTCCTCGATCGTGACGCTGATGCACAGGGCGTGCTCCACGTCGGCCGCGGCCATGTTGTCGAGCACTTCGGGCAGGCGTTGACGCAGCTCCGGAAAATCCAGATGGCAATGGGAATCGACGAGCATCGGCGGGTTTGGCGAGGGGAGTGGGATCGACGTGCGGCCGGCGCCGAGTGCCTTGGCCACTCAGGAGGCGGCCGGAAACGCCGCTCGCGCCGGCGCGAGCGCGCCGCTCAGACCGTGTTCGACGGTCGCGACGATTTTATCGCGGATCCGAGGAGGTTCTCGATCCGTGCCCTCGCCTGCTGGCTCGCCTCGGTCTTGCTGAACTGGATGCCGATGCCCTGCGGACGCCCTGGCGTGCCGCCCGGCGTGATCCACGCCACCTTGCCGGGGATCGCCACCTTGGTCGGATCGTCCATCAGCGTGAGGATGACGTACAGGTCGTCGCCGAGCTGGGCAGGCCGCTGCGTGGGCACGAAGAGACCGCCGTTCTCGATGAAGGGCATGTATGCCGCGTAGAGCGCGCCCTTCTCCTTGATCGACAGCGAGATCACGCTGGGCCGCAGCGTGGCCTTGGCGTTGCTCTCTTTGTCGGCGGCGATCGTGCTCATGTTCGGTTCCGAAAGGCGTCCAGGTACAGCTCGAGCGAGGACTCGAGCAGCAGCCGCGGATTGAGCGGATGCCGCAAGAGCGTCGCCTGGCGCTGCAGACTGGCCGAGGCCCGGGCCAGGCCGGCAAGCGAGCTGCGTTGCCGCAACTGCGCCAGCCGAGGCGCCGAGTCCGCGAAGAATCGCGGCGATGCGCCGGCACTCACCCGGGCCAGGTCGCTCACCCAGCGCTGCAGCAGCGGATACCACTGCTCGACGCCCGCGGCCGCGACGGTATCCGCCACTGCGACGCTCCCAGTCTCGGGCAGGGAGGCGATGGCCTCCAGCAGGCGCCGATAAGCGGTCAGGTTGGAGGGGTCAGCGAGGTGGCGTGCGTGCAACGGCGCGCCGCCCGACCACGCGACCAGGCGCGCCGCATCCCCGGGCGGCACGCCTGCCTCGGCGACCAGCCATCGCTGCTGCTCGGCCGCCTCGGGCGACGGGACCGGAACCAGCCGGCAACGTGACCGCACCGTCGCCGGGAGACTGTCGGGCCGGTGAGTCACCAGGATGAACCAGGTGCGCCCGCCCGGCTCTTCCAGCATCTTGAGGAGCGCGTTGGCCGCCGGGACGCTGAGAGTCTCCGCAGGGTCGACCAGCACGACGCGCGCGCCGTCCCGGAACGCGGACAGGGCGGCGAACTCCTCCAGCTCGCGCACCTGGTCGATCGAGATTTCCCAGGCGAGCTTGCCGTCCTTCGCGAGGAGCGCCACCGGCCGGAAGTCCGGATGATTGCCGGCTTCGAACCAATGGCAGCCGGGGCAGTCGCCACAGGCCATGCCGCCGGTCCGCTTGGCCAGGGGCGTTTCGCAGAGCAGGCCCTGCGCAAGGGCCAGGCCGGTGCGGCCCTTTCCGACCCCCGGTGCGCCGGCCAGCAGAAGCGCGTGCGCGAGCCGATCTTCCTCGCCCAGCAGGCGTGCCACCAGCGCGGCCTGTGCCTCGAAGTACGGCCTCACCGCGCGTCGCTCGTCCAGAGCTGGCGGCAGAAGTCGAGGTCCTCCTCCAGCTGGCGCCAGATCGCCTCCGGCTCTCCGCTCGCATCGATCGCCAGCATTCGGCGGTGCAGCCCCCGCGCGCCGCCACCGGGAACCGTCGGCGCCGCCTCCGCCGCCATGCGCGCCTGGTAGCCTGCGCGCACGCGCGTGAAGAAGGCGATGTCCTCGGCCTCGAAGCGGTCGGCCGCGCGCGCGCTCGCACGCCGTCGCGCCGCCTCGGCCGGGTCCAGGTCGAACAGGTAGGTCCGGTCGGGCCGCAGGTCGGGATGGAGCCACTGCTCGAGTTGCTCCACGCGGTCGGCGCCCAGGCCGCGGCCGGCGCCCTGATAGGCCACCGTGGAGTCCGTGAACCGGTCGCAGACCACCCATTCGCCGGCGGCCAGCGCGGGCCGAACCAGGCGCTCGAGATGATCGCTGCGCGCGGCGAAGGCGAGGAGCGCCTCGGTCCGCGCGTCGGTGGGCTGGTGCAGGAACCAGTCGCGGATCGCCTCGCCGAGCTCGGTCCCGCCAGGCTCGCGCGTCACCACCACGGCGATGCCGTGATCCCGCAGCCACTGGGCGCAGCGGCTGAGGTGAGTGCTCTTGCCGGCGCCGTCGATGCCCTCGAAGGTGATGAAGCGCCCGGTCAACGGACCGCCCTTCTTCATCGCGCCTTGCGCTGGTAGCGATTCACCGCGCGGTTGTGGCGCTCCAGCGTCTCGGAGAACTCGCTGGTGCCGTCGCCGCGGGAAACGAAGTAGAGCGCGCTGGTCTGGCCCGGATTGGCGGTGGCTGCGAGCGCGCCCTTTCCCGGCATGGAGATCGGCGTGGGCGTGAGGCCGCCACGGGTGTAGGTGTTGTAGGGTGTGTCGGTGCGCAGATGATTGCGTCGCAGGTTGCCGTCGAAGGCCTCGCCGATGCCGTAGATGGTGGTCGGGTCGCTCTGCAGCGGCATGCCGCGCCGCAGACGGTTCACGAAGACGCCTGCCACCAGCGGCCGCTCGTCGTCGCGAGCCGATTCCTTCTCCACGATCGAGGCGAGGATGAGCAGCTCGCGCTCGTCCCTGAGCGGCAGATCCTCCGCGCGGGCCGCCCACGCTTCGGCCACGCGCTGCTGCTGCAGGCGGAATGCTCTGGCCAGAACGTCGAGGTCCGAGCCACCGGGCGGATAGGCGTAGGTATCGGGTGCGAACATGCCTTCGGGATGCGCGACATCCGCCCCCAGCTTCTGCATGAGCTGCTCGTCGCTGAGCCCGGCGGTGGCCTGGACGAGCTCGGGTGCGCGGGCGAGCGCCTCGCGCACCTGTCGGATGTTCCAGCCGTCGATCAGGGCGATCATGTACTCCTTCGGCGCCTGGCCGAGCACCAGTTGGTCCATCAGGCCGCGCAGCGTCACGGGACCTTCCAGCTCGTAGCGCCCCGCCTTGATGCGCGAGCTGTCGCCGCGCAGCCGCCAGGCCAGCGAGAGCTCCCACGGCTCGACCTGGATTCCGGCGCCACGCAGCGTGGCGGCGATCGGACGCCCGCCTTCGCCTCGCCGTATCTCGAAACTGGCCGTGTTGCCTGGCGCGATGACCTCCTCGTTGCCGTACTGCCACCACTTGTAGCCGGCACCGATCCCGGCCGCCAGGGCCAGGAGCAGCGTGAGCTGCAGCAGGACGAGCAGGAATCTACGCATCGGTCGAAGGAGCTTGTTCGGGCTTGGATTGCACCGCTTCCTATAATACCGGGGTACCCCTCGCCCACCGTGACCGGGCCCGATCCGCGCAGGGGCGGCTGGACGAGTGGCAACCCGGAGCGACCCTTGTCCCAACTCTCCCCCTCTTCTGCCACGCTGGTCCCTACCGGGATCGCGCCGCTGCCTGTCCTGGGCCTGCTGAAGGTGCATGGGCCGGAGGCCGAGGCCTTCCTGCAGGCGCAGCTGACCAACGACGTCGCCGGACTCGAGCCATGCCTGGCCAGGCTCGCCGGCTACTGCTCGGTGAAGGGTCGCCTTGCCGCGAGCTTCTGGATCTGGCGCGACGCCGCCGATCCGCCCGTCTACTGGCTTGCCTGCAGTCGCGATATCGCGGCCGCCGTGGCCAAGCGCCTTGCGATGTTCGTCCTGCGCGCCAAGGTACGGGTGGAGGACGCGAGCGAGGCCTTCGCCCTGGTCGGACTCGTCGCGGCCGACGCCGATCCGCTTCCCGTGGCCCAGCCTGTGTCGGCCGCCGAGCCGGTGCTGCGCGTGACGCTGCCGGAGGTCGTGATCGGCGCCGGGCAGGCCGAGGCGCTCGAGCGGGCCGGGTTCGTCCCCGGTGCCCGCGAGCGGGTTGTTCGAGGCTTGGTGGCGCTGCCCGCCGCGGACCTCGACGACGTGCTCGCCCGGGCCGGCGAGGCCGTGATCCACCAGGACGACTGGCTCCGGTTGGAGGCCCTCTCCGGTATCCCCAGGATCGATGCCGGCAACCAGGATCTTTTCGTTCCGCAGATGGTGAACTTCGAGCTGGTCCAGGGCGTGAGCTTCCGCAAGGGCTGCTACCCGGGCCAGGAGGTGGTCGCGCGCACGCAGTACCTGGGCAAGCTCAAGCGCCGCATGTACCTGGCAGTCGGTGAGGGTGCGCTGCCCGCGTCCGGCACGGACGTGACGACCGACTCCGACGTGTCGACCGAACCGGTCGGGCAGGTCGTGCTCGCTGCGGCGTTGCCCGGCGCGGAACGTTATCTGGTCCTCTTCGAGGCGCGGATCGACGCGGCCGGCGTGCCCTGGGAGGCTCTGGAGGACGCCGGCGGAGCCGCCGCGTCCCTGCGCATCGGCGACGGCCGGCTCACGCGACTGCCGCTGCCCTATCCGGTGCCCGCGCCTGCGCCCGCCAATCGGCCGCAGCGCTGACGCGGCGACCTGCCGCGCCGCATCGGACCTTTGCTGCCGTGTGCCTGATCGCCGTCGCCGTCGACCCACCGGGGCCGTGGTCGTTCGTCCTCGCCGCCAATCGTGACGAGTTCCATGACCGCCACGCTGCCCCGGCAGCCTGGTGGGCTGCGCCGGACAACGACATCTTCGGCGGGCGGGACCTGCAGGCCGGCGGCTCGTGGCTTGCGCTACGCCGCCTGCCGGGCTCCGGCGGATTGAGGCTCGCGGCGCTCACCAACCTGCGGCCGGGGCTGATGCCATCGCCTCCGCCCGCGGGCGCCGGCGCGGCGCCGCCGTCGCGCGGCGGCCTGGTGAGCGCGTTCCTTCGGGCCGACGAGCCGCCCGGGCGTTGGATGTCGCGACTCCAGCCGCCACCGCAGGCGTATGCCGGATTCAACCTGATCGCGGCGGCGATCCACGGACGCGCCGGGGCGGCCCGTGTCGACGTGGGAT
The DNA here is from genome assembly GCA_023388075.1 of Pseudomonadota bacterium. Taxonomy (GTDB): domain Bacteria; phylum Pseudomonadota; class Gammaproteobacteria; order Burkholderiales; family Burkholderiaceae_E; genus Lautropia. The sequence goes on from JAEWGX010000019.1 coordinate 15,737, forward strand.
ACCTCAACAATCTGCCGGACGGCGCGTGGCACCCCCTTGGCCGCGGCAGCCACGCGCTCTCGAATGCGACCCTCGGGGTGTCCTGGCCCAAGACCGACCGGTTGCTGGCGGGGCTGGACACCGCACTGGCGGCCGCGGGTGGCGATGCCGGCCGCCTGGCCGAGCGCCTGCTGCAGGCGCTCTCGGATCGTACACCCGCTCCCGACTCCGAGCTGCCGTCCACCGGCCTGGATCCGGCGCGGGAACGGCTGCTGTCGGCACCCTTCATCGTGGACGAGCACTACGGCACGCGCGCGAGCACCGTCGTCGTGGTGGCGCGCGGCGGCGGCGTGCTCTTCGTCGAGCGCAGCTTCGGCCCGCGCGGCCGGCCGCTCGGCACGGTGGCCGAGAACCTCTGACCGGTCCTACCGCCCCGGGGGTCGTCAGAGCGGCGGGATCTTCTCGAAACCGTGGATGCGCCTGCGCAGGTCGTCCGGTATCGGCAGCGACTTCCCGTCCCGGGCGTACACGTAGATGCTCTGGCCGCTGATCAGGTGCTCTTCGCCGCGATGGATCTCGAAATCCATCGTCATGCTCGAGCGACCCAGTCGCGCGCAGCGCACCGCCACGACGAGCTCGTCGTCGAAGCGTGCCGGCCGGTGGAATTCCACCGTCGCCTTCACCACGAAGAGATGCTCGAATGCTTCGTCCAGCCATTCCTGCCGGCCCTGAGCCAGCAGGCGCCAGTACTCGGTGATCCCGATGTCGAAGTACGCGAGGTAGTGGGCGTTGAACACCACGCCCTGCATGTCGGCCTCGGCCCAGCGCACGCGCAGGGGGTGGACCATCGAGAACTGATCGATCGACACTTCCTTCCTCCTTGCCGTCACGGCATCCCGGTTCCTCGCGCGCCGTCCTCGCGCATGGCTTTCTCAGGCGGCCGCGAGATAGCGCCGCAGCGCATCGGCCGCCTCGTGGTGGGCGACGCGCGCCATGCGCACCAGGCCGCCGAACAGGAGGAACGAGTGGATCATGCCCGGGTAGACCCGGGACTCCACCGCGACCCCGGCCGCCGAGAGCCGTTCGGCATACGCCTTGCCTTCGTCCACCAGCGGATCATATTCGGCGAGTGCGATCCAGGCCGGCGCCACGCCGGCGACGTCCGGGTGCACGAGCGGGGCGAAGCGCCAGTCGAACCGATCCTCGGGCTTGCGCAGGTAGTGCGAGAAGAACCACTGGATCAGCTCGGCATCGAGCAGGTAGCCCTTGGCGAACGCCTGGTGCGAGCCGGTGTCCTGCTCGGCACCGAGCCCGGGGTAGAACAGGATCTGGAGCGCGAGCGGCCAGCCGCGGTCGCGGGCGTGCAACGCGCAGGCCGCTGCCAGCGTGCCGCCGGCGCTGTCGCCACCTACCGCGATGCGGCCGGGGTCGATGCCGAGCGAAGGCGCCTCGCGCATCAGCCAGGCGAGCGCGTCGAATGCGTCGTCGACTGCTGCCGGAAAGCGATGCGTCGGCGCGCGGCGATAGTCCACCGAGAGCACGAAGCAGCCCGACAGCGCCGCGAGCCGCCGGCACAGGCGATCGTGGGTCTGCACCGACCCGATCATGAAGCCGCCGCCGTGGAAGTAGAGGAGCGCCGGTCGCAACTCCGCCCAGGACGGCTCGGTCGCGCAGTAGCGGCGTACCGGGAGCGGCACCCCGCCCCTGTTCGCGATGCCATCCTCCACGACCAGGTCGTCGACCAGCGCGAGCGGCTCCGGCGCCACGTCCAGGATCGGCGCCGTGCGTTCGTAGAGAGCGCGAGCCGCCTCGGGACCGATCGCCTGGTAGGAGGGCGCGCGCGAACGGCTGGCCGCGAGCAGTACCTTGGCGACGTCCGGATCGATCAAGCGGGTCGGTAGGTGTAGGGGTCGCTCGGGTTGCGACGCAGTGCGATGTCTTCGTGGCGCAAGGCGATCGAGCCGAGGATCTTGGGGTGCGTGACGATGTAGAAGGTGTCGTTGCGGATCGCCTCGAAGGTGATCTTCGCCACTTCGGCCGCCCCGAGCCGGCCGGCACCGACTGCCTTCGCCACCGATTCGCGCGCCGCCAGCTGCGACGGCGTCTCCGCTTCCTCGGCCATGGTCGCCGGCCGGTTCCGCTCGGAGCGGTGAATGCCCGTGGGCACGAAGGCCGGACACAGCACGGAGCAGCCGATCGCGGCGCCGACGTGTCGCAGGTCGTGATAGAGCGTCTCCGATATCGCGACCACCGCGTGCTTGCTCGCGCTGTAGATGCCCATGAGCGGCGGCGCCAGCAGTCCGGCCACCGAGGCGGTGTTCACCACGTGGCCCGCTCCCGGCCGCGCCAGCATGTCGGGGACGAACGCGCGGATGCCGTGGACCACGCCCCAGAGATTGACGCCCAGCACCCACTGCCAGTCGCGTTCGGTGTTCTCCCAGATCAGGCCGCCGCTGCCGACCCCGGCGTTGTTGAAGAGCAGATCGGTACGGCCGAAGGCTTCGCGCGCACGGCGTGCGAGACGCTCGACATCGCTGCCGACCGAGACGTCGATCCGCTCGGCGACGACATCGGCGCCGGCACCGCGCATCTCGGCGGCGGTTTCCTCCAGCGCGTCCGCCTGGATGTCGGCCAGCACCAGCCGCATGCCGAGCCGCTGGGCGAACCGCGAGAACTCGCGCCCGAAGCCACTGCCCGCGCCGGTGATGACAGCGACCTTGCCGCCGAAGTCGTCGAGCATGGTGTCACCCCTCCTGGGCGGTCGCCGTCTTCTCCGGCGCCAGGCGAACGAGCTGCTTGCCGACGTTGCCGCCCTTGAGCAGGCCGATGAATGCCTCCGGGGCGCGCTCGAGGCCCTCCGCGATGGTTTCGCGGTACTTGAGGCTGCCGTTGCCGACGCGATCGGCGAGCTCGCCCAGGGCCTGCGGCCAGATGTCCAGGTGATCGCTGATGATGAACCCCTGCAGCCGCAGGCGATTGACCAGGATCGAGCGCACCCGCCGCATCGGGATGTCCTGTCCGTCGTAGCCGGCGATGAGGCCGCACACCGCCACCCGCCCGAAGGTGTTCATCCGCGCGAGCAGCGCATCGAGCACCTGGCCGCCGACATTCTCGAAGACAAGGTCGATGCCGTCGGGCGTGGCCGCCGCGATCGCCTGCTCCAGGTCGCCCGCCTTGTGGTCGATGCAGGCATCGAAGCCGAACTCGTCGACCACCAGCGCGCACTTCTGCGGTCCGCCCGCGATGCCCACCACGCGGCAGCCCGCAGCCTTCGCAAGCTGGCCCACGACCGATCCCACCGCGCCGCTCGCGGCGCTCACGCACAAGGTCTGTCCCGGCTTGGGTTCCAGGATCCGGTTCAATCCGTACCAGGCCGTGACGCCCGGCATCCCGATCACGCCCAGGTAGGCGCTGAGCGGCGCCTTGCCCGCCGCGATCCGTGTCACGCCCCGGCCATCGGTCCTGGCGAAGAGCTGCCAGCCGAGTGGCCCCTGCACCCGGTCACCCGCCTTGAAGCCCGGGTGGCGAGAGGCCACCACCTCTCCCACCGTGCCGCCTTCCATGAGCTGCCCCACCTCGACCGGCTTCGCGTAGGAGCGACCCTCGTCCATCCGGCCGCGCATGTACGGGTCCAGCGAGAGATAGAGGTTTCGTACCAGGAGCTCGCCGTCGGCGATCTCGCCGACCGGCGCCTCCTCGATGCGGAAATCCTCCGGTGTGACGCCGCCGCGCGGGCGGCGCGCGAGGACGATGCGGCGGTTCATCAGGTCGTTCGTCATTGCTTGCTCCAGAACTTGAAGGTGCCGGAGGCGCGCGCGATCAGGGCGCCGCCGGCATCGGCGATCTCGGCTTCGCAGAAGCTGAGGCTTCGGCCGGGTTGCAGGCAGCGCCCGGTGACCGTGAGTCGTCCCCGGGCCGGCCGCAGGAAGCTGGTCTTCATCTCCACCGTCAGGCTGCCCTCGGTCGGCGGCGCGGCCGCTTCTGCGGCTGCCGCCGGCTTCGCGGGTGCAGAAGGCGTTCCCGCCTCGGCGGACCCCGCTCCAGCCGGTCGCACGGCCGACCGGCTTGCCATCGACATCGCGAAGTCGAGCAGGGCCATCAGCACGCCACCGTGGACCACGCCCCAGGAGTTCCGGTGCTCCGGCTTCGGCGTCATGGCGGCGACCGACCTGCCGTCGGCCATTTCGAGCAACTCGACGCCGAGCGACTCGATGTACGGGATGGGGGCCGGAAAGGGGATGCGCTCGCTGGCCTGGTGCGGATCGGTCATGTTCCGTAGGGAGGGTGACTCGGGGCCGTGGCCCCGAAAGGAGGTGTGGCGCCCGCGACGGCCTCGTCAGGAGGCCGTCGCGCCGCCGTCGACCGCGAGGATCTGCCCGGTGATGTGCTTGCCGGCGGCGGAGCAGAAGAGCAACGCCGCCCCCTTCAGGTCCTCGTCGTCGCCGAGGCGATGCAACGGGGTGCGTGCCATCACCGTCTCGGAGATGTCGTCGAGCGTGGCGGCGGTCATCCTGGACGGGAAGAACCCGGGCGCGAGCGCGTTCACCGTGATGCCATGGCGGCCCCATTCGCAGGCGAGCGCGCGGGTGAAGTTGACCAGCCCGCCCTTGGTCGTGTTGTAGCCGATCGTCTCCTGCAGCCCGGGGGGGTTGCCGCGCAAGCCGGCGACGGACGCGACGGTGAGGATGCGGCCGTACTTGCGCGGAATCATGGCGCGCTTGCCGATCGCCTGCGTGAGCAGGAAGACGCCCGTGAGGTTGAGGTTGACCACCTTGAGCCAACCTTCCAGCGGATGGTCCTCCGCGGGTGCGCCCCAGGTGGCGCCGGCGTTGTTCACCAGGATGTCCACCTGCCCGAGCCGGGCGAGGGCCGCGTCGGCGAAGCCGAGGACCTGCTCCGGTTTGCCCAGGTCCGCCGGGATGCCGTGCGCGGTGACGCCGAGCCCGGCGAGGTGCCGTACCGCCTGATCGAGCTCGTCTGCCTTGCGCGCGGCAAGCACCAGCTCCGCGCCCATCGACCCGAGCGCCTCGGCGATCTGCAGGCCGAGGCCGCGGGAGCCGCCGGTGACGATCGCCTTCCGTCCGGCCAGGTCGAACAGCTTCAGGACGCCGGGGCTGCTCATGTGATCTCGAACAGCCCGGCCGCGCCCATGCCGCCCCCGATGCACATGGTCACCACCGCGTGCCTGGCCTTGCGGCGGCGTCCTTCGATGAGGGCGTGGCCGGTCAACCGCTGTCCGCTCATGCCATACGGGTGTCCGACGGCGATGGCGCCGCCGTTCACGTTGAGCCGCTCGTCGGGAATCCCGAGCTGGTCGCGGCAGTAGAGCACCTGCACGGCGAAGGCCTCGTTGAGCTCCCAGAGATCGATGTCGTCGATGCGCTTGCCGGTGCGTTCCAGCAGCTTGGGCACGGCGAACACAGGCCCGATTCCCATCTCGTCCGGTTCGCATCCGGCCACCGCGAAGCCTCGGAAGTAGCCGAGCGGCTGCAGCCCGCGCTTCTCGGCGAGCTTCGCCTCCATCACCACGCAGGCACCGGCGCCGTCCGAGAACTGGCTCGCGTTGCCGGCGGCGATCACGCCACCGGGGATGGCTGGCCGGATGGCGGAGACGCCCTCGAGCGTGGTATCCGGGCGCCGCCCTTCGTCGTCGTCCAGCGTGACCTCGCGCAGGGAGAGCTGGCCGCTCGCCTTGTCGGCAACGCCCATCGTGACGGTGATCGGGACGATCTCGTCACGGAAGCGCCCTTCCTTCGCCGCGGCGACCGCGCGCTGCTGGCTTCGGGCGCCGTACTCGTCCATCCGGGCGCGGTCGATGCGGTAGCGCTTGGCCACCATCTCCGCTGTCTGGAGCATCGGCCAGTAGATCTCCGGCTTCGACTCCTTCAGGTGCTTGTCCATCAGCATGTGCGTGTTCATCTCGTTCTGCACGCAAGAGATGGACTCCAGCCCCCCGGCGACGAAGACATCGCCCTCGCCCGCCATGATGCGCTGAGCCGCCAGCGCGATGGTCTGCAGCCCTGAAGAGCAGAACCGGTTCACCGTCATGCCGCTCACGCTGACCGGGCAGCCCGCGGCGAGGGCTACCTGCCGGGCGATGTTGCTGCCGGTTGCCCCCTCCGGATTGGCGCACCCCATCAGCACGTCCTCCACCTCGCCCGGCTCGAGCCCCGCCCGCTCGATCGCGGCACGCACCACGTGGCCACCCATGGTGGCGCCATGCGTGAGGTTGAGGGCGCCGCGCCAGCTCTTGGCGAGCCCGGTACGCGCCGTGGAGACGATGACCGCTTCACGCATGTTGAACTCCTGATCCTTCGAAGATTGCCAACACCTCGTCACTTCCAAACCCGGCCGGCGCCGATCGCATGAAGCTCGTCATCCGTTGAAGCTCTTGCCTTCGGCCGCGAGCTTCGCGAGCAGGGGCGCCGGGGTCCAGAACGCCGGATCGCCATGCGGATTGGCCGCGAAGCGCTTCATCCGGTCCACCACGTTGTACAGGCCCATCATGTCGGCGTACAGCATCGGGCCGCCGCGGTGCAGCGGAAAGCCGTAGCCGGTCAGGTAGACCATGTCGATATCGGAGGCGCGCAACGCGATGCCCTCTTCCAGGATCGCCGCGCCCTCGTTGACCAGCGCGAGCACCAGCCGGTGCACGATCTCGTCGTCGTCGATCGCGCGCGGCTTCACGCCGATCTCCTCGCGGTGACGGGCGATCAGCTCGTCCACCGCCGGGTCCGGGATGGCGTCGCGCCGTCCCTTCTCGTAGCGGTAGACGCCGGCGCCGGTCTTCTGTCCGTAGCGGCCAAGCTCGCAGATCTTGTCCATGAACCGCGGATACTTCATGTCCGGCCGCTCCTGGTAGCGGCGCTTGCGGATGTACCAGCCGACGTCGTTGCCGGCCATGTCGCCCATGCGAAACGGCCCCATCGCGAAGCCCCACTTCTCGATCGCCCGGTCCACCTGCTGCGGGCTGGCGCCCTCCTCCACGAGGTAGCCGGCCTGGCGGAAGTACTGCTCCACCATGCGGTTGCCGATGAAGCCGTCGCAGACGCCGGAAACCACGCCGGTCTTGCGCAGCCGCTTGGAGAGATTCATGGTGGTCGCGAGAACGTCCTTGCCCGTCTTCGCGCCGCGCACGATCTCCAGCAGCTTCATCACGTTGGCCGGGCTGAAGAAGTGGGTGCCGATGACATCCTGCGGCCGGCTGGTGAACTCCGCGATCCGGTCCACGTCGAGGGTGGACGTGTTGCTCGCGAGGATGGCGCCCGGCTTCATGACCTCGTCCAGGCGCCGGAACACCTTTTCCTTGACCGCCATGTCCTCGAAGACCGCCTCGATCACGATGTCGGCGTCCTTCACGTCGTCATAGGAGAGCGTCGGCCGGATGAGCCCCATGCGCTTCTCGACGTCCGCGGGCGCAAGGCGACCCTTCTTCGCGGAGCTCTCGTAGTTGCCGCGCACGGTCGCCATGCCCTTGTCCAGCGCCTCCCGGGAGGTTTCCAGCACCGTCACCGGGATGCCGGCGTTGGCGAAGTTCATCGCGATCCCGCCGCCCATGGTGCCTGCCCCGATCACCGCGGCGCTGCGGATCTCTCGCAGCGGCGTATCCGCCGGCACGTCGGGAATCTTGGAGGCCGCGCGCTCGCCGAAGAAGGCATGGCGCAAGGCCCTCGATTCGGGCGACTGCAGCAGCTCCACGAAGATGCGGCGCTCCTCGCGCACGCCTTCGTCGAACGGCAGGTGGATGACACCGGCGATGGCGTCGACGCACTTGACCGGCGCGGGGAAGCTGCGCGAGGCGGCCTGCACCATGTTGCGGGCGAAGCGCAGGAAGGCCTCGGCATCGGGCGCCTCGACGTTCAGGTCCCGCACGCGCGGGCGTCCGCGGTCCTGCGCGACCACCTCCCGGGCGAATGCCACGGCGCGCTCGAGCAGGTCGCCCTCCACGATCAGGTCGAAGAGCCGCGTGCCCTGGAACTTCGCTGCCGGCACCGGTTTGCCGGCGACGATGAAGTTGACCGCCGTCTCGAGCGGCACCAGCCGCGGCAGGCGCTGCGTGCCGCCGGCGCCGGGGACGAGGCCCAGCTTCACCTCCGGCAACGCGATCTGCGCATCCGTGGTCGCGATCCGATAATGGCAGCCGAGGGCGAGCTCCAGGCCTCCCCCCATGCAAACCGCGTGGATGGCGGCCACGGTCGGCTTCGCGGCACTCTCGACCACGCGGATGACCGTCCCGAGGCTCGGTTCGGCCAGTGCCTTGGGCGTGTTGAACTCGCGGATGTCGGCGCCGCCGGAGAAGGCGGATCCCGCGCCCGTGAGCACGATCGCCTTCACCGCCGGATCGGACTCCGCGCGCCGAACCGCCTCGACGATGCCGGTGCGCAAAGCGTGACCAAGCCCGTTGACCGGCGGGTTGGCGAAGGTGATGACGGCGATGTCGCCCTGGGTGGTGTACTGCGCCTGGCTCATGTCGATCCTCGGTTCGGTTCGATCTCCCGAGTTTAACGTCTGGGATCGTCCGAGGGGCCGGCTGGCGGCGTCGTGACCGCCCGCCGCATCCGGGACCGGTGACTGCGGGTCTCCCGCTGTCAGACCTCCAGCCAGTCGCGCCGGATATCGGCCGCTTCCCGCAACTGCGCCGGCGTGCCCTCGAAGACGATCGAGCCGTGGCCCATGACGTAGACGCGCTGCGAGATCTCCAGCGCGATCGCCAGCTTCTGCTCGATCAGGAGCACCGAGACGCCGCGAGCCTTCAACTCCTGCAGGTAGCGGGCCACCAGCTCGACGATCTTCGGCGCGAGGCCCTCGGTCGGCTCGTCGATCATGATGAGCTCGGGGTTGCCCAGCAGGCTGCGGCATAGCGTCAGCATCTGCTGCTCGCCGCCGGAAAGGACGCCTGCCTGAACGTGTTGCCGCTCCCTGAGCCGGGGAAACATCCGGTACATGTCCTCGACCTGCCAGGCGGCGAGCCGGGAAGCGGCCGTGGAGACGCCCGCGCCCTCGGCACCGCGGTGACCTCCGGCGGACTTGCGCCCGAGGATCAGGTTCTGCTCCACGGTGAGCGTCGGGAAGATGTCGCGGCTCTCCGGCACATAGCCGATGCCCTCGTTGGCGATCTCGAACGTGCGCAATCCGATCATCTCGCGCCCGCGGAACCGGACCGACCCCCTGCACTGGACCAGGCTCATGATCGCCTTGGCGGTGGTGGACCGTCCCACGCCGTTGCGGCCGAGCAGGCTGACGATCTCGCCCCGGCCGATGTGCAGGTCGATTCCCTGGAGCACGTGGCTCTTGCCGTAGTACGCGTGCAGGCCGGTGACCTGCAGCAGGGCGTCGCCGGCGCCGGTCATTGCTGCCCTCCTGCGGCATTGGTAGGCGTCGCACCGGCGAGCGTCTCGGCCGGCTTACCCAGATAGGCCTCCTGCACCGCCGGATTGGCGCGGATCGCGGTCGGCCGGTCGGTGGCGACCACCTGCCCGTAGACGAGGACCGAGATGCGGTCGGCGAGGTTGAACACGACCCCCATGTCGTGCTCCACCATGATCAGCGTCTTGCCTTCGGTCATCTTGCGGATGAGTGCCACCGCCTGGTCGCTTTCGCTTCGGCTCATTCCCGCGGTCGGCTCGTCCAGCAGGATGACGTCGGCCCCGCTGGCCACCGTGATGCCGATCTCCAGCGCCCGCTGCTCCGCGTAGGTGAGGTTGCCCGCGAGCGTGTCGCGGCGGTAGCGCAGGCCGATCCGCGCCATGATGTCGTCGGCGCGCTCGGCCGTGTCCCGCAGCCGCGAGAGGCGATGCCAGAACGAATAGCGATAGCCGAGCGCGTAGAGCGTGGCGCACCGGATGTTCTCGAACACCGACAGCCGCGGAAAGATGTTGGTGATCTGGAAGCTGCGCGATAGCCCCATCCGGTTGATGCGGTACGGCGGCAGGCCGGTGATCGGCTGGCCCTTGAGCTCCACGGTGCCGCTGCTGACGGCGAGGCGGCCCGAGATGAGGTGGAAAAGGGTCGACTTGCCGGCGCCGTTCGGCCCGATCAATGCATGCCGCTCGCCCACCGGGATCTCCAGCGACACGCCGCGGATGATCTCGGTCTTGCCGAACGACTTGTGGACGTCGGTGAGCCGGAGCGCGGGGGCGGTCATGCGCCGCGCTCCCGGTCCTCGATGGCCTGGATCTCCTCCTGCACCGCGTCCCAGTCGCGACGGAACTCGCGTCGCATGAACTCGAACGCGAGTGCGCCGGCGACCGTCGTCCCGACGGCAACCACCCAGGTGCTGCCGGCGGTGGCATCGAACGGCAGGCCGAACAGGGTGGTGCTGCCGGAGAGCGCGGACTCGAAGGACAGGTGGTAGCCGAGCTCGATGATCATGATGAGCCCGAGGCCGAGCAGCAGGCCGCCCATCAGCACGCCGGTGTAGGCGCCGCGCAGCCGTCCGAACAACCGGTACCGCGCCACCCGCAGGTTCATCAGGATGAGCGACGCGACCCCGCCCGGCGCGTACATCACCATCAGGACGAAGAAGGCGCCGAGGTAGAACTGCCAGGCGTTGGTGTAGTCCGAGAGCGCGACGGCGAAGAAGATGAAGATGACCGCGCCCAGGATCGGTCCGAAGAAGAACATGGCGCCACCGATGAACACCGCGAGCAGCACGGCCCCCGAGCGCAGCAGCGAGACGTTCTCGGCGGTGACCAGCTCGAAGTTGATCGCGGTGAGGCCGCCGGAGATCCCGGCGAAGAAGCCCGCGACGGTGACCACCAGGAAGCGCACGTGCCGCGTGCTGTAGCCGATGAACTCCACCCGCTCCGGGTTGTCGCGCACGGCGTTGGAGATGCGCCCGAGCGGTGTGCGCGAGAACGCGAACATCGCCAGCATGGACACGAAGCACCAGGCCGCGATCAGGTAGTAGACCTGGATGCCCGGCCCGAAGGTGATCCCGGCGATCGGCTCGCCGATCACCCGGTTAGTGGAGACGCCGCCTTCGCCGCCGAAGAACCCGGGAAACATCAGCGAAGCCGAATGCACCATCTCGCAGATGCCGAGCGTGATCATGGCGAACGGCGTGCCGGCGGTCTTGGTGGTGAGGTAGCCGAAGATGACGCCGAAGACGGCCCCGGCCACGCCGCCGACCAGCGGCAGCAGCACCACCCCGATAGGGCTGGCGAGCAGCGACTCGGAACCGGTGATCCAGTTGAGCGCGTGCACGGCGAAGTACGCGCCGAGTCCGGAGTAGACGGCATGGCCGAAGGAGAGCATGCCCCCCTGGCCGAAGATGACGTTGTATGACAGGCAGAAGATGATGAAGATGCCCATCTGCGAGAGCAACGTGATCGCGAAGCCGCCACGGAAGAAGAGCGGAAGGATCGCGAAGAGCACCGCGGTGGCTCCCCACAGCAGCCAGCGCCCGGCATTGAACGGCTTGAAGGCAACGGTCGCCATCAGGTCTCCCGGGTGCCCATGAGCCCGCGTGGCCGGAAGATCAGGACGAGCACGAGCAGCAGGTAGGGAAGGACGGGTGCCACCTGCGCGAGCGTGAGCGACAGCACCGGAAAGCCGAAGGTGTCCGGGGGCACCGTGACACCCAGGTTCGCCAGGCCGCTGGCGAAGGACCAGTCGAGCGAGACCGCGAACGTCTGCAGCAGGCCGATCAGCAGCGACGCGACAAAGGCGCCGGCGAGCGATCCCATGCCGCCCACCACCGTGACCACGAAGATGATGGAGCCGACCTGGGCTGCCATTGCCGGCTCGGTGACGAAGGCGTTGCCGCCGATGACGCCCGCCAGCCCGGCGAGCGCGGCACCGCCGCCGAAGACCAGCATGAAGACCCGCGGGACGTCGTGCCCGAGCGCCTCCACGGTCTCGGGGTGCGTGAGCGAGGCCTGGATGACCAGCCCGATCCGCGTGCGGGTCAGGACCAGCCACAAGGCGGCCATCATCGCCACCGCAACCAGCATCATGAAGGCACGGTAGGCGGGAAACGCGGTGCTGAACACCGTGAAGATCGGGCCGTCCAGCTCCGGCGGGATCTGGTAGGGCACGGCCGCCCTGCCCCAGACGAGCTGGACCAGCTCGTAGATGATGTAGGTGAGCCCGAAGGTGAAGAGCAGCTCCGGCACGTGGCCGAACTTGTGGACCCGGCGCAGCCCGTGCTTCTCCACCAGCGCGCCGATCACGCCGACGAGAAGCGGGGCCACCAGCAGCGCCGGCCAGTAGCCGATCCACCGCATCACCTGGTAGGCGAAGTAGGCGCCCAGCATGTAGAAGGACGCGTGGGCGAAGTTGAGCACGCCCATCATCGAGAAGATCAGGGTGAGCCCCGACGAGAGCATGAAGAGCAGCAGCCCGTAGGACAGGCCGATCAGCGTCTGGATGACGAAGAATTCCATGGGCCTCTGGAGAGCGGCCTTCGGGGGCGCGCGCCGGTGCCCGGCGCGGCGGCGATTCCGTACTTCGCCGGAGGCCGGCCGTGGCCGGCCCCCGAACCGGGGCTTACTTCGCGGCGGGAACCTTCATCTTGCACGACGACGGCTGAACCCCGACGTAGGTCGGCTGCAGGGATTCCGTGCGCCAGCCGTAGCCGGTGTTCTCGTCGTCGAAATGGACGTCGCCGCCCTTCTTCTGCCAGGAGAGGATGGCGAGCGGCTGCTGCAGCTGGTGGTCCAGCGCCCGCATCTCGACCTCGCCGTTGATGGACTGGACCTTCATGCCGCGCATGGCATGCGCCACCTTGACCGGCTCCGCGCCGCCGGTCTTCTTGATCGCCTCGGAGAGCAGCTTGATCGTCGCGTAGCTCTGGGCGACATAGAAGTCGGCGTTGTACTTCTTCGCGAAGTCCTCGCGGATGTCCTTGCCGGTGAAGGTCTTTTCATTGGGTGACCAGACGGCTACCTGCCGCACCCGGTCCTCACCGGCCGCCCCCATGGCCGTGGGCACCCCGGTGGTGCCCGCGTAGTAGGTGTAGAAGTTGGCCTGCAGGTTCGCCTCCTTGGCGGCCTTGATCAGCAGGGCGAGGTCGGCTCCCCAGTTGCCGGTGATGACCGAATCCGCGCCGGACTGCTTGATCTTGGCGACGTACGGCGCGAAGTCCTTCACCTGCCCGATCGGGTGCAGGTCCTCACCGACGATCTGGACGTCGTCACGCTTGCGCGCCAGCATTTCCTTGGCCGCCTTGGCCACCGCCTGCCCGAAGGAGTAGTTCTGGTTGATCAGATACACCTTCTTGATGTTCTGGTTGTCCTTCATGTAGGTGGTGAGCGCTTCCATCTTCTGGTCCGCGTTCGCGTCCGTGCGGAAATGCCAGAAGCTGCATTTCTCGTTGGTCAGCGCCGGGTCCACCGCGGCGTAGTTGAAGAAGATGACTTCCTTGCCGGGATTTCGCTCGTTGTGCTTGGTGATCGCATCGGACAGGGCGAGCGCGACCGAGGACCCGTTGCCCTGGATCACGAAGCGGATGCCCTGGTCGATCACCGACTTGAGCTGCGTGAGGCTCTCCTGCGGGCTGGCCTTGCCGTCGAAGGGCACGATCTCGAACTTCACGTCCTTGCCGGCCCAGGTCTTGCTGGACGCGAGCTCGGCTACGTACTGGTATTCCTTGAGGATGTTCTGGCCAACCGGGGCGAATGGCCCGGACAGGCCTTCGATGAAGGCCATCCGGACGGTCTCGGCCGAGGCCGTCGAGGCGATGGCGAGCATCGCCAGAAGCGCGCCCGCCGTCGCTACCGGGCGGGCCAGGCCGCGCGAGGCGGCTCGCGCCCGGGAGTCGGGCGCGTGAGTCGAAGCGATGTCCTGGGAGCGGTGTGCCATGGATGTCTCCTCCGTGGGCATTGGGCAGGCGGGCCGGGCGGCGCCGGGGCGGCCGTAACTTTACTTCACGGACCGGCCGGTACCCACTGGTATAAACGCGAACCCTGCCATGGCGAGCCCGCCATGAGCGTCAATCCGCCCTGCCGGGCGGCCGAGGCGCGCGATGCTTTCGGGTCCGGCGTCATCCCGCAGTCGGAAGCCGGTAGTCCCTGAACTGCTCGCGCAGCCGAGTCTTCAGGATCTTGCCCGTGGCGCCCAGCGGGATGGACTCCACGAACTGCACGTCGTCCGGCGTCCACCACTTGGCGACCTTGCCCTCGTAGACGGAGAGGATCTCCGCCACCGAGGCCTCGCTGCCGGGCTTCCTGACCACGATCAGGAGCGGCCGCTCGTCCCACTTCGGATGGGCCACGCCGATCACGGCCGCGTTGGCGACCGCCGGATGGGACATCGCGAGGTTCTCGAGGTCGATCGAGCTGATCCACTCGCCACCGGACTTGATCACGTCCTTGCTGCGATCCGTGATCTGCATGAAGCCGTCGGCATCGATGGTCGCCACGTCCCCGGTGGGGAACCAGCCGTCGCCGTTCTCGTCGTACTCCAGCGGATCCTCGTCTTCCGCCTTGAAGTAGCTGCGGATCACCCAGGGGCCCCGGACCAGGAGGTTGCCATAGGTCTTGCCGTCCCAGGGCAGCTCCTGGCCGGCGTCGTCGACGATCTTCATGTCCACGCCGAAGATGGTGTGGCCCTGCTTCTCGAGGAGCTTGCGCTGGCCCTCCGGCGCCAGCGCAAGGTGCTTGTTCTGGAGGCGCGACAGCGTGCCCAGCGGCGACATTTCGGTCATGCCCCAGGCGTGGATGACGTCAACCCCGTACTGCTCGCGAAACGCCTTGATCATGGCGGGTGGGCACGCCGAGCCGCCGATCACGGTCCGGTTCAGGGTGGAGAACTTGAGCCCGTTGGCCTGCAGGTGCCCCAGCAGCCCGAGCCAGACCGTCGGCACCCCGGCGGCGAAGGTGACCCCCTCTGCCTCGAACAGCTCATAGAGCGACTTGCCGTCCAGCGACGGCCCCGGCAGGACCAGCTTGGCTCCCGTAAGCGGCGCGGCGAACGGAATTCCCCAGGCATTGACGTGGAACATCGGCACCACGGGGAGAATGGAATCACGGGCCGAAGCCCCCATCGCGTCCGGCAACGCCGCCGCGTAGGCATGCAGGACGGTGGAGCGGTTGGAGTACAACGCTCCCTTGGGGTTGCCGGTGGTCCCCGAGGTGTAGCAGAGCGCGCAGGCGGAATTCTCGTCGAAGCGCGGCCAGGTCCAGTCGGTCTCGCCGGTGGCGAGGAACTGCTCGTAGTTGCCGAGCCCCGGAAGCTTCTCGCTCGCCGGTTGCCGCTCCGGGTCGGCCATGGCGAGCCAGTGAGTGACGCCGGGGCACTTGGCCGCCACCGCTTCCATCAGCGGCAGGAAGGTGACATCGAAGGCGACGATCCGGTCCTCGGCGTGATTGATGATCCAGGCGATCTGCTCCGGGTGCAGGCGCGGATTGATGGTGTGGATCACCGCCCCCATGCCGGCCACGCCGTAGTAGAGCTCCAGGTGCCGGTAACCGTTCCAGGCGAGCGTGGCGACCCGGTCGCCCGTGCCGATCCCCGCCTTGGCAAGCGCGCTGGCCAGCTGCCTGGCGCGCTCCTCGCACCGTGCATACGTGTAGCGGTGCAGGTCACCCTCCACTCGCCGGGAAACCACCTCGGTGTCGCCGAAATGGCGGGCGGCATGCCGCAGGATCGACGAAACCTGCAGGGGCATGTCCATCATCTGGCCGAGCATCTTCACTGTCTCCTGAATGACTGTCCGCGATCCGGCGGCGATTCCAAGGGCTGGTTCGGCGGCGCCGGTCCTGCGATGGTGGAGATCGGCCGAACGCCCGTCAAGGGCAAGGACATGGCGCGGCCGGCGTGACCCGCCACCGTACAATCGTCCGATGAATGCTCCGCCCCTGACGGCGCTGCGCCGGCCGGCGCAGGATCGGCCTCCCGCCCCCCTTCGATCGCTTGCGCAGCTCACACCCGATGACGGCTTCGGCCGGCTCGGCAATGCCTTTCACGCCCGCCTGGACGCGGTCGGGTTGCCCGAGCCGTTCCTGGTGGCGGCGTCGGCCCCCGCCGCCGGCCTGATCGGCGTGGATCCGGCCAGCCTGGCCCTGCCCGACTCGCTGGCCGTGCTGGCAGGCAACGCGAGGTTGCCCGGCAGCCTGCCGCTCGCCTCGGTCTATGCCGGACACCAGTTCGGCGTCTGGGCCGGCCGTCTCGGCGACGGCCGGGCGCTGCTGCTCGGCGACGTCGCCGCCGCGGGCGACAGCGGCTTCAGCGCGCTCGGGGGCTCCGATCAGGCGCTGCTGGACTTCGACCGCTGGGAGCTCCAGCTGAAGGGCTCGGGCAAGACACCCTTCTCCCGGATGGGCGATGGTCGCGCCGTCCTGCGATCCTCCATCCGCGAGTTCCTCTGCTCCGAGGCGATGGCCGCCCTCGGCATTCCCACCACTCGTGCGCTCGCCGTGGTGGGATCGGACACGCCGGTCATCCGGGAGGACGTGGAGACCGCGGCGGTGGTGCTGAGGATGTCGCCCACCTTCGTGCGCTTCGGCCACTTCGAGTACTTCTACTACGCGCGCCGGCATGACGAGCTGCGCCGGCTCGCGGACTACGTGATCGAGCGCTTCCATGCGCCACTCCTCGGGCGCGAGGATCGCTATGCCGCCTTCCTCTCGGAGGTCGCCAAACGCACCGCGCGAACCATCGCGAAGTGGCAGGCCGTCGGTTTCTGCCATGGCGTCATGAACACCGACAACATGTCGATCCTCGGCCTCACCATCGACTACGGGCCGTTCGGCTTCCTGGACGCATTCGACGCCGGGCACATCTGCAACCACTCGGACGATGGCGGCCGCTATGCCTACGGACGGCAGCCGGGCATCGGCGAATGGAACTGCTACGCGCTTGGCCAGGCGCTGGTGCCGCTGATCGGCAGCCCGGAGGCGACCGAGGATGCCCTGCAGTCGTATCGACCCGCCTTCAAGGAGGAGTTCGAGCGGCAGGTTCGCGGCAAGCTGGGTCTCGCCCGATCGCTGCCGGAGGACACCACCCTGTTCGAGGCGTTGTTCGACATGCTGCAGACGACGCGGGCGGACTTCACGCTGTTCTTCCGCGAGCTCGGCGGCGTCTCCCGGAGCGGGCCGCAGCGGGACGCGGCAGTGCGGGACCTCTGCCTCGATCCGCAGGCCTGCGATGCCTGGCTCGGCCGCTATCGCAGCCGCCTCGAGGCCGAGACCCGGGACGACGCTGCCCGCCGCGAGGCGATGAACCGGGTCAATCCCCGCTTCGTGCTGCGCAACTACCTGGCCGAGGAAGCGATCCGGCAGGCGATCGCCGCGACGGCGGATCCGCCGGCCGAGCGCGACTTCAGCGCGACGGACGTCCTCGCGAAAGTGCTGGCGCGGCCGTTCGATGACCAGCCGGAGAATGCGCGCTATGCTGCGCAACCGCCGGACTGGGCCAGCGCGATCTCGGTGAGTTGCTCCTCATGAAGAAACTGCTGTTCGATCTCTTTCCGATCATCCTCTTTTTCATCGCCTTCAAGGTCGCGGACATCTACGTGGCTACCGGCGTCGCCATTGCCGCCACCTTCGTGCAGATCGGCTGGCTGAAGCTGCGCGGCCGGCCGGTCGAGGTGATGCAGTGGATCAGCCTCGGCGTCATCGTGGTGTTCGGCGGCCTGACCCTGATGCTGCAGGACGAGACGTTCATCAAGTGGAAGCCCACCATCCTCTACTGGCTGTTCGCCGCGGTGCTGGTGGCCGGGCGCCTGGCCGGGCGCAACTTCATCCGCACCCTGATGGGCGCCCAGATGTCGCTGCCCGCGCCGGCATGGGACCGGCTGAACCAGATGTGGGTGCTGTTCTTCGCGGCCATGGGCGCGCTCAATCTCTGGGTGGCCTACACCTGGAGCACCGATGCCTGGGTGAACTTCAAGCTCTTCGGCACGCTGGCGCTCACGCTGCTCTTCGTGATCGGCCAGGGCTTCTATCTCGGTCGCTTCCTCAAGGAGCCAGGCGATCAAGCCAGCTCCTGAGGAACTGCAGGCGCGCCTAGGCGAGCGCTTCCGGGATGCCATGGTGAGCGTCGTCGACGACAGCCATTTACATGTCGGACACAAAGGCGCCGAAGGCGGCGCGGGACACTTCACGGTGAACATCGTGTCCGAAGAGTTCGCCGGATTGGGCAGGCTTGCGCGTCATCGCCTGGTGTATGATGCCGTGGCCGACTGGATGCCGCACAGGATCCATGCCCTCGTCATCAAGGCAGCCACTCCCGCAGAACTGGCCGACAGGCCGGATACGGCCGGCAATCAATCCACTGGAAGTTGACATGCATACATTCGCGCGCGGTCGCGCCGCCGCCTCCTCCGTGATCCATCGTCCGCTGCTCGCGGCGGTCGGCGCCGCCGTCCTGGGCTGCGCCCTGCTCGTCGGCGGCCCCGCCCTCGCGCAGAACGCCGCGGTGGTCAACGGCAAGCCCATTCCCAAGGCGCGCGTGGACGAGTTCGTCGAGGCGCTCGCGGCCCAGGGCCGGCAGGACTCGCCACAGCTGCGCGAGCTCGTCCGCGAGGAGCTCATCGCGCGCGAGATCTTCGTCCAGGAAGCGGAGAAGGCAGGCCTTGCGAAGTCGTCCGAGGTCCAGCGCCAACTGGAGACCACGCGTCAGGACATCCTCATCCGGGCGCTCATCCGGGATCACCTCGAGAAGAATCCGGTGAAGGACGAGGACATCAAGGCCGAGTACGAGAAGCTCAGGAAGGAAGCCAGCGCGAGCGGCAAGGAGTACAAGGCCCGGCACATCCTCGTCGACGAGGAGGATGCGGCCAAGAAGATCATTGCGGACCTCGACAAGGGCGAGAGATTCGAGGCACTTGCGGAGCAGTCCAAGGACCCGGGCTCGGCGAGCAACGGCGGCGATCTGGGCTGGAACACCGCCTCGACGTTCGTGAAGGAGTTCAGCGACGCGATGGTTGCCCTCGAGAAGGGCAAGACGGTGCAGGCCCCGGTGAAGACGCAGTTCGGCTACCACGTCATCCGGCTCGACGACGTGCGCGATGCCTCCCCGCCGCCGCTCGATCAGGTGGAGCCGCAGATCCAGCAGCAACTGGAACGCCAGAGGATCCAGTCGCTGCAGAAGGAATTGCGCAACAGCGCGAAAGTCGAATAAACTTCGCGTCACAACAACGTCGGGCGCATTCAAACGCCCGGCGCTTCGTCGAGAAACTCGGCTTCGATGCCGTCCTCCGGGACGGCGTTGTTATTTCCGGGGCTTGGGTTTGTTTTCGGGCTCGCGCGCGGCACCCCGTTCAACCGCCGGCTGTGTCCGCATGCCGCCCCGCGGCGCGGCGCGCCGCGAAGAAGTCGCTCAGCAGCCTGCCGCAGTCCTCGGCCAGCAGCCCTCCGCGCACCGCCGTGTGGTGGTTGAGACGGCGCTCGGCCATCACGTCGACCACGCTGCCGCAGGCTCCCGTCTTCGGATCGCGGGCGCCGTAGAAGAGGCGTCGGATGCGCGCGTGCATGATCGCTCCGCAGCACATCACGCAGGGCTCCAGGGTCACGTAGAGCGAGCAGTCCACCAGTCGGTAGTTGCGCAATATCGTCGCGGCAGCACGCAGCGCGTGGATCTCCGCGTGCGCGGTGGGATCGTGTCCGGCGACCGGATGGTTGTAGCCCGTGGCGATCACCTTGCCTTCATGCACGATCACGGCGCCCACCGGCACCTCGCCGACGATGGCGGCGTTGCGCCCCTGGTCGATGGCGAGGCGCATCATCGCGATGTCGAACGAAGTCGGTTCCGGCGTCGATTCCATTGCACGGCGATTCCATGTGACCGGCCCTCGCTGATCGCGGGCCGGGTCTATCATCGCATGTCGCCATCGCTCGATTCGTCCACAGGTGCCCGAATCCGACCAGGCCGCCGCGCCTAGTTCCTCCGCCTCGCCGACGCCGACTCCACCAGCGGCGCCCGCAGCGCCCCGGTCCGGCGCCGCGCCGCGCCCCTGGTGGCAGCGGCTGGCCCGCTGGCTCGCGGTCGCGGTCGGCGTCTGGCTGCTGCTCTGCGGCCTCGCCGCGATCGCCGTCCCGCTCGTGCTGGAGCGGTTTGTCCTGCCCCGTGCAGGCGAGACGCTGGGCCGCGCAGTGACCGCCGAGCGGCTGCGCTTCAACCCGTTCAGGCTGGTGCTGGACGCCACCGGCCTGCGCGTGGCCGGGCCGGACGGATCCGCCGAGGACTTCGTCACGGTCGAGGCGCTCCACGCGGACCTCTCCATCGCGAGCTTGCGACACCTGGCTCCGGTGCTGGAAGCGCTTCGAATCGAATCGCCGCAGGCCCGCATCGCCCGCACCGGCCCGGCACGGTTCGACTTCGACGACATCGTCGAACGATTGCGGGCGCGCTCCGCCGAAGCGGCGCCCTCGGACGACGAGGAACCCGCGCGATTCGAGCTGCGCGGGCTCGAGATCGTCGACGGCCTCGTCCAGGTGGACGACCAGGTGCTGGACGAGCAGCATCGGATCACGGACGTTTCGCTCCTTGTCCCCGTCGTCTCCAACCTCGATCCGTCCACGCCGCGGGCCGTGGAGCCCCGCCTCGGGGCCACGCTGAACGGCAGCCCGGTCGAGCTGGACGGACGTGCGTTGCCGTTCGGCGATGCGCCCGAAGCCGCCCTGCGGCTCTCGCTGGGCGGTCTCGAGATCGGCAGGTACCTGCGGCTCGCTCCGGTGCCGCTCGCCTTCACCATGCCATCGGGCCGGCTCGACAGCCGGCTCGAGATCGAGTTCACGCGCGCCGGCGGCAGCGACACGCTGGGCATCTCCGGGGCCGCCCGGTTGGAGGAGCTCCAGGTGGATGCCGGTGAAGGCGGCACGCTGGTGCGGATCCAGGCCGTCGACGTGGAGCTGGAGCGGCTGGAGCCGCTCGCTTCGCGCTATCGGATCGGTACGGTGCGCCTGCAGTCGCCGGACGTGACGATAGAGCGGCATGCCGACGGCAGCTTTCCGATCGTACGCGCGTTCACGCCGGGGAAGCCGGCCCCGGCCGCGCAGGAGTCGCCCCTGCCCGGCGAGGGGCAGGCCCGCTCGGCGGACGAACCGCTCGCCTGGAGCATGGGCCGGCTCCGGGTGGAGGACGGTCGCGTCGCGTACGGTGACGCGACCGTCTCGCCGGCGATCTCGCTGGTGCAGTCCGCGATCGCGATCGAGGTGGGCGAGGTCGGCAACCGCCAGGCCGAGCCGGCGCCGGCGTCGCTCTCGCTGGTCCAAGGGACGGATTCGCGGCTCGACTGGAAAGGCGAGCTGGACCTCGCGAAGTCGCGCGCTGCCGGCCAGCTGCAAGCCTCGGTCGAGAGCATGGCACCCTACGCGCCCTGGTTCGCCGACGCGCTGCCGGCCACCCTGGCTAGCGGCGAGATCGGGCTGGAGGGACGGCTCGAGCTCGAATGGGCCGGCGAATTCGCTTTGGAGGCGAGCGATACCAGCGCACGTGTGGTGGACGCGAGCCTGCGTTTTCCGGATGCCGGGGCGCCGGCCGTGACGCTGCGCCGGCTCGCCGCGGAAGGCGCAGCCCTGTCGCTTGCCGGCCGCCGTCTTTCCATCGGACAGCTGACGGTAGCCGGCGCCAACGTGGATCTGCTGCGCGATGTCGCCGGCACGCTGAACCTCGCGGCGCTGGCCGGCGGCGGAACCGACGGCAGCGGCGGGGGTGGTGGCGCTGCTGACCGCGACGCCCTCCCTGGTACTGCGGCCGGAAAAGCGGAGCGCGATCCGGGGAATGCAGCCGATGGCGGCACGTCGCCCTGGTCGGTGGACGTGGAGCGCGTGGTGCTCGAGGACAATGCGGTGCGCTTCCGGGATCTCGGCGCGGCGAAGCCGGTGGACGTCCCGGTTTCCGGAATCGAGGGCACCATCGGCAAGCTGGGAACCGACCTCTCCACCGAGTCCCCGCTCGAGCTGCGGGCGCGGATCGGATCGACGGGCGAGCTGGCGCTGCGCGGTGCGGTGGTGGCGGCGCCGTTGTCCGCCCGGCTTTCGGTGGAGCTGCAACGCTTCGCGTTGCCGCTGGTCGATCCTTACGTCGCCGAGTTCGTGACGCTCGGGCTGGACGAAGGCACCGCCGGCACGCGGGGCGACCTGGAGCTGGCCGGTGACCGGGTCCGCTTCCGCGGACGGCTCCAGGTCGACGGCCTGCGTTCCCGGGAGCGCACGACGTCGACCGATACGGTCCGCTGGGGCCGGCTGCTGGTGGACGGTATCGACCTCGACGTGAGCACGGAGACGATGGGCGCAGGCGACCGGATCGACCTGGGCAGCGTGACCCTCAGCGACTTCTTCGCCAGGATCCTTCTCACCGAGGATGGGCGCTTCAACCTGCAGGACATCTTCGTCACCGAGGCGTCCGA
>JAEWGX010000122.1 GCA_023388075.1 Pseudomonadota bacterium
TCTTGAGCCATACCAACCTCGAGGATTGAATCCCTATAATTTTGCCCTACTTAGAAGCAAATCCTGGCGCCTGCAGTAGCAGTTTCCGCTAAATGGCTGATTTGTAGAGACAAAGCAACGCAGGTGAGTGAAGATGAACAGCCCCCGCCACGTCAAGCTGCTGATCCTCGGATCCGGCCCCGCAGGCTACACGGCCGCCGTGTACGCCGCCCGGGCCAACCTCTCGCCGGTGCTGATCACCGGCGTCGAGCAAGGCGGACAGCTCATGACCACCACCGACGTCGACAACTGGCCGGCCGATGCCGAGGGCGTCCAGGGGCCGGATCTGATGGCCCGCTTCCTCGCGCACGCCAAGCGCTTCAACACCGAGGTGATCAACGACCACATCCACCGGGTGGATCTCGCCCAGCGGCCGTTCCTGCTGGCCGGTGACGCCGGTGCCTACACCTGCGACGCCCTCATCATCGCCACCGGGGCGTCGGCTCGCTACCTCGGGCTGCCGTCGGAGGAGTCGTTCAAGGGCAGGGGCGTATCCGCCTGCGCCACCTGCGACGGATTCTTCTACCGCAACCAGGACGTGAGCGTCGTGGGCGGCGGCAACACCGCCGTGGAGGAAGCGCTCTACCTCACCAATATCGCCCGCAAGGTGACCGTGGTCCATCGCCGCGACAAGTTCCGGGCCGAGCCCATCCTGGTCGACAAGCTGATGGAGAAGGTCGCCGCTGGCAAGGTGGAGATCATGTGGCACCACGAGCTGGACGAGGTCCGTGGTGACGACAGCGGGGTGACCGGCATGGCGGTGCGGGACAACCGGACCGGCAGCACGACGATCGTGCCCCTCACCGGTGTCTTCGTCGCGATCGGCCACGATCCCAACACCGGCCTCTTCAAGGACCAGCTGAAGATGGAGAACGGCTACATCGTCACCCGCAGCGGCCTTGCCGGGCAGGCAACCGAGACCAGCGTCCCGGGCGTCTTCGCCGCGGGCGACGTCCAGGACCATGTCTACCGCCAGGCGATCACCAGCGCCGGGACCGGATGCATGGCCGCGCTCGACGCCCAGCGCTACCTGGAGAGCCTTTCGGGTTGAGAGCCCGGGCTGACGTGAGGACAGGACGGCATGGGAAGGCGCAACCGGCCGGCGACACCCGAGCCACGGCCGGCACCAGAGCACGCTCGTTTCGACGCGCTTGCCGACCTCGGCGCGCTCCGGCAGGCGCTCGCGGAGCAGGCACGGCAGCGGGAGGCTGAGCGCCGGGAGGCGCAGCGCCGCCAGGAGCGGCTCGAGCGCGAGGCATCGCTCTTTCGCCGGGCGATGAACGATGTCGCGCCGCTGCCGCCAAGCGGCCGGGTGACGCCGGAGCCTCCGCGCGTCCGGCCCGTGGCACGCCAGCGCCAGCTCGACGAACGCGAGGCGCTCGCGCAGTCCCTGTCGGACGAGATCGACATCGCCCAGATGCTCGAGACGGACGATCGGCTCTCGTTTCGCCGCCCCGGCGTGGGCAACGACGCCCTGCGCAAGCTGCGCTGCGGCCACTGGGTGGTCCAGGCGCGCCTGGACCTGCACGGGCTGCGTCGTGACGACGCGCGCGAAGCGGTGGCCGCCTTCGTCGCGCAGGGCGCGCGCGACGGCCTTCGCTGCGTGCGCGTGATCCACGGCAAGGGGTTGGGCTCGGTCGACCGCCAACCGGTGCTCAAGGAGAAGGTGATGCGCTGGCTGGCCCAGCGCCAGGAGGTGATCGCCTTCTGCCAGGCACCGCCGTTCGCCGGCGGCGGCGGCGCCCTGCTCGTCCTGCTGCGAAGCCCCACGAGCCCGGCATGAGCGATCTTCCGGCCGCTCTCGCGCAGCACGTGCCGGAGCTCGCCCTCGCCGCGGCGCTCGCCTGGGGCGCGGGCATCCGCCTCTACCTGGTGGTGTTCATCTTCGGACTCGCTTCCTGGCTCGGCTACTGGCAGCTTCCCGAGCACCTGGCCGTGCTGGCCCATCCACTGGTGCTGCTGGCGTCCGGCTTCATGACTCTGGTGGAGCTGCTTGCCGACAAGCTGCCCTTCCTCGATACCGCCTGGGATGCCGTCCACACCTTCATCCGCATACCCGCCGGCGCAGCGCTCGCGGCCAGCGTCTTCGGCGAATCCGGTGCGGCGGTGGCGATGGCGGCGGCGCTGCTGGGCGGCACGCTCACCGCGACGACGCACTTCTCCAAGGCCGGCACCCGCGCGACGGTGAATGCATCACCGGAGCCCTTCAGCAACGCCGCGCTGTCGTTCGCCGAGGACCTGCTGGTCGCGGCCGGAAGCTGGCTCGCGGTCAATCTGCCGCTGCTGTTCCTTGGCATCCTCGGGGTCTTCCTCGTGGCCGCGCTGCTGATGCTGCGCTGGGTCATCCGCGGCGCGCGGCGTCTGCTGTCGCGGCCCGAGGGCGCGGGGCCGGACGCGGACGCCCGGGGCCCCTGAGGGCGATCACCCGGCGCGGGAAGCCCCCGCCAGACCGCTTCGGGCGCCCTGCCTCCGGACATTCCGGTCCCGAGTCAGATCGCCGCCTCGTCGGTCTCGCCGGTGCGGATCCGGATGACCTGCTCCACGTTGGTCACGAAGATCTTGCCGTCGCCGATGCGTCCGGTCTTGGCTGCCTTGACGATCGCGTCGATGGCGGCGTCCGTGGCGGCATCCGGCACGACGACCTCCACCTTCACCTTGGGCAGGAAATCCACGACGTACTCCGCCCCGCGGTAGAGCTCGGTATGGCCCTTCTGGCGGCCGAAGCCCTTGACCTCGGTCACCGTGAGGCCGGTGATGCCGACGCCGGCGAGCGCCTCGCGCACCTCGTCGAGCTTGAACGGCTTGATCACCGCCGTGATTCTCTTCATCGCACTCTCCCTTCAGATCCTTGAGGCCGGCCCCGGTCCCGCGCCGCGACGGGGGGCCGGCCGATGGCCGATGATGCGCCGGATTCCCCTATTCGCGGAACCCCGACGTGATCGGATACCGCCAGTCGCGACCGAAGGCGCGATCCGTGACCCGCACGCCAACAGGCGACTGGCGACGCTTGTACTCGCTGATGCGCACCAGGCGCACCACCTGCTCCACGGCATCCCGGGGCAGACCGGCGGCGACGATGCGCTCCACCGGCAGATTGCGCTCCATGTACATGTGGACGATCTCGTCCAGCACTTCGTACGCCGGCAGCGAGTCCTGGTCGGTCTGGTCCGCCCGCAGCTCCGCGCTGGGGGGTCGCGTGATGATGCGCTCGGGAATGACCGGCGCGATCCCGTTCCGATAGGCCGCAAGCCGGTACACCAGCGTCTTCGCGATGTCCTTGAGGACGGCGAAGCCGCCGGCCATGTCGCCGTAGAGCGTGCAGTAACCAACCGCCATCTCGGACTTGTTGCCGGTGGTGAGGACGATCGCCCCGGACTTGTTGGAGAGTGCCATCAGCAGCGTGCCGCGGATGCGAGCCTGGATGTTCTCCTCCGTCGTGTCCTCCGCCAGGCCGCTGAACTCTGCGGCGAGCGTGCTGCGGAACGCCGCGAAGCAGTCCGCGATGGGCCAGATGTCATAGCGCACCCCGAGGCCGCGAGCCATCGCCTGCGCGTCCTCGAGCGAGATGTCGGCGGTGTACGCCGAAGGCATCATCACCGTGCGTACCCGGTCGGCACCGATCGCATCCACCGCGATCGCGAGGGTGAGCGCGGAATCTACGCCCCCGGAAAGCCCCAGGATCACGCCGGGGAAGCCGTTCTTGTCCACGTAATCCCGCACGCCGAGCACCAGCGCGCGGTAGACCTGCTCGAGCAGCTCCGGATCCGGATCGACCCGACCATGGATGGCGACACCCCCCTCCGCTGGCTCGACGTCGACCAGCAGCAGGTCGTCCTCGAACGCCTTGGCCTGGGCCGCGACCTCCCCGTGCGCGTCTAGTGCGAAGCTCTGGCCGTCGAAGACGAGCTCGTCCTGGCCGCCGACCAGGTTGCACGCCACCAGCGGCATCCCGGCACGGCAGACGTTGTCCCGCGCGACATCGAAGCGGGTCGCCCGCTTGTTCATGTGATAGGGGGAAGCGTTGAGCGCGAGCAGGACGTCGGCTCCCGCCGCCTTCGCCGAGGCGGGCACGCGCTGGAACCAGAAATCCTCGCAGATGGCGAAGCCGAAGCGCACATCGTCCACCGCCAGAACCAGCGGCTCGCGCCCGGCGCTGAAGTAGCGAACCTCGTCGAAGACGGCGTAGTTCGGCAGCTCGTGCTTCAGATACTCGCCGACCATCCTGCCTGCCTCGAAGACACCCGCGGCGTTGTAACGCTTGTCGGCCCGCTGCAGTGGATAGCCCACCACGACGAGAATGCGCGGGTGCCGTGCCGAGATCGCGGCGAGCCTCTGCAACGCTTCGCCCGCCTTTGCATAGAATGAGGAACGAAACAGCAGATCTTCCGGCGGATAGCCTGACAGGGACAACTCGGGGGTCAGCAGGATCCTCGCCCCGGCTGCCGCCGCCCCCGCCACGGCCTGCTCGATGCGATCGAGGTTACCGCTGAAGTCGCCCACCGTCTGGTTGAGCTGGCCGCAGGCGATTCTTACCGGCATATGAGTTCCGAATCAGACTCGGGCAAGGTTGAAGCGGCGGATTATCGCACGCGGGTCATCGACGATATCCGCGCGCTGAAGGCCGCCGAATGGGACCGCCTGCACCACGCACTCGGCCCGGACGCGCGCACTCCCTTCATGGACTACCGCTTCCTGCGGGCGCTCGCCGACAGCCGCAGCGTCGGCGACGACACCGGCTGGACACCGCGCTTCCTGCTGCTGGATCGCGGCGGCGAATCCGTCGCGGCCGCGCCGCTCTTCGAGAAGGACCACTCCTACGGAGAGTACGTGTTCGACTGGGCCTGGGCGGACGCCTACCATCGCCACGGGCTGGTCTACTATCCAAAGGGCCTGGTGGCGGTGCCTTTCACCCCGGTCCCGGGACCGCGCCTGCTGGCGCGCGACGACGCGGCGCGATCGGCGCTCGCGCGGGAGCTCGTCGCGACCGCGCGCCGTCGCGACTGGTCGTCGCTGCACGTGCTGTTTCCGGACGACGCCGACGGCACCGCGCTGGCCGGCCAGTCCCTCCTGGAGCGAAGCGGCGTGCAGTTCCATTGGCACAACCCGGGCTACCGGGACTTCGATGATTTCCTCGGGCACCTCGCGCAGCCCAAGCGCAAGAAGATCCGCGCCGAGCGACGCAAGGTCCGCGAGGCCGGCATCCGGATCGACGTGGTGGCTGGAGACGACATCACCGAATCGCACTGGGACTTCTTCCACCGCTGCTACCGCACCACGTACGCCCTGCACCACTCGACACCGTATCTCACCCGCGCCTTCTTCAGCCTGGTCGGCACGGCGATGCCCGAGCACCTGGTGATGTTCACGGCCCTCAGGGAGGGCAAGCCGATCGCCGCGAGCCTGCTCTTTCACGATGCCGCCGCGATCTACGGGCGCTACTGGGGCGCGGTCGAGCACGTGCCCTGCCTGCACTTCGAGGCGAGCTACTACGCGCCGATGGAATGGGCGATCGCACGCGGGCTCGCGCGGTTCGAGGGCGGCGCGCAGGGCGAGCACAAGATGGCGCGCGGCTTCCTGCCGCTGCGCACCCGCTCGTTCCACTGGCTCGCGCATCCGGCCTTCTACCAGGCGGTGGCCAGCTACCTGGAACGGGAAGCGGGCGGAGTCGACGAGTACCTCGACGAGCTGCGCGACCGCAGCCCGCTGCGCGACTAGCGGGAACCACGCGCGCGGGTGCCGCGGGCTAGCTTGCCTGCTGCTGCGCCGAACCGGGCGCCGACTCCTCGCGGAAACGGACGATGCCGGCCTCGATCTCGCGCTGCGCTTCCGCGTTGCCGCCCCAGCCCAGCACCTTGACCCACTTGCCGAGCTCGAGGTCCTTGTAGTGCTCGAAGAAATGCTGGATCTGCGCGAGCAGCTCCGGCTGCATGTCCGTCGCCTCGCGCCAGTGCGTGTAGATTGGCAGCACCTTGTCGATCGGCACCGCGAGCAGCTTCGAATCGTCGCCGGCCTCGTCCCGCATCTGCAGCACGCCGAGCGCGCGGCAGCGGATCACCGCGCCGACGGTGACCGGCACCGGCGTGACGACGAGCACGTCGACCGGGTCGCCATCTCCGGCGATCGTGCGCGGAATGTAGCCGTAGTTGCAGGGGTAGTGCATGGCGGTCATCATGAACCGGTCCACGAACACCGCCCCGGTTTCCTTGTCGACCTCGTACTTGATGGGATCCGCATTCATCGGGATCTCGATGATCACGTTGAACTCCGCCGGAGCGTCGCGCCCGGGGCCGACTCTATCCAGATTCATGCAATCATTATAGATGTCGCCTCGCTGCCGTCGATCGGCCGACGACACCCAGGCCAGCAAGGAAGCAACCCATGGACTACGCCGCTCGCGAGCATCATCACTTCATCGACAACCGCGCGGAGCCGCCCGCGGGCGGGGGTGCGGTCGAGGTCATCGACCCGTCCACCGGACGCCGGCTGGGCTCGATCGCCCGCGGCAACGCGAAGGACGTCGATCGCGCCGTGGCCGCGGCGCGCACCGCGTTCGAGCGGACGTGGTACCGGACCCCCGCGGTGACCCGCGGCCGCCTGTTGATGCGCTGGTCGGCGCTGGTTGCCCAGCATGCCGAGGAGCTCGCCATGCTGGAGTGCCTCGATACCGGCAAGCCGCTGCGGCAGGCGCGGGCGGACGCGACCGCCCTTGCCCGCTACTTCGAGTTCTACGCGGGCGCCGCGGACAAGCTCCACGGCCAGACCATCCCGTACCAGGACGGATACACCGTGCTCACCCTGCGCGAGCCGCACGGCGTCACCGGGCACATCGTGCCGTGGAACTATCCGATGCAGATCTTCGGTCGCTCTGTCGGCGCATCGATCGCGGCCGGCAACGCCTGCGTGGTGAAGCCGGCCGAAGACGCCTGCCTGTCGCTGCTGCGCGCGGCGGAGCTGGCGACGGAGGCGGGCCTGCCGGAAGGCGTGCTGAACATCGTCACCGGCCTGGGCCCGGAAGCCGGCGCGGCGCTGGCCGCCCACCCGGGAATCGACCACATCTCGTTCACCGGCTCGCCTGCCACCGGCGCCATGGTGGCGCAGGCCGCGGCGGCACACCACTGCCCGGTGACGCTCGAGCTCGGCGGCAAGTCGCCCCAGGTGGTCTTCGCGGACGCGGACCTCGAGACGGCACTGCCCGTGCTGGTGAACGCGATCATCCAGAATGGCGGCCAGACCTGCTCGGCCGGCAGCCGCATCCTGGTGGAGCGGCCCATCGCCGCCGAGGTGAGCCGTCGGCTCGGCGAGCAGTTCGGCGCGCTCGTCGCCGGTCCCGGTCCGAGCGACCTCGATCTGGGGCCGCTCATCTCGGCGAAGCAGCAGCAGCGCGTCGCGCGCCTGCTCGAGGACGCCTTCGCGAGCGGCGTGCGCCCCAGTGCGGAAGGCCGCATCGCGAAGGATGCACCCGCGGAGGGTTTCTACCAGAAGCCGCTGTTGCTGGCGGAGCTGCCTGCTGGTCATCGGCTTCTCAGCGAGGAGATCTTCGGCCCGGTCCTGGTGGTGCAGCCCTTCGGCGACGAAGAAGAGGCGGTGCGGATCGCCAATGACACGCCCTACGGCCTTGTGGCCGGCGTCTGGACACGCGACGGCGCGCGGCAGATGCGGCTGGCACGCCGCATCCGCAGCGGGCAGGTCTTCATCAACAACTACGGCGCAGGCGGCGGCGTCGAGCTGCCCTTCGGCGGCGTCAAGCAGAGCGGCTACGGCCGTGAGAAGGGGTTCGAAGCGCTCTACGGCTTCACCACCCTGAAGACGGTGGCGATCCACCACGGCTGAGCTCGCGCCGAGCGTCAATCCTTGCGGGTCACCAGGCCGAAGTCCTCGGCTTCGCCCGGATCCGGATCGACCGAAGGGGCCCCATCCGGCCGCATGGGCAAGGCTGCCGGGCCGCTTGCCGCAGCAGCCGCTGTTGAAGGCGCGCCGGTGGCCGGGGGGCTCGAGCCAGCGGGCGCGCCGCCCTGAGATCCGCCGGCTTCCGCGCCCCCGGTGCGGGTCGCGAGCGCCCCGCCGGGCGACGGTGCCGCCCCCGGCCCGGGACCCGGGATGGCGCCAGGCGCAGCCGCCCGGGCGAGCGGGCCGGGAGCGGCATCGTCGTCGACGGCGGCCGCCTGGGGGCCTGCCGCGGGCTGCTGGCCGGATGCTGCCGCAGCGAGTGCCTGGGCGGACGGGGCTGCGGCGCCCGGAAGCGGCTGGTGCTCGCCCAGCGCGAGCCGCGCGGCCAGCCGGTACTGCTCGCTTGCGTCGCGCGGACGGTCGATCGCCTCGTAGAGCTGTGCCAGCGCGACCCGCGCCGACACGGAATCACCGGCGGCGATCGACCCGAGCAGGTAGGCCTCGGCCTTGCCCCACAGGCTCTCGGACGCACACACCCGGCCCAGCATTTCCAGCAGCTTCGGCTTGTCGCCATGGCGGGTCCGCCAGCGCTCGAGCTGCTCCAGCCGCTGGCGAGGCGGCACCGCCGACATCGCACCGTAGGCCTCGACCGTAGCCTCGTCGTAGCCGGCATCCAGGATCGCCAGCGCGATCTTGCGCGCCTCGTCCGACGAGCCGGCCTGCGCCAGGGCGGCCACCGTCGGGGCGGCGAGCTCCGGCGACTTGCGTTCGTCGGCGCGCAGCGACTTCCACAGCTCGCGGATCGAGCGGGCGTCACCCTGGCGCTCGGCCAGCATCCGCTGGTAGGAGAGCAGTCGCAGCCGGGCCGCCTGCTCTTCGGAGAGGCGACCGCGGCGGCTGAGCTGGCGGGTGGTATCCAGCACCCGGTCCCAGCGGCCGGCCTGCTGGTAGGCGGTGAGCGCGGCTTCCAACGCCACCGGCTGCTGGGAACCTCCGGCGGCCATGCGGTCCACCGCATCGAGCGCGCGGTTGGGCTGGCGGTCGTCCAGCGCGAACTCCGCCTGCACCATGAGCGCGGCGGCCTGCGTCTCGCCGGCACCCGAGGCGTGGCGCACCCAGTCGTCGCGCCGTTGCGGCGCGCCGAGGCGATGCGCCGAACGCGCGGCCAACAGCGCCGCCGCGCCCTTGCCGTCGCGTTCGGTGCCGTACGCAAGCGCATTGGCCGCGAGCTTCTCGGCCCGGTCGTAGCGGCCTTCGATGAAGGACAGCACCGCGCCCTGGAGCGCGCGATGCGCGCGCTTCTCCCGGCGCCGCTCGCGGTAGTCCCGGATGCGCTGCGGGATCGAGAGCGTCCGGCCGATGGCGAGCAGCACGACGTGGATGACGAAGAAGGCCACCACCGTCAGGATCAGCGCCATGTTGCTGGACAGCTCGATCCGGTAGGGCGGCCAGAGGATGGCGACGTTGCCGTGGTTGGAACGCAGCAGCAGCGCGAGCACCACCGCGCCCGCGAACGCAAGCAGCAGCCAGATTGCGTTGCGCAGCATCAGGAGCGCTTCTCGCTGGCGGCGCGCGCTGCCTTCACCGCGCTCAGGGATTCGGACAGCGAAGGCAGCTCCACCGTCAGGGGTTGGGACTGAAGGCTCTGGAGCGTGGCGACCGCGGTCTTCACTTCGTGGCTGTCCATGTCGAAGAGGCCCTGCATCGACTCGACCACCCGCTCGATGTCCTTGCGAAACAGCGATCCGTGGCGGTTGATCAGATCGAGCCGGGCGTTCAGCAGCAGCAGCTTCAGGTTGTCGCGGGCGAGCGTTTTCTGCTCCGGCGAAAGCAGCAGGTTGTCCGGTTGGTCGACCCTCCGGATGGTGACGACCGAGCGGAACTCCTCGCGCACGGCCTGCAGGCTGGCGGACGCGCCATGCACGATGCGGGCCCAGAGCCGCTGCAGGAAGGCATCGGCGCCGGCGTCGGCGTCGGCAGCGGGACCGCCGGCCCCGGCGTCAGACGCCCCGGCGGGCTGCGTGGCCTGCGAGGCGGTGCCGTCGCCGACCGGGCCCTGTCCGGTCGCGGAATCGCCCGCAGGCGATGCCGCGGCAGGATCGGACGATGGCGCTGGCGAGGCAGGCACGGTGGGCGGTCCGCTGTCCCGCGGCGCGGACGGCGGCTGGTTCGCATCCGCCAGCAGGGGCAGGCGGTCTACCCGGGCGATCACCTCGTCCAGCCTGGCTGCGAGCCGGGTGAGATCGATCTCGGGGAGGGCCTTCAGCCGCTCGATGTCCGCGAGGACGAGACGCCGGGCGCCGACCGCGGCCGCGTGGTCGCTCTCCGCGAGACGACGCTCGGCGGCCTCCAAGGCGAGGATCGCTCCGCGCACGTTGCCGTGCAGCTCGAGGTGCTGGCTTGCCGTCTGTACCGATTGCTCCGCCTCCACCAGCGCGCTGTCGCCGCGCGAGCGGGCGATCTCCTCGTAGAGCGTGGAGAGCTGTTCCTGCTGCGTGGAGGACTCGGCGATCTTCGCCTCCAGCGCCTTGCTGCGCGCCTGCAACTGATTCTGCGACTCGCGCAGCCCGCGGAGCTGGTCGTCCAGCTTCGCCGCGCGGGACTCGGCCTCCTGCACGCGCCGCGCGCTCTCGCGCTCGGCCTCGAGGAATCGCTGCTGCGCGTACCACCAGCCGGCGATCGCGAGCGCGATCAGAAGGAGCAGCAGCAGCGGCCCCCAGTAGCGCCCCGCGCTGCCGGGGCGGGCTGCGGCGGGCCCCGGCGGCTCGACGGGCGGGGAGGCGCGTGGCGGATCCGGCATGCGCGGCGCCGGGCTGGAGAACGGTGGCCGCGGAGCGTCGGCGGCGGAAGCCTTGGACGCGGCAGGCGCCGTTGTCGTCCCGGCAGGTGATGTCGCGGACGCAGCGGACGAGGCCGCGGGTGGCGTCGGCGATGTCGCGGACGGCGTCGGCGATGTCGCGGACGGTGGCGTCGGCGATGTCGCGGGTGCCGGGGACTGGGACGGCGACGGAGATGCCGACGGGGATGCGGGCGGAACCGCGGACGCGGCCGGTGCGGTGGCTCCTTCGCTCCCCCGGGTGACACCCGGATTGGCCGGGTCCTTCTGCTCGTCCGAACTCAAGAGTGGACCTTCCTTATTGTCGGCAACGGATGCCGGCGACGCGATGTCGGTCGGGCCGGGATATTGTAGCCGCAGCATGAGCGCGGCCCTGTCGTCGTAGGCTTCGACCCGGCGGAATCCGAGTCCCAGCGCATGCTCGCGCAGGGCCGGATGCGGCACGTGAAGCGGCTGGTCGAGCAACCATCCGGTCAGGTGCGCCGGCAGGCAGCGGACGAGTAGGTCGATCTGGCTCGCCGCACCCGCGACCCACGCGACCCCCCTGCCCTCGCCGCGTGCCGACTCGATCGCCTCGAGCAGTGACGGGGGCGGGGCATCCTCGAGCGGCTGCGCTTCGTAGGCCGGCACCACGTCCACCGAGTCGCTGACGGCGCGCAACGACTCGAGCCAGTGCAGGCGTCCATCGGGCCGGTTCAGCACCAGGACCCGCCCCACCCCTCCCAGCCTCTGCAGCGTGGCAACCAGGCGGGCCGCGTCGTGCGGCGGCCCGTCAGGGGCATCCACCTCGGGCCGGTCACCGAAGCAGGCCCGGAAGGCCTCGACGCTTGCCGGGCCAACCAGCCCGGCCCGCGCCCTCTCCGGCCAGCCGATGCCGAGCTCGTCCATCTGCCGAGCCACCAGCCGGACCGCCGAGGGGCTCGGCAGCAGGACCCAGTCGTAGTCGCCGAGCCGCTCGAGCACCGGCTGCATCTGCGCGAGCGGCATGGGCGAAAGCCGCACCAGCGGCCAACGCAGCACGCGCAATCCCGCGGCGGCGAACTCGCGGGCGAGCGACTCGCCGCTCTCGACCGCCTGTGTCAGCACCACGTACGGAAGGGACGCCCTGCCGCCCGGAGCGCCGTCCGGGCGGCAGGGAGGCGATTCCCCGGCGGTCATCCGCCCAGCATGGCCGCCACGCGATCGCCGAGCTCGCGCGCCTGCTCCGGCGTCGCGATCGGCGCCTGCAGGCTCGCGCGCCGGATCCGACCGCCGTCGACCTCGAGCAGCGCATCGATGCGCAACTCGCCACCGGGCACCGCGCGAGCGTAGGCGGCTAGCGGCGTGCGGCAGTTGCCGCCGAGCCGGCGGGACACTGCGCGCTCGGCCTCCGCGTCCAGCCGGGTCGGCGCATGCTCCAGGAAGGCGAGCGCGCGCTTGACTGCGAGCGCATCGCCTCGCACCTCGATTCCGAGCACGCCCTGCCCCGGTGCCGGGAGCGACTCCTCCGGTGTCAGCAGCTTGCGGATCCGGGCGGCAAGGCCCAGCCGCTTCAGCCCGGCGGCCGCGAGGACGATCGCGTCGTAGCCACCCGCGTCGAGCTTGGCCAGCCGAGTGTCCAGGTTGCCGCGCAGCGGCTCGATGCGCAGCTTCGGGAAGCGCTCGCGCAGTTGAGCCGCACGCCGCAGGCTCGAGGTGCCGACGATGCCGCCTGCGGGCAACGCCTCCAAGTCCGCGAACCGATTGGACACGAACGCATCGCGCGGATCGGCGCGTTCGAGCACGCAGGCCAGCTCGAACGGCTCGGGAAGCTCCATCGGCACGTCCTTGAGCGAATGCACCGCGAGCTCGGCGCGCCCATCCAGGAGCGCAACCTCCAGCTCCTTGGTGAAGAGCCCCTTGCCACCCACCTGCGCGAGCGGCCGGTCCTGGATCTGGTCGCCTCGTGTCGTCATGCCGAGCAGCTCGACCGCGCAGGCGGGATAGCGCGCGCGCAGCAGGTCCGCGACGTGCCGGGCCTGCCAGAGTGCAAGCCGGCTCTCCCGGGTGGCGATCCTGAGGGTGGCCGGGTCGGGCGCCGCGCCGGCGCTCCCCGCGCCGGGCTGCGTCAGCTCACCAGCCCCTTGACGATCGACCATTGGCGACGGCTGACCGGCAGCCGATCCGGCACCTCGCGCAGCACCACCTGCCAGTACGGATCCCCGGCCTCGCCTTCACCCGTGGGCGTGACCCGCTCGAAACCGGCGATGGAGGGCCGGGCCACCAGCGCGTTGCGGTGAATCCGCACGAAGCGGTCGTTGAACTCGTCCTCCAGCGAAGTGAGCGATTCCTCGATCAGGTATTCCCGCTCCCGTGTGCGGACGGTGATGTACTTCAGCTCCGCCTTGAGGTAGATCACCTGCTCCAGCGGCACCAGGATCACGCGGCCACGCTCGTGCACCGAGAGATGGCGCCGGCGGGTGTTGGTCGCCTTGGCCAGCGCGTCGATCGCATCCAGGTGCTCCGACGGCATCAGGGTCCGGGCACGCACCAGCGCGGCCAGCAGCCGCTGTCCGCGGACCGGCTTCAGCAGGTAGTCCAGCGCGTTGACCTCGAAGGCGTCGACCGCGAACTCGTCGAAGGCGGTGACGAAGATCATCAGCGGCATCGGCTTGGGATCGTCGCTGTCGCCTTCGCCGGCTCGCGCCGAGATATGGCGCGCGAGCTCGATGCCGGTCATGCCGGGCATCTGCACGTCCATCAGCACGATCTGCGGCCGCTGCGATTCGATCTGGGCAAGGGCCTCCGGCGCGTTGGCCGCCTCGCCCACGATGCGGTGCGGGAACTCCGGCGCGAGGTCCGCCAGAACCTCCCGGAGGCGAGCGCGAGCAGGAGGCTCGTCGTCAACGATCAGGATTGAAGTGGCGTCTGACATCTCGGCGTCGTCTCTCTTTGCGGTAGGGGAACTCGAGGTGCAACCGGAAGCGATCTCCCTGGGGCCCGGTCTTGAGCTCGGCTTCCATATCGTACAGCAGCATCAGGCGCTCCCGTACATTGGAGAGCGCCATCTGGTTCCCCGGTCGCACCGCGGGTGTTGCAGAAATGGGATTGTCGATCTCCACCCGAACGCGATCCCCGGGTCGAGTGATGCGGATCGCGATCACGCCCTCGTCGACCCGCGGCTCGATGCCGTGATGGATGGCGTTCTCCAGGAGGGGCTGCAGCAGCAGCGACGGCAGCAGCGCGTCCCC
Source organism: Pseudomonadota bacterium (assembly GCA_023388075.1). GTDB lineage: Bacteria > Pseudomonadota > Gammaproteobacteria > Burkholderiales > Burkholderiaceae_E > Lautropia. The sequence continues at coordinate 13,972 of JAEWGX010000122.1, forward strand.
GGGCATCTCCTCGATGTCCCACACCACCTTCAATCGATTGGAAAGCCGCAGCTGCTCGATCGCGAGGTATTCCTTGCAGGTGATCACTTCATCGTCGAGCGGCACCAGCTCGCGGGCGTCGCGCATGAAGACGCGAAAGAGATCGGCGAGATTCTCCAGCGTGTGCTCGGCAAGTCGCGGGTCCGTCCTGATCAGCCCGAGCACCGTATTGAGGCTGTTGAAGAGAAAGTGTGGCCGGATGCGAGCCTGCAGCGCCTGCAGCCTCGCCTCGGAGAACGAGGGCGCGTAGGCGCGGGCGCGCAGGCGGAAGTACTCGTACATGGCGGCGGCGATCGCAGCCGCGACGATCGCACGGCTGACCACCCAGAGCGCGACGCTCTGCCCCGCCGCATCCACCTGAAGCGAGACGCTCGCGAGCAGCCAGGCGACGAGCGCCGTGATCAGCGCCGGGACCAGCAGCCCGACTGTCCACTGCACCGCCTGGCTCTGGCCGTTGCTCCACTTGCGCACGACGCAGAGCGCGGCGAGCGAGAGCAGCAGCGTCGGTTCGAGCACGAGGGCGAAGCCGAGAAGGCGCGGCCAGATGGCGGCCACGTCCGGGGCGAGTGCGATCGCGACGACGACGGCCGCGACGTTGAGGATCACGATGGCGCGCAGGCAGACGCCGATGTTGCAGCAGTCCGGCACCACCGGCGCCGGCGCGCCCTCCGTCTGGCGTCGGGCCTTTCCGGTTGCCCCCGCGGCGCCGGGCCCGACCGTCTCCTTATAATCCTTGCCGACGCCCTCTGCTTTGGCTTGCTCCATCGGGACCGGATTATGACAGAACAGTTCAGCAACAAGGACAAGGCGTGGTCAGGGCGCTTCTCGGAGCCGGTCGCCGAGCTGGTCAAGCGCTACACCGCCTCCGTCGACTTCGACCAGCGGCTCGCGCAGGTGGATATCACCGGCTCGCTCGCCCATGCGGAGATGCTGGCCCACGTCGGCATCCTCTCGCAGTCGGACCTCGGCAGCATCCGCGAGGGCTTCGCCACCATCCAGTCCGAGATCGCGAGCGGCGCCTTCCAGTGGTCGGTGGACCTGGAGGACGTGCATCTCAACATCGAGCGTCGCCTGACCGAGCTCGTGGGCGAGCCGGGCAAGCGCCTGCACACCGCGCGCTCGCGCAACGACCAGGTCGCGACCGACATTCGGCTCTGGCTGCGCGAGACCATCGACTCGAGCCTCGCGTCCCTGCGCGCGCTGCAGTCGGCGCTGGTCGAGCTGGCGCAAGGGCATGCCGACACCATCATGCCCGGCTTCACGCACCTGCAGGTGGCGCAGCCGGTGACCTTCGGCCACCACCTGCTTGCCTATGTCGAGATGCTCGCCCGCGACGAGGAGCGCCTGCTGGACTGCCGGCGCCGGGTCAATCGCCTGCCGCTCGGCGCGGCCGCGCTGGCGGGCACCTCGTTTCCGATCGACCGCGAGCGGGTCGCGCGCACGCTCGGGTTCGAAGCGGTCTGCGCCAACTCGCTCGACGCGGTCTCGGACCGCGACTTCGCGATCGAGTTCTGCGCCGCCGCGAGCCTGGTGATGATGCACCTCTCGCGCTTTTCCGAAGAGCTGATCCTGTGGATGTCGCCGCGGGTCGGCTTCATCGATCTCGCCGACCGCTTCTGCACCGGCTCCTCCATCATGCCGCAGAAGAAGAATCCCGACGTGCCCGAGCTTGCCCGCGGCAAGACCGGCCGGGTCTACGGCCACCTCGTCGGGCTGCTCACGCTCATGAAGGGACAGCCCCTCGCGTACAACAAGGACAACCAGGAAGACAAGGAGCCGCTCTTCGACACGGCGGACACGCTGCTCGCGACGCTGCGCATCTTCGCCGACATGGCGGGCGGCCTCCGGGTGAACGCGGGGCGCATGCGCGAAGCCGCCGCGGAGGGATTCTCCACCGCCACCGACCTGGCCGACTACCTGGTGAAGAAGGGCCTGCCGTTTCGCGACGCGCACGAGGCCGTGGCGCAGGCGGTGCGCGCGGCGGCAGGACGCGGCGTCGACCTCGCGCAACTGCCGCTGGAAGAGCTGCGCGCCTTCAGCCCGCTGATCGAGCAGGACGTCGCGGCGGTGCTGACGCTGGACGGGTCGGTTGCCGCCCGCAACCACCTGGGTGGCACCGCGCCGGATCGGGTTCGGGCGGAGGCTGCGCGCCATCGGCAGCGGCTGGCCTCGATCGACTGATGCGCAGCCGCGGCGTCGCCGCGATGCCGCAATGCAGCGACTCGCCCCGTCGGGAAATCCCGGGGGTATCTGGGAGCCCTCCGCCCGGCGGTCGGCGGAATCGCCGCTGTAGCAATGCCGATGCGGTGGGTATAATCGCGCCTATCTTCAGCCCTGCTCGGACCTGGCCCGAAGGGATGCCGCGGGAGTCACGCGGCGCGCTTCGTGACCGCCGGTCCGTCCGAATGATAGAGCCCGAGCAAGACCCTGAGCCTCGACCGCATCCGCGGTACAGCAAACAAGACCACCCCGCCCCGCCTGCAGCGGCCCTGCCGCCCTCCAGTCGCGTTCGCATGCGACGACCCCCTCACCGACCTGCCGTCCGTCGCCGCGCGCTGATGCTGCCGGTACCCGCGCGGCCACCGGGAGCCGCCGGGTCCCTGGGGCACCGGGCCCGACGCATGCCGGCAGCCTGAGCGATGGAATACGCCATCCTTCCCCTCCTGATCGTCCTGAACGGTGTGTTCGCGATGTCGGAGGTGGCGCTGCTCACGGCGCGCAAGGCCCGGCTGGAGAAGCTCGTTTCGGAGGGCGACCGCTCCGCGGTGGCCGCGCTCGCGCTGGGCGAGAACCCGAACCGGTTCATGTCCACCATCCAGATCGGCATCACCTCGATCGGGATCCTGAACGGTATCGTCGGCGAGTCCGCATTCGCCGAGCCGATCGCCGTGTGGCTGCAGGAAGTCGGTGTCCCCCAGAACTGGGCCTCCGGGCTCGCCACCGCCCTGGTGGTCGTGGTGGTCACCTATGCCACCATCGTCGTCGGCGAGCTGGTGCCGAAGCGACTCGGCCAGATCAACCCCGAGTCGGTGGCACGCTTCGTCGCACGGCCGATGAGCTGGCTGGCGATGCTCTCGCGTCCGTTCGTGAAGCTCCTCTCCTCGTCCACCGACCTCGCCCTGCGGCTGCTCGGGGTGGACCCGGCCACCGTGCAGACGGTGACCGAGGAGGAGATCCACGCGATGCTTGCCGAAGGCTCGCATGCCGGTGTGATCGAGCAGAACGAGCACGCCATGGTGCGCAACGTCTTCCGGCTCGACGAGCGCCAGATCTCGTCGCTGATGGTGCCGCGCAGCGACGTCGTCTACCTCGACGTCGAGGAGTCCGTCGAGGACAACCTGGCCAAGGTCGCGGACACGGATCACTCGCGCTTCCCGGTGTGCCGGGGCGGCCTCGACGACGTGATCGGCTTCGTCCACACCAAGCAGCTGCTCGCCCAGTCCCTGCGCGGGCAGCCGATCGATTTCACGCAGAACCTGCAGGAGATTCTCTACGTCCCCGAGACGCTGACCGGCATGGAGCTGCTGGAAAACATTCGCAGCTCCAACACTCAGATCGCGCTGGTGCTCGACGAGTACGGCGAGGTGCAGGGCCTGATCACGCTGCAGGACCTGCTGGAAGCAATCACCGGCGAGTTCGCCTCGCCCGACGACGAGGACAGCTGGGCCCTGCAGCGCGACGACGGCTCCTGGCTGCTGGACGGCCTGATCCCGATTCCGGAGCTCAAGGATCGTCTCACCCTTCGCACCGTGCCCGACGAAGGCAAGGCGCGCTACCAGGCGCTGAGCGGCATGCTGATGCTGGTGCTCGGGCGCATGCCCCAGGTGGGCGACACCATCGTCTGGGAGAACTGGCGCCTGGAAGTGGTGGACATGGACGGCAAGCGCGTGGACAAGGTGCTTGCCACGCCGATCGCGAGCGTGACCGGGCCGGACACGGTGCCACAGGAAGAGGAAGCGGAGTAGCGGGCCGGCTCTGGCCGTCTCGTCGCTATCGGCCGAGGTCGCGCAACGCATCCTCCAGCAGCTTGGTTCCGCTTTCGTCTTCAAGCGGCGCCTCCTGCGGCAATGTCACGCCTTGGGAAGCTCCTTCCTGCGGATGGCCGATCAGGCCCGGATAGGCGATGACCAGGGCAATCAGGAGGATCTGGATGAGGACGAACGGAATGGCCCCCCAGTAGATCTGGGCCGTCGTGACCCTGGCGACGCGGCTTCCGGTGAGGCGATCGGTATAGTCGTCGGGTGGGGCGACGCTGCGCAGATAGAAGAGCGCGAAGCCGAACGGCGGGTGCAGGAACGACGTCTGCATGTTGATCGCGAGAAGCACTCCGAACCAGACCAGGTCTATGCCCAGCTTGTCGGCGGCGGGAGCCAGCAACGGGATCACGATAAAGGCCAGTTCGAAGAAGTCCAGGAAGAAGGCAAGTCCGAAGATCAGCGTGTTCACGGCGATCAGGAAGCCCACCTGGCCGCCCGCGTCAGGAGTTCCTCGACCCACAGCGGCCCATCCACTGCCTGGAACGACAGGCTGAACACTGTGGAACCAAGCAGAATGAAGATCACGAAGCAGGACAACTTGAGCGTGACGTCCATTGCCTGTCTCAGCAAGGGACCCGAAAGCCGCCGGCGGACGATCGCCATGACCAGCGCGCCGATCGCACCCATCGCGCCTCCCTCGGTCGGAGTCGCGACGCCGATGAAGATCGTGCCCAGCACGAGAAAGATGAGCGCAAGCGGCGGAATGAGGACGAACGTCACCTGCTCGGCCATCCGAGAGAGAAGACGCAGGCGCAGGAACCGGTTCGCAAGGGCAAGCGCGAAGGCGACGCCTGCCCCCACGCACATCGTGACGACGATCAGCTCGTCGGTCGGTGTCTGCGCGGGACGCGTCCGAGCGTACGCCAGGGCGCATCCTGCCGAGATCGCCGTCAACGCCCCAAGCGAACGCAGGCCGGACGAGCCGTCGGCTTCGCAGATAGTGCGCGCCTCCTTCGGAAGCGCCGGAACCCAGCTCGGCTTCACGATGCTCACAACGAAGACGTAAGCGAGATACATGCCGGTAAGCACGAAACCCGGCAGGAACGCCCCCTTGTAGAGATCGCCCACGCTACGGCCGAGCTGGTCGGCAAGCACGATGAGAACGATGGATGGCGGAATGATCTGCGCGAGCGTTCCCGATGCCGCGATGGCGCCGGATGCGATGCGTCGATCGTAGCCGTGCCGGAGCATGATGGGCAGCGAGATCAGTCCCATCGAGATGACGCTTGCGGCCACCACGCCGGTAGTGGCGGCCAGCATTGCGCCTACGACGATGACCGCATAGCCCAGGCCTCCACGGATCGGTCCGAAGAGCTGCCCTATGGTATCCAGCAGGTCCTCTGCCATGCCGGATCGCTCCAGTATCAGTCCCATGAAAGTGAAGAACGGGACTGCAAGCAGCGTTTCGTTCTGCATGATGCCGAAGACGCGCAGCGGAAGCGCCTGCAGCAACGAGGGTGGCAGCAGCTCCAGCTCGATGCCGATGAAGGCGAAGAACAGGCCGCACGCGGCCAGCGAGAACGCGACGGGAATTCCAACGAGCAGAAAGACGACCAGACCGGCGAACATGACCGGCGCCATGTTCTCGTGCAGGAACTCGATCATGCCTGTGCTTTCCGGTTCTGCGAACGGATCGCGTCAGCGAGCTCCTCCTCCGAGCTCCTGCCACGAAGCCGGGCCGAGGGATCGGGCCCCTGCCCCATCAGGTACGCCACGCGCTTGATCAGCTCGGAAACGCCCTGCAGGCCAAGCAGCGAGAAGCCGGCGGGCACCAACGCGAAGGCCGGCCATCTGATCAGACCGCCGTCATTCGGAGACATCTCGCCCGTCAGATACGCGCGTACGACCAGCGGAATGACGAGCTTGACGAGGACGATCACGAAGGGGAACAGGAACGCGACGATACCGAAGATCTCGATCTTCACTTGCGTGCGCCGGCTGAACCGGCCCAGGAGTACGTCGATCCTCACGTGTTCCTGTCGCAACAGCGTGTATCCGGCCGCCAGCAGGAACATCGCGGCGAAGAGATACCACTGGATCTCCAACAGCGCGTTCGAGCTCATGTGGAAGGCCTTGCGGACGACCGCCGTGCCCCCGCTGATGAGCACGGCGACGAGCACCAGCCAGGCGATCGACCGACCTACGAGCTCGTTGAGACGATCGATCAGCCGTGATAAACCCAGCAGGACCGTCAACGACTCCCCCGGCTGCGGCAACCCGCGAAAGCGAGAATCCAGGTCAGGACTTGCGCCGGCTGCTCAGCAGCACCTGCGCCGCAGCGCCGTCGTTGATCGATCCCCACAGAAGCTGGTCGTCCAAGTACGACTTCCATTGGCCATAGACCTTGCGGAACAGCTCGTTCGAGGATTCGGCTTCGATCACTTCCCGAGTTGCGACTCTCATCGCGTCCATGACCGTCTTCGGCCAGAATCCGAGCTTGACGCCACTGGCCACCAGGCGCTTCAACGCCGCGACGTTGTACGTGTCGTACTTCGCGAGCATTTCCACGGATGCCTGGACGCAGGCCGCCTCGAGAGCCGCCTTGTAGGAATCGGGCAATGAGTTCCAGGAGTCCAGGTTGGCAATGAAGCACAGCGAAGCACCCAGCTCCATGACTCCCGGGCCGTAGTAGAACTTGGTCACTTTGGACAGGCCCAGCTTCTCGTCGTCGTACGGGCCCACCCACTCGACCGCGTCGATCGTTCCCTTCTCGAGGGTCGGATAGATGTCCGAGGCTGGCAGCGCGATGGCCGTCGCGCCGAGCTTGGCATAGACCTTTCCGAGAAAGCCGGGGGTACGGATCCGCAGCCCCTTGAGGTCGTCGGGACTCTTGATCTCCTTGCGGAACCACCCGCCCATCTGGGCACCGGTGTTTCCGGCGGGAATCTGAATCACGTTGAACCGGCCATAGACCTCGCGCATCAGCTGTAGTCCGCCCCCATGCATCATCCACGCGTTGTGCTGCCGGGGTGTCATACCGAACGGCACTCCCGTGTCGAATACGAGCGCCGGCTCCTTGCCCAGGTAGTAGAAGCCCGCGGTGTGCCCGCACTCCACCGTCTTGTCCTGGACCGCATCGAGTATGGACAGTGGCGGGACCAGCTCACCCGCCCCGAACGGGGTGATGGTGAACTTGCCTCCCGTCAGGCGCTTGACCGTGTCGGCAATGGCCTGAGCACCGCCAAAGACGGTATCGAGACTCTTCGGAAAGCTGCTGGGCATCCGCCAGCGGATGACGGGTTCCGACTGGGCCAAGGCAGGAGTCGCGATGCCGGCCAACGTGGCGGTGGCGGTACCGGAAATCCAGGAACGTCGATCCATGATCACCTCACAGTGTCGAATTGCAAAGCTTCGAGTCGGTCCCCATGGAGTGGCTTTCCATGGCGTGGCGCACCGGCCGAATCGGTCCCGGGGACCCGGGAGCCGTCCCGGGGTACCCGAACTGGAACAGGTAGATGAGACCTAGATGGAGGTCAGGCCAAAATGCCGAAGCGCCCGTCGGCCGAACATGGCGAAGCTCGCACGCACGACGTCCGGCGTCAGCAGGAAGTCGTGAGACTCCTTGGCGCGTTCAGGATCGAGCTCCCGCACGGGGCCGAGCGACTCCGCGAAGAGCTGGCTTCTCGCCGCTCGCTCGATCAGCATGGACAGGTAGGCTGTCTCTTCGATCGACGAAGTGGCTACGAGGAAGCCATGGTGAGCGAGCAGGATGGTGCGCTTCGTGCCGAGCGCTGCCGAAATGATCTCGCCTTCATCGTCGGAGATCGGCAAGCCTGGCCACTCGGGCAGGAAGGCGCAGTCGTCGGCGAACGGCGTCGCATCCATATGGGCTACCCGCAACGGACGACCCGTCATCGACAGTGCCGAAACATAGGGCGGATGGGTGTGCACCACGCAGTTGACGTCGGGGCGCCGTCGATAGACCCAGAAATGGAAACGCACGGCGGGGTTCGGCATGCCCTTGCCTTCCAGCACCTTCATCGACTCGTCGATCCGGATGATCGATCGGCTGTCGATCTCGTCGAATCCGACTGCCATCGGAGTCGTCAGCTGGCTTGATGAAGCATTACCTGCGAGGCCTCGAGCCGGATACGTCGATCCTGGTCATCATCTCCTGAGCGCACCGCGAGGACATCGTTCCCGTCACTCTCCCCGTCAGCGCTTGCGCTGCGGAGGCAGGTCGGTACAGACCCCCTCGTAGACCTCCGCGGCCATCCCGATCGTCTCGCCAAGCGTGGGATGCGGGTGAATGGTGCGGCCGATGTCCGAGGCGTCCGCACCCATCTCGATCGCGAGCGCGAGCTCGCCGATCATGTCTCCCGCATGCATGCCGACGATCGCCCCGCCGACGATCCGGTGGGTCTTCTCGTCGAAGAGCAGCTTGGTGAAACCCTCGTCGCGGCCATTGGCGACCGCGCGGCCCGACGCGGACCAGGGAAATACCGCCTTGCCGAGGGCGACGCCGTTCGCCTTCGCTTCGTCCTCGGTGAGGCCGACCCAGGCCACCTCCGGATCGGTGTAGGCGACCGAGGGGATCACGCGGGCGTCGAAATGGCTCTTCTGCCCAGCCGCCGCCTCGGCCGCGACATGCGCCTCGTGCACCGCCTTGTGCGCCAGCATCGGCGCGCCGACGATGTCGCCGATGGCGAAGATGTGCGGCACGTTGGTGCGCATCTGTGAATCCACCGGGATGAAGCCCCTGTCGGTCACGGCGACGCCGGCCTGGTCGGCGCCGATCCGCGCACCGTTGGGGGTGCGGCCGACGGCGCAGAGCACCAGGTCGTAGAGTTGCGGATCGGCAGGCGCCTGCTCGCCTTCGAAGCCGACCGAGATTCCCTTCTTCGTCGCTTCCGCCTTGACCGTCTTGCTCTTCAGCATGACCGAGGCGAAGCGCTTGGCGTTGAAGCGCTGCCAGACGCGGACCAGATCGCGGTCGGCCCCGGTCATCAGGCCGTCCAGCATCTCCACGACGTCGACCTTGGCGCCGAGCGATGAATACACCGTGGCCATCTCCAGGCCGATGATCCCGCCGCCGATCACCAGCATCCGCTTGGGCCGCTCACGCAGCAGCAGCGCACCGGTGGAATCGACGATGCGCGGATCGTCGGGCAGGAACGGCAGGCGCACCGCCTGGCTGCCGGCCGCGATGATGGCGCGATCGAAGCGCACCACCTTGCGCTCCCCCGTCGTCTCCCGGCCCTCGCCGGTGGTGAGCGAAACCTCCACGTGATGAGGCCCGGTGAAGCGACCCTCTCCGCGCACGACCTGCACCTTGCGCGCCTTGGCCATGCCCGCGAGTCCGCCGGTCATGCGGCCGACCACCTTGTCCTTCCAGGCGCGCAGCTTGTCCAGGTCCAGGCGCGGCTCGCCGAAGTCGATCCCGTGCTCGGCAAGCGACCTCGCCTCGTCCATCACGGCAGCGGCATGCAGGAGCGCCTTGGATGGAATGCAGCCCACGTTGAGGCAGACGCCGCCCAGGGTGGCGTAGCGTTCCACCAGCACCGTCCTCAAGCCGAGATCCGCGGCGCGGAACGCGGCCGAGTAGCCGCCGGGTCCCGCGCCCAGTACCAGGACGTCGCATTCGATGTCGGCGGCTCCGGCATCGGCCCGCGCGCCCGCGCCCGGTGCGGACGCGGCAGGGGCGGCCTGCGGGGCCGGCGCGGCACGGGCGGGCTCCGGCGCCGCCTTCGCGGCTTCAGGCGCCGATGGCTTGGACTCGGACGTCGAGGGTGCCGGTTCGGGCGTCGACGGCGCGGGACCCGGCGATGGCGCGGACGCCGCGGCGGAGGTCTCCATCAGGGCGATCACGGAGCCTTGCGAAACCTTGTCGCCGACCTTCACCTTGAGCTCGCTGATCCGCCCGGCCGACGGGCTCGGGATCTCCATGGACGCCTTGTCCGACTCCACGGTGATCAGGCTCTGCTCCACGGCGACCTCGTCGCCCGCCTTGACCAGCACCTCGATCACTTCCACTTCCTGGAAGTCGCCGATGTCCGGTACCTTCACTTCGCTTGCTGCCATCTCTCGTCCTCGCCGCCTCTGGAACCCGTGAGCTGTCTTCAGGACCCGTGGTCTCAGCGGGCGGTCATTGTGTGGACCCGGATCGGTCCCCCCGAGCTCTTGTCGAACTCGATGCCGGCGCGAACGCCGGTCGTGGCGATCGCCTTGGCCGACTTCTGCGCCCCGTACGCCGTGAACATGGCGCCCAGCGCGAAGCTGCGACCGGAGCCGATCGCCCAGAAGCGCTCGAAGCTGAATACTTCCCGATACGAATAGACCCCGAAGATGCCCGATGGATTGGCGATCAAGGCGGTGATCTGCGACGACTCGTAGGGATCGTCCTCTTCCTCCTTCGGATTCAGGAAGAACTTCTCCTTCAGGACCGCGTGCGCGCGCAGGAACGTCTCGAAGACCTCGTGCCGCGAGTTGAGCCGCGGCTTGTCCATCGACATCAGCACGCGCCGCATCACCTCGAAGTGCGCGGTGCTTCCCGCCATGCCGATGTACGAGTTGCCGACCTTGATGATCTTCTCGTTGGCCTCGTAGCTTCCGGGCAGCCGGGTCTCGCCGAAGGTCACGAGCGCGTCCGACGCGATCGCGATCGACCGCCCCTTGCGAACCACCACGACGGTCGTCATCGGCGTCCGGTCGGGACGGCAGGCCGGCAGGCGGCTGGCTCGGGCGCCGCCACTACAGGAGCACCCGTCGGAAGTCCGCCAGCACTCGCGCCAGGTAGACGTTGAACCGCGCCGCGGCCGCGCCGTCGACCGCGCGATGATCCCAGGAGAGCGAGAGCGGCAGGATCAGCCGCGGCACGAACTTCTCCTTCTTCTCGTCCCATACCGGCCGCTTGACCGAGCGGCAGGCGCCGAGGATGGCCACTTCAGGCGCGTTGATGATCGGCGTGAAGTAGGTGCCGCCGATGCCGCCCAGGCTGGAGATGGAGAAGGTGCCGCCCTGCATCTCCGCCGGCGAAAGCTTGCCTTCGCGCGCCTTGCGGGCGAGCTCCACGGTCTCGGCGGCGATCTCGAAGAGGCCCTTGCGATCGGCATCCCGGATGACCGGGACCATCAGTCCGTTCGGCGTGTCGGTCGCGATGCCGATGTGGTAGTACCGCTTGTAGACGATGGACTCCCCGTCGAGCGAGGCGTTGAACTCGGGGAACTTCTTCAGCGCCGCCACGCAAGCCTTGACCATGAACGCGAGCATCGTGAGCCTGGTGCCGGACTTGGCGTTCTCCTGGTTGAGCTCCACGCGAAACGCCTCGAGGTCCGTGATGTCGGCGTCCTCGTGGTTGGTCACATGCGGGATCATCACCCAGTTGCGGTGCAGGTTCGCCGCCCCGATCTTGCGGATCCGGGGCAGCGGCTTCACCTCCACCTCGCCGAAGCGCGCGAAGTCGACCTTCGGCCAGGGTAGCAACCCCAATCCCGCGCCGTCGGAGGCCGCAGCGGCGGACGGCGTCGCCGCGCCCGCGCCCAGCGCATGCTTGACGAAGCCGCGCACGTCGTCGACCGTGATCCGCTCCTTGGGTCCGGTGCCCTTGACCCGGGTCAGGTCCACGCCGAGCTCGCGCGCGAACCGTCGCACCGAGGGCGACGCATGCGGCTTCAACGCCACCTCGCCTTCGTGCATGTCCGCCGGCACCGGATGCTCGCGGGCGGGACTTGGCGTGGATGCGGGCCGGGAATCCCGCGATCGGCTCTCGGCGCCTTCGGCCGGCGACGCGGTTGGCACGGCGGATCGCGCGGTCGCGTCCGCGCGCGGCGCCGTCGCGGCGGCCGGGGCAGGCGAAGGCGGCAGCTCGGAAGCGCCGGCCGCCTCGGACGGCACCGTGGATTGCGTCGCAAGCGTGACGATCGGCGTGCCCTGGGAGACCTTGTCCCCCACCTTGACCAGCAGCTTGCGCACCGTGCCGGCCATGCTCGACGGAATCTCCATCGACGCCTTGTCGGACTCCACGGTGACGAGGCTCTGCTCCACCACGACCCGGTCGCCCGGAGCGACCAGGACCTCGATCACCTCCACGCTCTCGAAGTCGCCGATGTCGGGGACGACCACCTCGTGATCACCGCCGCCAGCCGGTGGAGCGCTGCCCGCCGGCGCCGCTGTCGGGGAAGCCTGGGCAGGGTCTGACGCGGCGGCCGGCTGCGGCGCGGCCGCGGGTTCCGGGGCCGGAGACGGAGCGGACTGCGCGGGCGCCGCGGCCCTCGGCGCCGACGCGCCGGCTGGCGCGGGCCCAGGGGCCGGCGACGACTCGCCGGCGCCTTCGGCAACCTCCAGCGTCCCGAGCACCGTCCCCTCGGACACCTTGTCGCCCACCTTGACCTTGAGCTCCTTCAGCTTGCCGGCTGCGGCGCTCGGTATCTCCATGGACGCCTTGTCCGACTCGACGGTGACGAGGCTCTGCTCCACGGCGACGTCGTCTCCCGGCTGCACGAGGACCTCGATCACCTCGACCTCCGCGAAGTCACCGATGTCCGGCACTGTAATTTCGATCAGCTTCATGGGGCTGCGCGCAATCCTTTGTACTGGTAGTCCGTCGGGCCCGCCCCGAGGGGCGGGGCGCCTGTCATGCTCGCGCCGGGTTGGCCTTCCTGGCGTCGATCCCGTAGCGCTTGATCGCTTCCGACGGCTGCCCGGACGGGATCACGCCTTCGTCGGCCAGCGCCTTCAGGGCGGCCAGCACGACGAAGTGCCGGTTCACCTCGAAGTGCTCGCGCAACCGGTATCGGAAGTCGGACCGACCGAAGCCGTCGGTGCCGAGCACCGAGTAGCTGCGCCCCTTCGGGATGAAGGCACGGATCTGGTCCGCGAAGGCCTTCATGTAGTCCGTGGACGCGACGATCGGCCCTTCGGTTGCCGCGAGCTTGCCGGTGACGAAGGGCACCTTCGGCTTGTCGCCGGGGTTCAACAGATTCCAGCGCTCGCAGTCGAGCCCCTCGCGCCGCAGCTCGGTGAAGCTGGTCGCGCTCCACACATCAGCCGTGACACCCCATTCCGACTCGAGCAGGTCGGCGGCGGCGATCACCTCGCGCAGGATCACGCCCGAGCCGAGGAGCTGCACGCGCGGCTTGGCGCCCTTGCCTTCCTTCCCCTTGCCACCTTCCTTTCCGGCATCCTTGCCGCCTTCCTTGCCACCCTTGGCGCCACCCGACTTGCTTCCGGAACGAAGGAGGTAGAGCCCCTTGATGATGTCCGCCTCGTCACCCGCCTTGAGCCCCGGGTGGCCGTAGTTCTCGTTCATCACCGTGATGTAGTAGAAGACGTCCTGCTGCTCCTGCACCATGCGGCGCAGGCCGTCCTGCACGATCACGGCGAGCTCGTGAGCGAAGGCCGGGTCGTAGCAGACGCAGTTCGGGATGGTCGCGAAATGCAGGTGGCTGTGGCCGTCCTGGTGCTGAAGGCCCTCGCCGTTCAGGGTCGTCCGTCCGGACGTGCCGCCGAGGAGGAAGCCGCGCGCCTGCATGTCACCGGCCGCCCAGGCGAAGTCGCCTACGCGCTGGAAGCCGAACATCGAGTAGTAGATGTAGAAGGGAATCAGCACCCGGTCGTTGGTGGAGTACGACGTGGCGGCGGCCATCCACGAGCAGAACGCGCCGGCCTCGTTGATGCCCTCCTGCAGCACCTGGCCCTTCGCGTCCTCCTTGTAGTACATGACCTGGTCCTTGTCGACCGGAACGTACTTCTGGCCCTCGGGCGAGTAGATGCCGAGCTGGCGGAACATCCCTTCCATGCCGAAGGTGCGCGCTTCGTCCGGCACGATCGGCACGACCCGCGGCCCGACCTCCTTGTCGCGCAGCAGCAGCGTGAGCAGCCGCACGAACGCCTGCGTGGTGGAGATCTCGCGGCCTTCCGCGGTGGCTTCGAGCACGGGGCGGAACGCCTCGAGCTCGGGCACCTTCAGCGTTTCGCTCGACCGCGCCCGCCGCTGCGGCAGGAAGCCGCCGAGGGACTTGCGCCGCTCCAGCATGTACTGCATCTCGGGCGCGTCGTCGGCGGGCTTGAAGAACGGGAGCTCCTCCAGCTGCTCGTCCGGGATCGGGATGTTGAAGCGGTCCCGGAACTCGCGGATGGCGTCGGTGTCCAGCTTCTTCAGCTGGTGCGTGGGGTTCTTCGCCTCGCCGGCCCGGCCCATGCCGTAGCCCTTCACCGTCTTGGCCAGGATGACGGTTGGCTGGCCGCTCGTGCGCGTCGCCTCGTGGAACGCCGCATAGACCTTGTGCGGGTCGTGGCCGCCCCGGTTCAGGCGCCAGACGTCCTCGTCCGTCATGCGCGAGACCATCTCCAGCAGCTTGGGATCCTTCCCGAAGAAATGCTTGCGCACGAACGCACCGTCGTTGGCCTTGTAGGCCTGGTATTCGCCGTCGATCGTCTCCATCATCACGCGCCGCAGCGTGCCGTCGGTGTCACGTGCGAGCAGCGGGTCCCAGTAGGAGCCCCAGATCAGCTTGATGACATTCCAGCCGGCACCGCGGAAGTCGCCTTCCAGCTCCTGGATGATCTTGCCGTTGCCGCGCACCGGCCCGTCCAGCCGCTGCAGGTTGCAGTTGATGATGAAGACCAGGTTGTCCAGCTTCTCCCGGGCGGCGACGCCTATCGCACCGCGCGACTCCGGCTCGTCCATCTCGCCATCGCCGCAGAAAACCCAGACCTTGCGGTTGCTGGTGTCCGCGATGCCGCGTGCATGCAGGTACTTGAGAAAGCGCGCCTGGTAGATCGCCATGTGCGGCCCGAGGCCCATGGAGACCGTCGGAAACTGCCAGAACTCCGGCATCAGCTTCGGGTGGGGATAGGACGAAAGCCCCTTGCCGTCCACCTCCTGCCGGAAGTTGGTCATCTGCTCCTCGGTGAGGCGTCCTTCCAGGAAGGCCCGGCCGTACAGGCCCGGCGAGCTGTGCCCCTGGAAGTAGACGAGATCGCCACCGTGGCCTTCGTGGGGGGCACGCCAGAAGTGGTTCATGCCCGTCTCGATCATCGTGGCGAGCGAGGCGAACGATGCGAGGTGACCCCCCAGGTCCCCGCCATCCGGCGGGTTCAGCTTGTTCGCCCGCACCACCATCGCCATCGCGTTCCAGCGGATGTAGCTGCGCACCCGCTCCTCGAACGCCGCATTGCCGGGGGACGAGGCCTCCAGTTGCGCCGGTATGGTATTGACGTAGGCGGTGGTGTTGGAGAACGGGATGTTGACGCCCGAGCGGCGCGAGAAATCCAGCATCCGTTCCAGGAGAAAATGGGCGCGTTCCGGCCCCTCCTTCTGGAGCACGGTCTCCAGTGCGTCCAACCACTCCCTGGTCTCGACCGGATCCTGGTCCGACGGGTCGTTCTCAGCCGGCAGGCTCTGCGGAATGGCAGACATGCGCGCTCCTCCTCCTCAAGACGTGGGCATTCTAGGAAGTGCCCTGTGAAAAGACAAGGAAAATTTTCGAGTTACGGTACCGAATTCCGTATTATGAGATACTGGGGTCGCGAGGAAGCGGCGGGGCTCGGGGGCCTGCCGATGGCGCCCCGGAAGAGCGCTTCGCGTGTAGCCCCAAGACCGTTGACGGCAGCGGCGATTCGCAATCCGACGCTCACAAGCGGGACAATCCCGTACTGACACCCGGCCCGGTGGCTGAAAGAATCGGAGCGCACCATCCCCTATCCATCGATGTCCAGGCAAACCGCGTTTCGCTCGGCAGCATCGGAGTGGCGCGTCTGGCGTTTCCTCGGACTCGCGCACCTCTCCGGCATCGTCATCTTCCTCGGCGTGATGGCCGGCTTCCTCTGGTACGTCGAGCGCGTCGAGAACCGCGAACGGCAGGAAGCACTCTATCGCGACATCGAATGGGCGCAGCAATCGCTGCGCCTGCACCTGCGCGAAGTGCGGGACAACCTGGCCCGGTCGGCACCGGTCTGGGTGGAGCCCCCGGGCTCGGAGCTGCTCGATCTCACCGCGCCGCGCGACTTCCTGGCAAGCGATGCGCAGGCGATCTACATGAGCTTCACGGACCCCGGCCGGGTGATCCAGTGGTCGATCGCATCGCCCGGGACGGTCCTGCCCCGCAGCCGGCGCGCGACCTCGCGGATCGACGACTCGGCCGGCTACTTCGCCTTCGGCGCGGTGGTCGGATCGCTGCAGTCGCAGTTCTCCACGCCCTTCGTCGCGGCGGACAACGAGGTGATCGTCGAGCTCTACACGCCGGTGATCAAGGACCAGACGCTGGCCGGCGTGCTGGTCACCGGCATCGGCCTGCATCGCTGGATCACCAACGGCATCTCGGAGCCGATCCGGCGCAAGTACCTCATCAACCTGGTGGATGCGGGCGGCAACACACTGGTGAGCACCTCGGCCCACCGCATGCTGGACACGCGCCTCGCCTACGGGTTGCCGCTGGAGCCGCCTGGCAACGGCATGCGGCTGCAGGCGGTCGCCTTCGACGCCGGCCGCGGGCTCGGCGAGAAGCTCATGCTGGCCGGCCTGGTGGCGATGACGCTCACCTCGCTGCTCTCGCTCGCGCTGCTCTGGCGCAGCGGACGCGACCGGATGCGGCTGGAGGCCGAGCGTGACCGCCTGTTCGTGCTGTCCCAGGACGTTCTCTGCGTCCTTCGCCGCGACGGCACGGTCGTGCGCGGCAACCCTGCCTTCGAGGAGTACTTCGGCAGCGATGCCGCCGAGACCGTCTTCTACGACCGCATCCATCCGGACGAGCGCGAGATCGTCAAGAAGGCCCTGTCCGGCCGCTTCGATCGTATCGGGCCGCTCGAGTTCAGGGTCCGCCAGCGCAACACATGGCGCTGGCTCAGCTGGTCCATCAGCGTCGACCGGCGCGACCCGGAGCCGCGACTCTACGCCGTCGCCCACGACATTACCCGGCGCAAGCAGACCGAGCACGCGCTCGCCGCCGAGACGGTCTTCCGGCGCGCCATGGAGGACTCGATCAGCACCGGCATGCGGGTCATCGACCAGAACAGCCGGATCACCTACGTGAACCGTGCCTTCTGCCGCATGACCGGGTTCGAGGAATCGGAGCTCCTGGGGCAGGTGCCCCCCTACCCTTACTGGCTGCCGGAGGACGAGGAGGTCAACCTCCATCACGTGCGCCTCACCGTCGGTGGCGGCGCGCCGCCCGGCGGCATCCAGAGCCGGGTGCGGCGCAAGGACGGTCGCGTCCTCGACGTGCGCATGTACGTCTCGCCGCTGATCGACGACCGCGGCGAGCAGGCCGGCTGGATGGCGTCGATGACGGACATCACCGAGCCCAACCGCATCCGCGCGGAGCTCGCCGCCGCGCACGAGCGCTTCAACACCGTGCTGGACGAGCTGGGCGCCGCGGTGTCCGTGGTGTCGCTGGTGTCTCCGTTGCCGGCCAACGGCCCGGCGGCGACACCGCTCGCCGCGCTGGTGGCCAATCCCCTTGCCAACCCGGCAGTCCCGACGACCCAGGGGCGCCGGGTGACCGGCATCGGGGCCACGCTGCTCTTCGCCAACCGCCAGTACCGGCTGCTCTTCGGCAGCGGCACCGCCGGCCACGAGCAGCTCCTCGCCGGTCGGCAGGCAGCCGACGACTGGATCGGCCAGGAAGTGCACGTGCCGGGGATCGACCGCTGGTTCGAGGTGCGCACCCGCCAGATCCGCTGGGTCGACGGGCAGCCGGTGCAGCTTCTCGTCGCGACCGACATCACCGCGCAGTACCACATCCGCGAGCTGCAGGAGCAGCAGGAGGAGCAGCTCCAGCAGAACTCGCGCCTCGTCACCATGGGCGAGATGGCATCGTCGATCGCGCACGAGCTCAACCAGCCGCTCGCGGCGATCAGCAACTACACCTTCGGACTGGCCGCGCGCATCCGGCGTGCTCGCGCCGGCGCGGTCGACGCCGAATCCGCGGAGATCATCGACACGCTCGACAAGACCGCCACCCAGGCACAGCGTGCGGCGAACGTGATCCGGCGCATCCGCGACTTCGTCAAGCGCAGCGCGCCGGAGAGGCGCCGCACCACGGTCGAGGCGATCCTCGGCGACGCCGTCGGGCTGGCGGAGATCATCGCCAAGCGGCAGCGCGTGGCCATCACCACGCAGGTGGAGCCCGGCCTGCCCATGATCAGCGTGGACCCGATCCTGATCGAGCAGGTGCTCCTCAACCTGATGAAGAACGGCATCGACGCCATGCGCGACAGCTCGCCGCGGGAGCTGGAGCTGCGGGTGGCCCGCAACGGCGACCAGATCGAGTTCTCCGTGGCGGACCGCGGCCCCGGCCTCAGCCGCGAGATGGAGCGACGCCTGTTCGAGCCCTTCTACACCACCAAGACCGAGGGCATGGGGATGGGTCTCAACATCTGCCGTTCCATCGTCGAGTCGCATTCGGGCCGTCTCTGGGTCGAACCGAACCAGCCGCACGGCTGCATCTTCCGCTTCGTCCTGCCCACCCTGGAGGACCCCGAGCTCGGGCCGGCGATCGGGCCGGGCGGCGAGGTCGACTTGGGGATACCGCGCCGCGTGGTGGACAATGCCGCCAACACGACATCGGAAGCCACCAGCTCATGACATCGGACCCGAACCGCCCCGCCGCGGGCGCCGAGAACACGCCCGAGCGCATCGTCTACCTCGTCGATGACGACGAGGCGGTGCGCGACTCGTTGCGCTGGCTGCTCGAGGGCAACGGCTTCGTCGTGCGCACCTTCGCGAGCGCCGAGGCCTTCCTCCAGGATTACGATCCCACCCTCTGCGCCTGCCTGGTGCTGGACGTGCGGATGAACGGCATGAGCGGCATCGAGCTGCACGACGAGCTGCTCCGCCGGGGGCACGAGCTGCCGCTGATCTTCATGACGGGGCACGGCGACGTGCCGATGGCCGTCGCCCGTATGAAGCTGGGCGCCGTCGACTTCCTGGAGAAGCCGTTCGACGACCAGCAGCTCTGCAACACCGTGGCGCTCGCACTCGAGCACGCCGTGGAACGGCGCAGCGAAGTGAGCCAGCGGGAGCGCAACCAGACACTGCTCGGCCGGCTCACGCCGAGGGAACGGCAGGTCCTGGACCTGATCGCCTCCGGTCGGCTCAACAAGCAGATCGCCGACGACCTCTCCATCAGCATCAAGACGGTGGAGGCGCATCGCGCCAACATCATGGACAAGTTCGAGGTGCGCACCATGGCTGACCTGATGCGCAAGTTTCTCACCGCGCGCACGCCCTGACCGCGATCCCGGGGCGCGTGTCGCGCAGCGCCTGACTGTCGCGCACGGCGCCCGGCGCCCGCGGCCGGCGTGGTGCCGGCCACTACCGGAGAAGCGCACGATGGACCCGTCCGGCATCCTGCACCACCCGATCTTCGAGAGCGTGCTGCTGCCGCTTGCGCTGGCGTTCCTCCTGGCGGGCGTGCTTCGGATGACGGCCGGACCGGGCCGTGCGGGCGCGGCGGTGGGCATCGCCGTGCTGGCAAGCGTGACGTGGATGTCCGGTTGGAGCACCCGTCCCGCAGGCGTGATGCAGAAGCTGCCGTGGATACTCGCGCTCGCCTGGATGGCCGGACTCGTGCTGGACCGCCGGCGCTTCGGCGTCTTCGTGCGCTGGCTCGCGCTGCTCGCGTGCTGGCTGGCCGCGTCGTGGTGGATGGATGCCGCAAGCTTCGGGCGGGCAACCGCCTTCGGGTTGCTTGGCGGGCTCGTGATCGCATTGCAGCTGCGCAGCGCGCCCGAGCGCGCGGACGGAGTCGCGATGTCCGTGGTCGCCGCGCTGGGGCTTGCGGCACTGGCCTTCCAGGCCGGCTCGCTCGCGCTCTTCCAGCTCTGCCTGATCCTCGCGGCTGCGCTCGGCGGCGCCGCGCTCTGGCTCTGGCCTCGCTCGCGAATCCTCTACGGCACGGCGGCGCTCGCGGTCGCGTGCATCGGCTGGCTCGCGCTCGCGCAGGCAACCGCGCTGCTGCTGCCCGCGCGGCCGGCCTCGCTTGGCCTGCTCGCGCTCGCGTTCTCCGCGGCGGCCGTGGCCACGCCAGTCATCCGCCGGATGGCGGTCCGCACCCGCGGGCTCGCGGCGCCGCTGGTCGTCGCCTTCCTGGCGGCGGCCAGCGTCAGCGCCGCGCTGTCGCTGCAGGATGTCGCCGGATCCGACGGCGGTCCCGCGACGGGGGCTTCGGCCGTCGAGGACGATGCCTACTATCCCGCGAGGTAGCCGCGTCGTTCCGGCGTGATCGACGCTCTGCCGTGCCACGTGTCCAGGAGGACTTCCATGACCCGCCTTCTTTCCACCACCTTCGCGTCGTGTCGCCCGCGCACGCCCCTCGCCCACATCGCGACCACGCTCCTGCTCGTGCTCTGCGCCCCGGGTCCCACGATGGCGCAAGCGGCACGGTTCGAAATCGACCCGGAGCACCTTTCGGTCGGCTTCCTCGTTTCACACCTCGGCTATGCCGATGTGCTCGGCATGTTCCGGGCCGGCAAGGGAAGCTACCGGTACGACGAGAAGACCGGGGAGCTCTCCGACGTGCGCATCGAGATCGAGACGGCCAGCGTCTTCACCAACCACCGCAAGCGCGACGACCACCTCAAGGGTCCGGACTTCCTGAACAGCAAGGAGTTCCCGCAGATGGTGTTCACGGCGGCGAGCGCGGCACGCGGCAACGACGGCGTATTCCAGATCGTCGGGACGCTGGAGCTTCTCGGCCGCAGCCAGCCGCTCACGTTGCAGGCGCGCGTGAACAAGATCGGCCGATACGAGCTGGGAACCTTCAGCAAGCCGTACGTGATGGGTGTCTCGGCCCGAGGGTCCTTCCCCAGAAGCCCCTACGGCATGACCTACGGGGTCGAGAATGGCTGGGTCGGCGACGACGTGAGCCTCATCGTGGAGTTCGAGGCGCGACGTCAGTGAAGCGGGGGCCGGCGATCAGTGCGACGAGGATCCGGGGAAGAGGTGGGTCCGGCGCCAGGAGTGGCGCGGATGCCCGGCGGCCCCGGCTCGATTGGCTCTCTCGAGGCGCACCTTCTCGGCGAGGAGGGCCTTCGGGCCGTACAACCAGCGCGGCAGGACAAACCAGGCGACCGCCAATCCGATCACCAGAACGTAGAGCAGCAAGGCTATCAGCAACTGGAGGTCATCCATGCATCGACTCCTCGGCATGCCCATCCTCTTCCGGGCACCCGTGCCCCGTCAACGCAAACCGCATGCCTGACGGCACGGCTGCAACGACCGGCCCCCATTCCGTTGCGGCAGGCACGACGCCGGAGTCAAGCCGGTCGCGGCGCCGGCCGCCGCGGCACGGTACCTGCTGAGGCCGGCGCAACCCCACGAGCCATCGGTCAATGCCCTCCCCGCCCCGCAAGCCCGCCCCCCGCAAGCCCGCTCCGGCCGCCAAGCCGGGCAAGCGGAACGCCGGATCGAGCGCACCCGCGAAAGCCGAGAAGCGCACGGCCAGGCGCACGGCGACCCCGAATACGGCCCAGCCGAGCCCGCAGGCGGAAACGGTAGCCGGTGCCGAGCCACTCGCCCGCTATCGGGCCAAGCGCAACTTCGAACGCACGCCGGAACCCGGCGTCGCAACGCGAAAGCCGGCCGCCGCGAAGTCGACCGGGCGCGCCTTCGTCATCCAGAAGCACTGGGCGCGGCGGCTGCACTACGACTTCCGACTCGAGCATGACGGCGTGCTCCTCAGCTGGGCCGTGCCCAAGGGGCCGAGCTTCGATCCCGCGGACAAGCGCCTCGCGGTACACGTGGAGGACCATCCCGTCGAGTACGGTGGATTCGAGGGAGCGATTCCTTCCGGCGAGTACGGCGCGGGCGACGTGATCGTCTGGGACCGCGGCACCTGGGAGCCTTTGGTCGATCCCGACCAGGGGCTGAAGGATGGCAAGCTGGTATTCAGCCTGCACGGCGAGAAGCTGGCCGGCCAATGGGAGCTGATACGGACCCGGAAGGTCGAAAGCGGCAAGGAGCAGTGGCTGCTCTTCAAGAAGCGGGATTCCTGGGCGCGCTCGCGTGACGGGTACGACGTGATCACCGCACTGCCCGACAGCGTGCTCGCGAATCCGCTCGGACCGGTGGAGGCGCGCGAACCGCGGGGCGACGACGCAGCCGAGGCACCGCCTGCTCCTTCGGCGCGCAGGCGTGCAGCCTCACGCAAGCGCCCGACGGACGAGGACGGAGCGAAAGCGGCCGCCGCGGACATCGCGACGGCTCCGCGCGCCGCGCTGCCCAAGGCACTCGAGCCGCAGCTTGCGCGGCTCGTCGAGGCGGCGCCGGTTGGCGGAGACTGGATCGTCGAGCCCAAGTACGACGGCTACCGGGTGCTCGCGCGGGTCCAGGCGGGCAAGGCACGTCTGTTCACGCGGCGTGGCCTCGACTGGAGCGACCGGATGCCCTCGCTCGCGCGTGCCTTCGGCAAGCTGGACCTGGACGCCGCGTGGATCGATGGCGAGATCGTCGTCCACGACGCCGGGGGCATGACGGACTTCAACGCGCTGCAGAATGCGCTGGACGAGTCGCGCAGCGAGCGCATCGTGTTCTTCGCATTCGACCTGCCCTTCTTCGACGGTCGCGACCTGCGGCGCGTGCCGTTGCGAACGCGGCGTGCCGTGCTGGAGCGGCTGCTGCCGGAGGGCGCCGGCGAAGGTCGCATCCGCTTCAGCCGCGACTTCGACGCCCCGCCAAGCCAGATGCTGGAGGCGGCCTGCCAGCTCGGGCTGGAAGGCATCATGCTCAAGCGCGCCGACGCCGCCTACGCCTCGACACGCACCGACGCCTGGCTGAAGCTCAAGTGCTCGCGGCGACAGGAGTTCGTGGTGGGCGGCTTCACCGATCGACAGGGCGCGCCGAAGGAGGTGGGCGGCCTGCTGCTCGGCTACTACGACGACGGCAAGCTTCGGCACGCCGGCAACGTCGGCACGGGCTGGGATGCCGCCACCGCCCGCCGCCTGCATGCCGCGCTGGCGAAGCTCGAGGTGAAAGCGCCCCCCTTCGATGACGGCGTGGCCGGGCCCGGCCGGTGGTCCCGCCGCGCCGCGGGGGCCGAACGCTGGGTCCGCCCCGACATGGTGGTCGAGGTGGCCTTCGCCGGCTGGACACCGGAAGCACGCCTTCGTCACGCGTCGTTCAAGGGCGTGCGCGAAGACAAGTCCCCGAGGGAAGTGGCCCGCGAAGCCCTGGCCGGCATCGCGCCCGCGACTGCTGCCCAGGCGCCTGATCGCGGCCGGCCGGCCGCCACGAGGGCGGCCACGCCCGACGGCAAGTCTCGCGCGGCCGGTGTCAGCATCAGCAACCCCGAACGGGTAGTGGATCCGCAGAGCGGCCTCACCAAGCTCGACCTGGTCCGCTACTACCAGGCGGTGGCCGATCGCATCCTGCCGCACCTGAGCGGCCGTCCCGTGTCGCTGGTGAGGGTGCCCGAAGGCGTCGGCGGCGAGCAGTTCTTCCAGAAGCACCCCGAGTCGCGCATGCCGGGCCTCACCACGCTCGACCCATCGCTCTGGCCAGGTCACGGACCACTGCTTTCGGTGGACAGCGCCGAGGCACTGGTGCATGCCGCCCAGATGAACGTGATCGAGTTCCATACCTGGAACTCGACGGTCAAGCGCATCGGACAGCCCGACCACATGGTGTTCGACCTCGATCCCGGGGAAGGCGTCGGGTGGCAGGAGCTGCAGGAAGCGGCGGTGCTCGCCCGCACCCTGCTGGAGGAGCTCGGCCTGCAGAGCTGGCTCAAGACGAGCGGCGGCAAGGGGCTGCACATCGTCGTCCCGATCGCCCCGCGCTTCGACCACGACACGATCAAGGGCTTCACTCAGGCGGTGGTGCGGCATCTGGCCCGCACGATTCCGTCGCGATTCGTCGCCCGCAGTGGCCCGGCCAACCGCAAGGGCCGGATCTTCGTCGATTACCTTCGCAACGGGCACGGGCAGACCACCGTGGCGGCCTTCTCCGCGCGTGCGCGCCCCGGCCTCGGCGTGTCCATGCCGGTCGCCTGGGACGACCTCATGTCCCTGCGCGGGAGTGCCCAGTGGACCGTGGCCACGGCCCGCGAGCACCTGAGCTTCGAGCGGAACGACCCCTGGGCGGAGTACTTCACCACGCGCCAGTCGCTGGTGCGCCCCATGAAGATCCTCGGCTATGACGCCACGCCCCCTGCCGCGCGGCGTCGCGCTGGTGTAGATTGACCGCATCGCGCCGCGCGCCCCGAGCAGGAGCACCCATGCCCGCCCGTTCGCTTGCCTCGCTGACCCTCGGATTCGGGCTCGTCTCGATCCCTGTCAAGGTCTACTCTGCCACCGAGAGCTCCGCTGCCGTTCGCTTCAACCTGCTTTCGAAGGACGGCTCCCGCCTCAAGCAGCAGTACGTCTCCGACAAGGACGGCTCGGTCGTGGATCGGGCCGACATGGTGAAAGGCTACGAGTTCGAGAAGGGCCGCTACGTCCTTTTCTCGCCGGAGGAGCTCAAGGCGCTCCAGGAGAGCCCGAGCCAGACGATCGACATCGTGGCCTTCATCCCGGAGCGCGCGGTGGACCCGATCTTCTACGACAAGGCTTATTTCCTCGCTCCCGACAAGCGCGGCGGCAAGCCGTACACGCTCCTGATGGAAGCCATGCGCAAGAGCGGGCGCTGCGCGCTGGCGCGCTGGGCCTGGAAGGGAAAGCAGTACGTGGTTCAGGTGCGCGCGGCGGAGGACGGCCTGGTGCTGCAGCAGCTTCTCTACGCCGACGAGGTGCGCTCGCTCAAGGACCTGGACATCGAGAAGGTCTCCATCTCCGACGGGGAGCTGAACCTGGCGCTCCAGTTCATCGAGCAGATCTCCGAGGAGGACTACGATCCCGCGGCCTACGAGGACGAAGAGAAGAAGCGGATCCTCGCGAGCATCGACGAGAAGATCGCGGGCAAGGAGATCGTGGCGACCGAGCCCACGGAAGCCCCGGCCTCTGCGCAAGTGATCGACCTGGTCGAGGCGTTGCGCGCGAGCCTCGCGCAGCGCGGCGGCAAGGCCGCACCGGCCCCGGCTCGTGCGGCCGCCAAGGCGGTACCGGCCGCGCCGGCCCCCGAGCGCAAGGCCGTCCGCCGCGCCCAGCGAGCCAAGGAGGCGCCGGCCCCGGCCCGCAAGCGCGCCAGCGGTAAGTGACGCGGGGTGGGCTCGGCGGTGCCCGGCCCCGGGCCCGCGCGGACCAGCCGGAACGGCCCTATACCCTGCGCAGCATCGGCCAGATGCTGGGGCTGTCCCGGGCCGTCATCGCCGGCCTGATCGATGCCGGCTTCGTCACCCCGGCCCGCGGGCCCCGCAACGAGTACCGCTTCAGCTTCCAGGACGTCGTGCTGCTGCGCATGGCGCACGGCCTGCGCGCCGCCCGCATTCCGCCACGCAGGATCGTGCGTTCGCTCCAGCGCCTGCGCGCCGCCCTGCCCCGCGAGCTGCCCATGACCGGGCTGCGCATCAGCGCGGTGGGCGGCGATGTCGCAGTCCGAGACGGCAGCCGGCAATGGGAGGTCGAGAGCGGGCAACTCTTGATGGAATTCGAGGTGGCGCCGGTTGCGGGCTCGGTCGCGTTCCTGCCGCACGAATCCCGGGGCGCGCAGGCGCCCGCAGGAGAGGAGCGCGCGGCCGACGACTGGTTCGCCCACGGCGAGGAGCTCGAGGCCACGGGCTCCGCCGCCGCCGCCGAGGCGGCTTATCGCCGGGCCGTCGCTCTCGCCCCCGATCATGCCGACGCGTGGCTCAACCTCGGCGCGATGCTGTGCGACGCCGGACGCTGCGACGACGCGATCGTGCTGTACGACGAGGCCCTCGGCCACTGCCCCGACGCGCCGCTGCTGCACTACAACCGCGCCATCGCGCTGGAGGATGCCGGCCGGCCCCGCGAGGCGCTGGCCGCCTACGATACGAGCCTGCGCCTCGCACCGGACCTGGCCGACGCGCACTTCAACGCGGCGCGGCTGCACGAACGGCTCGGCAATGGGCAGAAGGCGTTGCGGCATCTGAGCGCGTATCGGCGGCTGCAACGCTAGGCCGCACGCACGCCGGCGGCGGCGCCCGGCGTGGTAATATCCTGCGCTTGCGCCCGTAGCTCAGTTGGATAGAGTACTTGGCTACGAACCAAGGGGTCGTGGGTTCGAATCCTGCCGGGCGCGCCAAATTTGCAGAGGGAAATCAAGGGCTTGGAGCTTCGGCTCCAGGCCTTTTTTCTTGGCGGTGTACCCCTTTGGACGAGTTGTACCCCTTTTCCAGCATGGAGGGTCGGCAGCCCGACGTAGGACGCGCCTATGCCGCCTGCTGGAGAAGACCGCGCCCTGAGGCCTCGACGGCCAAGTCGCCGTCGCGTGGCATCCCTAGCCAAGTTCTTATGAGTGCCTGCGAGAACCCTTCGTGCGTTCCAGTCCAACCCAAGACCGAAGACGCATTGGAAGTCAACACATCGCGGCTTTACGTCAGTTCCTCCCAAGAAGGCCCACAAGGTTCCGCCCGGGATCCCGGCAACTAGCTCGTCTTCCCCTTCGGAGTGGCGCTAGCCTCTAGATCGTCCAAGAACTCGGATCTTGGCTCGACGCTGGTGACAAGGAGGTGATCGCGGGCGCGTGTACAGGCGACGTAAAGCAGGTGCCGCTCAGTTTCGTAGACCTCCTGTAGGTCAGCATCATCACCCACCGCCTCGATGCGTTCCTGGAGCGGGACGATCTCGTCATCGCAAGCCATGACGGCCACAGCTCGGAACTCCAGGCCCTTGGCCAGGTGCATGGTGCAGATGGAGGCCTTGCCGCTGCTTGGCTCGACGTTGTCGTCGAGCGTTTTGAAGGTGATGCCCGCCGTTGTCAACGCCGCCTTGGCGCGTTCGAGCTCCTTGTCTGAACGAACGAAGACGCCGATCTCGTGGGGTTCAACCGCGTCTGTCCGGGACCGGTCGGCGAGCCATGCCGCCACGTGATCGATCTCGTCCTGCTGCGTCTTGAACACCTGAACACTTGGGGCTGGACCGTTGAACACCGACACCGTGCCCCGTCGATCCTCGGTGTTCCCGTCTACATCGGAGACTTGCGGCCCTAAGAGCCGGTCCGCCTGCATCCTGATCTGGTGCGAGGTTCGGTAGTTGATATGGAGGGTGCGCGCCCGCCCGCGGACATCCACCCCAAGCGACTTCCAGGAGAAAGGCTGCTGGAAAATCCGCTGCCCCAGATCCCCGGCGAAGAACAACGCGTTGGCCCTTCCCCCTCCAAGGGCCGCCAGGAATCGGAGCTGCGAAACGCTGACGTCTTGGGACTCGTCGACCACTACAAAGTCGAAAGGTGGGCGTCGAAGGGACGCGATCTTCCCGGCCAGCTTGCCGAAAAGCTCCGACCGGGTGATCAGTCCTTCCGCATGCAGTCGCTGCCGTACCACCTCGAAGACCCTCCAGAGGGCCGCTCGCTGGGGCTCCTGCAACCGTGTTTTTCGCCCCAGACGGCTCACGTCTCGATAGGCCTCCCATGTCTCCAGGCCCCAGGCATCGACAACGTCGGACCACTCTGCCATCAGCAGTCTTCGAGTCAACTTCGGATCGTCCTTTGCAGCCTCGTCGATGTACGCCCGAATCGTGTCCTGTGAAGCTATCTTCGGCCGCCCCAGGTGCTGCTCATAGAGCCGCTCGGCGATGGCATTCATCGCGTACACATCTAGGCGCTCGGCAAGTCTCGGCTCGTTGCTGATGAGCCTCCGGAGCTTCGTTCGCAAAGCGTTGGCCAGAGTCTCGGAGAACGTGGTCAGCAGAACCCTGCTCTCCGGGTGCTTCCTGGCCAGAAACACCCCGCGATGCAAGGCTACGATCGTCTTGCCGGTCCCGGCGGAGCCGGACACGCGCGCAGCACCTTTGTAGTCGCGCTCGACCAACTGGCGCTGCGCGGGATGAAGAAAAACGGTCCACTTGTCCCAGGGGAAGGCCAGAGCGCGCTCCAGCTCCTCGACGTCGCCCATGACGCGGAATCTGCGCTGGGCATCCGGATGAGCAAAGGGATCGGTGCCAGGAGCGGCCGGCAGCGGGATCGCGGGCTTGCCGCCCGTTGCCAGCTCGAGAAGCGCCTCGGCGGCCTCGCTTGGGAGGTGATCCGTCAGATCGAGGATGCTATCCTCGGTTGCCTGGCGCACATCGCCCAGCCACTCTGGAGGGACGCCGTAGCTCAGCAACACGTCGTCGCTGATGCCGGCGAAGAGCAGAGGCGCGGTGGGATTCGGCTGCTGTAACTCGATGAAGACCGGAACCTGAATCTCCTCAACCCGTTCGCGGATCTCAACCAGCTGCGCCGCACCTGTCCTGGGGTGAGTCTCCAGCTTTCGCCGCTCTGCCCAAGCGTAGGCGGGATCATGATGATCGACGTAGCAAAGGAGGATGCTCGATGCCGTCTTGTGAACGATCAGACGGATATCCCTGCCCACTCGTACCGACCAGAAATTCCTGTCCTTCGCCCTGTCGAGTCGATGGAAACTGAGCCCCGGCGATGCCGGGTTCATCTGTAGGTCGAACGCCGTCGTCTTGACGAGCTTCTGCTCCTCGCCGGTGAGGCGGGCCAGGCTGTCGGTGAACGTGTCGGCGATCCGAAACTCCATCAGCCCACCTTGAACACCTTCATGACTTCATCCCCCAGGTGGTTGATGACCTTCACGGCGATGCGGCCGGATTTCGGCTTCGGGAACGGACGCGAGGTATCGCTGCTGAGGGTCTGCCAGGCCTCCTCACTGATCTCCGCCTTGAGGGTAGTCTTGAGGGCTCCATAGGGGTCGTTGGCGCCCAGGAAGTAGGCGTGACGCACAAAGAAACTTTCCTCGTTGTAGTCCGTGTCGATGAACCAGCAAGCGATCCCCTCTGGGCCGTCGCTTCGGACCTCCCCGGTCTGCGGGTGGAAGACGTCCACTCCGTTGACCTTGATCTTCACCTTGCCGTTCTCGGCAGGAAGCACAGTGATGTCCGGCTCGCCGAAGATGACGAACAGGTTCCCCTTCCCTGTGTTCTTCAGATCGTCCGCCATGTGCAGATCCGCGTTCATCCGCGCCTTCAACACCGGAATCCGCCCGAGCTTGTCGAACTCGGTGGCGTGCGCCTCGTAGTTAAAGGCGCAGGCGATCAGCACGTCGAAATCAGCGTCACCGGCTTCTCGCGCAGCCTCCACCAGGTCAGGCCGTGTCACGGTGCCAAACTCGGGGCCGATGAAGATAGCGGCGCGTTTCTCAACACCCTTGACGTCGCTGCCTTCCATGTAGCGCCCCTCAGCGCACACCAAGGCTCCCGGCCAGGGTGTCAGTGAGGTGAACGCAATCTTGTCCTCCTTATGGGCCTGCTGGACCCCTGCCACCTTCAGGTGCGTATTCCGGCGATCGTGACCGACCGATTCGGGATCGTGACCGGCGCGTCCGGGATCGTGACCGGGGAAGCCCATTGGGGTGGGTTGCGCGGTTAGCAGTATAGGTTTGTGGGTCAGGTTTTGGGGTCGCCGGCCTCCGTTGTGGTCGTCGAGTGGCGTTGCTGTCGGCGCAGGGACTCGCCTTTGAGGTGGATCCGGTGTTCGCGTGAGAGCAGACGGTCGAGGATGGCGTCGGCGATCGTCGGGTCACCGAGCCACGCATGCCAGTGCTCGACGGGCAGCTGCGTGGTGAGGATCGTGGCACGCGAGCGCGTGCCGGCGCGATCGTCGATGACCTCGAGCAGGTCAGCGCGGGCCGCGGGCTCCAGGGGTGCCAGCGCCCAGTCGTCAAGCACGAGGACCTCGGTTCTCGCGAGCGCCGCCAGCCAGGTGGCGAAGCCGCCCTTGCCGTGCAGGATACGCAGCTCGTCGGCAAGGCGCGGCACGCGCAGATACAGTGCCGAGTGCTCGCGCCGGCAGGCCTGCTGTGCGAGTGCGCACGCGAGCCAGCTCTTGCCCGATCCGGTCGGACCGATGATCACGACGGTGAGCCCCTGCTCGACCCAGCGGGAGAGCGCGAGCTGGGTGAAGGCGTTACGGTTCAGCCCTCGGCCGGTGCCGCCTTGGACGTCCTCGATACAGGCCTGCGGGTACTTGAGCCGGGCGCGCTTGAGGAGCGCTGCCAGGCGCTTGTCGTGACGGTGGTTGGTCTCGCGGTCCACGAGCAGCGCGAAGCGCTCCTCGAAGCCCAGCGCGGCGCAGGCGCTGTTGGTGAGCTGTTCCTCGAGCGCGGCGGCCATGCCGGCGAGCCGCAAGTCGCGCAGTTGCTGAAGGGTGTCGTTGAGCAACATGTGGTCGGCCCCGTCAGTGGTAGTAGTCGGGGCCGCGCACGTTGCCGTGGGCGGGGCTGACCCAGGTGGGATCGCCGGCGACGTCGACCCGATCCCGGCCGCGGGCAAGGATCTCGCGCACGTGGCGGTAGTAGACCGCGTTCAGTTCGATCGCCAGGGCGCAAGCGGCTTCGAGCCGATCACGCCCGTAACGTCGGGCAAGGCTGAGCAGGCCCAGGCACCCTCGGTAGCCATGCTCGGGATGGCGGTGCCGCTCGAGCATCGTGACGACGAACGCACCGGTGTGCGGGCCGATGGCCTTGCCCCAGTGGATCAGGCGCTGCGGGGTCCACTCCTTGTGGGCGCGGTGCGCGGCGGGCATGTGCGCGTCGATCGTCGTGAAGCCACCGCGCCGGGAGCTGCGAGCATGCACGGCGATCCGCTCGCCCTTGTGCAGCAACTCCACCAGCGCGTCGCCTATGCGCGCCTCGATCTTGGTGCCGACCAGCGGGTGCGGCACGCTGTAGCGGTGGCCATCGACCTCGACGTGGTAATCGATGTGCACCGTGACCGTCTTCCAGGTCACCCAGCTCCACGGCCGTGCGGGTAGCGGCCGCAGCGCCGGCGCGTCGATCGTCGCGAACAAGCCCGCGCGCGTGGCTTCCAGCTTCTGGAAGCGCCGCCCGTTGAGCATCGGCAGCAGCTCCTGCACCGCGGCGTCGGCGGCCAGGACGTCCGCGAGGGGCACATGGCGCAGCCGCGCAAGGATCCAGCGCTCCACCACCTGCACGGCGCTCTCGACCTTGGCCTTGTCCTGCGGGCTATAGGGCCGCGCGGGCAGGATCGTGACGTCGTGGTGGCGGGCGAAGTCCAGAACGGTGTCGTTGGCACGCGGCTCGTAGCGATTGGGATCGGCAATCAACGCCCGCGCGTTGTCGGGCACGATCATCTGCGGCACGCCTCCGAGGAAGCGCAGCGTGCGCCCGATCGCCCCGAGCCACGAGCGCATCGACTGGTCCGCGGTCACGCACGCGAACGTGTAGCTGGAGGCGCCCATCGCAGCAACGAACACCTGGCCGCGGCCGCCGTCGGCCAACGCCAGCGTCGGTCCGGCGTAGTCCACGAACAGCTTCTCGCCCGCGCGGTGCTGCTGGCGCATCGAGCGACGCAGCGTCCTGGTGTAGGCCTTGTAGTGCTCGTAGAACTGCGTCGAACCCCAAGTTCGCCGCCCTTCGTTCGCCGCCCGGTACTCCTCCCAGAGCAGCGCTAGCGTCACGCCCTTGCGGCGCAGTTCAAGGTGAACGCGACCGAAGTCGGGTTCGATCACGCGGCGCTGCTCGGGGCCGGCACCAAACAGCCGCCGCTCGAGCTCGGCCTCACCGAGCGAGGCGACCGACTCCCAGCTCTGCAGGCCGCTCGCGGTCGCCAGCGACACGTACTTGGCGACCACGCCCTTGGAGATCGACAGGCTGCGGGCGACTGCCGCGTGCGAGAGCCTGCCGTGCAGCTTGAGCCGCAATACGTCCTTGATCATGCGCATGTCCATCGTCGGCGGGGGCATCGGCTCTCCGGGCAAAGCCAGGAGCCTACGTCTCCGCAGTTAGGTCATGCGCAACCCTTCAAACCCTCCAGAACCCCCTCGGTCACGATCCCGGACCGGGCGGTCACGTTCCCGGACCAGCCGGTCACGATCCTCCGGAATTCGCACGTAGTCCGAAGGCGGTGCCGAAGCCGACTCCCAGGCCCTCGTCCAATCCGCGACATTTCACCTACCGACCTTTTGATCAGTGTCACTACCGATTCCCCTGCCACTAGCCTACCTGTACGACCCAGAGGGCCGGTGCTATCCTCAAGCCAATGAAAATACCGGAGGAGACACCAGTGGCACGTTCTCACAACTCTCTTCACGTCGTCGCCGCGGCATCTGCGGTGGCGGCGTGCCTCTTACCGATCTCCGCATCGGCTCAGGACTGGCCCAGCAAGCCCGTCCGCATGATCGTTCCGTTCCCTGCCGGAGGGACGATGGATATCCTGGCTCGGCAGATCGGCCAAGTGCTTGAGCGCGATCTCGGGAAACCGTTCCTGGTGGAGAACAAGCCGGGAGCTGGTACGGTGATTGGCGTCGATACAGCCGCAAAGTCGACAGATCAACATACCTTCGTGATGGTGGCGAACAGCTTTACCGTGAACACCACGTTGGTCAAGAACCTGCCTTATGACCCAAGAAAGGACCTTCAGCCGGTGGTGCTGGTCGCGCGAACCGCAAATGTGCTGGCTGTGCACCCAAGTATCCCAGCATCAAACGTCCAGGAGCTCATCGCGTACGCCAAGAAGAACCCCGGGAAACTCTCGTATGCATCGTTCGGCAACGGTACGACGGCGCACTTTGCTGGCGAGATGCTGAAGCTTCGAACCGGGATCGACATGGTCCACGTGCCCTACAAGGGTCAGGTCCCTGGCTTGAACGACCTTATCGGGGGGCGCGTCCAGCTCATGTTTGGCAACCTCCCCGAGTTCATTCCGCAGATCGAAGCCGGAAAGATCAAGCCGCTTGGAACCACCTATCTTGAGAGGACACGATTCACGCCGAACATTCCCTCCGTGGCGGAACAAGGCCTCCCCGGCTTCGAGACCGACTCTTGGTACGGCGTTCTTGCACCCGCTTCTGCTCCATCCAACATAGTTAAGCGTCTGAACTCCGCGATCAATGGCGCACTATCCTCGTCAGTGATCAACGAATCCCTAACACAGCGACATCTTGATCCGCTCGGTGGAAGTCAACAGCGCTTTAAAGAGTTCATTGACTCCGAGACTGCTAAGTACGCCAAGATCGTCCGTGAAGCCAACATTACCGTCGACTGAAGGATTCAGTATGTCTAACCGAAAGGTCATCAACCCAGCATCGCTCACTAAGCCTCGCGCTCCCCTCTCTCATGGAGTAAAGGTCGGAAATCTCCTGTTTGTTTCGGGAACAACGCCGTTTAAGCCTGGCTCACGCGACATGGCTCCCGACTTCGCTGGTCAGATGCACCAGGTCATGGCGAACATCAAGGTGATTCTCGAAGAGGCTGGTACATCCATCGACCGCATCGCTAAGTGCAACGTCATCCTGACGCGAATCTCGGACTTCCAGGAGATGAACGACATTTACCGGTCGTACTTCGCAGAGGGCAACTTTCCAGCACGGACAACCATAGAGGCGCCACTTGCGGTGCCCGGAATGTTGCTCGAGATCGAATGCGTGGCTGAGGTTTGAGGGTAGTCGCGTCGCGAGTTGCGAGCGGGCAAGAAACAATGGCTCAGGGATGCCCGTTCAGCGGCGCCTTCGCCTTCCTAAAGTACACTTCCACAGAAGCCTAAGCGTGACAGCCATCACGCTGACTATCTTGACATTCTGGTGCGAGCAGTCAAAGGACCAGGCGTCCCTAGCGCTCAGCGTCAGGCCTGAAACGGCCCTGCGTATTCCCCTTGCACCCCAGGACGTCAGCATCGGAACGGGCTCAAGGTTGCTGAGTCGGGGAGGTCGTCGCCAGAGATTCCCGGGTTCAACGCCGCAAGCCCGACCTCAGCGCCCTCTTGGCGAACCAGAAGGAAGCCATGGCGCAAAGGATAGATTAGTCCAGTTTAACGCCCGTCGCCGCCACCACCTTGGACCAGTACTGGAGCTCACTCGGCAATTTCGCAGAAAGCGCGCTCGCGCCGTCCAGCATGAGATCTAGTCCCTGATCATCGAGCATAGTCTTGAATTGGGATGTTGAAGCAACTTCGACTACGCCGTCGGAGATTCTCTCGATTACCGCAGAGGGAGTACCGGATGGAGCTAGCACGATATGCCAGGTCTCAAGCCTATAGCCAGGAACCCCTGCCTCAGCTACGGTAGGCACATCAGGGAAGATTGCGGCGCGTCGAGATCCGGTTACGGCCAATGCTTTAAGCTTCCCGGACTTAATATGAGGGGCGGCGACAGCTAGCGCGACGAAGAACAATGAGACCTCGCCTCTCATAGTATCGATGACTCCTTGTGCACTTTCCCTGTAGGGGACGTGCACCATCTCGGTTCCGGTCAGCGAACCGAGCCACGCGCCGGCCATGTGGGCGCTGGATCCGTTGCCCTGAGACGCGTAGGTTATCTTAGAGGGGTTTGCCCTAGCCAAAGAGACTAGTTCTTCTACGCTACTAAAAGGAGCGTTTGAAGCGGCGACAATTACTAGCTGCGTGGAGG
>JAEWGX010000012.1 GCA_023388075.1 Pseudomonadota bacterium
ACGCGAGGCCACCCCCTCCCGGCAGTCGGCGACCGCGGCCGCCGGCGACGGGCCGGCCGTCTATCTGCTCCAGGCCGGTGCGTTCCGCGGGGCCTCCGATGCCGATGCCATGAAGCTCAAGCTCGCGCTGATGGGCCTCGAGGCGCAGGTCGTGACCGCGGAGGTGAGCGGATCGCCCATGTACCGCGTGCGGATCGGTCCGTACGAGGGCCTGGATGCGATGAACCGGGCGCGTGCGCGCCTGGCGGAGAACGGGGTCGAGGCGACCGTCCTGCGCCAACGCTGATCCGCGCCGTTCGTCGCCTCCAGGGTCGGCCGCGGGCCGCGCCCCGACGTTGAGTTGAATCGGGCCCGCTTGCGGGCAGACAGACAGGAAGACCAGATGAAACGCAAGGAATTTCTCTCGATCGCCCTCGCAGGCGCCGCCGCGGCCGCGCTGCCGCTCGGCGCTGTCCGGGCCCAAGGCGCGCCCTACAAGGTGCTGAAGTCGCCGGCGCCGACGGACGCAGAGCCGGGCAAGATCGAGGTGGTCGAGTTCTTCTGGTTCGGCTGCCCCCACTGCTATTCGCTCGAGCCGGTCATCAACGCATGGGCTTCCCGCCTGCCGCCCGATGTCGTGTTCCGGCGCCAGCACGTGCCGTTCCGCGAGGTCAAGCATCAGCAGCTCTACTTCACGCTGCAGTCCATGGGGCAGGACAACGAGAAGGTGATGACGGCGGTGTTCAACGCCATTCACCAGCAGCGCAAGCGGATGACCGATCCCAAGGAGATGGCGAGCGTGCTGGCCACCGTGGGCGTCGACGCCAAGGCGTTCAACGACACGTTCGGCTCCTTCGGCGTGCGAACCCGCCAGCAGCGCGCGAACAAGCTGGCCGACGCCTACGACATCGACGGCGTGCCGGCGATCGGCGTGAACGGAAAGTACCTGACCGCGCCGTCCATGGCGGGCTCCAACGAGGCCGCTCTGAGAGTGGTCGACGAGCTCGTCGCCAAGGAGCGCAAGGGTGCATAGGGGGCCGTTCGGCTCGGACAGGGCCGCACGGTCGCTGCCGGGGATGGCATCCCCGACCCTCGCCGGGAGCGCCGGCCAGCCGTGCGGGTAGCGATCACCGGTGCCTCGAGCGGGCTCGGGCGCGCGTTGGCGGCCGAGTTCGCCCGGCGGTTCCCCGGGGCGGAGCTGATGCTCGTCGCCCGGCGCGAGTCCCGGCTCGCCGAGCTGGCGGCGTCCCTCTCCGGGAGCACCTGTGACTGCTATGCGCTCGACGTGACCGAGGTCGGGGCGCTGGAGGCCGCCTGTCGCGACTATGTCGGGCGACGCGGCGCGCCGGACGTGGTGATCGCCAATGCCGGGATCAGCGCCGGCACCGTGACCGGCGTGGCCGGGGACCGGGCGGTGTTCCGGCGGATCGTGGAGGTGAACCTGCTGGCGATGCCGGACACCTTCGCGCCCTTCATCGCGCCGATGCGCGCCGCAGGCCAGGGCACCCTGGTCGGCATCGCGAGCGTCGCCGGCGTGCGCGGCATTCCGGGCTCGGAGGCCTACAGCGCAAGCAAGGCAGGTGTCATCGCGTACCTCGAGAGCCTGCGGGTGGGCCTGCGCGGCAGCGGCGTGTCGGTGGTCACCCTCGTGCCGGGGTACGTGAAGAGCGAGATGACCGACGTCAACGACTTCCGGATGCCGTTCCTGATCTCCGCCGACGACTTCGCCCGCCGCGCCGTGCAGGCGATCCTGCGGCGGGACCGCTATCGCACCATCCCGTGGCAGATGGGCCTGGCTGCGACGGCGCTGCGCGCCCTGCCGCGGCCGCTCTATGACCGTGTCTTCGAGAACGCGCCGCGCAAGCCGCGCCGGGCATCTCGCCACGGCGCGGGCGATGCGGGCGCGGGTGACGGAGCGGGGCGGTCCCGAGGCGAAGAGGGCGCATCATGGTGAGCGTCCTCGCGGCGCGGCCACCCGGTCCCACGCGCTTCGCGGCCGCGTCGGACCGCCTGGTGGCACGGCTGGCGGCCACCGTTTCGGCCGGCGCCCTCCTGCTGGTGGCGGGTTGCTCCACGCCGGTGACACCGGCGCCGCGGGGCCCGTCGATCTCGAGCGACGGTGGCGGCCAGGCAGCGGCGCGGACGGCGACCGAACCCGCCCGGCCGCCGTCGGGCCTGGACGGCTTGGCGCCATCGCCACCGCCAGGCGCGCCGGCAGGCACCGGCGTCACTCGCGGCGGCGGCTACTACCTCGATGACGGTCCCGGCGCGCGTCCCCTCGCCGAGGTCATGGAACTGGCCGCACGACCGGATCCGGTGCCGGTCGCGGAGCCGCTGCATCCGCGTGCGAACCGTCCCTACCGGGTGATGGGCAACGACTATCGCCCGATGACCCGGCGCGCCGCCTTCGTCGAGCAGGGCATCGCCTCGTGGTACGGGCGCCGCTTCCATGGCAACCCCACGTCCATCGGCGAGCGCTACGACATGTACGCGATGACGGCGGCCCATCCGACGTTGCCGATCCCCAGCTATGCGCGGGTGACGAGCCTGGAGAACGGCCGGTCGGTGATCGTGCGGGTCAACGACCGCGGCCCGTTCCTGCACGGCCGCGTGATCGACCTCTCCTTCCTGGCCGCGTACAAGCTCGGCTATGTCGAGGCGGGCAGCGCGCCGGTGCGCGTCGAGCTCCTGGATCCGCGGGAGGAGGCCCCCCTGCAGCAGGTCAGGGCAGCGGGCGTCCGGCCGCAGGTCGTGCGCACCGGCTTTCGGATGGCCGACGAGACGGGCACCGCCCGCGTGGCCGACGCCGTCGCCGTCGACCCCGCCGACGCCGGCCAGGTCCACCTGCTGCAGCTCGGCGCGTTTCGCGCGCGCGAGAACGCCCAGGCGGCGGCGGATCGGTTGGCACGGCAGCTCGCACCGCTGCAGGTGCGGGTGCACATGACGCAGCAGGACGGCCTGTACCGCATCCAGGCCGGGCCGTACGGCGCGCGCGACGATGCGGTGCGCGCAGGCGAGCAGGTCCGCGCGCTGACCGGGTTGTCGCCGATGGTGGTGCAGGGCACCGCCGAGGCCGAAGCGTCCGGCATCCAATGACCGCGGCGCGCAGGCCGGGCGGCCCGGACGCCTAGCTACCCCCCTTCCGGTCCGTCACGGCGCGCCGATAGAGCTCGTCGGCGGAGTCGCCACTGATCTTCGCGGCAAGGCGGGCCGCCTGCCGCGGCGGCAGCGCTTCGGACAGCACCGCGATCGCGCGCCGGCCGACCTCGGAGAGGGGCGGCACGGCGTCGCCGTCGGCGCTCGCTTCGCGCGGCGACGGAAACACCAGCAGCGCGAACTCGCCGCGACGATGGTTGGGGTCGGCGGCGAGCCAACCCGGCAGGTCCGCGAGCGGCATGCGCGCCAGTTGCTCGAACTGCTTGGTCAGCTCCCGGCCCACCAGAACCTCACGCGTCTCCGCGAGCGTCGCGACCAGGTCTGCCGCACTCTCCACGATGCGGTGCGGCGCCTCGAACACGACGAAGGCGGCCGGCAGCGCGGCGAGCTCGGCAAGGCGCTGCCGCCGGGCCGACGGCCGGCTGGGCAGGAAGCCTTCGAAGTGGAAGCGCCCCTCCGCGAGACCGGCCGCGCTCACCAATGCGGTCAGCGCGCTCGGTCCCGGCACCGGGACCACCTTCGCGCCGGCGCGGTGGGCGGACGCGACCAGGCGCGCGCCCGGATCGCTGATGCCCGGCGTGCCGGCGTCGGTGATGAGCGCCACCGACTCGCCCTGGGCGATGCGCTCGAGGATGTCCTGCGACGCCGCGGCTTCATTGTGCGCATGCAGGGCGATGCAGCGCGCGCCCGCGCCGACGTGCTGCAGCAGCGGGCGGCTGGTGCGGGTGTCCTCCGCCGCGATCAGCGTCACCGATCGCAGGACGCGCGCGGCCCGGCGGCCTAGGTCCTCCAGGTTACCGATCGGGGTGGCCACTACATATAATGCAGCGGGCATGCTCGCTGGCGGGTCTGCCGGCAGCGGTTCAGCGGCGGGATCCTGTCCGGCGCGCGTGATTGAGGACATGATGCTGCGTCGACGACTGATCTTCGGAATGATGGGAGCCGCCGGTTCCGTCGCACTGGGCACGGCGGCCCGTGCGCAACCGACAGTGGGCGCCGTCGATCGTATCGGCCTATTGTTACCCAGATCCGCCGGGCCCTTCGGCCGTGTCAACAGCGCGGTGCGCGCGGGCATCGAAGCCGCCTTCCACCGCGACGGCGGCGGGCTCGCGGTGGATATCTACGAGGTCGACGACACGCCGCAGTCGCTCGCGGCCGCGTACCGCGGCATGCTCGAGCGCGGCACCGCGCTTTCGCTCGGGCCCCTCAGCCGGGGTGGTGTGAGCGCGCTGCTCGCGCTCGGCGAGGTGCCGATCACCACCGTGGCGCTCAACCAGCCCGAGGGCGAGGAGCTGCTGCCCTGGAACGTCATCATCTTCACGCTCGCTGTCGAATACGAAGCCCAGCGCATGGCCGCGATCGCGATGGAGGACACCCAGGGCCGGGTGGCCGGTGGCCGTGTCCCCGGCGCGATCGTCGTGACGTCCGCCACGCCGCTCGGTCGCCGCGGCGCCGCCGCCTTCGTCACGCGCTGGCGCGAGCTCGGCGGCCAGGCGGACGATCCCCTGGAGCTGGAGGAAAGCGCCCTCTACAAATTCCGCTCGGTCATCGCGAAGGAGTCCGGGGACCTCTACTT
This sequence comes from Pseudomonadota bacterium, assembly GCA_023388075.1. Taxonomy (GTDB): domain Bacteria; phylum Pseudomonadota; class Gammaproteobacteria; order Burkholderiales; family Burkholderiaceae_E; genus Lautropia. The sequence goes on from JAEWGX010000012.1 coordinate 4,712, forward strand.
CCTCTCCATGGGCGCCAGCCTGGCGCGTCCGGTGCGCACCATCATCGGCCGCACCCTGCCGGCCTACGGCACGTCGCTGCTCTCGCAGGGCGTGCCCAGCCTCGCGGGCGCACTGGATCCGGGCCTGCGCGCCCCGGAGCTGGACGGCCTGCGGCTGCTGGAGATGCCGATGATCCTGCAGCCCAACTACGCGGCGGCGCTGGGCTACTCCGCGCCGCCCGCTGAATTCTCGCTGGAGATGCAGCGTCTCTACGCCCTCGGCATCGATGCGTTCCGCGTGGCGCGGGCCATGTTCTCCGGCCGCCAGTCCTTCGAGATCGACGGCATGACCGGACGCCTGCGCTTCGACGGCGGCATGCCGCTCGTCACGCGCGAGCCCCGGCTCGCGCAGTTCCGGGACGGCATTCCAGTTCCGCTGTGAGCGGACCGGAGGGTGCACGGTGGGCGCCACCGCCCGGCAGATCGCGGGACAGGACGCCGAGTCGGCGGCGCGGCGCCTCCTCGAAGCTGCCGGACTCGGCTTCGTCGCGGCCAACGTGCGCTACAAGGTCGGCGAGATCGACCTGGTCATGCGCGACGGAGATTCGCTCGTCTTCGTGGAGGTTCGCAGGCGGCGCTCCAGCGCCTTCGGCGGTGCCGCAGCGAGCATCGGCCACCGCAAGCAGGCGCGCCTGCGGCGCGCCGCGCAGTGCTACCTGCTGGATTCGTTCGGCCAGCGAGCCTGGCCGGGCTGCCGCTTCGACGCGGTGGTGTTCGACGGTCGCTCGCACGAATGGATCCGCGACGCGTTCGGCGCCCCATGAATCGGTGCCGCATGAATCGGCGCGCGCGAACCGGCGCCGGGCCAAACGCCGCGACTCCTTATAATCTCGGCGACACGAATCGAACCGACTCCAGAGAGTCCAACCGTCGTTCCGCTCGCGCGGCAGCGAACCAGCCTGGGAGCCCGCCCATGACCCGTTCCGAAGCATCCGTCCTACGCGCACACGTCGGCCGGCGCCTGGTCCTCTCGGTCCTCGCGGTTTCGACGCTGGGCCTCGCCGGATGCTTCGGCCTCGCGGTGACCGGAGCCGCGGTGGGCACGATGGCCGTGCTCGACCGTCGCTCGCTCGGCGCGCAGACCGAAGACCAGTCCATCGAGCTGCACGGCCTGCGGGTGCTGAACGAGGCGGTGAACAACAGGAATGTCGGGTCCATCTCGATCACGAGCTTCAACCGGCGCGTGCTGCTGAGCGGCCAGGCGGATTCTGAGCAGACGCGCCAGCTCGCGGAGGAGGAGGTCCGGCAGCGGGTCCCCAATATCAAGGACATCTACAACGAGGTCGAGGTGGCGCCGGCGCCGGCCGGCTTCGCGGCCCGCACCAAGGACACGACGCTCACCGCGCGGGTGAAAACCAACCTGGTGCGTGAGCGCAATCTCTCCGCCAACGCGATCAAGGTGGTGACCGAGCAGTCCACCGTCTACCTGATGGGCCTCGTCACGCGCGACGAGGGCGAGCGCGCCGCGTACATCGCCTCGCAGGTCTCCGGCGTGAGCCGGGTGGTGACGCTTTTCGAGTACATCACCGAAGACGAGCTGAAGCGGATCCAGGGCGCGGGATCAGGCGCGAGCAAGTAGCGCTGCGGCGGGTGCATCGCCCGTCACGCCCACCGGACGGTTGCTGGCGGCAGGCCGGTGGCGTGCCGTCGAAGGCGACGATGGTGCGCTGCGATCAATGAACCGGGCGGACTGACGGACGGCCTGCTGCCGTCTCGGATTTGGCACTAACCTATCTCCGTTTCGCAACGGAGATCCTCGTGTCCAACGGTCTGATCGTACTCCTCGGCCTCTTCGCCGCGGTCGCAGTGTGGGCGGTAGCCGTGTTCAACCGGCTCGTGCGAAGCCGCAACCTCATGCGCAACGCCTTCTCCCAGATCGACGTGCAGTTGAAGCGGCGTCACGACCTGATCCCGGGCCTGGTCAACACCGCGCGCGGCTACCTCCAGCACGAGCGACAGACGCTCGAAGGCGTCACGCTGGCCCGCCAGCGCGCGAGCGATGCGCGTAGCGCGGCCGCGGCGCCGGCGCGGCGGCCCGACGCGGAGCTGCTCGAGGCGCTCGACCGTGCCGAGGCCGGCCTCAACACGGCACTGGGCAAGTTCGCGCTGGTGGTCGAGGCCTATCCGGAGCTCAAGGCCGACCGCACCATCATGCAACTGAGCGAGGAGCTCACCTCGACGGAGAACCGGATCGGCTTCTCCCGCCAGGCGTTCAACGACGCGGTGAACGCGTACAACGACGCGATCGGCGTGTTCCCCGCGTCACTGGTGGCGACCGCCTGCGGCTTCACGCCCGCGGGGCAGCTGCGCAGCACGACCAGCGCGGTGGAGCGCAGCCCGGTCGCCGTCACGCTCACCTGATGGACGCCACGCGAAGCGCCCGGCGGCCTCCGGCCAGGAGGCCGGAACCTGCGCGCCCGCCGTCGAGCCCCGCGAATCGCTAGCATGGATTTCAGTCGTCACCAGCAGGACGCGGCCGTCACGACGCGCCGGCTGCGCACCGCCTACGTCCTCGCCGTGGTGGGCGTGGTGCTGCTGTTCAATCTCGCCGCGCTGTTGACCTGGCGCCTCATCTTCGGCGCCGCCCCCCTGCCCTACGGCTTCCTGCTGGTCAACACGCTGGCCACCGCCGGCCTGATCGTCGGCGGCACGCTGATCGAACGGCAGCGCCTGGCCGAGGGCGCCTGCGCCGTCGCGAACCATCTGCGGGCGCGACCGCTGCATGGCGGCGCGGCCGGCCTCTCGCTGCTGGAGCGGCGTGCCGTCAACGTGCTGGAGGAGATGGCGCTGGCCGCGCACCAGCCGATACCGCGCCTCTACGTGATGGACCACGATCCCGCGATCAACGCGCTCGCGGTCGGGCTCTCGCGCGAGGATGTCGCGGTGATCCTCACTCGGGGCGCGATCGAGCGGCTCAACCGCGACGAGCTGCAAGGGGTGGTCGCGCACGAGGTGGCGCACCTGGCAGGCGGCGACGTGGTGGTCCATTCCCAGCTGGCCGCGATGAACTACGGGCTCGAGCTGGTGGCCAACGCCGGTCGACGAGCGCTCGCCTCCGCCCTGCCCGCCTTCAGCGGCGGCTGGTGGGCAATGGACCCCGGCGCCGTCGGCCGCTCTCGCGCGGTCGGCCCGGGGATCCTGCTGCTGGTGCCGGGCATCCTGCTGCTGGCGGTGGGCTGGACCGGACATCTGGCGGCGCGGGTGCTCACGGCGGCGATCGGCCGCACCCGGGAATTCCATGCCGACGCGCTGGCGGTGCGCCTGACCCGCAACCCCAAGGGGTTGGGCAACGCGCTGCGCAAGATCACCTGGATGGCGCGCCACGATGCCGGCGCGCGGACTGGCCGCCCGTCCTGTCCGATCGGCATGGACCACGCGCTGTTCCAGTCGGGCGATCCGCGGCCGCACTGGCGCGATCGCTGGCTGGCGACTCATCCGCCGGTCGCCGATCGCATCGCCCGGCTGCTGGGCGAGGTGGCCGCGCCCATGGTCGCCGAGCGCGGCGGCGACGACGAGCTGGCCATGGACCATGCTCGGGCCGGGGCCTGGCTCGCGCTGAGCGCCCTGCCGCCGCTGGTCTACGTGGCGGAAGGCAGCCTGCCGGACGCGCCGGCCACCGCCAGCGCGGCGATCGCGCAGCAACGCGAGGCGCAGGTGCGCAACGAGGACATGTCGGCGCTGGTGGCCGCCAGCCACAACAGCAACAGCGCGGCCGCGATCGCCGCCCTGCTGGTGCTCGGCGGCGCGGTGGCGCCGGAGATCTGGCCGCTGCGCTGGCGCGCCGCGATGAATCGCCAGGCGGAGCTCGCCATGCGCCTGCGCCGCCTCGGCGTGCAGACGGTCGAGGGCCTGCGCTGGCCGCTCCTGGAGCTCTGCGCGGCCACCATCAAGCCGCTCGCGCGGCCGTGGCAGGAGGACCTGCTGCGCATGCTGCGCGGCCAGATCGAGATCGACCAGCGCGTGACGCTGGCCGAGTGGATCTACTACATGCTGCTTCGGGCGCGGCTGCTGCCGCCGGATCCGCAGGCCTGGCGCGGCGAGGAGTCGGAGGTCAACGCCGCGGAGTCGGTGCGCTGGATCATGGCGATGCTGGCACGGTGCGTCGGCGAGCCGGACCTGCGGGCACAGCGCGTCTCCAACGAGCTCATCCAGCGGCTCGACCTCTCGCGCACCGGCCAGTCGTATCCGCCGCTCGACGTCGGCGGATTGCAGGCGGCGGTCGCGAGCCTGCGGCACCTCCCGATGCTGCAGCGACCGCTGCTCATGAAGCGCTTCGTCAAGTTCCTGCCGCCCGAGGCGCCGATCGAGGCCCGGGACTTCCTGCGGGTGCTCGCGCTCATCATCGACTGCCCGATCCCGGAGTTCCGCCCGGTGGTGCTGGTCTCGCCCGACACCCAGTCGATGTTCGTCGAGCCCACCGCCACCGTGCCGGCGACCGCGACCGCCTCCTGATCCGCGCCCGGCTTCGCGAGCGCGACCGCGGTCAGGCCGCCGGTTTCGGCTCGTAGGACGGCATCATCAGCACCAGCACGGCGGTACAGGCGGCGATGGCGGCCATGAGGAGGAGCAAGGTGTCGAACCCGGCCGCCTTGACGATCGGACCCAGCAGCCAGACCGCGAGCGAGCTCACGCCGAAGGCGATCGCGATCCGCACGCCGCTCACCCGCGAGCGCATCTGGTCGTCCACATACCGCACGATGAGCGCGTCGGTGAACGGGATCGCGCCGAACACCAGCACCATGAAGCCCAGCAGCACGGCGAAGGCGGCCCAGCCGCTCACGAACGCGGCCAGGGCGAAGAGCGGCGCCTGCAGCGCGACCACGCCGATCCACACGCGCTTGATCGGGTAGCGATCGATCAGCTTGCCCACCACCAGTTGCGTCAGCGACGCGATGGTGTAGATCACCGCGAGCAGGATCCCCAGTGTCGCCGGGTCCTCCACCAGGCCGGTGAGGCGCTCCTCCAGCAGCTGCGCATTGCCGTTGGTGGTGAAGTTGAAGAGGAGGCTCCCCGTGGCCGCCGTCGCGGTCATGATGACGAAGACGCGCGCCAGCACGGAGCGCGGCACCTCGAGCCGCTTCGTCTTGCGCTTGACCGGCGCCTCCGGCTCGTCGGGCACGACCATCGCGAAGACGATGCCGCAGGCGATCGCCATGAGGCCGGGCACCACGAAGGCGGCACGCCAGCCGAAGTACTTCACCAGGAAGCCCGTCAGCAGGGCCGCGGCGGCGATGCCCAGGTTGCCCGCGAGACCGTTGACCCCGATCGTCCAGCCCGGCCGCACCGCGTTCTGCACCAGCATGGGAATGCCGACGGGGTGGTAGATGGAGGCGAACGCGCCGAGCAGCGTCAGCGCCGCGGCCATTTGCCAGGGCGACTGCGTCAGCGCGACCAGTATCGCCGAGACCCCGAGGCCGAAGAAGAAGATGAGCATCATCGCCCGGCGCCCCCAGAGGTCCCCGAGGCGCCCGGACGGCAGCGAGCCGATGCCGAACAGGAAGAACGCGCCGACGGTGTAGGGCATCAGCGACTCCCACCGCTCGAAGCCGAAATCGACGGCGATCGCGCCGACCGCGGTGGCGAAGATCAGCAGGAACATGTGGTCCATCGCATGCCCGATGTTGAGCAGCAGCGCGGTGGACTTGCGCGTGGTGGCGGGCTCGGCGGCCGGCAGGGCGGAGGCGTCGACGGTCGGCTTGGCGACGTCGGAACTGGCGAGAGACATGGTGCTGTCGGACGGTACTGCCGCGGAAGTGGAAGATACCCGGCATTGTGCCCGCCCTTCGTATGACAGTCTCAAGCCGTTGAGACAGAATATGTCGCGAAACGGCCAAGACCGTGCCGTCTGCATCCAGACCGTCCCGACATGCCGAGAAGGGCCCAGCGCAGCATCGATCCCGCCGACTACCAGTCGGTGCCGCGCCCGGTCGCCGCGATGGCCAAGTCGTTCGCCCACGGGCACGTGATCCCGCGTCATCATCACGAGCGGGCCCAGCTGGTGCACGCGGTCGCCGGGCTCATGACGATCGAGACCGATGCCGGCACCTGGCTGGTGCCGCCCGACCAGGCGCTGTGGGTGCCCGCCGGCGTGCCCCACCGGATCGCCGTCACCGGGCAACTGGAGATGCGCACGCTCTACATACGGGACGACGCCAGCGCGCTCCTTCCCGGGAAATGCGTGGTCCTCGCGGTCAATGCCCTGCTGCGCGAGCTGATCGTGCGGGCTACCCAGTTGCCGGTCGACTACGACGAGCAGGGCCCGGACGGTGCGGTGATGCAGCTGATACTGGCCGAGATCCACGAGGCGCGGTCGCTGCCCCTGCACCTGCCGATGCCGCGCGATCGACGCCTGCTGCGGCTCTGCGCCATGGTCCAGGCGGACCTCGCGGCCAGCCACTCGCGCGAGCACTATGCCGCCCGCGTCGGCTTGAGCCCCCGCTCGCTTACCCGGCTCTTCCGGCTGGAGACCGGCATGGGCTTCGTCGAATGGCGACAGAAGGCCCGCCTGCTCGCGGCCCTGCCCCGGCTGGGCGCGGGCGAATCGGTCACGGCGGTGGCGCTCGCGCTGGGCTATGGCAGCCCCAGCGCCTTCGCGGCGATGTTCCGCCGGGTGCTGGGGATCACGCCGCGGGCGGCGGTGCGGTCAGCCGGCTGATCGCGCGGCCCTGCCGGCGCCCGTCAACCCGTCGCGGCGCTCAGCCGAGGGCGGCGCGACGACCCGTCTCGGCCGCGTGGGCCTGCTCGTCCGCGTGATAGGAGGAGCGCACCATCGCGCCCACCGCGGCGTGCTCGAAGCCGAGCTCGTAGGCCAGTGCCTCGAAGCGGGCGAAACCTTCGGGCTCCAGGTAGCGCGCAACCGGCAGGTGATGCGGCGACGGCGCCAGGTACTGGCCGATGGTGATGCGGTCGATGCGGTATTCGCGCATGTCGCGCATCACGGCCGCGATCTCCTCGTCGGTCTCTCCGAGCCCCACCATCAGTCCGGACTTGGTGGGCACGCCCGGCACGCGCTCCTTGAAGCGGGCGAGCAGCTCCAGCGAGTGGCGATAGTCCGAGCCGGGGCGAGCCGCCTTGTACAGCCGCGGCACGGTCTCGAGGTTGTGGTTCATCACGTCCGGCGGGGCGGCGTCCAGGATGTCGAGCGCCCGGTCCATCCGGCCGCGGAAGTCCGGCACCAGGACCTCGATGCGGGTGGCAGGGCTGGCCGCCCGCACCTGCCGGATGCACTCGACGAAGTGGGCCGCGCCGCCGTCGCGCAGGTCGTCGCGATCCACCGAGGTGATCACCACGTAGGACAGGCCGAGCGCGGCGATGGTCCGCGCCAGGTTCACCGGCTCCTCGGTGTCCAGCGGATCCGGCCGGCCGTGGCCCACGTCGCAGAAGGGGCAGCGGCGGGTGCACTTGTCCCCCATGATCATGAAGGTGGCGGTGCCCTTGCCGAAGCACTCGCCGATGTTGGGGCACGAGGCCTCCTCGCAGACGGTGTGCAGGCGGTGCTCGCGCAGGATGCGCTTGATCTCGTAGAACCTGCTGGAGAGCAGTGGCGGCTGCGCCCTGATCCAGGCCGGCTTGCGCAGCGCCTGCTCCACCGGGACGATCTTGATGGGAATCCGGGCGGTCTTGCTCCGGCCCTTCTGCTTGCTGTCGGGTGCTGGGGTGTCCATCGCGCCATTATCCTCCGATCGAGCCGGCGAGCGCCGCGCCGAGCCGCTCGGACAGGTCGTCGAAGCGCACGTCCATTCCCGCGGCGGCCTCGCGGCGCACGTCGGTCATGCGCAGGCCGGCGAAGCCGCAGGGGTCGATGCGCCCGAAGGGCTCCAGGTCCATCGCGCCGTTCAGCGCGACGCCGTGCCAGGTGAAGCCGCGCGAGACCTTGAGCCCGATCGACGCGATCTTGGCGACGTCGCCCAGGTCCGGCGGCCGCCCGCGCGGCATCGTGGCTGTCCCGGACGAGGGCGCGGTCGCCGTGGCGCGCTCCCGCGCCACGAAGATGCCGGGCGCCCGTTCCCGCCGGAATGCCTGGATGCCGTAGCCGGCGAGGCACGCGATGACGCCGGCCTCGACGCGGCAGACGAGCTCGCGCACGCCGATTCCCCGGGCCCGCAGGTCGAGCAGCAGGTACGCCACCGGCTGGCCCGGGCCGTGGTAGGTGACCTCGCCACCGCGCTCGGTGGTGACGACGGGGATGCTGCCGGTTTCGCGCACGTGCTCGGGTCGGCTCGCGAAGCCCAGCGTGTAGACCGGCGGGTGGTCGGTCAGCCAGATCTCGTCGGCGTGGCCTTGGCCGCCGACGCGCTCGCGGGTGAAGCGGCGCATCGCTTCCAGGGCATCCGGGTAGGCCGTCGTCCCGAGTCGCCTGACGGCGATCGGCCGGGCGGACGGCGTCACAGCACGACCGAAACCAGCGGGTGACTGGTCAGCTCGCGGTAGAGGGCGTCGAGCTGCGGCCGCGACTCGGCCCGGATGGTGGCGGTCACCGAGAGATAGTTGCCCTTGCGGGAGATCCGCATCTCGAGCGTGGCCGGATCGAAGGCGGGGGCGTGGTTCCTCACGATGGCGACGATCACGTCGGCGAAGTCGTCCGTGCGCCGGCCCATGACCTTCACCGGGAAGTCCATGGGGAACTGGAGGACGTCCCCCGGCGCGTCGTCCTCGCCGTTGGCCGACGGAGCGCCAGGCGGTGCGTCGCGGTTCATCGCGGCGATCGCTTCAGCCTCGGCGCTGCCAGCCGCGCTCGATGGCGCGCGCCTTGGCGTCCTGGTAGGCGTCGTACAGCCTGCGAAAGACGGGCCCGGGCGTGCCCTGCCCCACCGGCTTGCCGTCCAGGCGCGTGACCGCGATGATTTCCTTGGTCGCGGAGGTGACCATCAGCTCGTCGGCGCGCAGGACTTCCACGCGCGGGATGCGGCGGATCTCGAAGGGGACGCCCGCTGCCTGCGCGAGCTCCTCCAGCAGGCCGTAGCGGATGCCCTCGAGGATCAGGTTGTTCCGCGGCGGCGCGTGGAGCGTGCCGCTCGAGACCACCCAGACGTTGCTGGCGGAGCCCTCGGTGAGGTGGTCGTCGCGGAACATCACGCATTCGGTCGCGCCCGCGTCGGCGGCCGCCTGCCTTGCCAGCACGTTGCCGAGCAGCGACGTGGACTTGATGTCGCAATGCAGCCAACGCTCGTCCGGCAGGGTGACGGCGGCGATGCCCTTCTGCACCACGTCCGGCGCCACGGGCTTGAACTCGCTCGACATCGCGAACACCGTCGGCGCCACGCCCGGCGGGAAGAGATGGTCGCGCTTCGCGACGCCGCGGGTCACCTGCAGGTAGACGAACTGGTCGTCCCAGGGGTGCCGGTCCATCAGCGTGCCGACCACTTCCATCCAGCCGTGGTCATCCAGCGGATTGGCGATGCGGACCTTCTGCAGGCTGCGGTCGAGCCGGGAGAGGTGCTGCGCGAGCCGAAACGGCACGCGCCGGTAGATCGGGACGACCTCGTAGATGCCGTCGCCGAAGATGAAGCCGCGGTCCAGCACGGGCACCCGCGCTTCGGCGAGCGGGAGGTACTCGCCGTTCAGGTAGGCGGTCTGGCCGGCGCCAAGCGGCGCTACTTGATCCATAGGCGAATCGTATCCCAGGTCCGCACCAGCCAGCCGGCAGGCTCCACTGTCTCGAGGGCTATCATGGGCGTCTCGGAGAGGACCTTGTCGCCCAGGCGCACGCGCAGCGTGCCGATCGTCTGGCCCGCCGTGATCGGCGCCACCAGCGGCTCCATCCGCTCGACCTCGCCTTTCACGTTGCCCGCCTGTGCGCGCGGCACGGTGACCATCACGTCCTGGGCGAACCCGGACTTGACCTCCGGCGCCTTGCCCTTCCAGACCGGGTAGCTCTCCACCGGCTCGTCTTTCTTGTAGACCTGGACGGCGTCGAAGTTCTGGAAGGCGTAGTTCAGCAGCTTCTGCGACTCGATCGCCCGCGACGTCTCGGAGGCCGCGCCCATCAGCACCGAGAGGATGCGCCGCTCCAGGCCGGATTCCGGCTGCTTGCGCTTGGCCGACGAGACCAGGCAGTAGCCGGCCGCCTCGGTGTGGCCGGTCTTCAACCCGTCGACGCTGGGGTCGGTGCTGAGCAGCCGGTTGCGATTCGGCTGCCGGATGTTGTTGAACGTGTACTCCTTGCGCGAGTACATCGGGTAGTACTCCGGATGGTCCTCGATCAGCCGCATCGCAAGCATCGCCAGGTCCCGCGCGGTGGAATAGTGGTTTGGGTCGGGCAGGCCGGATGCATTGACGAAGCTGGTGTTCTGCATCCCGATGCGCTTGGCCTCCTTGTTCATGATGGCCGCGAACTGGGCTTCCGATCCGGCGACGGCCTCGGCAAGGATGATCGCGGCGTCGTTGCCGGACTGCACGATCAGCCCGTTGAGCAGCTCTTCCACCGTGGCCGGCGAGCGCGGGTCCACGAACATGCGCGAACCGATCGCCTTGTACGCGGCCTGCGAGACCGGCGGCCGCTGGTCGAGCGTGAGCCGCTTCTGCTTCAGCCAGTCGAACACCACGTAGGCCGTCATCAGCTTGGTCAGCGATGCCGGCTCCACCCGCTCGTCCGGATTCTGGCTGTAGAGCACCGTGTGGGTGGTCATGTCCATCAACAGCCACGACCGCGCGGCGATCTCCGGCGCCGGCACCTGCGCCTGGGCGAGCGTGCTCGCGCCGAGCGTCGTGGCGACGAGAAGCGCGGCGATGCCGCCCGCGCGCGCCCGGTAGAGGCCCGCGGCGAGCACGGCCCGCGTCCGACGGAGAATGGCGAAGTGGAAAGCGACGGCGGTGTGGGTCATGGGGTGTACCTGGCGCGCCGCGCGGACGGCTGCCGACGGCGGAAAGCTGACATTGAACGGCGCCGGATCGGCGAAGCCGGTCGCAGGCGGCCGCGGTGTCGACCGACGCAGGTGCGGTCGTCGGATGCGGCTGCGCCGGACGTGCAACCCGGTCCGGTATCGAGGCTGCCGATTATGCCACCCGGTTCGTGCCGCGCCCGGGCGGGGGACTCGTCGGGACGCTGCGGCCGACCGATGGGAGCGGCCGGTGTGGCGCAAGCCACGTCAGAAGGGTCCGTGCCGCTTGACGACGGCGGCGATGCGATCGGCCGCGGCGTCGTCCTTGCGCTGCGCGACGCGCGCGATCACCTCGCGCAGGACATTGCGCAGCACCACGAGGTTGACGCAGTCCTGCACCCTCGCCTCCAGCACGCTCGCCTGCTCGCCCAGCTCGCGCTCGAACACGCCGGCGAGCGAGCGCTTGATCTGCGCCATGCGGATCTCCGGATGCACCGGCGAGACGGCGTCGTCGTCGGCAAGCAGGCCCGCGAGCGTGATCATGCCGTGGGCCTCCAGCTCCTGGAGCAGCGTGGGCATCTCCGCGGGCGGCACGATGCCCGGCAACTGCGCGAGCGAGCGGCGTCCGTCGAACAGCATGAGCAGGCGGCGCGCCGCGATCGAGACGCGCTGGCTGCGGTTGCGGATCGCGAGCGTGCCCGCCTCGGTCTTTGCGAACACGAGCCGCGGGTCCGGATGGGTCGAGTCGCTGTCGGCGGCCTCCAGGGCGTATTGGCGTCTCACCGGAACCGTCGCCGTCGTGGCCGGGTCAGTGGCTGCGCGTCGTCTGCTGGCGGAACTGGCCCAGCGCATCGCGACCGGCCAGCGCCTCGATCAGGGCGTCGACCTGCGGCATCAGCTCGTCCAGCTCCTGCTCGCTGCGGCACTGGTCGATCCGGCGGGCCATGTCGCCGCCGAGCACTCCCAGCTGGCGCAGGAACATCGCGCGCACCCGGTTGCGGCGACGCTGCAGCGCCGCGGCATGGTCGGCGGCCGCGGCAGCAGCGGCAGCGGTGGCGGCAACGGCAGTGGCGGCAACGGCAGTGGCGGCGACGGCAGTGATGGACTCGCCGGTGTCGGCGGCCGCCGACACCGTGGCCACCGCATCGGCCGCAACGATCGCCTCCCCCGTCCCCATCGGACCGGCGGGGCTCCTCACCTCGGCCGAGCGCATCGCCTCGGCAGCGCGCCTGCGCTCGGCGGCAAGGTCGGCCATCGAGGCCAGCGGATTGGGCGCGGGCGGCGCGACCCGGCGCAGCAGCCGACGCCGCTCGAGCTCGATCAGCGCCTCCGGCAGCCACGGCTCGTCGATCATCCGGCGCAGGTCGTCCACCGTCTGCGGCCCTTCGAAGAGAAGCAGCAGGCGGCCCATGTGCAGCGGCAGCAGCGGCTGGTTGTAGCGGACCTGCTGGTCGCCGAGCTCGGTCCGGGCAAAGCAGATGCGCACGCGCGCCGCTCCGGGCGCCGGTTGCGGCGGCGTCCGCGCGGACGAGAGCGCGTCGTGCCGCTCCACCGCCTCAGCCGGCCTCGGCATGGCCCAGGTTGCGCAGGATCAGGGACTTCACCTGCGTGAGGCGGCCATGGAAGAAATGGCCTGCGCCGGGCAGGACCGTCACCGGCAGGTTCTGCGGGCGCGCCCAATCCATGACGGCGGCGAGCGGCACCACGTCGTCGGTCTCGCCGTGGAGGACGATCGCGTCCGGTCCGACCGCCGGCACCTGGAAACGCGAGGCCGCCGTGCCGACCAGGATCATCGGCGCGAGCCGCCAGCGTTCGCCCCGCCCCGCGTCGTCGTCGGAGCCGACCGCCAGCCCCGATGCCAGCAATCGCTGCGCCACCTGTGCCTGCACGAAGCTGCCGAAGGAGAAGCCGCCGAGATAAAGGCGAGTCGGAGCCTGCAGATGGCGGACCGATTCGTCGTCGGCCGCATGCGCGACCACGGCGAGCAGGTCCTCCGTTTCGCCCTCACCCTCGTCGAAGGTCCCCGCGGTATCGCCGACGCCGCGGAAGTTCGGCCGCCAGCAGGCGCAGCCGGCCTGCAGGAGCGCCCGCACGATCGTCTGGACCACCTTGTTGTCCCGCGTGCCACCGTGCAGCGGATGAGGGTGGGCGACGACGGCGACCGCGGCAGGGGGGCCGTCGGCCGGCAGGTCCAGCGCGCAGTCGATATCGCCGACCGGGCCGGGGATGCGCAGGATGCGGGTGCCGGCGTTCATGCGCCGGACGGCCGGGGTGCCAGGCTCATGCATCCGGGAGCCGGAGCCGCTCGACCGGCTTGCCGTCGCGCAGATGCGACTCGACGATCTCGTCGATGTCGCTCTCGTCGATGTAGGTGTACCAGACGTTGTCGGGGTAGACCACGGCGACCGGTCCCAATTCGCAGCGGTCCAGGCATCCGGCCTTGTTGACCCGGACCTGGCCGGGCCCGGACAGGCCGAGCTGCTTGACCCGTTTCTTGGCGTAGGACTGCATGTCCTCGGCGCCCTTGTCGTGGCAGCATTCCCGGCCGCCGTCGCGCTTGTTGAGGCAGAAGAAGATGTGGTGCTTGTAGAAGGATGGCACGTCGATGTCCGGCTGGAGGTCTGTCGGGCAAGCCGCCGCGGCGCTGGCGTGGCGCGAGCGGTGACAGCGGGCACCGGCACCAAGGCACGGCTCCGCCTGTCGTCGTTCACCCGTTTCCCTTCCATTGTCCCCTGCATTGTGGTCCGACGTCGGCAGCAGGGATGAAAACCGCGCGTCGGCTGTTGCGTGTCGCCGACGTGTCAAACATTGCTGGTTGTGTCGCACGCGGGCCGGTCGGTTGCCCGTGCATCTAGCGCCGGCGTCGCGTCGCTCCCCACCGAATTGCGAAGTAAGCGAGCGCTAACATCGGCCAGAAGGCCCCCAACGCGGCGATCAGGCTGCGCAGACTGGGCGTCAGGCCCGGTGCCTGCGCGGCCGGACCCGATGCCAGGCTGGTCTCGAAGAAGGGATCGATCGGGGCTACGTTGACCAGGGCGAGTCCCAGCAGCACCAGGGCCATTCCGACCGCCAGCCGCGAGCGTCGTCCGAACGCGCCGATCAGGTAGAGGGCCAGCGCGGCAAGCAGCACGCCGGCCTGGGCCCCCGACGTGAACCAGACGGCGAGGCGGCGTGCCGTCTCGAACCGTGGCGAGAAGGCGACGCGCAGCCCGAGCGCGACCGCGAGCAGGCCGGTGATCCAGGCGAGCCGCCACCCCGCGGACTGCACCAGGTCCATCACCAGCACGCCGACGATGCACACCATGGTCGCGATCGCGAGCGATTCGTGCACCGAGCGCAGCGCCTCCGGGACGAGCGCCCCCAGGCGGCCGACCTCGCCCGGCTCGCTCGCGAAACCGGGCAGGGCTTGGGCAAGCGCCGGAAAGGTGGCGCTCAGCCACGCCTGGAGATGGCCGGTGGAGAAGAGCAGCCGCTGGGTGGGGAGTTGGGTCACCAGCCAGATGACCAGCAGCACCCACCCGATGGCGAGCCCCTGTTCGTGCCACTGCAGGCTGGCGGGGAGCCGCCCCGCGATCCGGCCGTGCCGGCGGAAGCGCGCGACCAGTGCCCCGAGCACCCCCCCGAGCGCGGCGCCGCCCACGTTGGCCGCGACGTCCAGGAGCGTGGGCACGCGCGCGGGCAGATACGACTGCAGCGTCTCCATGGTGAGCGACAGCGCGAGCCCGACGGTCGCCGCCAGCGAGACCGCCAGCCAGCCGCGCCTGCGGGGATACCAGCCCAGCGCGACGAGCACGCCCAGGATCACGTACGCGGCAATGTTGGAGACGATGTCCGCCTGGCTGTAGAAGCGCGGGAGCCCCTGCGAGAGGAACGCGAAGGCGGACGGCTGGCGCAGGCGCCAGTCGGCGAGCGGATGCAGCGACACGTACGCGATGGCGATGCCGACCGCCAGCGCGAGCAGGCGTATGAGTACGGGAGGGTGTCGCGCGGGCGGCGGGCCGTCGATCATCGCGCGGAGCATACGCTAGACTGCCCGCATGGCAATCGATGGCCCGGGATCCAGGCTGCTGGTCGAGACGGTGGCCGAGATCGACTCCACCAACAGCGAGCTGCTGCGGCGCGAACCCCTGCTTCCCGCCGGCAGCCGGGCCGAGGCGATCTGGCTGGTGGCCCGCCGGCAGACGGCAGGCCGGGGGCGCCGGCAGCGGGCCTGGGTCTCTCGGGAAGGAGATTCGCTCACGGCCTCCTTCGCCCGGGAGGTGGCGAGCCCCGCGCGGCTCGGCGGCCTTTCCCTGGTGGCCGGCCTCGCGGTCGCCGATGTGCTGGCCGCGGCCGGGGTCGCCGACCTGCGCCTCAAGTGGCCGAACGATCTCCACCTTCCCCATGGCAAGGCGGGCGGCATCCTCTGCGAGGCACGAGGCCGCGGCGGGCTCACCCGCATCGTCGTCGGCTGCGGCCTGAACCTGAGGCAGCCCCGGGGTCCCGCCCTGGGCCAGCCGGTGGCCGGCCTCTTCGAGGCGGGCGATCCGCCCGACCTCGCGGGCCTCTCACGCTCGATCGGTGAGGCCCTGCTCGCGGCGACGGACCGGCTGCTGTCCGACGGGTTCGAGCCCTTCATTGCGGCCTGGCGCGAGCGCGACCTGCTGGCCGAGCGGCCCATCGTCATTCATCATGATGGCGGCGAACGACACGCCATTGCCCGTGGCGTGGATGCGGACGGCGCGCTGCTGGTGGAGCCGCTGGACCGGCCGGGCGGGCGGGAGCGGATCCTGTCGGAAGAGGTGAGCGTGCGCTCACTCTGACTAAGCGCTCGCGATTACCGCCTACCGGGCGCAGAGTCGTGTCGTGAATGCTGGATTGCGCAGCTTGGCCGCCGCGGGCGGATCAGGCGGCCTGGAGCAGCTCGAGCAGCTTCAACCGCTGCACCTTGCCCGAAGGCCCGCGCGGAAGGTCCTCGACGAAGCGGATGACGCGCGGGGTCTTGTAGCGGCCGAGCGCCTGCTGGCAGTAGTCGCGCAGCTCCGCCTCGGTGCAGCGCGCCTGCGGGCGCAGCACCACGCACGCCATGATGTCCTGCCCGTAGTGGGGGTCCGGGATGCCGACCGCGGCCGCCTCGAGGATCGCCGGATGGCCGATCAGCGCTTCGTCGATCTCGCGCGGCGCGATGTTCTCGCCGCCCTTGATGATCAGCTCCTTGATCCGGCCCGTCACGAAGAAGAAGCCGTCGGCATCGCGATGGCCGAGGTCGCCGGTACGCAGCCATCCGTCCGGATGGAAGGTGGCGCGGGTGGCCTCGTCGTTCTTGTAGTAGCCCTGCATCACCTGCGGTCCGCGCACGAGGAGCTCGCCGGTCTCGCCGTCGGCCAGCGTCTGGCCTTCGGGATCGGCGATCCGGGCCTCGCAGCCGCTCGCGCGGCCGACCGAGCCGATGCGGCGCGCACGGGGATCCAGCGGATTGGAGAAGACCGGCGCCACCGTCTCGGTGAGGCCCATGGTCTCGATGATGCCGATGCCAAAGCGGCGTTCGAACGCCCGGTGATGCTCGGGGGCGAGCGCCGCGGATGCCGAGCGGCAGAAGCGGATGCGCGCGAGCTTGCCCGGCTCGGGCGCCGGCCCCTCCAGCAGGAACGAGATCATCGTCGGAACGACGTTGATCCAGGTGCACTCGAAGGCCACGGCGAGGTCCCAGAATGCCGAGGCGGAGAATCGCGGCGGCATCACCAGGCTTGCGCCGACCGCGAGCGGAGCCAGCATCGTCACCGCGAACGCGTTGATGTGAAAGAGGGGCAGCACGGCGAGGACCCGGTCCGACGACGCCAGCTCGTGCTCGGCGCAGATCGCCTTGGCGTTGGCGGCCAGGTTCGACTGGCTCAGCATGACCCCCTTCGGGCGCCCCGTGGTGCCGGAGGTGTACATCAGCAGCCCGCGCGACTGGGGCTGCGGCTCCGGCAGCTCGAGTCCGCGGCGGGCCCCGCCGCAGGCGACGCCGGCATCGAGCCAGTCGAGCGAATCGGGCTCCAGCACGAGCAGGGTGACCTCGCGACCGATGCCCGCGACCATCGCCCGGACCCGCTCGGCCCATTCCGGCGCCACCGCGATCACGCGTGCGTCGGCATGGTCCAGCACGTAGCGCATCTGCTCCGGCTGCGAGAGCAGGTTGACCGGATTCACGCACCAGCCGCCGTGAAGCGAGCCGAGCAGCACGACCAGCGTGCCGATGCCGTTGGGCATCACCACCGAGACATGGTCGCCGGGGGTGCTGCCCAAGCCGCGCAGGAGCGCGCCGAACTCGCGGCAGCGCGCCCCCAGCTCGCCGTAGGTGAGCGTCAGGCCGCCCTGGGTGCCGATGGCATAGACGGCGTCCGGCCGCGCCGCGGCCTGCGCGTCGATCAGCGCCCGGACCGTGCCGGCCACCCCGTCCGCCTGCCGCGGGGACGCGCCGGCCGTGCCGTCAGCGCCCATGGCGCGCGAAGAAGTCGCCGAACAGCGACGCCTCGGACGGAACCTGCTCGGGTATGGGCCGCGACACGCGCGTGATGTTCAGGTACTGCCGCACGTTCAGGTTGTCGCTGAAGTTGTTGCGACCCCAGGTGCCGCAGCCCATGGAAAGCGAGAAGGGCAGGCCGTTGTCGAAGCTGCCGCCGGTGGCGAAGCAATGGGCCTGGTCGACGATCACCCGCGAGACCGGCGCGGTGAGGCCGAGGTGCAGCGCCCGCTCCGGCAGCGCGCTGTGCAGGCTGACGGAGTGTCCGGCCCCCTGGTAGCGGTAGATGTCGGCGACGATGTCGCAGGCATGGGCGAAATCTCGCGCGCGATAGACTGCGAGCACCGGCGAGAGCTTCTCGCCCGAGAACGGGTGCGACGGCCCGGTGCCGCTCTCCGGAACGAGGAGCATCGAGGGCCGGGCGGCGGCCAGGTCATCGAACCCCGCCAGCGCCGCGATCGCGCCGGCCGACTGACCGATCACCTTGGGCGAGAGCCTGCCGTCGGGCCACATCACCGCCTGCAGCCGAGCCTTGCGGCCCGAATCCAGCAGCACGCCGCCCTCGGCGAGCAGAGCCGCGATCACGCGGTCATGCACCTCGTCCACGACCACCACGCTGTTCTCCGAGGAGCAGCTGGTGGCGTGGTCGAATGTCTTGGAGGCGGCGATGAGACGCGCGGCGGCAGCGACGTCCGCGGTCTCGTCGACGATGCTGGCGACGTTGCCGGCCCCGACCCCGAAGGCCGGCGTGCCGCTGCGGTAGGCCGCGCGCACGTTGGCCTGCGAGCCGGTGGCGACCACCAGGTCGCACTGGCGCATCAGCTCCAGCGTCGACTGCTTGGAGACCGGCGCCGGCAGCATCTGCACCAGGTCGACCGGCGCGCCGATGCGCCGGAGTTGCTCGTGCACGTAGCGCAGGAGCAGGGCGCAGGTGCTCCACCCCTTCGGGCTCGGCGCGACGATGACCGCGTTGCGTGCCGCCAGTGCGTTGATGATCTTGTTCGCCGGCGTGGCGCCCGGGTTGGTGGACGGCGTGACGGCGCACACGACGCCCACGGGCCGCGCGATCTCGGTGATGCCGGTGGCCGGATCCTCGGCGATCACGCCGACCGTGCGCGCGGCCTGCAGGTCCCGCAGCAGCCCGAGCGTCTTGCGGTGGTTCTTGCGGATCTTGTCGTCGACGTCGCCGATGCCGGTGTCCGTCACCGCGATCTCGGCAAGCGACCGGTTGCGTCCGGGCTCGAGGATGGCCCAGCCGGCGGCGAGCGCGAGGTCCCGGGCGCGGGCCTGGTCATAGCCGTCGGCGACGCGCTGCGCGATGCGCGCCCGCGCGACGAGATCGGCCACCATGGCGGCCACCGTCGCGTCCGTACGATCCTGGAAGTCTCCTGCTGCGCCCATACTCTTCAGGGAGGATGCGTCCCGCCGTCGTTGCCCGGACACTGTAACATGGGGAGCCATGGCGAACGACCGGTGCCACGATGCGGCCGTCTCCACGGAAGCGATGCCGGGCCAGGCCATCTTCGAGACGGCGCTCGGTCATTGCGGCATCGCGTGGGAGCGGGGCGCGCTGGTTGGCGTGCTGCTGCCCGAAGGCAGCGAGGAAGCGACGCGGGCACGCATGCGGCGCCTGCACCCGGCGCTGCGGCTCGTCGGGATCGTCGACGCCCCGGCGTACGTCCGGGAGGCGATTGCCCGCATCGCCGCCATGCTGGGCGGCGAACCCGACGATCTTCGCGACCTGCCGCTCGACATGACCGGCGTGCCCGCCTTCCATCGGCGCGTCTACGCGCTGGTGCGCGACATCGCGCCCGGCCACACCCTCACCTATGGCGAAGTCGCCGCCCGCCTCGGCGACCCCACTGCGGCACGGGCCGTCGGCCAGGCGCTCGGGCGCAATCCCTTCGCGCCGGTGATCCCGTGCCACCGCGTGCTGGCAAGCGGCAGCCGCGCGGGCGGCTTCTCCGCGGGCGGCGGCGTCGACACCAAGCTGCGCATGCTGCAGGCCGAGGGCGCGCGGATGAGCCGCGAGCCGGGTCTCTTCGACGGCGATCCGGCCGCCTATCGCTGAGCGGCCGAGCCGCAGGCGCACCGGCGCGCCCGCGACGCGCCCCTGTTCACCGTGTGACCGCCTCGCCGCTTTGGGGCTGGCGCGGCTGCACCGCATCCAGCAGCGCGGCCAGCCTGGACGGGTCGAGCGGCTTGGTCAGGTGGTGATCGAAACCCGCGGCCTGCGCCTGCTGGCGATCCTGCTCCTGACCCCATCCGGTCACCGCGATCA
This sequence comes from Pseudomonadota bacterium, assembly GCA_023388075.1. Lineage (GTDB taxonomy): Bacteria > Pseudomonadota > Gammaproteobacteria > Burkholderiales > Burkholderiaceae_E > Lautropia. The sequence continues at coordinate 24,336 of JAEWGX010000012.1, forward strand.
ATGCGATGCCGCGGCCCCAGGGCTGGGCGCGCAGGCGTCGCGCCACTTCGTAGCCGTTCATGAGCGGCAGGCCGATGTCGAGCAGGATGACCTGCGGAGCGAAGCTGCGCGCGAGCTCCAACGCGCGCTGGCCGTCGTGCGCGAGCGCGGTCTCGTGCCCGTCCAGTTGCAGCAGCATCGCCAGGGACTCGGCCGCGTCGATGTTGTCGTCCACCACCAGGATGCGCCGCGCGGCCGTGCCTTGCGCCGGTTGCGCGGCCGCTGCCGGCAGCGGTGCGTGCTTCACGGCCGGCGCCACCCCGAGCGGCAGCCGGACGGTGAAGGTGCTGCCCTTGCCCGGTCCGCTGCTCGTCGCGTCGATGCGTCCGCCGTGCAGCTCCACCAGCCCGCGTGACAGCGCGAGTCCGATGCCGAGGCCGCCCTGCGAGCGGTCGATCGCCGGCGTCACCTGGGCGAACATGCTGAAGATGCGTTCGAGCTCAGGCTGGGGGATGCCGATGCCGTTGTCGGTCACCTCCATCACCGCCTCGGCGCCGTCGGCCCGCACCCGCAGCCCGATGCGTCCGCCGTGGGGCGTGTACTTGGCGGCATTGCTGAGGAGGTTGGCCAGCACCTGGCTGAGGCGCGTCGGATCGGCCTCGACGAGCAGCGGCTCGGCCGGCAGCTCGATGGAGAGCTCGTGCCGGCCGGCGTCGATGACATTGCGCGAGGCTTCCACCGCGTGGTTGACCACGCTCGCCAGCTCGATGCGCTCCGTGCGCAGCTGCGCCTTGCCGGTGGCGATGCGCGCGACATCCAGCAGATCGTCCACGAGCCGGGTCATGTGCCGCACCTGCCGGTCGATGACGTCGCGCGACCAGCGCATCTGCTCGTCCTCCGGCGATTTCAACCGAAGGACCTCGAGCGCCGTGACGATCGGCGCGAGCGGATTGCGCAGCTCGTGCGCCAGCGTGGCGAGGAACTCGTCCTTGCGGCGCAGGGATTCGGCAAGCTCGGCATTGAGGCGCCGGCGCTCCTCTTCCGATCGCTTGCGCTCGGTGATGTCGATGCCCAGGCCGTAGGTGATGTGCGGTCGGCCATCCGGATGGTAGAAGTGGCGGCCGCGGCCCTCCATCCAGCGCCACTCGCCCGAGCTGTGGCGGAAGCGGTATTCGACGACGTAGTCGGAGCCGGTCGCCACCGCAGTCTCCAGCGCGTCGCGCACTTTGTCGCGGTCGTCCGGATGCAGCAGCGCGAGGAAATCCTCGCGCGTGCCCTTGAACCCGTCCTTCTCCAGCCCGTAGATCTCTTCCAGCTCGCGGCTCCACCAGCCGCGGTCCGACCGGTACTCGCGCGACCAGGCGCCCATCCGGCCGCCGCGCATGGCAAGCGCCAGCACGTCGCGGCTCTCGCGCAGCTGAAGCTGCGCACGCGCGCGAGTGATGCCCGACCAGGCGCGCCCGGCGATGTCTCGGCCGAGCTCGATGTCTTCCTCGCTCCACTCGCGCCGCCCCCGCAGCCGCAACGAGAGCGCGCCGATCAGCCGATCCTCGTGGACCACGGGCACGCAGAGCAGGGACCCCGTCTCCGCCGGGCGCGCATCGGGATCCATCCAGGCCTCCGCCGGCAACGGCTCGCTGCCGCCGGGCAGGGCGATCGTCTCGCCAGCGGCGAGGCGGCGCATGAGCTCGGAATCCGGCGGCGCGAGGCGGTGGCGCCCGACCACGCTGGGCAGCCCGTTGGCATGGTCGCGCGTGACTTCCGCGATGCCGTCCTCGGGCGAGATCTCGGCGAAGGCGCAGCGGTCCGCGCCGAAGTGCCGGGCGACGCGCCTGACGATCCCGGCCTCGATCTCGGCCACGCCATTGCCGTCGCGCGACACGTCGTTGAGCTCGACCAGCAGCCGCTGCGCGTCGCCGCGACGGCGCAACTGCAGCTCGGAGCGCTTCCTGTCGGTGATGTCGATCGCGAGGTTGGTGACTCCGATGATCGTTCCGTCGGGGTCGCGCAGCGGACCGCCAATCCAGTCCACCCATTCGACGCGGTCATCCCGCCTGAGACGCAGCTCGATGCGGCATGCCTTCCCGGTCTCCAGGATCTGGCGCCGGGCGGCGGTGAGCGCGGCGGCTAGCTCGGGCTCGAAGAACTCTTCGGCGGTCTTGCCCAGCATGTCGCCTTCGGCGAGACCCAACGGTGGCTTGCGCACCCAGACGTAGCGCAGGTCGCGGTCCACGTCGGCGGCCGAGAGCGCCGACAACTCCAGCGCCGCCTGCAGCCGCTGGCTTGGCCGCGCGAGGCGCATCATCGCGTCGAGGCGCCGGTTGGCTTCGTGGCGATTGCGGTGCAGATGCTCCGCGAGCAGGCAGATCAGCGCGCCGCAGGGCAGCAGCAGGGCGATGCGCAGCGCGTGCGAGGGGGCCTCGTCCGGCAGCTCGCCCGGCACCACGAGGGTGGTCAGCAGCATCGAGAGCACCGTGGTGAGCATGCCCGGCCAGAAGCCGCCGTACCAGGCGCTCACCAGGATCGCCGGGAAGGAGCCCACGAAGGGAAGGTAGGGCCCCAGGTATGGCGTCAGGGCATATCGCACCAGGAGACCGGCAAGCGCGAGCACCACGGCGACGAGCCAGGGATTGAGCCGCGTGGCGACCGGGGGGCGGTGGGCCAATGGGTTCTCCGGCGTGCATCCGGCGCGGCCTGGCGAACCTTGCCGCCGCGCAATGGCCCATGATATGCGATGGGACGGCGCGGTTCAGCGACCCTCGGCTGCCGCGTCGGCGGGACCCGTCAGCTTCGCCAGGGGCCGGCGGTTCCCAGGCCCAGGCGCAAGGCCTCCGTGTCGTAGATGTCGGTGACGTCGATGTTGGCGAGGTTCACGTCCGGTCCGAACGCCGTCATCACGGCCTTCTTCATGCTTTCCACGTCGCAGCGCCGCACCCCTTCGATCCAGGGGCCGGGCAGCTCGATCATGATGCGATCGAGAGGCAGCCCGTTGCGGATGACCTCGAGCGTCTCGACGCGCAGGTGCCCATCCCGGATCAGCTCGGCGGCCTCGACGAGCACGAGGCTCGCTCCCGCCTCGAAGCAGATCCGCGCCTGGTCCACCAGCAGGCGCGGGTTGCTCAGCGTCTCCTTGGAGCCGACCTCGCCGAAGACCTCGAGCCCCGCACGCACCGCGCCGACGATCTGTGCATGGCGTTGCGCGTCGGTGAGCGGCACGGTGTTGTCGGAGATCTCGATGGTCTCGAAGCCCAGGGCACGCGCTTCCTCGTAGAAGCGAGGCAGTGCCGCCTCGCCCATCGTCGCGAAGACGTACTCGTGGAACTGCCCTCCGATGAAGGGCTTGACGCCGGCGTCCCGGTAGGCGGCAAGCTTGCGCAGCAGCAGCTCGCGCGGGTACAGGCGGGCCGTCCCGGTCTTGATCTTGATGAGGTCGACATAGCTGGCGCAGGTGCGGAGCATGTCCTGCACGTAGCCGAGCGGCAGCCCGTCGTCGATCACCATGCTGAGGCCGGTGCGCCGCGGCTTGGCGACGCTGCGCCGGCCGTCGACCGGTACGAAGGCAAAGGGAGTGGTGTCCGGGTTCATTGCGGCGGCAGTCCGGTGAGGGCGTACATCTTGCGAAACTTCTCCGTCTCGGCGGCCAGGAAGGCGTGGAACTCCTCGGGGGTGTTGCCGACCGGATCGACCCCCAGCTTGGCCATGCGGTCCTTGAACTCGGGCGTTCCGAGCACCGCCGCGATCTCGTCGCGCAGCTTCGCGACGATGCCGGCAGGCGTGCCCCCAGGCGCGAACACGCCCATCCAGTGCGGCACCTCGAAATCCGCGAGCCCGGCGGTCTCCGCGGCGGTCGGCACGTTCTCGGCCCACTTGACGCGCTCGCGCGTGGTGACCGCGATCGGAAGCAGCTTGCCGGCCTTGATGTGGGGCAGTACCGGCGCCATGCCGACGATGGCGAACGGGATCTGTCCGCCCAGCACGTCGTTGGTCGCCGGCGCAGCACCCTTGTACGGGACATGCTGCAGGTCGATGCCGGTCAGGTTGTTGAGCCAGGCGCCGGCGAGGTGCTGGGAGCTCGCGTTGCCGGCCGTACCGAAGCTGAGCTTGCCCGGTTCCGCCTTGGCCTTGGCGATCAACTCCGGCAGCGTCTTCACGCCCGCCGAAGGGTGGGCGACGATGACGAGCGGCGTGATGCCGGCCAGGGTGACGGGCGCGAGATCCTTCATCGGATCGTACGGCATGCGCTCGTAGGCGATCGGGGCGATCACGATCTCCGCGGGGGAAGCGAAGAGGATGGTGTGGCCGTCAGGCGCGGCCCGCGCCACCACCTCGGCGCCGATGCGGCCGTTCGCGCCGGCACGGTTCTCCACGATCACGCTCTGGCCAAGGCGCGCGGCGAGCTGCTCGGCGACCATGCGCGCCATCGAGTCGTGGCCGCCGCCCGGAGCGTAGGGAACCACCATCGCGACCGACTTCGAGGGAAACGACTGGGCAGCCGCCGGTGCGATCCACGCGGCGCTGACCAGGGCAAGCACCGCGCAACCAATGGCATGGAGATGACGCATGGGAACCTCCTCGGTGGTCTCAGTGGTCTTGGAAGAGATAGATCGGACTGGACCAGGCCTGGTGGCCGTTCTCCAGCGTGACCCGGACATAGAGCGGCGTATCGCCGTCGGGCGCGACGGGCACCGTGCGCTCCACCTCGAGGCTGTGCGCGGCGTTGACGTCGGGAAGGCGAAAGACACGCAGCCCCCGGCCGAGGCCGCCGGCCTCGTGAACGATGTCGTCCAGGCCGACCTCCGCGATGGCGACGCGCGTCGCCAGATGCGGCGTCTCGATCTCCAGGTGGCCAGCCTCGCGCTCGGCGAGCGTGACGTCGGCCCCGGCGAAGTTGCCGGTGGTGACCGACTGCCACTCGAGTCCGCCGTCCGGCGTGCGCGCGAGCGACTTCTCCAGGTGCCAGAAGTTGATCGGGCTGAAGGACTCGATCCGGTTGCCCGCCACCTTCAGGCGCCCGTCCCAGGTGGTCATCCGGCCACGGCCCCGGTACTCCGCGCCTTCCCACACCACGCGCAGGCGGCGGCCCAGCTCCGCCGGACGATAGGGGCGGATGGTCTCGATCGTGCGGCTGCCGATGCGCAGGTCGATGCGCTCGATGGGCGCGGCCGCATCCAGCCGGACGCGCAGCTTCACCTCCGGATCCTGCACCGCCACGATGTCGCCCATCATGGCTTCGCGCACCGCGACCCGGCGCGCGTCGGCGCGAAGCGAGGGATCTTCATCGAAGCGGTGCGCCACGCCGGTGAAGATGGCTCGGACGTCGAGGTGCATCCGGTCACCGGTCGTCCCGTAGTGATGCCGCTGCTGCAGGCAGCGCCAGACGTCGCCGCGGGTGAGCCGATCGAGGAAGAGGCAGGTGAGTCCGCCATAGGCGCCGAAGATGGAGGCGCCGGGATGGCTGGCCCCGGGCCGGCCCTTGTGATCGTCCGAGTTGCAGACCACCCCGACCCGGTAGCCGAGCTCGAATGCGTCGAACAGGAGCCATTCGAAGGTGCCCCAGGAGGAGTGGATCTCCACCGAGCGCTCGATCTCGCCGTCGTGGCCCGCCCGCAGGTCGGCGTAGCGCCCGCCCACGTGGGCGAAGGCGAGGGCCGATTCACCGTCGCGCCGCAGGGCCGCGAAGAGGTCCTGCACGTGGTTGCAGTCCGTGCCGATGTCGCTCGTGTCCTCCACCAGCGCGTGCGAAGAGCGGCGTATCGGCCGGCCTTCCTCCATGAAGAAGATGTTGCGGTCGCCGCCCAGGTGGGTGACCGGCGAGTACTCGTAGCCGGGCAGGGTCACGAATCGGTCCGGCGCATCGAACTCGCGATAGAGCCGGTTGAGCTCGGACCAGAACGCGTTGGAGATCTGGAAATCGTTGCCCTGGTGGCCGACGAAGTCACAGAAGGCCTGGTCGCGCGCGAACAGGAAATAGGCGCGCGCGCTGTTGGTGCCGACGGTTTCCTCGCTCTGCGCGTGGAAGTCGCCCCAGTAGGTGTCGGGGGCGCAGCCTTGCGCGGGCTCGTGGGCGACCAGCGGGTTGGATTCCGCAAGCAGGCGGCCGTCGCGGTCGCGAACGCGGATGCCGATGCGGCCCGGCGCCGTCGCGCGCAGGCCCGGGATGCGGCAGGTGCCTTCGGCGCCGACCTCGAGGTGCTCCGGCAACCCCGCCAGCGCTCCGTCGGCTTCCAGCCGCAGCCTGCCGGCAGGAAGCCGTGCCACCGGGTTGCCGCAGCGGTCGTCCGCGCGGATGCGGAGCTCGAACGGGCGGCCCACGGCGCGGCGTGTCGGCAGCACCGCCCGCCACGCCACCGGCTCGCCGGGGACGAGCTCGAAGGCGGCCCCGCCCGCGACGTCGCCGTAGACCACCGTGCCGAACGGATCGGCCTGCACCCGGATCTCGAATCCGTCCTCGCGCATCGACGAGGTGCGCCAGCCTGCCCCGCCCTGAGACCGGTCGCCCAGCACCAGCGTGATGCTGTCGCCCTCGCGCAGTGACTCGCGCATGACGTTGACGCGTATCGCCTTGAACCACGGACGGAACGCGCCGCGCGGATGGTATTCCGGCAGCAGCGTGGTCCCGTTGGAGGCTGTCACCGAGCAGAAGTTCGGGGCCCCCGGACGATCGAATTGCGGCCGGCCGGCGTCGCTCGCGAAGCGGAACAGGAACCGGACGCTGCCCTGGTCGTCGATGCCGAAGCGACCCGCGGTATAGGTGATGCGCACCGTCGTCATCGCCCCGGCGACGACCGGCGTCGCGACCTCGATGTCCACGCGGCCGAGCTCTTCCGGCGGGTATGGCAGGCGGGCGATGTGGGGATTCGTGTGCTGCGGCATGATGGCTGCGTGCTTGCGTCCTACGGGGATCCGGGGCCGGCGGCCGGGGGCACCGGCTCGGGCAGGGGATGAAGCGGCCCGCCGCGCACCGGGAAGCCGGCGGCGGTGAGCTCGTCGACGATGCGCTCCACGTGCGCGACGTCCTGCGCCTCCACCACCAGCTCCACGGTGGCGCGGCGCGACGACTCGCGGGCGAACAGGCGATCGTGGCGGATGTCGACGATGTTGCCGCCGACGCCGGCAATGACGGTGGTCAGCGCGGAAAGGCTGCCGGCCGAGTCGGGCACCGAAACGGAGAGCTGCACCAGTCGTCCGTCGCGGGCGAGCCCCCGCAGCAGGCTGGAGGCGAGCAGCCGGACGTCGATGTTGCCGCCGGTGAGCGGCACGCCGACGCAGCGGCCCGCGAAGCGCTCGCGGTAGCGCGACAGCGCCGCGAGCCCGGCCGCGCCGGCGCCCTCGACCACGGTCTTCTCCACGTCGACCAGCCAGCAGACGGCCCGCTCGATATCCGCCTCCTCCACCAGCAGCACGTCCTCGACATGGCGGCGCACCAGCGCCGCGGTGAGCCGGCCCACCTCGCGCACCGCCAGTCCCTCGGCGACCGTATCGCCGCCCACCGTGACCGGCAGGCCGCGCAGCGTCTGGTGCATGCCGCCGTACTGCTCGGGCTCGACGCCCACGATGGCGATGCCGGGCTTTCGCGCGCTCGCGGCGACCGCCATGCCGGCAATGAGCCCGCCGCCGCCCACCGGCACGACCAGCGTGTCGAGCTCGGGCACCTGCTCCAGCATCTCGAGCGCGACGGTGCCCTGCCCTGCGACCACCAGGGGATCGTCGAAGGGATGGAGGAACACCGCCGCCTCGCGGGCGGCGAAGGCACGGGCCGCCGCGGCGGCCTCCGACAGCGACGCGCCCTCGATGCGCACGTCCGCCCCGAGGGCGCGCGTGCGGGAGACCTTGGTGAAGGGCGTGCCGAGCGGCATGAAGATGGTGGCACGCACGCCGAGCCGCGCCGCATGGTAGGCGACGCCCTGCGCGTGGTTGCCGGCGCTCATCGCGACCACTCCGCGCGCCCGGGCGCCTTCGTCGAGGCCCAGCAGGAAGTTGAGCGCGCCGCGCTCCTTGAACGAGGCGGTGAACTGAAGGTTCTCGAACTTGAGGAACAACCGGCAGCCGAGCATCTCGGAGAGCGTCTTCGCCTCGAGGCACGGCGTCAGCGAGACGTGCGGCCGGATGGCCGCATGCGCGCGCTCGATCGCTGCCGGGGTCACGGCGGCAACCGCCTGGCCGAGCGCGGCGGGGTCCCCGCCAGGGACGCTCATCGGTCGCTCCGCCCGGTGCCGGCGCCGCTTCCTTCCGGGTCGTCTGCCGGCGGATGGAAGTCCAGCCGCAGCCCGTGCGGCACGGCGGGCACCAGCATGCGCTGGAAGGTGATGGGTATGGAGCTGAAGGAGCGGCCGACGATGTGGACCTGCAGTCCGCAACTGCGCGGCGCGACGCCCATGATCGTCGCGTCCTCGATGCCGATGTGCACCACGTGGGCCACCCCGTCGGAGGCGAGCGTCGGCGCGGCGAAGTCCTTCTCCAGCAGCGTCTTGAGATTGGCGTCGGTGAGCCGGCGCGCGGCTACGCGCAACAGCCGGCCGAACCGGCTCGCAGGCAGGTAGAGGCGGCTGCTGCAGGCGAAGCGGTTGCCGATGTCCAGGCGCCGTTGCACCATGACGTAGCCTTTCGGGTCGGCGCCGAGCGCCGCGGCCCAGGGACCGTCGTCGTCCACCACGCGCCGCTCCAGCAGGGTGGCGAATACGGGCAGCTCGGCCTGGCCGTCCTCGTCCAGGAAGCGATAGTGCCAGGAACGCGCCACCGGTCGACGCACGCTGCCGACGAACGTGCCATGGCCCTGGCGGCGCACCAGGAAGCCTTCGTCCACCAGCCGCCCCAGCGCCTTCTGGGTAGTGCCCAGGCTCACCCCGAGCCGTTCGCTCAGCTCGCGCTCGCCGGGAATCTTGGCGCCCACCGTCAGCTCGCCCGCCTTGACCGCCGCCATGATGGCCCCGCGCAGGCGCGCATGCTTGGGCAGCTCAGGGGTGGCAGCGTGATAGCGGGCGATCAGCGAGTCGGGCACGTCCGTGGAGTGAACAGAGTCCTAGTCGACTTTCGCGCCGGCGGCCTTGATGATGGACGGCCACTTCTTCAGGTCGCTGGCGATCAGCTCGGCCAGGGCGGCGGGCGGCTGCGCCGGCACCAGGTCGAAGCCCTGCTCCTCCAGCTTCGCGCGCACGGCCGGCGTGGCCACCACCGCCGAGATCTCCTTGTTGAGGCGATCCACCACGGCGGGCGGCGTGCCGGCCGGCGCGATGAAGCCGAACCAGGTGTTCATCTCGTAGTCCGCGATTCCGGCTTCCTGCATGGTGGGCAGCTCCGGCAGCAGCGGGGAACGGGCCAGGCTCGTGACCGCGAGCCCCTTCGCCTTGCCGCTGCGGATCTGAGAGATCACCGTCGGCGTATTGAAGAACCCCATGTTCACTTCGCCGCTCATCACGGCGAGCACGCCCTGCGGCGACCCGCGATACGGGACATGCAGGAGCTTGGTTCCCGTGAGATGGCTGAACAGCACGCCGGAGAGATGGTGGCTGGTGCCGCTGCCGCCGGACGAATAGCTCACCTCCCCGGGGCGGGACTTGGCGGCGGCCACCGCCTCCGGCGGCGCCTTGAACGGGCTGTCCGGCGGAACGATCATCACGTTCGAGACCCCGCCGATCAGCACGATCGGCGCGAAGTCCGCGACGGTGTCGTAGCCGGGCTTGGAGTAGAGCGATTGATTGAAGACCAGCGTGCCCTGCGAGCCGAACGCGATGGTGTAGCCGTCGGGGGCGGAGCGGGCGAGCTCCGCCATGGCGATGGTGCCGCCCGCGCCGGTCTTGTTCTCGACCACGACCGGCTGGCCCAGGCGCTTGCCGAGCTCCTCCCCGACGATGCGGCAGAGGATGTCGGCGGTGCTGCCTGCGGCGAGCGGGACCATCAACCTGACCGGGCGCTCGGGATAGCCCTGGGCTGGCGCCGCGCCGGTGGCCGCAGCCAGCGCGAGACCCATGAACAACGACGCGGCGTGCAACACCTTCTTCATGGCGAGCCTCCTTGCAGTCCGATCCAGGCCAGTCTAAGAGGGACCTCGCCGGCACGTCAATAGCACGAGAGCTATAGAGCTTTGGGGCAGAGCAGGCGCTCGCGCCCGCACGTTTCGCCGGCGGCGGCACGCCTCGCGGCGCAGCCGGCCGTCTTCGCTACCTACCGCCCACCGCCCGCGTGTCGCGCGATCGCCTGCCCGAGCGCGAGCGTCTCCTCCTCGGTCGTGTCCCAGCGGCACACGAAGCGCCCGAGCCGCGACCCGCGCCGGTAGAAGAGAAACCCGTCCTCCGCCAGCGCATCCAGGGCGGCGGGCGCCAGCTCGACGAAGAGCTCGTTCGCCTCCACCGGGGCGAGCAGCTTTGCCTGCCCCACTGCCCGGACTTCGGCGGCGAGCCGCGCTGCAGCCGCGTTGGCCCGCGCCGCCAGCCGCAACCAGAGGTCGTCCTCGACGTACGCCATCAACTGCGCCGAGGCGAAGCGCATCTTGGACCAGACGAGCCCGGCCCGGCGCAGGTGAAAGCCCAGGTCCGGCGCGGCGTCCGGGTTGAAGACGACGATCGCATCGGTCAGCAGCCCCCCGTTCTTGGTGGCGCCGAAGGACATCAGGTCCACGCCGGCGCGCCAGGTGGCCTGCGCCGGCGTGCAGCCGAGCGTCGCGAGCGCATTGGCGAAGCGGGCGCCGTCGAGGTGCACCTTCAGGCCGTGCTCGTGGGCGACTCGGCACACTGCCTCGATCTCCTCGCGCGTGTAGACCGCGCCCAGGTCGCTCGCCTGCACCAGGTTGACCGCTGTCGGCTGGCTCTTGTGGGCGAGCCCCTTGCCGCTCGCCGCGATCGCCTCGGCCAGCGCCTGCGCGTCCACCTTGCCGTGCGGCCCGTCGACCGGGACCAGCTTGGTGCCGCCACCGAAGAAGGCGGTGGCATTGCACTCCGAAGTGTTCACATGCGCCTCGGCGCTGCAGTAGACCGCGCCGAAGGGCGTGCTCGCGGCCGCGAGGGCGAGCGCGTTGGCGGCGGTCCCGGTGGCCACGGGGTACACCCGCACCGGCGCCTCGAAGAGGGCGGTGTAGCGCTCCTGCAGCGCCGCGGTGTACGGGTCGCCACCGTAGCCGAGCACGGAGCCGTCGTTGGCGGCGGTGAGCGCGGCGATTAGCTCCGGCGCGGCGCGGCCACAGTTGTCGCTGCGAAAGTCGATGGGTCGGGGCTCTTCAGGCTGCACGGTCGTCCTCGTAATCGGTACCCAGGTGGAACAGGCAATCGCCGCGCTGGGTGCGGCACGGCATGCGCTTGCAGAGCACGATGCCGTCGCGCTGGAAGCGCGCGACCGAGGGCTCGCGCCACGGCGTGTCGTGGAAGTGGATGAGACCCGCCTCCTGTCCGGCGACCACCTCGTCGCCGAGCTCCACCAGCGGCTCGAAGAAGCCGGAATCGGGCGCGTAGGTGTAGTAGTCGGCGCCGCGCACCTGCATCAGCCGGGTGGGCGAGGACGCCGGCACGGCGACCTCGTCGGCCAGCGCGCCCACCAGCCTGAGCGCCCGCAGCGTTCCTTCCCGCGCGGTCTTCAGTGCCGCCATCGTGATGGTGCCGCCGCCGCCCAGCTCGCTGCCCAGGTGGATCACGCCTTGCCGGGCGGCCGCCGCCGTGAGCGTGCGGTCCTCGCCCTGCGGGGCGTCGGTGACGTATGAAACCGGCGCGCCGAAGGCCTCCAGCAGCGCGATGTGGCGGGCCATGCGGTCGGGGTCGGCATGGCGGCGGCACAGGCCGCTCGGCACGTACATCAGGGAGCTGCCGCCGGAGTGCAGGTCGAACACGTAGTCGCATTGCGGCAGAAGCACGTTCTCGACGTACCAGGCGATCTGGGCGGTGATGCCGCCGTCGTTGTCGCCTGGGAAGGAGCGGTTCAGGTTGCCTTCGTCGATCGGCGACGTGCGCGTGCCGGCATCGGCGGCGGGAAAGTTGGCCGAGGTGAGGAAGATCAGCCGCCCCCGCACGTCCTCCGGGCGCAGCGAGCGCAGCAGCGAGGCGTGCGCCACCTGCCCCTCGTACTCGTCGCCGTGGTTGCCGGCCATCAGCAGCACGCGCGGGCCCGCGCCGTTGCGGATGCTGGCGATCGGAATGGGGATCCATCCATAGGCGGAGCGGTGCACGGAGTGGGGCACCCGCAGGAAGCCGACTTGCTTGCCGTCGCGCTGGAAGTCGATCTCGGAAGTGATACGGGTGGTTTTCCTCATGGTTCCTCGGAGGTTGGCTCGATGACGTTCATGCCGCTGCCGCCACCAGGTGGCAGGCCGCCTGGTGGCCCGGCCCGACGGTGCGAAGCGCCGGCACGTCGACGCGGCAGCGTGCCTCGGCGTAGGGGCAGCGGGTGTGGAAGTGACAGCCGGGCGGCGGATCCGCCGGGCTGGGGATCTCGCCCTCCAGCGGCGCCAGCACCTGGCCCGCCATGGGCCGCGGCACGGGCACCGCGGCGAGAAGGGCTCGGGTGTAGGGATGCTTCGGCGTGTCGTACAGGGACGCCTTGTCGGCGATCTCCACGATCCGGCCCAGGTACATGACCGCGACCCGGTCGCAGGCGTGCTTCACCACGCCGAGGTCGTGCGCGATGAAGAGATAGGTGAGGTGGAACTCCTGCTGAAGGTCCTGCATCAGGTTGATGACCTGGGCCTGGATGGAGACGTCCAGGGCGGAGACCGGCTCGTCGCAGACGATGAAGCGCGGCTCCAGCGCCAGCGCCCGCGCGATGCCGATGCGCTGGCGCTGGCCGCCGGAGAACTCGTGCGGGTAGCGACCGGCGGCTTCGCGGCGCAGGCCGACCACGTCGAGCAGTTGCGTGACGCGACGGGCGCGGGCGGCGCGGTCGCCGACGCGATGGATCCGCAGCGGCTCATCCAGGATCTCGCCCACCGTCATGCGCGGATCCAGGGAGCCGTACGGATCCTGGAAGATGATCTGCATCTGGCGACGGCGCTGCCGCATCTCGGCTGGCGAGAGCGCCATGATGTCCTCGCCCTGGAACTCGATGCGGCCCGCGCTCGGCTCGATCATGCGCAGCACCAGGCGTCCCGTGGTGGTCTTGCCGCAGCCGCTCTCGCCCACCAGGCCGAGCGTCTCTCCGTCCGCGATGTCGAAGTCGAGCCCGTCCACCGCGCGCACCGCGCCGACCTGGCGCGGCCGCAGCGCGCCCTTCATGATCGGGAAGTGCTTGACCAGCCCGCGGACGCGAACCAGGGCCATGTCAGCGCCGCCCGGCCGCCCGAAGGCGCTGACACGCCCCCTCGGGGGGCAGCGAACGAAGTGAGCGTGGGGGTAGTTTCATGTCAGGTTCGCCCGGCATGGCGGTAACCCGTGAGGGCGATGCAGGCCGCATCGTGGCCCGGCGCGACCGGGACCATCGCCGGTGCCCGCTCGCGGCAGGCCGGCTGCGCCTGGGGGCAGCGCGGATGGAAGCGACAACCGGCCGGCATGTCGGCGAGGCTCGGCACCATGCCGGGGATCGCCTGCAGCCTGCGCTGCGCGTGGTCGAGCGACGGGATGCTGCGCATCAGCAGGCGCGTATAGGGATGCGAAGGCCGCTCGAAGACCGCCGCTACCGTCCCCTGCTCGACGACGCGCCCGGCGTACATCACCGCGACCCGGTTCACCACCTGCGCCACCACGCCGAGGTCGTGGGTGATCAGCATCACCGCCATGCCGAGCTCGCGCTGGAGATCGCGCAGCAGGCGCAGGATCTGGGCCTGGATGGTGACGTCCAGCGCGGTGGTCGGCTCGTCGGCGATCAGGACCCGCGGCCGGCAGGCGAGCGCGATCGCGATCATCACGCGCTGGCGCATGCCACCGGAGAGCTCGTGCGGGTACTGCCCCAGCCGCTGCCGGGCGTTGCCGATGCCGACCCGCTCGAGCAGCTCCAGCGCGCGGGCCTGTGCTTCGGCTCGACCCAGGCCCTCGTGCACACGCAGCGTCTCGCCGATCTGCTCGCCGATCCGGAAGACCGGGTTGAGCGCGCTCATCGGCTCCTGGAAGATCATGGCGATCTCCTTGCCGCGGATGCGGTTCATCGTGCGCTCGTCGGCACCGACCAGGTCGCGGCCGCGCAGAAGGATCCGGCCGCCGGCGATGCGGCCCGGCGGGTCCGGTACCAGCTTGAGGACCGAGAGCGCCGTCAGGCTCTTGCCGCAGCCGGATTCCCCGACCACGCCGAGCACCTCGCCGGGGGCGAGCGTGAGGGTCACGTCGTCGACGGCCACCTGCTCGCGACCGCGTGGGCCGAACACCACCCGCAGGTTCTCGATCGCGAGCAGTGGATCGTCCGCGGATACCTGCGGGGCCTGCAGGCCGGCGGCTTGCGGCATCCCGATCATCCCGGCCCGCCGCATGCCGAAGGCGCTTCGGAGAGAGTCACGCCTGCACCCGTAGACGTGGATCGAGCACGTCGCGCAGGCCATCGCCGAGCAGGTTGAGGCCGAGGCACACCAGCGCCACCGCGATGCCGGGGAAGAGGCAGATGTGCGGCGCCTCGCGCAGGTAGTCCTTGCCCTCGGCGATCATGTTGCCCCAGGTGGGCGCCGGCGGCGGCGGCCCGACGCCGAGGAAGCTGAGGATGGCCTCGGCGAGGATGGCGTACGCGAAGATGAAGGTGAGCTGCACCAGCAGCGGCGCCATGCTGTTGGGCAGGATGTGGCGCCACACGATCCAGAGGTCGCGGGCTCCGCAGGCGCGCGCCGCCTGCACGTAGTCCATCTCGCGCACCACCAGGACGGTGGAGCGCATGATGCGCGCGGTGCGCGGCGTGTAGACCGCCGACAGCGCGATGACGGCGTTGATCGCCGAAGGACCCAGCGCCGCCGCGATGGCGATGGCGAGCAGGATCGCGGGAAAGGCCATCAACGCGTCCATCAGGCGCATGAGGGGGCCGTCGAGCCGCCGGAAGTAGCCCGCTGCGACGCCGATCAGCGTGCCGACGACGCCGGTCACGAGCGCAACCGCGAAGCCGATCGACAGCGACAGCCGCGCGCCGTGCACCAGCCGGCTCCAGATGTCGCGGCCGTAGTTGTCCGTGCCGAGCGGATACGGCAGGTCCGGCGTGCGAAAGCGCGCCCGCACCTGCATCTTCTCCGGCGGCAGGATCTGGATCAGGTCCGCGAAGATGGCGAGCACCAGCATGATCCCGACGATCACGGCGCCGGTCATGAAGAGGCGATGGCGGCTCAGCCTGCGCCAGAGGGAGGGGCCGCGAGGCGTGGCTTCCGGCGCCACCGTGTGCGGATCGCCCCCCGGTGCGCCGGGAGAATGCTGCGATCCGGCGCCGGGACCCGTGCCGGTCGCCGTGGATTCAGCGGTTGCCATACGTCACCCGAGGGTCCACGGCCGCGTAGAGCAGGTCGACCACCAGGTTGAGCAGCACCAGCACGGCAGCTGTGACCAGCAGGCCGCCCTGGATCATCGGGTAGTCGCGACCGAAGACGGCGTTGGCGAGCAGCCGGCCCATGCCGGGCAGCGAGTAGACGGTCTCGATCACGACCGAGCCGGAGAGCAGCAGCCCGAAGCTGATGCCGATCACGGTGATGACCGGGACCAGCACGTTCTTGAGCGCGTGCTTGCCGACCACCATCCAGGCGGGCAGCCCCTTGGCGCGGGCGGTGCGGACGTAGTCCTGCTGCAGCACCTCGAGCATGGTGGCCCGCGTGATTCGCGCGAGCAGCCCGACCTGGAGCAGCGCGAGCGAGAAGGCCGGCAGGATCAGGCATTGCACCCAGCCCCAGGGATCGTCGGCAAAGGCGATGTAGCCGCCCGCCGGCAGCCAGTCGAGCATCACGCCGAATAGCACGATCAGCATGAGGCTCAGCCAGAAGTTGGGCACCGAGACGCCGACCAGCGCCAGCGTCAGGACCGCCTGGTCCACCCAGGTGTTTGCCCGCACCGCCGCGATCACGCCGCAGGGCACGCCGATCGCGACGGTGAGCAGCAGCGCGAAGCCGGCCAGCGCCAGGGTGACCGGGACCCGCTCGGCGATCGCCTGGGTGACCGGCCGGTTGAGCAGGATGGAATCGCCGAGATCGCCGCGGGCGAGGTCGGCATACCACTGCCCGAGGCGGACCACGAACGGCCGGTCCAGCCCGAGCTGGCTGCGCACGGCAGCGATCTCCGCGTCGCTCGCATTCTGCCCGGCGATCAACGCGGCCGGATCGCCCGGCACCAGCTCCATGATGGAGGCCGATATCAGGCTGACCAGCAGCAGCACCGGCAGGGCGACCAGCACGCGCCGCAGCGCGAACTCGATCATGCCGGCGGCGCCGCCGCGGGGTCCACCCCGCCTGGCGGTGGAATCAGTCCTCGATCCACACGTTCCACAGTCGCGGGATCCGGTAGGGCACGAATCCCTTCACGTTCGCGAGAGCCGCCTGCTTGCGGATCAGGTCGCCGAACTTCAGGAACAGCACCTGCTCGTAGACCCGGTCCTGGAACTTGCCGAAGCTCGCCTTGCGGGCCTCGAAGGTGGCGCCGGACACCAGGTCGGCGAACAGCTTGTCCAGCTCGGGGTCGGCCACGAACTGGTTGTTCTGGGGCGAGACCACGTCCTTCAGCGCCGAGAACGGACCGACCGACGGCCCCGAGCCCTGGCCGGTGAACCAGAGATTCCAGGCGTCCTTGTTGCGGCGGTGATTCATGGCGGTGGCCCAGTCGAAGACGTCCACGCGGACCTTCATCCCGATGGCCTTCAGCTGCTCGCTCACGATCTGGGCCGCCTTGAACATGCTCTGGTAGCTGGAGTTGGTGATGATGACCAGCTCCTCGCCCTTGTAGCCTGCTTCCTTCAACAGGGCGGCGGCCTTCTTCGGATCCCGGGCGTCGTAGTACTGCTTGCCGTCGGTCACGTAGTACGGATTGCCCGGATACTGAAGGCCGGGTTGCAGCGTATAGGCGCCGTCGGTGGCGATCTCCATGATCTCCTCCATGTCCAGCGCCAGCTGGATCGCGCGACGTACCCTGAGATCGTTGGTCGGCGGACGATGGTGGTTCACCCAGGCGCCGTGCAGCCAGAAGTTCTTCAGGTCATGGATGGCGATGCGCTTGTTGGAGGCCAGGCGCTTGGCCGATTCGGCCGGCAGGTCCTCGATGATCTGGAGCTGGCCGGACTCGAGCCCCGCGACGCGGGCGCCGGCCTCCTTCACGATCTTGAAGTCGATCGTCTCGAACCAGGCCTGCTTGCGGCCGCCGAAGCCATCCGAGCCCTTGTAGCGCGCATCCGGCTGGTAGCCGGCGAAGCGCTTGACCCGGATGTGGCTGTCCGGGACCCACTCCACGAACTGGTAGGGGCCGGTGCCGACCAGGTCGAGCTTGCCACCGTCGCGGCTGGCCTGCTCCGCCGGTACGATCGCGATGGGCACCACGAAGGCCGAGAGCTCTTCCAGGAAGACCGGCTGCGGCTTGTCGACCTTCAGCACGAAGGTGGTCGCATCCGGCGCTTCCATGCCCACCACGGGATTGAGCGTCACCTTGGCAAGGCCGACGCGCTTGTAGCGCTCGAAGCTCGCCTTCACGTCCGCCGACGTCAGCTCCTTGCCGTCGTGGAACTTGACGCCGCTGCGGATCTTGAAGGTGTAGGTGAGGCCGTCCGGGCTGATCTCCCAGCGCTCGGCCAGCTCCGGGATCACCCCGTTGTTCTCGTCGCGCGTGACGAGTTGCTCGAAGATGTGCATCGCCACGTTGCGGGTGGCGATCGAGGTGGAGAAGTGCGGATCGAGCGTCGGTGGCGTTGCTTCCTGTCCGAACACCAGCATGGGACTGATCTTCTGCGCCTGTGCGTCCGACGGTGCCGTGGCGAACACGGCGCAAAGCGCAAGGGCCGCAAGCGCCATGCGCGCGGCAGGAAGGCGGTGCCGGGTGGCGGCGTGAATTGCGGTAGTCATGTAAGTCTCCTCGATCCTGAGCGCGGCTTGTCTACAGGCGTGGGCGCGGGGTGCGGCAGCCACGGGGGGCCGATCGTAGCATGGCCGGGATCGCACGCCGAGCGGACACGAACTCCCGTCCCGCAACGTCGGCGCGCCTGTCCGCGTCGCGGCGGGTCGTTTCATTTTTCCGGGAGCAGCTCGTATCCGACGCGGCGCCGCCCGCCATGCGGTTGACGAAGAACTGGCCGGCCACTATGTTCGCTGCCTTCACATTCACAACAACGATCGGGAGCTGCAACGATGGGGGATGACGTTTCGTCGATGGATCGCCGCACTTTTCTCGCTGGCGTGTCCGCCACCGCACTGGCTCCTGGCCTTGCCGGCGCACGCACCACGGACCTCGGCTACGTGGACTCCCACAGTCATCTCTGGAGCCCCGAGCGCGTCCTCTATCCCCTCCGTGACGGGGCGAAGGAGGAGGCGGTCAAGCCGAAGGGGTTCACCGCCGGCGAGTTCTTCTCCCACGCCCGGCGCGAGGGGGTGACGCGGATGGTGGTGGTCGGCCATACCGGTCATTTCGGCTACGATGCGCGTTACATGATCGATGTCGCCAGGGCCCGCCCGGGCGAGATCGCGATCCAGGCCTTCCTGGATCACGCGGACGAGGGCGTCGTCGCGCGCATGGCGGAACTGAAGGCACAAGGCGTCAAGGCGTTCCGCCTGCGCCTGCTGGATCCGTTCCAGGGTGCCTTTCCGGATTCGCATCCGATCTTCAAGGCCTACGAGTTCGCCGCCAGGGAGCGGCTGGTGATCTGCCCCCTGACCAACCCGGAGTGGCTTCCCGAGCTGGGCCGGCTGTCCGAGCGTCATCCCGCCACCGTCGTCGCAATCGATCACCTGGCCCGCATCGGCGTCGACGGGTTCGGCAAGACGCCGCCGGTGCCCGGCACGATCAGGGAGGAGCAGGTCGCCGACCTCGTCCGGCTGGCCGACTATCCGATGATGCACGTCAAGCTCTCCGCCTTCTACGCGCTCGGCAACCGCACCGCTCCCTATGACGACATGATCCCCTTCATCAAGACCGTGCTGAAGGCCTACGGGCCGCAACGGCTGATGTGGGGCAGCGACTGTCCGTACCAGCTTGCGCCCGGTCACAGCTACCAGGCATCGATCGGGCTGATCCGGGATCGGCTCGACGGCGTCTCCGAGGAAGACCGCGAGTGGCTGCTGCGCAAGACGGCGGAGCGTGTATTCTTCAGCTGATGCTGTCGCACCCCTGCTCGCATTGATCACGCCCCCTCCACTTTCTTCCCTGGTCGCCATCCTGCGCGGCATCGAGCCGCGTGAAGCCGTCGCGGTCGGGAGGCTGCTGGTCGGGCAGGGCTTCGCCACGCTGGAGGTGCCGCTCAACTCGCCCGAGCCGCTCGAGAGCATCCGGCTGCTCGCAGACGCGCTCGGTGATCGCGCGCTGGTCGGTGCCGGTACCGTGCTCGACGAGTCGGCGGCGCGCGCGGTCGCCGCGGCGGGCGGGCGGCTGGTGGTGATGCCGCACGGTGACACGGCGGTCATCCGCGCGGCGCGCGCGGCCGGGTGCACCTGCGTGCCCGGCGTGGCGACGGTCACCGAGGCCTTCGCCGCGCTGGCGGCGGGCGCCAATGCGCTCAAGCTGTTCCCTGCCGAGCAGTTGGGCCCGCCGGTCGTGAAGGCCTGGCGCGCCGTCCTGCCGCGCGAGTGCCGCCTCTACCCGGTGGGCGGCATCACGCCGGAGGCGATGGAGCCTTACGTCCGGGCCGGCGCGCACGGCTTCGGCATCGGCAGCGCCCTATACAAGCCGGGCAAGTCGCTGGCGGACATCGAACGCGACGCCGCCGCCTTCGTCGCCGCGTGGGATCGGGCACGATCATCCTCCCCGGCTTCATGACCTGCCCGGGCGCGTGAGGCGCGCGCGCAGGACGTCCTGGGGCGGCACGATCCGGGCGCTGGGTCGCCTGTTCGCGCGGACGCCGAGGTCGCTGCTGAAGGCGGCGCAGGCGCGTCCCGTCCGCAGGTCCCGGCCGAAGGCAGCAGCGGCGGCGCGAACCGGCGCGCGCAAGCGGCGGCCGGCAGCAGCGGGCGCGGGCGTTCCGGACGGGTGCGTTCCACGGCTCGCGGTCGCCGCGGGCGGTACCCGACGCTTCCACGTCTACGTGCCACCGGGCGTGCGCAGTGGCGAACGCCTGCCGCTGGTCCTGATGCTGCATGGCTGCGGACAGGACGCGGACCGGTTCGCGCGGCTCACGCGGATGAACCGGCTCGCGGCGCGGGAGCGCTTCGTCGTCGCCTACGCCGAGCAGGATCGGTTCAGTCACGGGCAGCGATGCTGGCACTGGTACGGCATCCGGTCGCGCCGCGCGTTCGCCGAGGCGGGCATCCTGCTCGCCGCGGTCGAGCAGACCTGCCTGCTCCATCCCGCGGACCCCGGGCGGGTGGCGGTGGTGGGCCTCTCGGCCGGCGCCGGGATGGCGGCGGTCCTCGCCGTCCGGTACGCGACGCGCTTTCGCGCGCTGGTCATGCATTCCGGAGTGCCGCCCGGCATGGCGGACACGGCCGCCGCCGCGATCCGCGCCATGCGCGGCGACCTTTCGGTCCGGGAGGCGACCGCGCCGACCGCCTGGCCGCCGCTGCTCGTGATCCAGGGGGCCGCCGACGGCGTGGTGGCGCCGGTGAACGGCGAGGCCGCCGCGACGCTCTGGGCCAATGCGGGTGGCGCCAGGCCGCGGACACGCCGACGCGTCCAGCGCGGCGGCCGCCACGCGGTGCTGGTCACCGACTACCTGGCCGGGAAGCGCCTGGTCGCGCGGCTCGCGCTGGTCGAGGGCCTGGGGCACGCCTGGAGCGGCGGCCTCGCAACCGAGCAGTACGGCGATCCCGCCGGCCCGGACGCTTCGCGCATGGCCTGGACTTTCATCGCTCGCCGGCTCCAGGCCTGAGCGGCCGACGTTGTGCGGGCCATGGCCGCGCGCGATCGCCGTGCCGCCCGTATGATCGTGAGAAACCCAGCAGGAGGCGAGCCGCGATGAAATGGCTTCACAAGCTCTTCGGGGCGGCGCATGTCCTGATCGTCGCGCTGTTCCTGGTGAGCGCCTTCTGCCTGATCCTGTTCGCGGCGGGGGAGCTGTGGGGCGTGGTGCGGCCGATCCGTGAGGTGACGCTGCAGGAGCGATTCGTCGCGGTGCTGGAGTGCATCGGGCTGCTCACCATCGCGGTCGCGTCGCTGGAGCTCGGCCAGACCATCCTGGAAGAGCAGGTGCTGCGCTCTGTGACGATCAGCGGCCCGACCCGGGTACGCCGCTTCCTGTCGCGCTTCATCGTGGTGGTCGTGATCGCCCTCTCGATCGAGTGCCTGGTGGCCGTCTTCGGCCTGATCCACGACTCGCCCGAGCTCCTGCCGCATGCCGCAAGCGTCGGCCTCGCAGCGGCGGTGCTGCTCGCGAGCTGGGGCTTCTTCGTCAGGATGAACGTCGCGGCCGAGGAGCTCGAGTCGCATCGCATCCACGATGTGACGCGGGAGGACGAGAAGGTCGAAGGCGAGGATGCGCCCGGGGATGCGACCGAGCGCCCGGCTTCGGACGGAAAGCCGGCCCCGGCTCGCAGGTGATCCGTCCGCAAGGTCTCCGGTTGAGGCCGATGGCGGACGAGACTAACCTTGACGCTCGTCCAAGGAGGCTGCCATGAGCGATCACGTCTACAAGCTGCTCGAGCTGACCGGCTCTTCCACCGCCGGGATCGAGCAGGCGGTGCAGAACGCCGTTGCGAAGGCCAACCAGACCGTGCGCAACATGCACTGGTTCGAGGTGGTCGAGACCCGGGGCCACATCGCAGACGGCAAGGTGGCGCACTGGCAGGTGACGATCAAGGTGGGGTTCACGCTCGAGTAGCAGGACGCCCCCGAAGCGGCCTGCGGCGTGCGCGCTCCCCTGCAGGAGCGCGGGACGCTTGATTGATTCACGCTTTTCGATCCGAGGGCGGCACCCAGGAGGCAGGGTCGACGCGATAGAAGCGGCTGAGCTCGCGGTAGAGCGCCGGATGCTCGGCCTGCAGGTCCAGGGGCTGCTCGAAGAACACCTCGGTCACCACGGCGAAGAACTCGGCGGGGTCCGTCGCCCCGTACTCGTCGAGCAGTGATTCGGGATCCTCGCCCCGCGCGCGAAGCTGCTCGAACTCCGCCGTGAAGACCTCGGACCAGGCGGCATAGCGTTCCGCGCCCGGCAGCTCCGGCGCGCCGCTCGCGTAGCCCTTGGCCTGGTCGAGCTGGTGCGCGAACTCGTGCAGCACGACATTCCACCCGTCGTCCTCCACCGCCGCGCCTTCCAGAACGTCCTGCCAGGAAAGGATCACCTGGCTGTCGGTCCAGGACTCGCCGACGAGGACCTGCCGCTCGCGGCTGCGCACGCCGGCCTCGTCGTACTCCTCCCGCTCCACCACGAAGGCGGTCGGATAGACCAGCACCTGGGTCAGGTTCGGGAAGTAGTAGTCGGTGCGCCGGTTGAGGATCAGCAGGCACGCCTGGGCGGCGATGGTGACCCGCATCTCGTCGGTCACGGTGAGGCCGTTGCAGCCGACGAAGTCCTTCTCGGCGAGAAAGACGAGCACGTGGCCCTCGAGCTGGCGCTGCAGGTCGGGTGGCAGCCGCCGGAAGGCGGGCATGCGCTTCTCCAGGATCGCCGACCACTCCGGCGGGAACGGCCGGGCGCGCAGCCGCGCCCGCCGCCGCCGCGCGCGCGCGGGCTGCGACAGCAGCCAGGCGATGAAGGTCGCGGCCAGCAGGCCGAGGAGCGCTAGGGCCACGGCGTCACGGCGGATCGCCGGACCCCGGCCGGCTCGGCTGGCTCATGCGCCGCTATCGCGACGCGACGCCGCTCATGTCGGGCAGCCGGTGCGCGATCCCCTTGTGGCAATCGATGCAGGTCCGGGAGCCGTCGGCGAGGTAGGTGGAGTGCGCGGTGGCGGCCCGCTTGCTCTGGCGCGTGAAGTCCATGTACTCGAAGTCATGGCAGTTGCGGCACTCGAGCGAGTTGTTCGCCTTCAGCCGGTCCCATTCGTGCTGCGCGAGCGTGAGCCGCATCGCCTCGAACTTCTCACGGGTGTTGATGCTGCCGAAGATCTTGCCCCACACCTCCTTGGAAGCCTGCATCTTGCGGGCGATCTTGGAGGTCCATTCGTGCGGCACGTGGCAGTCCGGGCAGGTTGCCCGCACGCCGCTGCGGTTGGTGAAGTGGATGGTGCTCTGCAGCTCCACGTAGACGTTGTCGCGCATCTCGTGGCAGCCTATGCAGAACTGCTCGTTGTTGGTCGCTTCCATGGCGGTGTTGAACCCGCCCCAGAAGAGGATGCCGGCGACGAAACCGACGATGGTGAGAAAGCCTAGGCTGAAGTAGCGGCTCGGCCGCCAGAGCACGGTCCAGTAGCGGCGCAACAGTCGCATCATCGCGGCGGCCCTCCCGGTTCCTCAGCGGCCACGGGGCTTGCGGCCGGACGAGGCGGGATCGGCGCCGCCATACAGCATCTCGTCGACATCCACGAAGCGGTTCTCGATCAGCGGATCCTCGGGAACCTGCGGCACGTGGCACTGCAGGCAGAAGTAGCGGCGCGGCGAAAGCTCTGCGAGGAAGTTGCCGTCGCGCCCGATGAAGTGGGTGACGCTGATCATCGGCGCCTGGGTCTCCTGCGTGCGCGTGCGGGTGTGGCAGAACATGCAGCGGTTCGCGTTCTTGTCGAGCTGGTATCCGTCGATCTTGTGCGGAATGACCGGCGGCTGCATGGCGTAGCTGCGGCTGCGGCGCACGTCGCTGTTGTCGGCATTGACGAGCGGCGGGGGCCGGGTGGTCTCGGTGAACGGTGCGCCGCGCATGGGGTCGACATGCGTCTGGGCAGCCGCGGGGAAGGCCAGGCCCGCGGCGAGCGCGGCGCCCGCGAGTCGAAGGAGTCGCGGCCGCGACGGGAATCGGTTCCTCATCACGCGAGCCCTCCCGGCACCTTGCGCATCGCGATGGCGCACTTCTTGAAGTCGGTCTGCAGCGAGATCGGACAGGTGGCGTCCAGCGTCAGCTTGTTGATGAGCTGGCTCGCGTCGAACCAGGGCACGTAGACGAGGCCGGCAGGCGGGCGCACGCGACCGCGGGTCTCCACCCGGGTCCTGATGGAGCCTCGCCGGGAGACCAGCTCCACCACCTCGCCGCGGCGCAGGTCGAGTGCCTTGGCATCGGCGGGATGCATGAACGCGACCGCATTGGGGAAGGCGCGATAGAGCTCGGGGACGCGCCGAGTCATGGAACCGGAGTGCCAGTGCTCCAGCACGCGCCCGGTGCAGAGCCAGTACGGGTACTCCTCGTCCGGCTCCTCGGCCGCCGGCTCGTACGGCAGCGCGTAGATCACCGCCTTGCCGTCGGGATGCCCGTAGAAGCGCACGCCCTCGCCCGGCTTCACGTATGGATCATGGCCCTCGCGGTAGCGCCACAGCGTTTCCTTGCCGTTCACCACCGGCCAGCGCAGGCCGGTCACCTGGTGGTAGGTGTCGAAGGGCGCCAGGTCGTGGGCGTGGCCACGGCCGAACTGCGCGTATTCCTCGAAGAGGCCCTTCTGAACGTAGAAGCCGGCCGCGCGCGCTTCGTCGTTCTCGTAGCCCTCGGCGACCTGCGAGACCGGATAGGCGTCCACCTGCCCGTTGCGAAACAGCACGTCGTACATGGTCTTGCCGCGATACTCGGGCTTGGCATCGAGCAGCTCGCGGGGCCAGACCTCCTCCATGCGGAATCGCTTGGAGAACTCCATGAGCTGCCACAGGTCAGAGCGCGCCTCGCCCGGCGCCTTCACGAGCTGGTGCCAGAACTGGGTGCGCCGTTCCGCGTTGCCGTAGGCGCCTTCCTTCTCCACCCACATGGCGGTCGGCAGGATGAGGTCGGCGCACATGGTGGTGACGGTCGGGTAGGCATCGGAGACGACGATGAAGTTCTCCGGATTGCGGTAGCCCGGATAGCCTTCCTGGACCAGGTTGGGCGCCGCCTGCATGTTGTTGTTGACCTGGACCCAGTAGGCGTTCAGCTTGCCGTCCTTCAGCATCCGGTTCTGCAGCACCGCGTGGTAGCCGGGCTTGTCGGGGATCGTGCCCGCCGGCAGCTTCCAGATGCGCTCGGCCTCGGCCCGGTGCTTCGGATTGGTCACCACCATGTCGGCCGGCAGCCGGTGCGAGAAGGTGCCGACCTCGCGCGCGGTGCCGCAGGCCGAGGGCTGGCCGGTGAGCGAGAACGGGCTGTTGCCCGGCGACGAGATCTTGCCGGTGAGCAGATGGATGTTGTACAGGAGGTTGCCGCACCAGGTGCCGCGGGTGTGCTGGTTGAAGCCCATGGTGAAGAAGGACGTCACCTTGGTCTTCGGGTCCGCGTACATCTCGGCGAGGCGCTCGAGCCGGTCCTTGGGCACGTTGGCGAGCTTCGCCACCTTGTCGACATCGTACTGGCTGACGAACTTCGCATACTCCTCGAAGGTCGCTTCGCGCGCGCCGCCCGGATCGTTCCAGTTTGCCGCCTTCTGCTGCAGCGGGTGCTCCGGTCGCAGGCCGTAGCCGATGTCGGTGTTGCCGATCATGAACCGCGTGTGGCGGCCGACAAACGCCCGGTCGACCTTGTCGTTGGCGATGATGTAGTGGGCGATGTAGTTCAGGATGGCAAGATCGGTCTGCGGCCTGAACGTGAGCGTGAGGTCGGAGAGATCGTGACTGCGGTGCTCGTACACGGAAAGCACAGCGACCCGGACGTGCGGGGCGGACAGGCGCCGGTCGGTCACCCGCGTCCAGAGGATCGGGTGCATCTCGGCCATGTTCGATCCCCAGAGGACGAACGCGTCGGCCGCCTCGATGTCGTCGTAGCAGCCCATCGGCTCGTCCATGCCGAAGGTGCGCATGAAGCCCGCGACCGCCGAGGCCATGCAGTGCCGGGCGTTGGGATCGATGTTGTTGGAGCGAAAGCCCGCCTTGAAGATCTTGGCGGCGGCATAGCCTTCCCACACCGTCCACTGGCCCGAGCCGAACATCCCGACCCCACTGGGGCCATTCTTCGCGAGCGCCTTCTTGAACTGCTCGGCCATCACGTCGAATGCCTGCGTCCAGGACACCGGGGCGAAGTCGCCCTGCTTGTCGTAGCGGCCGTCCTTCATCCGCAGCAGCGGCTGCGTGAGCCGGTCCTCGCCATACATGATCTTGGAGAGGAAATAGCCCTTGACGCAGTTGAGGCCCCGGTTGACCTCGGCATTGATGTCGCCGTGGGTCGCCACGACGCGGTTGTCCTTCACCCCGACGTTCACGCCACAGCCGGTACCGCAGAAGCGGCAGGGCGCCTTGGACCACTTCAGCTGCGTGCGGGAGGCATCGGTCACGACGTTCTGCGCCGCGGCGACAACCGGCAGCCCGGCTGCCATCGCGGTGGCGCTGCCGGCGCTCTGGCGAATGAAGTCTCGTCGGGTAAGCGCCACGTGAGCGCCGCCCGGCCTCCCTGCGGCGCCAGCCTCTTCGGCCGGCTGTGAATGGTGTGGACGTGGAGATTTCATTCTCGGTGCTCCATCGCGCCGGGCATCACCGGCGGCGCGTCACGAAATTCATCCGGGTCGGGCGGCACGCCCGTTCCCGCGTCGGACGGCAGCGCTTCTTCCAGCGAGGCCGACGGCTCGGCATGCTGGTAGACGAGCGATACGTTGAAGACGCCGGGCAGCGCCCGGATCGCGTCGATGAGATCGAGCACGCCCCTTGCGGAACCCGCCTCGACGACCACCACCAGCTTGCCCTGCGGGCTGCGCTGGAAGACATCGGCGCCGGGCATCGCGTCGATCGCGGCCGCCAGCCGATCGATCCCTTCCGATCGGCAATGCACCAAGATGCCGGCGATGTGGATGTCGCCCGGATCCGCGCCGCTTGCCAGCTCCTCGGCTCGCCTCATCCGGGCAGGTTCCCGGTGAAGAGCTGGTACATCCAGACGATGAAGCCATAGCCGCCGACGATCGCCACCGCCAGGATGGGCGCCGTCACGACCGTCAGGAACAGGAAGGTGCGAAGCTCCTCCTGATAGGTGGACGGGGCATCGTCGTCGTCGCTGGCATGCCCGGGTTCGGTCTGCTGCAACCGCTCTCTCCTCTGGCGCTGTCGTGGCGCGGCCTCGGGGCCGTCCCGGCCACTCTAGCACGACCCGCAGGCACGTTTCACCTCGTCCCGGTGCCGTCGTCGGGCTTGCCGGACGCGCGCAGGCGCAGCAGGTACTCGCCGGCCGGACGAAGGTTGCCGCGCCGATCCACCAGCCCGGCGCGTGGGAAGTACCCGCGGTCGATCTCCATGAAGGTGTCCAGCATGAACTCGAGGTCCTCGAAGCGACCCGCGATGTCGCAGAGGCGGGCGACCCTGGCTCGCGCGTCGGCGTCGTCGAGCGCGCTCTCGTTCGGCCCGTCCGGCATGAGCGCCCAAGTCACCACGGCGGCCACGCCGGTCTCCCGCACGAGCGATCGCAGCGCCTCGAGCTCCGTTTCGTCGAGCGCCTCGCGCCCGATCCGGAAGCACAAGGCACCGATGACATCGGCGCCGTCGTCGGCAAGCACCCGGCGGGCCGTCGCGATCTCGGACGGCAGGAACCCCGGTGCGGTGAAGTGCTTGCCGGCGGGGGTACCCGCGTTGCCCATCGCCGCGCTTCGCAGGTCGGCGACCGCGAGCGAGAGCCCGCTGTCGCGCAGCCAGGGGGCCACGGTCCGGGCGAGAAGTCCCGCGTTCCGTGCCGGGAGCACGCATTCCCAGCGATGCGCCAGGCGGGCATGTCGTCGCAGCAGGGCCTGGAGCGATTCATCGGGAAGGCCCGCGGAGAAGAACGTGAACCGATGTCCCAGCGCGACCAGGTCGCCGACCCGCGCGCGCACGCGCTCGCTCGCCAGGTCCTGCACCGGGACCCGCAGGCTGCGGATTCCCATGTCCCACAGGGCCTGCACGGGATGGTCGTTGCGGACCGTGCGCCGCGCGAACTCGTCCACCGGCGGGTTGTAGGGCAGGTCGACGAGCTCCGCCCAGGGATGCCGCAGGTATACGCCGAAGGGCGCTTCCCCCGGATCCTTCGGGTGTCCGGCCGCGACCGGATGGATCCTTCGAGCCGTGTCGCCGCCCCGTCCGGCGGAGGCATCCGCGGGCGCTTCCGTGCGCACGAGCCGCGCCACGTGCCCTTCCTCGTAGACATCGACCCAGAAGTAGCCGAGCTTGCCGGTGTCGTTGCGCCCGAACTCGTCCGGCGCGTCCACCCGGAACATCTCGCTGTAGTCCCGACGCACGAACGACGGCGAGGGAAGCATGTAGATCTCGGTGGCTCCCAACCGGTTGTAGAAGAGGTTGTGCACGTGCCCGCAGAACATCGCCTCGACACGATGCCGCGCGAGCAGGTCCAGCAGCCACTCCCGCGCGGGCATGTCGACGTTGTCGTAGTGCCCCGGCTCGTCGGGCGAGACCAGGTACGGTGGATAGTGTGTTGCGATGAAGATCCTGGTGCCGCGAGCGTCGGCCAGCGCCTGCTCGAACCAGGCGCGCTGCATCCGCTCCGCGCCGTGTCCCGAGTTGAGCAGCGGGCTGTTGAGCAGCAGCAGCGTGCAGCCGGCGAAGCGGTGCGCGAGCCAGGGCTCGCCGAAGAATCGCCGGTAGCCTGCCAGCCATTCCTCGGTCACGGTGGCTGCCGGCATCGTGTCGTTTGGCTTGTCGCCGATGTCGTGGTTGCCCGGTGTCCAGAGGAGCGGTACCTGGAGCGCCGAGTAGAGCTCCACCGCAAGCTCCATGGTCTGGTCGTGGCCCGGTGCCTGCGGCACCGGATGGACGATGTCGCCCAGGTGCAGGGCGAAGGCGGGGCGCCGGGGAGCCAGCTCCCTGACCAGGCGGCGGTTGCGCGCATTCGAACGCGGCGGCGCGGCGCCCGCCCCTTCGGGCTCGAGATGCGAATCCGCGATCACGGCGAATCCGCACAGATGCCGGCCACGGCGGCCGAGGATCGTCGGTTCGGCGGCGAGCACGGTGGCGATCGCGTCGTCGTCGCCATGAATCGAAGGCCGGTTCGGTGTCGGGTTAGCCATCGTATAACGAGTTGTCGGCAGCAGGAGAGGGTGAGACCTTATCGCGGCGGCCCACGTGGCGCCTAGACATTCCATAATGGTGAAAGGAGAGACAGTGCCTTGAAGACCCCGACCAGACCGGAATCGATCGACCCGGCGCTCTGGGCCATGTGCCTGGAGGTCGACACCGCCTGCGTGAGCGACGTGCTCAACGCCCGCGGCATCGCCAACAAGGCCCTGCGCCCCGGCATCCGGAGCGTCACCGGCGACGCCCGCGTCGTCGGCATCGCCCGTACGATGCGGTCCCGCCCGCGGGAGATGCCGCCGGACCCCGGGCGGGAGTATGGGCTGCTGTTCGAGGCGATCGACGGCCTGCAACCGGGGGGCGTCCTCGTCACGGACGAGATGGGATGCTGCGTCTGGGGCGAGCTGTGCTGCGAGCGCGCGCTCGTCAGGGGCGCCAACGGAACGGTCATCGACGGCTACCACCGGGATACCGTCCGGGTGGCCGCGAGCGGCCTGCCGGTCTTCAGCAGGGGCGGGCATCCGAGCGACATGCTGTATCACCGCGATATCGTCGCGATCGACCAACCGGTGCATTGCGGGGGCGTGTTCGTGACGCCGGGCGACCTCATCGTCGGCGATGCCGACGGCCTCGTCGTCGTGCCAGCCGCGGTCATCCGCGAAGTCATCGAGGAGGCTGCCGCCAAGGTGGCCCAGGAGACGAGGGTCCGCGAGGCCCTGCGAGCCGGCGACACGGCGGCCCAGGCGTTCGAGAAATTCGGGGTCTTCTGATGAATCGGGTGCGCCCTGCCGTCGCGGCGGCACCGCCCCGCATCCAGGCGCTCGTGCGCGCCGATGCGCTGGTCGGCGCCGTGGTCGAGCTCGCGGGCGCGGGCGCGGTCACGCTGACGGACCTCGCGGCGCACACGGGGCTCAACAAGGTGACCGCGTTCAACCTGCTGCAGACGCTGGTGGCGCTGGGCTACCTGGAGCAGGAGGCCGGCTCGCGTCGCTACCGGATCGGCCTGCGCACCCTCGAGCTGGCGGGCCATGCGAGAAGTGGTCGCGATCTCGCCCGCCTCTGCGAACCGGCGCTGCACGGCCTGTGCCGCGACACCGGCGAGACCGTCAACCTCGCGGTGCCCTACCATGGCTACGCCATGATCGTCGACAGCGTCGAGGGCCGGCACGGCATCCGCACCACGGCGTACGCCGGCGCCAAGTCACCCTATCATTCGACGGCCTGCGGCAAGGTGCTGCTCGCCTTCATGGCGGCCGACCTGCAGGAATCGCTGCTCACCTCCATCCGGCTGGAGCCGAAGACGCCGGCGACGATCGTGGATCGGGGCGCCCTGCTGCTGGAGCTCGAAAGCATCCGTTCCTGCGGCTGGGCGTTCGACTTCGAGGAGAACGAGGTCGGCGCGCATTGCGTCGCCGTGCCGATCTTCGGCGCGGACGGTCGTCCCTGCGCCGCGATCAGCGTGTCGGGCCTGAAGGACCGCATGGACCCGACCGTGCTCGAGGCCATCGCCCGGAACGCCTCCTACACGGCCGCCACCATCAGCCGGGCGCTCGGATCCGATCGGCAGCCGCCCTCCGCCAGGCAGGCGATCGCCGCCTAGCCTCCTGACAGCCCGGGTCGTCCTTGCGGAGCCAGGGCTTCGCGCCCCGGCTACGCGCCCGCCCGGCTCCGCGCCCGCCCGGCGCTACTCCGGACGCGCGCCCGACGCGTCGATCGCGTTGCGCCAGCGGACGATCTCGTCCGAGACGAACTTGCGCAGCTCCGGGGCCGTGCCGCCGACGGGGAGGTTGCCGCCGGTCAGGATCTTCTCGCGGATCTCCGGCCTGGATACCGAGCCCGACACCGCTGCCTGGAGCTTCGCGGTCACGTCCGGCGGCAGTCCCGCCGGGCCGAAGAGGCCCACCCAGCTCGACACCTCCATGTCGGTCAGGCCTGCCTGCTCGAACGTGGGCACGTCCGGCAGGTCGGGCCACCGATCGGGCAGCCCCACGGCCAGCGCCCTCAGCGTCCCGGCCTTCAGGTAGGGCAACGCGGACGCCACGTTGTTGAAGGACATCTGGATCCGGCCGGCGATCAGATCGGGCATCAGGCCGTCGGCCCCCTTGTACGGCACATGGGTGAGGTCCGCGCCGGTGCGCAGGCCGAGCATGACCGCAGCCAGGTGCTGGGTGGTGCCCACGCCGTTGGAGCCGTAGTTGACGGTCCCGGGCTTCTCCTTGGCGAGCCTGACCAGCTCGTCGAGGGTCCGGACCGGCAGCGAAGCCGGCACGAGCAGGACGGACGGCACCATGGCGACCAGCGAGATCGGCGTGAAGTCCTTCTCCGGGTCGAACGGCGTCGCCTTGATCAGAGACTTGTTGATGGCGAGCGATGCGCTTGCCAGCAGGATGGTGTAGCCGTCGGGCGCCGAGCGTGCGGCCGCGTCCATGGCGATGTTGCCGCTCGCGCCCGCGCGGTTCTCGACGACCACCGGCTTGCCGAGCGAGGCCGTCATGTCGGCGGCCAGCAACCGGGCGACGATGTCGGCGGCGCCACCCACCGGAAAGGGGACGAGCAGCCGGATCGGGCGCGACGGCCAGGGCTCCTGTGCGAGGACGCGCCCCGGCGTCGCCGCGGTCACCGACGCGGGCAGGGCGACGAGCAGGCGCAGCACGCGCCGGCGCCCGGGTCCGGCGGCGATCGCGGCGCCCCGGGCGCGCGGATGATCCGCGGCGTGCTCGGCGCAGTCTGGGGCATGGTCGGGGTGGGGCCGGCTCGGAGTCTTCATGGGGACGCTCCTCTGGATGACTTTCCCCCAATCTAGTGATCGTTCCGCCAGAGCGAAAGCCGTTCCAGATTGTATATACGCGCTGCAGGCGCCCCGCCCGTCACCAGAGCATCCGCGAGAGATGCGCCGTGATCATCGTCTCTTCCTCGGGCAAGGGAAGCATGTCCGCGTCCCAGCGTTCCCACTGCGCGCGCAACTCGGCCAGCAGCGCGGGCTGCTCGTCCGCGAAGTCGGTGCGCTCGCGCCAGTCGTAGTCGAGGTCGTAGAGATACTCGCGGTCGTTGACGCGGAGGTACTTCCAGTTGCCGCGGCGCAGGGCGCGCTGGCCGCGCTCCTTCATCCGCCAGTAGAGGGCGCGTTCGCCCGCCGGCGCGCCGTCGGCGAGGTGCGGCAGCAGGCTCATGCCGTCGAGCGGCGTGGCCGACGGCATGGCGATGCCGGCCGCCTCGAGGCAGGTGGCGGTGAGATCCATGGAGATGGTCACCTGGTCGCTCACGCGCGGGCCGGCGATGCGCGCCGGCCACCACGCGATCTGGGGAACGCGAAGCCCGCCCTCCAGCAGGTCCCGCTTGCGCCCGACGAAGGGCCAGATCTTGGAGTAGCGCTCGCCACCGTTGTCGCTGGTGAAGACGACGAGCGTGTCGCGGTCTCGGCCGGTGTCGCGCAGCGCCTGGAGGACACGGCCGATGCCGTCGTCCATGATGGTGACCATCTCCGCGTAGATGCGCGGCGAGCCGCCCTCGTGGGCACGCTTCAGGTCCTGCTCCCGTTCGCGCGATGCGGCCTCCACCGACGGCGCCGACCAGGGCCAGTGCGGGGCGGTGTAGTGCAGGCTGAGAAGGAACGGCTTGTCCGCGGGCGCTGCGCGCACGTACTCCGAGGCCCGGTCGGAGAGCAGGTCGGTCACGTAGCCGCTGCGCTCGACCTCGGTCTCGCCTTCGTAGAGGTCGTGCTCGCCGCCGTCGCCCAGGTGCGTGAAATAGCCGGTGTAGCCGCCCATGATGCCGAAGAACTCGTCATACCCGCTCTTGAGCGGGCCGAAGCGGGGCAGGGCGCCGAGGTGCCACTTGCCGACGAGGGCGGTGGCGTACCCGGCGTCGCGCAGCAGCCCCGGCAGCGTGGGATGCTCCGGGGGCAGCCCCATGTCAGGCCGGTGCCGCTGGGGATGGCGCAGCGGCTCGGTCAGGCCGAGCGTGAAGCGATACTGGTAGCGTCCGGTCATCAGCGCGACACGGGTGTTCGTGCAGAGCGGCGCGTTGGCGTACGCCTGCGTGAAGCGCACGCCCCCGGCCGCGAGGCGATCGAGGTTCGGCGTGGCGAAGTCGGTCTGGCCGAAGCAACCGAGGTCGGCATAGCCGAGATCGTCCGCGACGATCACGATGATGTCCGGTCGCCGGCTGGAGGGGGATGACTTGTCGGTGCTGGGGTTGTCTGTCTGGGGCATGGGTTCGATCGATTTCTCAGGCGTTGACGTGGGCGGGCGCCGCCCCCGCGCCGCCCGGTTGCTGCAGCTCCGCGAGCGTCGCACGGCCGGGCGCCGCGGCGAAGAGCTCGCGCGTGTACGGATGGCTTGGCCGGCTGAAGAGCTCCGTCGCCGGTCCGGCCTCGACGATGCGGCCCTTCTGCATGACCGCGACAGTGTCGCAGACCTGCGCCGCGACCCTCAGGTCGTGCGTGATGAACAGGATGGCCAGGTCCAGGCGTGCCTGGATCTCGTCCAGCAGCCGCATCACCTGCGCCTGCACCGAGACGTCCAGCGCGGACACCGCTTCGTCGGCGATCAGCAGCTCCGGATCCATGGCGAGCGCGCGGGCGAGGCAGATGCGCTGGCGCTGGCCACCGGAGAACTGGTGCGGATAGCGGTCCAGCGCGTCCGGGTCCAGCCGCACCAGCCGCATGAGCTCGCGCGCGTTGTCCCAGGCCGCCTTGCGCGACATCCCGTAGTTCATCGGTCCTTCGATGATCGACAGCCCCACGGTGCGACGCGGGTTGAGCGAGCGGTAAGGGTCCTGGAACACGATCTGGACCTTGCGGCGCAGCTGCCGCAGGCGGCCCGCCGGCATGGTGGCGATGTCGTGGCCGTCGAGGACGATCCGGCCGCCGGTGGGGTCGATCAGCCGCGCCACGCAGCGCGCGACGGTGGACTTGCCGGAGCCGGATTCGCCGACGATGCCGAGCGTCTCGCCCTTGCGGATCGTGAGCGAGACGTCGTCGGCAGCCTTGAGCGAGCGGCCGCGGCCGAACAGCGACGCGCTGGTGTAGGTCTTCTCCAGCGCCGTCACGTCGAGCACCACCGGCGCCTCGCGCAGCCGGCGCAGGGAGGCCTCGGTCTCCACGGGCGGCGTCGCCGACGGCACCGAGGCGATCAGCATCGCGGTGTACTCGTGCTTCGGCGCGCGCAGGATCTCACGCGCGGGACCCACCTCCACCAGCTCGCCCTGGCGCAGCACCGCGACGCGGTCGGCGATCTCCGCCACCACGCCGAAGTCGTGGGTGATGAAGAGCACGCCGGTGCGGCGGTCGCGCTGCAGCTCCCGGATGAGCTTCAGGATCTGCGCCTGCGTGGTGACGTCGAGCGCCGTCGTCGGCTCGTCGGCGATCAGCAGGGCGGGC
The DNA here is from genome assembly GCA_023388075.1 of Pseudomonadota bacterium. GTDB lineage: Bacteria > Pseudomonadota > Gammaproteobacteria > Burkholderiales > Burkholderiaceae_E > Lautropia. Next base: position 58,704 of record JAEWGX010000012.1, read on the forward strand.
TCCAGGATCAGCGCCATCGCGATCATGATCCGCTGGCGCTGTCCGCCCGAGAGCTGGTGCGGGTACGAGGCGATCATGCGGTCCGGGTCCGGCAGGCGCACCTGCTCGATCATCGCGCGGATCCGGCGGCGGCGCGCCTGCGCGTCGAGGTCGGTGTGCTCGCGCAGGACTTCGTCGATCTGCTCGCCGCAGCGCATGACCGGATTGAGCGCGGTCATCGGCTCCTGGAAGATCATGCCCATCTGGTTGCCGCGCAACTCGCGCAGCCGGCGCATCGGGATGCCCACCAGCTCCTCGCCGGCGAGCTGGATGGAGCCGGCGGTCACCGTGAGCGCCTTGGGCAGCAGGCCCATGGTGGAGAAGGCCGAGACCGACTTCCCGGAGCCGGACTCACCCACCAGGCAGACGATCTCGCCGGCCTGCACCGTGATCGAGAAGTCGCGGATGGCATGCGCGCGGTCGGCGTCCTCCGGCAGCGCGACCGTGAGCCCCTCGACCCGCAATACTGCCGGGGGCGTCGTCATACCTTCTTCGACATGCGGGGGTCGAGCGTGTCCCGCAGGCCGTCGCCCAGCATGTTCACCGCCAGCACCGTGAGCGTGAGGAACACCCCCGGAATGAGGATGTTGTGGGGCAGGAGCTGGAAGACGCCGCGGCCCTCGGCCATGATGTTGCCCCACGTCGGTGTCTCCGGCGGGATGCCGACGCCGAGGAAGCTCAGGATGGCCTCGAGCAGGATCGCCGAGCCGCAGATGTAGGTGGCCTGCACGATGAGCGGCGCGATGGTGTTGGGCAGCACGTGGCGGTAGAGAATCTTCGGCGTGGGCGTGCCCACGGAGATCGCGGCCTCCACGTAGGGCTCCTCGCGGATGGAGAGCACGATGGATCGCACCAGGCGGACCACACGGGGGATCTCCGGTATCGCGATCGCCACCACCACGGCCGTCAGGCTCGCCCCGGAGAGCGACACCAGGGCGATCGCGAGCAGGATGGAGGGAATCGCCATCAGCCCGTCCATGAACCGCATCACCACCCCGTCGAGCCAGCGGTAGTAGCCCGAAAGCAGGCCGATCAGGAGGCCGGCGGCCACGGAGGCCACCGCGACCATGATGCCCACCACCAGCGAGATGCGCGCACCGTAGACCACGCGACTGAAGATGTCGCGCCCGAGCGTGTCGGTGCCCATCAGCACCGTCTTCTTCACGCGCTGGCCGTCGTCGTTGCGGAAGCTGATCTCCTCGCCTGGCGCCTTGTTGCGTCCCGCCGGATTGATCGCGGTGGGGTCGTCCGAGGTGATGAGCGGCGCGGCCACGCCCATCAGGGCGATCAGCACGATGAGCACCGCGCCGATCACGACCGATGTGTTCGCGAGCAGGCGCCGCCACACCGAGGCCGGCGCCCTGGCCGCCGGGGCGCCGGCCGTGTCCGCCGTGCCGGGGCCGAGGCCTCCGGGCAGGGCCGGTCCGTCGATCGAGGTGGCGCTCTTCATCGGTCCGGGAGGGATCAGTAGCGGATCCGCGGATCGAGCACGGTGTAAAGCAGGTCGATCACCAGGTTCACCAGCACATAGGCGACCGAGAACAGCATGATCACCGCCTGCACCGTCGGATAGTCACGGGCGAGCACCGCGTCCACCGTGAGCCGGCCGAGGCCGGGAATGTTGAACACGCTTTCCGTCACCACCACGCCGCCGATCAGCAGCGCGATGCCGACGCCGATGATGGTGACGATCGGCACGGCGGCGTTGCGCAGCGCATGGCCCAGCACCACCTTGAGCTCGGGCAGCCCCTTGGCGCGGGCGGTGCGCACATAGTCCTCGTTGAGCACCTCCAGCACGCTGGTGCGCGTCATCCGCGCGATCAGCGCGATGTAGATCGTGCCGAGCGCGACGGTGGGCAGCACCAGGCGCGCGATGAAGCCGCCGAACCCCTGCGAGATGGACTGGTAGCCCTGCACCGGCAGCCAGCCGAGCTTCACCGAGAACAGCCAGATGAGGCAGTAGCCGGTGACGAAGACCGGCACCGAGAAGCTTGCGACCGAGAACGCCATCACGATGCGGTCGATCCAGGATCCCTGGCGGTACGCGGCCAGCGTGCCCATCGGCACCGCGAGCAGCGTGGCGAGCGTGATGGTGCTGATCGCGAGCGCGAGCGTGGGCTCGATCCGGTCGGCGATGATGCTCGCGACCGGCCGCTTGTAGAAGAAGGACTCGCCGAAGTCGCCGGTGAGCATCCGGCCCACCCAGATGAAGAACTGGGTGGCCATCGGCTTGTCGAGTCCCAGGTTCTCGCGGATCTGGGCGATGTCGGCGCTGGTTGCCGAATCGCCGCCGATGACCGCCGCCGGGTCGCCCGGCGTGAGGCGCAGCATCAGGAAGACGACCAGCGCCACCACCAGCAGCACCGGGACCACGGCGAAGACCCGCCGAGCGACGTATGTCCACATGTCGTCCGGCCCCCGCCGCGTGCCTGCCTGACCCGCCCGGCGGGCCTACTTCTTCTCGACGTTCCAGAAGCCCTGCGCCGGCGCGATGATGATGCCGCTCACGTTGCTCCTGTGGGCCATCGGCTGGTACCACTGGCCGAGGTAGATGTGCGTCGGGTAGTCGTTGACCACGCGCTTCTGCACCGCGTTGGCGATTTCCTTCTGCTTGGCCGGATCCGTCTCGCGCGCGAACTGGTCGCGCAGCTTCTCCAGCTGCTCGTCGCACGGCCAGCCGAAGTTGGCCTTGTCGCAGGACGCGTTCACGAACGAGGTGGAAACCGGGTTCAGCACGTCCGCCGACACCCAGGAGGTGAGCATGACGTTCCAGCCGCCCTGCGACGGCGGCTCCTTCTTCACCCGCCGCGCGACCACGGTCTGCCAGTCGCTCGACTGCATGTCCACCTTCATCCCGGCGCGCTCCATCAGGGACTTCGCCACCGGCGCAAGGTTGGTCAGCACCTGCAGGTCAGTCGAGTGCAGCAGCACCACCGGCGTGCCATCGTAGCCGGCTTCCTTCAGCATCGCCCGGGCCCTGTTCATGTTGGACTCGAGCTTGTCCTTCATGCCTTCCTCGGAGCCGAGCGGCGTGCCGCAGATGAACATCGCCTTGCAGACCTTGTAGTACTTCGGGTCGCCGATGGTGGCCTGCAGGAAGTCCTCCTGGTTGAAGGCTTCGTAGAGCGCGGCGCGGACCTTGGGGTTATTGAACGGCGGATGCAGCACGTTGAAGCGGAACGCGTACTGGTTGCCGAGCGGGTTCTGGTCCAGGAGCTTCACGTCCTTGGCCTTCTCCAGCGTGGGCAGCAGGTCATGGCGCGGCTGCTCGATGATGTCGATCTCGCCGGCGATCAGCGCGTTCACCGCGGTCTGCTGCTCCGGCATGGCGATCCACTCCATGCGGTCGACCTTGACCACCTTGCCGCCGGCCAGGCCCGACGGCGGCTCGCTGCGCGGCTTGTACTTGGCGAACTTGACGTAGACCGCCCGGTCACCCGGCTTCCACTCGTCCACCT
>JAEWGX010000014.1 GCA_023388075.1 Pseudomonadota bacterium
TCCGCTGCATCGGCCGCACCGACGACATGCTGATCTACAAGGGCATGAACGTCTTCCCCACCGCCATCCGCGACCTGGTGACCAGCCGATTCGCCGGCCAGGTAGAGCCGATCCTGCGGGCCTGGCGTGAGCATCCGGGCCAGGTGCGGTTCGACGAGCCGATCGCGGTGGACGTGGAGACCGTCGCCGGCTTCGATCCGGCGAAGGCCGCGATGCTCGCGCGTAGCATCGAGGCCGAGATCCGGACGCACCTGCAGGTGCGCGTGGCCGTGACCGTCCTGCCGTTCGCCAGCCTGCCGCGCGGCACCTACAAGAACGCCATCCTCGCGGTCCGCACCGCGGCCTCACAGCAACCCGGTCGTACACCATGAAGTTCGAACGCACAGCCCTCCCGATCGCCCATCTCTGGTCCTCCCCCTTCGTCCGCTGGCAGGGTTCGCTCGCCGACGTGAGCAGCCTCGACCTCGCCGCGGCCGTCGCCGGCGATGCGCTCGCCCAGCGCCAGGTCGATCGCGCCGCGATCGACAGCCTCGTGCTCGGCAGCACCATCCCGCAGCTCGCGTCGTTCTACGGAGCACCCTGGCTCGCCGCGCGCCTGGAGATGTCGGGCATCAGCGGCCCGCACATTGCGCAGGCCTGCGCCACCTCGGTCGCGTGCCTCGTCGCCGCGGCCCACCAGGTCGAGGGTGATGCCGACGCGCTGCCGTTCGTGGTCACTACCGACCGCACCAGCAACGGCCCGGTGCTGGTGCATCCACGCACTCGTGCCATGGGCGGCAGCCCGGTGGTGGAGAACTGGGTGCTGGACAACTTCGCGGCGGATCCCAATACAGGCAAGGCGATGGTCGCGACCGCGGAGAACGTGGCGCGCGACGGCGCGATGAGCCGACAGGCGCTCGACGAGCTGACCATGCTGCGCTGGCGCCAGTACGAGCAGGCGCTGGCAGATGATCGGGCGCTGCAACGGCCGTGGATGCAGGCCGTGGTGATTCCTGCCGGCAAGGGCAAGGTGCTGCGCGTCGAGGCCGACGAGGGCGTGCACCCCTACGAAACGGCCGCGCTCGCCGCGTTGAAGCCGGTGCAGCCCGAGGGCGTGGTCACCTTCGGCTCGCAGACCCATCCGGCCGATGGCTGCGCCGGCGCCCTGGTGTGCAGCCCGGACCGGGCGCGCAAGCTGAGCAACGGCCAGGGTATCGTGCGCCTGCTCGGCGCCGGCTTCGCGCGCGCCGCCAAGGCCGAGATGCCCAAGGCGGCAACCACGGCCGCGGAACGCGCGCTCGAGGCCGCCGGCGTCGCGATCGGCGAGGTGCAGCTCGTCCAGACGCACAACCCCTTCGCGGTCAACGATCTGTGGTTCAGCCAGCGCACCGGTTTTCCGCTGGAGCGCATGAACCCCTACGGCTGCAGCCTCATCTACGGCCACCCGCAGGGCCCGACCGGGTTGCGCGGCATCGTGGAGCTCGCGCACGCATTGCGAGCGCAGGGCGGCGGCATCGGGTTGTTCACGGGGTGTGCGGCGGGGGACACGGGCGCGGCGGTGGTGCTGCGGGTCGACTGAATGCCGGGCGCCATTGGCCATGCAATGATGCTTCTCGGGTAAACCCCAATGGCCTAATGAGTAGCGCTCACTAAACTGCACCGAAATGGCGGTCGAGAGACGATCCTCCGGCCGCGAGATCCGAGCGCGTACTCGTGCGGACTTGTAGCAGGCCTTAGTGGGCATTACTCATTAGATGCTCGAAGTCACCAACCTCCGGGTGCTCTACGACAACGTCGTCGAAGGCGTGCGCGACGTATCCCTGACCGTCGAGCGCGGACGGATCGTGGCGCTGCTCGGCGCCAACGGCTCCGGCAAGTCCACAGTGCTGAAGAGCATCTCGGGCATCCTGTACACGGAGGATGGAGCCATCTCCGACGGCTCCGTGCGCTTCCTCGGCGAGCCGCTCCACGAACTCGACCCGCAGGGGATCGTCCGCAAGGGCCTGGTCCAGGTGCCGGAGGGGCGGCGCCTTTTCGACACGCTGAGCGTCGAGGAAAACCTACTGGCGGGCAGCACCTTCAGGACGCGCGGGGAGACCGCTGCCGCCCTGCAGCGGGTCCTCGCGCTCTTCCCCGAACTCGAGCCGCACCGCAAGCGCACGGCAGGGCTGCTTTCCGGCGGCCAGCAGCAGATGGTTGCCGTGGGCCGCGCGTTGATGAGCGGGCCGCTGCTCCTGATGCTGGACGAGCCGTCGCTCGGCCTTGCCCCGCAGGTGGCCGAGCGAATCCTCGAGACGGTCCGCAAGCTGCGCGACGAGACCGGCCTGACGGTGTTGCTGGTGGAGCAGAACGCTCGCGCCGCGCTGGAGCTCGCGGACTACGGCTACATCATGGACCGCGGACGCATGGTCCTGGACGGCCCGGCGGACCGCCTGCTGGCGAACGACGACGTGCGCGAGTTCTACCTCGGCGTGGGAACGAAGGGTCAGCGCCACAGCATGCGCGAGGTCAAGCACTACCGGCGCCGCAAGCGCTGGCTGGCATGAGCAGTCCGCCGCTCCCGCTGCTCTCGATCCGCGGCGTCGGCAAGCGCTTCGGGGGCGTGCAGGCGCTCTCCGGTGTCGGCTTCGAGGTAGCCGCCGGCGAGATCTGCTCCGTCATCGGTCCCAACGGGGCCGGCAAGACCACGCTGTTCAACCTCGTCTCGCGCTTCTTCCGGGAGGACGAGGGCGAACTTTTCCTCAAAGGGCGCTCGCTCGCGGGCTGCAGGGCCCACCACATGAGCGGCCTCGGCGTCGCCCGCACATTCCAGAACCTGGCGGTGTTCAAGCACCGTTCCGTGGTCGAGAACATCCTCGTCGGCATGCACGCGCGGATCGGCACCGGCCTGCTTGCAGCGGCGGCTTTCCTGCCGAGCGTCCGCCAGGCCGAGATCGCCGCCCGCGAACAGGCCGAGGAGATCATCGAGTTCCTCGAGATCGAGTCGCTGCGCGACCAGCCCGTCGGCAGCCTCTCCTACGGTCTGCAGAAGCGGGTGGAGCTCGGCCGCGCCCTGGCGGTGCAGCCGCGCCTGCTTCTCCTGGACGAGATGGTCTCGGGAATGAACCAGGAAGAGACCGAGGACATCGCCCGGTTCATCCTCGACGTGCGCGAGCAGCGCGGAACGACCGTGCTCATGATCGAGCACGACATGCGCATCGTGATGGACATCTCCGATCACGTGGTGGTGCTCAACTTCGGCCAGAAGATCGCCGACGCGCCGCCGGCCGAGGTGGCGATCGACTCCCGCGTGATCGAGGCCTACCTGGGAACGCGGAGGGCGGCATGAGCCGGCGACAGGGCGACCGCCGTCCCCTCGCCTCGCTCGCCGCACCGGTACCGGCCGGCGAGGCCACGCTGCCGGGCCTGCTGCGCCTGAGGGCCGCGAGCGAACCCGACCGGCTCGCGCTGCGCCACAAGGACCGCGGCATCTGGCATCCGATCTCGTGGGCCGGCTACTACCGGCGCGTCGCCGAGCTGGCGCTCTTCCTTCGCCATCGCGGCATCGTCGCGGGCGACTGCGTGGCAATCGTCGGCGACGGCACGCCGGGGTGGTTCTATGCCGACCTCGCCACCCAGGCGCTGGGGGGCGTCGCCGTCGGCGTGTACCCCACCAATCCCTGGCCGGAGCTGCAGTACATCGTGCGCCATTGCCGCGCGCGCGTCGTTGTGTGCGGCGACCAGGAGCAGGTCGACAAGGTGCTGGACGCGATCGCCAACGACGGCGGGCTGCCCGCACTGGAGCTGATCCTGGTGGTGGATCCGAAGGGGTTGAGCCACTACGACGACCCCCGCCTGGTGACGCTGGATGACGCCCTGCGCGCCGGGGCCGAGCACGCGGGGCGCCCCGCCGAGTTGCAGGCCTTCGAGGCCGGCATCGACGCGCTGCGGCCGGAGCAGGACGCCATCGTCGTCTACACCTCCGGCACCACCGGCATGCCCAAGGGCGCGCGGATCAGCCACCGCAGCGTCATCACGGCATCGTGGCGGCTGGGCCAGGTCTACGGGTTCGAAGGCCGGCACCTCTCCGCCTTGTGCTACCTGCCGCTGTGCCACGTGGCCGAACGGCTCTTCTCCACGGTCACGCAACTCGCCTGGAACGGCGTGGTCAACTTCGCCGAGTCGATCGATACGGTCGGCAACGACCTGCGCGAGATCGCGCCCACCTACTTCCTGGGTGTTCCGCGGATCTGGGAGAAGATCCAGCGCGATGTCCTGCTGGCGTCGCGGGAGTCCAATCCGGTCGCCCGCGCCTGCTTCGAATGGGCGCTGCGCCATGGCAGCGCGCTCGCCACGCGCGCCTTCGAGCAGGGCGGCACTGGTTCGCGCGCCGACCGGGTGCGCGGCCGGCTGCTGTCCCTGCTCTTCTTCGGCAACCTGCTCGCCGGGCTGGGGCTGGACCGGATGTTCTTCGCGGCCGCCGGCGGCGCGCCCGTTCCCGAGCACACCACGATCTTCTTTCGCGCGCTCGGCCTGCAGGTGCACGAGGTCTACGGCATGACCGAGACCTGCGGGCTGGTGAACGTCCAGCGTCCCGGTCGCACTCGGCTGGGATGGGCCGGACCACCGGTCGAAGGCATCGAGCAGCGCCTCGGACCGGACGGCGAGGTGCTGGTGCGCGGGGACATGGTTTTCAGCGGCTACCTGCACGACGAGGCCGCCACCCGCGCCGTGCTGGCGGACGGCTGGCTCAGCTCCGGCGACATCGCCGAGCGCGACGACGCGAGCGGCGACATCCGCATCGTCGACCGCAAGAAGTCGATCATCATCACGAGCGGCGGCAAGAACATCACCCCCTCCCTCATCGAGAACGCGCTCAAGGAGAGCCCCTACATCGAGGAAGCCATCCTCCTCGGTGACGGCCGCCACTTCCTTGCCGCCCTGATCCAGATCGACCTGGTGACGGTCGGGCACTGGGCGCAGGAGCGCGGACTAGCGTACACCAACTACGCCCACCTGGCGTCGCAGGACGAGGTCCGCGACCTGGTGGACCAGGCCGTGCGCGCGGTGAACGCCCGCTTCGCGCGCGTCGAGAACGTGCGCAAGTTCGTGATCATGCGCAAGCAACTGGACCACGACGACGGCGAGGTCACCGCCACGATGAAGGTGCGGCGCGCCGCGATCGAGCGCAAGTTCCGCGCGGAGATCGAGGAGATCTACGGGGCCGAGGCCGTCGAGGGGGTTGCGTGATGGACCTGCTCGCCAACCTGACCGTCAGCGGCCTGATCGTGGGCAGCGTCTATGCGCTGATCGCCATGGGCTTCGCCGTGGTCTACCGGGCCACCGGCCTGCTCAACTTCGCGCAGGGCGACCTGATGCTGCTGGTGGCGTACACCGCCTACATGGTGGCCAGCACGTACCAGGCGTCGTTCGCGGCGACGCTGGCCGCAAGCCTCGCCGTCGGGATCGTGGCCGGCGTGCTGCTCGAGCGCGCCTTCATCCGGCCGATGGCGGGCGAGCCGATCTTCTCGAAGGTGATGGTGACGATCGCGCTTGCCATCATGATCCGCGCGGCCGTGGTGATCACGGCCGGCGCCGAGCCGGTGGCCATGCCGCCGCTGCTCGGCACTCACCTGGTCGCGCTCGGCGCCATCCGCCTGTACCCGGAGCAACTGATGGCCCTGCTGCTGCTGGCGGCCTGCTGCGCGGCTACGTGGCTGCTGTTCAACCGCTCCCGCATCGGCATCGCCATGCGGGCGGCCGCGCGCGACGAGGGAGCGGCCCTGCTCGCCGGCATTCCGGTGAAGCGCATCCATGCGCTGGCCTGGGGTCTGGCGGGTCTGTACGCCGCGCTCGCCGGCATCTCCTGCGCCCTGCTGTTCAACCTCGACCCGACGGTCTCGAGCCTCAGCCTGCGCGCGTTCCCCGCAGCCATCCTGGGCGGCCTCGACTCCGTGCTGGGCGGCGCCCTCGGCGGGCTGGTCGTCGGCCTGCTGGAGAGCTACGCCGGCGGGTACCTCGGTCGCGGTATGAAGGACGTGATCGGCTTCGTGCTCATCATCGTCGTCCTGATGGCCAAGCCCTACGGCTTGTTCGGCACGCGCCGGATCGAGAGGGTCTGATGCGCAGCGGCACCTTCAAGCAGGAATACGGCGAGTATGTCGCGCTCACCGACAACGCCGCCAAGTGGGCCTGGGGCGCCGCCGCCGTCGCTTTATGCCTGCTGCTGCCGCTCGCAGCCAACAGCTACGTGCTGAACCTCGCGACGACGGCGCTGGTGGCGGCGGTCGCGGTGATCGGCCTCAACCTGCTCTCCGGCGTGGCCGGCCAACTCTCGCTCGGCCACGCCGGCTTCATGGCGATCGGCGCCTACACGCAGGCCATCCTCACGACGGACCACGCCTTCCCCGGCTTGCTCGCGATGCCGGTGGCGGGCCTGCTGGCCGCGGCCTCGAGCCTGATCGTCGGCGTGCCCTCGCTGCGGCTTCGAGGTCTCTACCTGGCCTTGACGACGCTCGGCTTCTCTTACATCGTCACCCACATCCTCGTGGAGTGGGAGAGCGTCACGCGCGGCCCGAGCGGCATCCCGGCCGAGGCCCTGCGCCTGCTCGGCCCGGCCTCGAGCCCGGACGTGAACGCCTACGTGGCGGCGCTGTGCGCGGTGCTGCTCGCCATCCTGGTGAGCCTCAACCTGGGACGCTCCCGCATCGGACGCGCCTGGTTCGCCCTGCACGAGCACGACATCGCGGCCAGCTCCATGGGCATCAACCTGACCGCCTACAAGCTGCTGGCGTTCGTCGTCAGCGCGTTCTTCGCCGGCGTCGCCGGCGCGCTGATGGCCGCGCAGACCCGCTACGTCAACGTCGACAGCTTCAGCATCGTCCTGAGCATCGAGGTGCTCGCGATGCTGATCGTCGGCGGGTTGGGCCGCGTCACCGGTGCGGTCCTCGGCGCCTTCTTCATCGTGCTGCTGCCCGAGCTGCTGCGCTGGACCGTGGGCGGCCCCGGGTCCCGGCTCGAAGCCCTCCTGTCGACCCACGCCTACGAGGTCAAGGAGTTGCTGTACGGCGCCGTCATCCTGCTCTTCCTGCGCTTCGAGCCGGAGGGGCTGGCCGGCATCTGGCGCAAGGCCAAGCGCTTCGCCGTGCAATGGCCGCTTTCCCGCTGAATCCGTGTTTCGGATGAATCCGTTTATCGCCACGAATCCGCTTTCCCCGACCAATCTGCCTTCTACCGACCAAGGAGACCGACGATGAAGAGAATGGGCAACATCAGGACGCTCGCGGCCGCCATCGCGCTCGCGGGCGTGGCTACCGCAAGCGCGCAGGAACCCGGCGTGACCGACAAGGAGATCCTCATCGGCGAGGTGCTGATGCTCTCCGGGCCGGCCGCCTTCATCGGGAAGTCGGCCTACGTCGGCTCCAAGCTCGCCGCGGCCGAGATCAACGCCGCCGGCGGAGTGAATGGCCGCCAGCTCAAGATGCTCTACGAGGACGACGGCTACGTGCCCGCCCGGTCGGTCTCGGCGATGCGCAAGCTGGTCGACGTCGACAAGGTGTTCGCCGTCACCGGGACCACCGGCGGCTCGGGCGTCACGGCGGTGATGCCGGTGCTCGACCAGGCCAAGGTGCCGACGATCGTGCACGTGGCGCCGAACGCGGCGGTGCTGCAGCCGCGCAAGGCCACCGTGTTCATGGTCGGCCCCGACTACGACGTCGCGGCCTATGAAGGACTGCGCTACCTGGCGGAGAAGGAAGGCAAGCGTGGGGCCAAGTTCGCGGTGCTCTACCAGAACGACGACTACGGCAAGGGGGTCCTGCGCGGATTCCAGAAGGCCGTGGCCGACTTCAAGCTGAACGCGGTCGCCGAGGTGCCCTACCAGCGCGGCGCGAAGGACTTCAGCGCCGAAGCCCTCAAGCTGAAGGAAGCAGGCGCCGAGGTCCTCTACCTCGGCACCACCGTGACCGAGCCCGGCGGCATCCTGAAGGAGACCCGGCGCCTGGGCATGGACATGACCGTCATCGGCAACTGGGCGGCCGGCCTGTCCGCGACCATCAAGCTGGCGAGCCCCTACGGCTACGACTACTACTTCAACGACTACTACGCCGCGCTGAACGAGCCGGCCGGAAAGGCGCTGGTGCAGAGCGCGAAGAAGCACCTCACGGAGGACGAGCAGGCTTCGCTCAGCCGCTATTCCGTGAGCGGCTACGTCGGGGTCAGGATCATGGCGGAGGCGATCTCGCGCTGCGGCGCCACCCCGACGCGGGCCTGCGTCATCGACCAGCTCGCCGCGCTGAAGGACTTCGAGACCGGAGGCCTGAGCGGTCCGGTGTCGCTGAACAATGCCGCGGGCCACGCCGCGCCGGCGCTGAAGATGTTCCGGATGACCGCGAAGGACGGCAGCACGCGCGCGATCTCCGACTTCATGCCCTACTCTGCCAGCCGCTGAGCGATGCCCGTCCACTACGCCAATCGCGGGCCTGCGGCCTGGATCACGCTCGACCGGCCCGAGGCGTTGAACGCCCTGGACCGCGACACGCTGGAGTCGCTCGCGCAGGCGGCCGCCCGGGCGGAGGCCGATCCCTCCGCCCGGGCACTGGTCATCACCGGCACCGGGCGCGCGTTCTGCGCCGGCGGCGACATCCGTCAGTTGCTCGAGGAGATCGAGGCGAAGGGCAGCGCCCGCGACGGCTACATCGACGCCGTGACGCGCTGCTTCGAAGTCCTTCGTGGCCTGGGCAAGCCCCTGATCGGGTGCGCCAACGGGTTGGCCGTCGGCGGCGGCCTGGAGCTGCTGCTGTGCTGCGACCTCGTCGTCGCGGCCGACACGGCGAGCATCGGCGACGGACACGCCAACTTCGGCATCTTCCCCGGCGGCGGCTCGTCGGCCCTGCTGCCACGCCGCCTGCCGCTCAACCAAGCCAAGCAGCTCCTCTTCACCGGCTGCCTGTGGCCCGCTGCCGAGTGGCAGCGACTCGGCCTCGTCAATGCCGTGGTCACGCCGGCAGAGCTGGAGGCGGTCACCCAGTCCCTGGCGGAGGAGTTGGCCGCCAAGAGCCCAGTGCTGCTGGCCCGCCTCAAGGCCGTCGCGAACACCACCGCCGAGAAGTCCCTGCCCGATGCGCTGCGCGAAGAGCTGCACGAGCTGCGCAGCCAGATGCGCACCGCGGACATGCGGGAGGGCACGTCCGCCTTCCTGCAGAAGCGGGTGCCCCGGTACACCGGCCAATGAACAACAGAACGCCGGCCCGACCGGCCACGAGATGAAACCGATCTACATCGCAGGTGTCGGCATGACACCCTTCACGCGGCTGCCGAACCTCTCCGTCAAGCAGCTCACCCAACGCGCAGTCAACGATACGCTCGCCGACGCCGGCTGCGAGGCGGGCCAGGTACAGGCCGCGTTCTTCGGCAACTGCGCGCAGGGGCTGCTCGAGGGCCAGCACCTGGTGAAGGGCCAGATGTCCCTGCTGCCGCTGGGCCTGCAGGGCATCCCCGTGATCAACGTGGAGAACGCCTGTGCCACGGCGAGCACCGCCCTGCACATGGCCTACCACTACCTGCGCTCCGGGGCCTGCGAAGTGGCGCTCGCTGTCGGCGTGGACAAGCTCTTCACGACCGAGCGATCGCGCCGCTTCGCCATCTTCGACGCCGCCTGGGACGTGGAGTCGCCGCAGGCCAATCACGACCGCTTCAAGGCGCTCGGCAGCGACCTGTCCATCCCCCCCGGCTCCAGCGCCACCAGCCAGTACAGTCCCTTCATGGACGTGTATGCAGGCTTCGCGCGCCAGTACATGCGCCGCTTCGGGATCACCCAGCGCCAGCTCGCGGCCATCGCCTCGAAGAACCGCCGGCATGCGGCGGCGAACGAGCGCGCGCAGTTCCGCGATCCCATGACCGTCGACGAGGTGCTGGCGGCGCCGCCCATCTCCTATCCGCTGACCTTGCCGATGTGTTCGCCCATCTCCGACGGCGCGGCAGCCGCCCTGCTGTGCACCGCCGAAGGCCTGAAGCGCCTCCAGGGCGAGGCCCGTCGGGCGGTGGTGGTGCACGCGAGCATCATCCGCTCGGCCAGCACCCGCGACCCGGAGGACCTCGACCGGCACCTCACCCGGCTTGCCGCCCGCGACGCCTACGAGGCGGCCGGCCTGGCCCCATCCGACATCGACCTGGCCGAAGTGCACGACGCGACGGCGATGGGCGAGCTGATGCAGACCGAGAACCTGGGCCTGTGCGAACCGGGAGCCGGCGGCGTCGTGGCCGAACGCGGCGAAACCACGCTGGGTGGCCGCGTCCCCGTCAACCCCTCGGGCGGCTTGGAGAGCAAGGGGCATCCGATCGGGGCTACCGGGCTCGGCCAGGTCTTCGAGCTCGTCATGCAACTGCGGGGCGAATGCGGATCGCGGCAGGTGGCCGGCGCGAAGCTCGCCATCCAGGAGAACGGCGGCGGCATCTGGGGGATCGAGGAATCGGTGGCCCACATCGGGATCTACGGACGCGCCGCATGAAGCTCGAGGACAAGGTGGTCCTGGTGTCGGGGGCAGCCTCGGGCCTGGGCTGGGAGACGGCACGCTACTGCCTGCAGGAGAAGGGAGCCAGGGTCGTGCTGCTGGATCGCGACGCGGCGCAGGGCAGCGCGCGCGCAGCCGAGCTCGATCCGGCCCGCAGCCTGTTCGTCGCGGCCGATCTCGCCAGCGAAGCGCAGGTGGCCGCCGCCACGGCACGGGCAGTGGAGCGCTTCGGCGCCATTCACGCCTGCTTCAGCTTCGCCGGCGTGGTCGGGTCGATGCGGATCCTGGACAGGGCGGGGCGAGCGAGTGCATGCGGCGACTTCGCCCGCACGGTCGGCATCAACCTGGTGGGCACCTTCAACCTGCTCGCCCACGTCGCGGAGCAGATGATGCGCAACGAGCCGGGCGCCGACGGGGAGCGCGGCGTGGTGGTGACGATCTCGTCCGGCGCCGCCTTCGATGGCCAGGTGGGCCAGGCCGCGTACGCCGCCAGCAAGGCCGGCCTGGTGGGCCTGTCGCTGCCGGCGGCGCGCGAGCTTGCCGCGAGGGGCATTCGCGTCAACAGCATCGCCCCCGGCGCCTTCCGCACGCCAATGATGGAAGGCCTGCCGCGCACCGTGATCGACCGCATCGCTGCCGACTTCCAGTTTCCCAAGCGCTTCGGCCACCCGGAAGAGATCGCGAGCCTGTGCTGCGCCATCGCCGAGAATGGCTACGTCAACGGCGAATGCATCCGGCTGGACGGCGCCTTCCGGCTGCCGCCCCGATAGGACGACTACCGATGAAGACCGCGAGCACGACCAGGACCCGCCAGCCGTCGACGACAGCTGCGGGCACACCTTCGGCCACGCCGCCCGTCGCGCGCCGCCGCCGGCTGCCGAAGGAAGAGCGTCTGGAGGAGATCCTCGCCGCCGCCGAGCAGGTCTTCGTGGAATCGGGATACGAGGCCGCCACCGTCGCGGAGGTGGCGCGCCGCGCCGGAGTGGTCGAAGGCAACATCTACCGCTACGTGAAATCGAAGCGCGAGCTGCTGGCGCGCGTGGTGTCGGACTGGTACAGCCGCAAGAACGAGGAGCTCGAGCGCGAGCTGCGGCTGATCGGATCGGTGAGGAGCCGGCTGCGCTACCTCATCGCGGCCCACCTGCGCGCGCTGCGCGACAGCCCCGGCCTGATGCGCCTCATCATCCGGGAGCTGCGCACCGGCGACAACGAGTTCCGGGCGATCGTGGGCAAGCTCAACCAGCGCTACACGAGCCACATGCGCCGGGCGATCGAGCAAGGCGTCGAGTCCGGCGAGTTCGGGCAGCAAGTTCCGGTGCGCCTGGTGCGCGACATGATCTTCGGGGGCATCGAGCACCACGCGACCCGGCACCTCATGGGCGAAGGCACCCTGGACGTGGAGACCGTGGCGGACCAGATGCTGGAGCTCGTCCTCCAGGGCGTGCGGACGGCGCCGGACTCTTCGGCGACGGGCCTCGCCGAGCGCCCAAGCGGCGGGGATAAGACATCGATGACCTAGCTACCGCAAGCGAACTTCCGAAGTAACCGCCACCGAACGCGCAGCTGACCTTCCCGGCCCTCTCATCTAGGGCACCCTCACATCAGCTCGAATGGCGAGAGAACGCCGCAAAGGCGTCCCGGCGCCTCTTCCACCAACCAAAGACGAGCAGACTGCCGATCCAACTCGCAATCGTTGAGAAGGTCGACCGCGCTATCTTCGGGCCTCACGACACGGGCGTCAATCAACCTCAGCCCCGCCTCCTCCGCTCGATCTATGGGAGTGGACATCAAGCTCTTCCAGTCTCCCCCACCCCGAAGGTATCGAGCGACAGCCGTCTCCGACACCAGCATCCAACGGTCCAGGTAGACAGGCAGAAAAGAAAACGAGTGCGTCAGCATCAGTTGCCGCGCGTGCGCCACCGGTTGCCAGCGCTCCACGAGCACCACGGACTTCACCATGAAGTCGGATACGGTTGTCCGGGCGTCCACTTGTGTCATCAGGGCTTCCTCCAAGCCAATACAGATCTCGATGGCTGCCGCAGTTGCATGACGAGCGTAGACGCCCGAGTGCATGGCATCGTTCCTCGCGCTGCGTACCAGCGCGAACAGGCTGTCGAAGCTCGAGAACCGCGAAGGCGAGTTGGTAGCCAGATCGGCGAGCGTCGACGAATTCGTGGCCAAACCGCGAAGCGGGCCGAGATATCGACCCAGATCTCCACGTCGCCCCAACAGGCGCATCCCCAGGGCCTCCAACGCGAAACAAACCGACTGGAAACCCTCCGCGTCAGCCAGGGCAGCGTATCTCGCCTTCCTCAGCTGATCGCGGTAGTAAAGCCGCTCATGCCAATCCAGCGGCATGCAGGCTCCGGCCTGAGCGGACTCGGGTGCCGCGTCGGCCATTGCTACAGTTCCACCCTGGAGGGCGGCTGCGCCCAATCAGGAACCAACTTCCATGCATCACGCATCTGCCCATGCCACGCATCTGCGCCTCGCTCCAGCGCGCGAACACTCGCCCAAAACCGCTGCGAATGATTGGGCTCGATGAGGTGGCAAAGCTCGTGAGCCATCACGTAACGGACCAACTCGCGAGGCAGAAAGAGCAGCCTGCAATTCAAGCTGATGCGTCCGCTTGCTGCGCAGCTTCCCCAGCGGGTACGCTGGTTCTTGATGGCGACAGCGGTGGGCTGCTGCCCACATTGCAATCCTACTCGCCCTAGCCAGGGTGGTAGCGCTGCTGCGGCTCTACGGGCCAGCCACCGACGCAGCGCAGCATGGCAGGCATCGACATCGTGGATAGCACCGAAGACGACAATACGACCGGACTGATTCGTCCTGGCACCCACCGACGCGCGCCGCATCTCGCGGTACTCGACCCGCCAGGTTTCGGCAAGCGCCGGGAGGTCGAAGGCCTGCGGGCGTGCTGGCGCCACCCGCGGAACAAGATGCCGAATGGCATCGATGTCTGCCAGCTTTGACGCGATCCAATCGCGCTTGTGGTCGACGATCTGCTGGACACGCTCGCGCCGCAGGCCCACGGGGACGACGACGACCAGTCCCTCGCGTGCGCCCACTCGCAGGCGGGCTGACCGGGCACGTCTGGAGTACCGAATCGCGAAGTCGATCGATCGTCCGTCCGGCAGCACCAGACTGCCGGGCGCCGCGTCGTCAATCAGCGCCGGCATCGCTGCTCGCTGGTGAAGCCGTCCCGCTCGCCGGATGCGGCTGGTAACGGCGGCGTCTGAGTGCCTGCACGAGCGCGCCGATGAAGCCCATGGCATCGGCAGTCAGCAGCCCGGCCGCGGAGAACTTCGTGGCCACCATCATCAGCAGGTCTCGCGTGAGATCGGGGTCTGCGGTTGCAGTGGCCCACCAATTCGGGAAGCAATGCTTATCGGCCACCTCCAGCGTGGCCGCTGCCACCTCCACGGCCACAGCGTCGGCGATCGCATGATCTCGCGCCTTCACCATCAGCGCCAGTTGCTGGGCGATGAGGCGGTTCACCTCGTCGATAGCCTGGCGCACGGCGTTGGTCATCTTCTCCAGTTCTTCGATGAGCGTCACGCCTGCCAGCGTGCCAGCGCGCTTCTCGTCGATCAGCCGTTGCAGCCTATCCGACAAAAGGCGGAACGATTCATCCTGGTCCAGGCGGACGCGCAGCTCCGACAACAGCATGGCTTCGATGTCCAGCGCCTTGGCGTCGGGCTTCTTGTCTTTCAGCTTGGTCAGGAAGTGCTCGTCGAGAACATAGGTCGGGAACTCGGTTTCCAGCATCTCCACGTCGATGTGGTCGCGAATAAGTTCCCGCGTGCGAGCGGCGTCCTCCTCGGTGGCCTCAACGCTGCGGCTCTCGATCGGATAGAACTTCTTCCGATACAGCATGTACAGCTTGGTCAGCCATACGTACGGGCGAATGAAGTCACGCAGTTGCTCGTCTGGCTGCAGAGCTTCGTACATCACACGTAAGTTGCGATAGCCCAAGTCGAAACGCTTCTCGGCGTCGTCCTCGTCTCGCAGGATCATCATCGCCGCGATGAAGGCATCGTGCGAGCCATCGCGCGGCACGGTGGCCTCAGGGAAGATATCCCATACCTCGCGGAAAGTCTGACGGAACCGTTGACGAATGGCTTCGAAGGGGAAGGCCACGTCACCCAACTCGTCGGGCCTATAGTTCAGGGCATCGTTCAGATGGTCAAAGATGCCGTAGTAATCAAGGACCAAGCCATGCCCCTTCAACTCATTGTACGGCCGGTTCACGCGCGCGATGGTCTGAAGCAGCTGGTGATTCTCCATCTTGCGGTCTAGGTACAGAGTCTGGAGAATGGGGGCGTCGAAGCCCGTGGTGAGCATGTCGCACACCACCAGAATCTGCACCTTGCGCAGCGGCTTATCGCGGTGCTCGTCGGCCTCCGATGCCGCAGGGATCAGGAACTGGTTGAGCAGTGCCTTTCGCTTGGTGTCCCCGAGGTACATCGCCTTAATGTCTTCCGGGTCGATCTGCGGCGCCTCGGAAATTACAGGCGCGACTAGTTCGCCTCCCAGCCGCTGGCGAAGGGCGACGGTGTAGAGCTTGACCGCCTTCTTCTCCCGGCACACGAACATTGCCTTGAAGCCATTCGGCTGCACGTGCTCAGTGAAGTGCTGCGTCACGTCATCGGCAATCTGCGCGATGCGCCTGTCGTGGTAAGGCAGCGCATCGAGCCGGGCACCTTCGGTGACCAATTTGTCGCGCTCGACCTCCGGCAGGTGGCCGAACTCCCGCTGGAATGCAACATCGAGCTTGGTGCCGTATAGTTGCCAATCCGTCACCCGGGGCTGCCAGTGAATGGGCTTCACGACACCGTCGCGCAGAGCATCGGTCACCGTGTAGGGCCGTCCCATGTAGCGCTCGATCTTGCCATCCTCCTTGACGTAGCCCCAGGCCTTGGGCGTGTTGTGGTCGTCGTTCTCGATAGGCGTGCCCGTGAAGCCAAACATCGACGCGCCTTCCAAGGCAGAACGCATAAAGGTGCCCAGCTCTCGTTCCTGAGAACGGTGCGCCTCGTCGGCCATCACGATAACATTGGGCCGCTGCTGGGTTATGCGCGTCGGCATGCCGTCGAAGAGGTGCACGGTGGTAAGGATCACGCCGCGGTAGTCGCCGCGCAGCTTCTCTTCAAGATCGCGCTTGCTGGCAGCGACGTGCACGTTGCCGGTGCCAGTGGAGTTGAGCTCGCGGACCATCTGATCGCCGAGCTGCTCGCGGTCCACCAGCAGGATGACCGTCGGGGACTTCAGCTTCGGGTCTTCCCAGAGGCTGCGGGCCGCATAGATCATGGTCAGCGTCTTGCCAGACCCCTGCGTGTGCCAGATCAGGCCACGACGCTTCTCTGAAGGCAAGGTCAGTGCGGTGGCACGGTTGACGATGTCCTTGACCGCCAGGTACTGCTGGTAGCGCACCACCACCTTATCGGTGCGACCATCCTTGGTGACGAAGATGATGAAGTGCCGGATGAAGTCCAGCAGATTGCTGCGGTCAAACAGGCCGTACAGCGAGACCTTCATCTCGTCGTACTCGTCGATGGCGTGTGGCCAGGGGTCGCGCCACTGCAGCCAGAACTGCAGCCGCCGACCCGGGACGCCGTACATCATCCGGGTCTCGTTCACGCCCACGCCATAGGCGTTGGTGTAGAAGAGCTGGTCGATCTCCTCCGCGTACATTCCAAGTTGCTTGGCGCCCTCGCGCCAGTCGGGCTTGCTGCGGCTAGCCGTCTTGGCTTCGATCACGACGACCGGAATGCCGTTGATCAGCAGCACGATGTCGGGCCGACGGGTGGAGCGGCCGTCGATCGAGAACTGGTTGGTCACCCACCAGTCGTTGGCATTCAGGTTCTCGTAGTTAATCAACCGCACGTCGTGGGCATTCTCGGCCACGTCGAACTTGTAGTTCACGCCATCCTTCAACCAGGCCAGCCATCGCTGGTTGTCACGGCAGGCCAGCAGCATTGTGACGATGGCGTCCACCCGGCTGTCGTTCGTCAGCACGGCGGGGTTCAGCGCCCTGAGCTTCTCCCGCAGCAGCGGCAACAGCAGCTTCGCGCTCGTCGAAACGGTACTTCTTCAGGAAATTGCGTGACCGCCAGGTCCAGCCCAGTCTGGCGGCCTTCAGATGCTCGATGATCTCGCGTTCGACAGTGGTCTCCTCGCTAAAAAGCGTGCGTACGGAGTACGGGTCTGGACCCTCCATAACTTCAGGCATCTGAGACCTCCGGGGCCACTACCGATCAACAAAGTCTGGAGCATTGAGTCCTTTACTCGCTTCGCTGCATTGACCTCGGCCTGTAGACAGAATACGGCTTGCGTTGCCGCGTCAATTGCCTCTGCGATCGATTTCTGAGTGGACATAGGCGGAACGGGAACCAGCATTCTCAAGTAGTCTCGATAGTTCAGGTTCCGCATTTGAGTTGATTGCTGCTGGAAACGTTCAACCAACCCCGTTCGTTGCAGTTCAAACAAGATCCAGCCAAGATAGCGTGAATTAATCAACTGTGGATCAGGGTGAAGCACTTGAACGAAGTTTGAGGCCCAAAACCATCCGAGGTCGGATTCGACGAATCCAACTCTGCCCACTGGCTGGTCAGGTCCTCCCCCAGATCTCTCCAGAAGGATGTCTCCAGCGGCCAACCCGAAACGCTCAACGTTTCGCTCCGAGAAGTACCGAACCGCTACATCTGAAAGATCAAGATGGCCTGCATCTGTGAAGTTCGTAGACCTGATTATCTTGACTCCGACGTCTCCGTCCTCTGCGCCCCACTCCCCGGAGGTATGGCTGGACAAGAGCCTGCGCAACTGAACTGCTTCCCAGCCGTCAGGAATGTTGCCAAGGATAGTCTTAAAGGGATGGGTAATCATTCGTCCTGGCCAATACCGTTCAGTGCGCGGGCAATGCGAGAGAGGCTTTCCGACGTTGCTTCGCGAGCTGTTTCGAAGTTCTTCAGCGCGGCGCTTAGATCAATTGCGACTTGAGCATCGAATGTTTGAACGTATCTCGGAAGATTGAGATTGAACTCATTCTTGGCGAGCTCTTCGTTGCGTACAAGCTTGAAGTATCGCGATGCATGCTCGGGATCTGCGCAGATCTTTGCAAGGTCGCAGGCTGTCTCACGTAGGTGAATTACTTCGACTTCGGCTAGACGGGCAATCGCTGCCTCGCTTGCATCTCGCTCTTCTTGCAGCTTCGTCAGTTCCTTGACTGCGCGGGCCACCTGCCTCTCGCGCGCCTTGATCGCATCCACGAGCTTCCTTCGTGCCTCGTCGAACTTGGCCTTCGAGGACAAGAGGGCAGCCTTTAGCGGCCCCTTGCCACCTCGTGCTGCAGCGGCGATCTCTGTCTCGATCCGATCCACCTCGGCCTTCAGAGGTGCCAGTGGGTGGAAATACGAGTGCTCCGGGGTGATCGCGTCCCTGACGGCTTGCACCTTCAGATCCAATGCCTTCAGCACTTCCAGTTCCACTTGCAACCGGGCCAGCGGCTCCAGCACAGGGCCATAGGCATCTTCGATGTCGGCAAGCCGGTTGTCGCGGTCCTGCTCAACCTCGCGGATCAACTGCGCCTCGTGCAGTGGTACCAGCCGCCTCGCTTCCGCCAAGTCGCCGAAGGCTCGCCATGGGACCAGGACACGCATCAAGTCGGAGGGGCGCAGCAGGTTCTGGGGATTGCCCTTCTGGAAGTGGCGGGACGCCCAGACCATCAGGATCTTGCCCTTGCGTGCTTCGGGTTTGGCCTTGTTCAGCAGCAGTAGACAGCCCGGCACGTTGTTGCCGTAGAACAGCTTGGCGGGCAACACGACGATGGCCTCGATCAGATCGGCTTCGATGAAGCCGCGGCGAATCACGTACTCGGCATCGGCTTTCTGGTTCTGGCCATCCTCTTCCTCGGTTTGCTCGGGCTGGCCGCGGAACAGCACGCCTTGCGACATCACCACCATGCCCTGTCCGCCGGTGGCGGTGTCGGGGTCGAGATCCTTCAGCGACTTCACGATCTGCTGCAGCCAAGCCCAGTCGCCATTGCTCGCGGGCGGCATGCCGAAGCCCAGGCGCCCGAACTTATCTCCCGCTGCCACCGTGTCGTGCCCCCAGTCCTCCAGCGAGAATGGCGGGTTCATGATGATGCGGTCGAACTGCTTGAGGCGGTTCTCGGCCGTCAGGTGCCGCGGGTCACGCAGGCTGTCGCCCTGCTTGTGCTCCCACACGGGGATGCCGTGCAGGATCATGTTGATGCGCGAGATGTTGTAGGTGGTGACATTGGATTCCGGCCCATGCAGCTGCAGTTGTCGCACGTCACCGTCATGCTTCTTGACGTGCCCGATGCACTGCAACAGCAGGCCGCCCGAACCGCTGGCCCAGTCGCACACCGACATGCCCGCTCGCGGCTGCAGCACCTCGGCCATTAGGATGCCGACCTCGGCCGGTGTGTAGAACTCCCCGCTGGACTTGCCTGCCCTGCTGGCGAAGTTGCGGATCAGGTATTCGTAGGCGTTGCCGAACAGGTCGTCAGAGACGTGCGAGCGACCAAAGGTCTGGCTGCTGAAGTGGTTGATCAGGTTGACCAGCTTGTCGCGGGGCAGTTCGTCCTGCTTGTTGAAGTCGATCTTGCCAGTGAGAATCCCGTCGAAGTTGTTCTGTCGATGGGCGTTCGCACGCTCGATGGACAGCATGGCCTCGTTCAGGGCCTGGCCGAGCTGGCCCTTGGCGGTGCGCGCTACGTCGGACCAGGCCGCCTGTTCGGGTACCGTGAAGTGGTGGTTCTGCGGGGCTCGTGCCAGCAGCAGCGCCTGGTCGCGCGGAACACCGGCCTTGACCAGCGCCTCGGTCTGGGTGCGAACCTCTTCGTCGTAGCAGTCGCTGATGCGCTTATAGAACAGCAGCCCGAACACATAGCCACGGAACTCGGAATGGTCGGCATTTCCGCGCAGGATGTCGGCGGCCTTCTCGAGATAGCTCTCCAGTTCGCCCTGGGTCATGCGCCGCGTCGGACGGATGAGGATGGGCATCTCGAGCTGGGTGAGCAGTTCTTGCAGATTCATGAGCTCTCGTTCACTTCAGATTGCCGATGCGACCGGGGCATGGCCAACCCTGCTTGTCCTTGTGGGGGTTAAGCGTGGCGTCGTACGTGCCGCGCTTGAAGGTCTTGCCGCACACCGTGCAGGCAAACGTGTAGCTGGGCCCGGTCAATCCGAAGGTCTTGGGGCCGGCACGGCGCGCCGGCGCCGGACTCTTGCGGATGGATGGCGTGTTCGGAGCAAGAGCAGCAGCCGTAGATGTCGGGCGCTCCGAAGCGGGGGCCAGCGGGCCCGACGCCGTCAACTCGACGACGTAGCGGGGCCGGAAGGCCTGCCGCGTGACAGTGGCCGCGTTTACGCGGTCCAGCCGGTAACTGCGGGACTCGCCGGTGTCTGCCTTCACTCCGAACAACAGCAGATGACCGGCACTCGTCCGGCGAACCGAATAGGGTTCGATCGTCGGTGACGTGCGCTCGCCGCTGACCTTGGTGTAGCCCAGCTGCACGCAGAGTCGGTTGGCGGCGGCAAAGCGGATCGTCTCCAGCGATCCAGCCTCGGCGCCCCAGGCCCGGACCATTGGTGGCAGGCGCCAGGTGCTATCCAGCGTATCGCGCCCAAAGGCTGCCCTCGGCACGGGAGCAAAGGTGGGCGCGGCGATGGCTTCGCTCAGCCATGCGAAGACTTCTGGAAGCTCCTGCCAGAACTCGGCAAAGGGTGGGCACGTCGGCAGTTGGTGGGCGAGCATCTGCTCCCATTCCACCTCGATGGCGGCGCGCTCGGGTCGGCTCGTGAGAGCGGCATACGTGGGCACCGCAATGCCCTTGAACTCGCACTTACGGGCAAGCGTGCTGCGCAGGACGGCGCGGTCCGGCCGCAGGTCTTGCCGTCGGTACAGGTGTACCACGTCGTACAGGTCGCGTGGGAGCTGGCGTTCGGCGAGCGCACGCATCTTCTCCGCGAAGACTTCTTCGAACGAGTAGCTGAGGACGAAAATGCCATCAGCCGGATGATCCGTGTAGGGGTGGTGAACGGGGCGCTGGACCGGTGCCAACACCAGAACCTCGTCGGCAGCCAGGTCGAGCTTGATGCGGGGCGGATCGCCCGCACGACCGAGAGGCCCGCGATAGCCGACGCGGCCTTGTGCCGACCGGGAGCCCCGAGGGTTGGTGAAGACCTCGAACTTCCGCGCTTCCGGCGGGAGCCGCAGGCCGCAGACGTCGTAGACCCATTCGCCCACTTCTTCGAACACCACGGCGAGGAAGTCTTCATCCAGGTGGTCGGCGTCCTGCAGCGTGAAGTCGAGGTCCTCAGAGAAGCGGTACGTCTCGAAGTAGCACTTCTTCAGGCAGGTACCGCCCTTGAAGACCCAGCGCGGCCCGATGACCGGGTGGGCCGAGATGCCGGCCAGGAACCAGCCAAGGGCGTAGTCTTTCTCCACGACGTGGGCCTGCAACTGCAATTCCGCTGCGAGGGCCATGATCTCTTGCTTGGGGATCACGCCTGCGCCTCACGCAGTTCAGTGGCCGGCACCCATAGGCGCCAGGCCGTTGCGAGCCGATCTGCGGGCAAGGCGGGGTCGAGCTTGGCGTAACCGGCCGAGAGGTTCTGTCGACACAGCTCGATGAGGGCCCTTTGGTCGGGGTGATCGCGCTTCAGCAGGTACCCGAGCCGTTTGAAGACAGAGCCAATGCCGAGCTTGCCGGCGTAGACCCCCAGCTTGGCCGTCTCCTTCGGCTGTTCATTTAAGAGAGTCGCCAGCATTTCGGTCAGTTGTCGAATGCCGCCTGCCAATGCCGGATCGGCCAGCATGTCGATCACCGTGCGAGCCGGATCTGAGACCTGCACCCGTGCGCCGCCGCGCCACACGGTCTTGAGGCCGATGAAGTTGGACGCCGCAACCGTGCGAAGCTCGAAGCGCGCTTTGCGCAGCACTGGCTTGCGATCGCGGGGGCGCTTGGTGGTCATCACGCAGAGCGAGCCAAAGATCTGCTCCGTGAGGCCCCAGTGCTCGGCTGCGGACCACCCGCCAATGTAGCAAGGCGCGTACATGGCCGTGGCGACAGACCAGGGATCCTCCAGCGCGACGTCGGCTGACGCGGACTCGATCGGTACCGGCACATATGCGCCACGCCTGACTCGTGCGAGCCATCCCGCCCGGGACCAGGCCGCCAACTTGCGCGCCGCAGCGGCACGTGTCATTCCAAGCGTGCTGGCGGCGTCACTCGCCGTCACCACAGAAGGGCTTTCGCGCAGTAGTCGGCTGAGCTGTTCGCGGGACGTGGCGCTAAGCCCGGATGGCTTCATGCGCTATATCTTAAGCGAACAACGGTCATTCAGGAGGACGTTGTTGCGCTTTCAATATAGTGATGTGCCTGTTCGATCAGTGACAACAGCGTGCCGTGTGGTTCGGGCCGCTCAGTAGGTCTCCAGATGCAGCCGCCCCTCCCGCTTCAGCGCGCCCCCCAGCGTCTCCCACGCCACCCCGGCCTCCTCCGCAATGTCCCGCAGCGCCAGCACCACCCCCTCCTCCATGCTCTTCAGCCCGCAGACATAAACAAACGTCTGCGGATCCTTCAGCAGCGCCGCCAGATCCGGCGCCCGTTCCCGCATCAAATCCTGCACATACCGCCGCGGCCCACCGGGAAGCCGGGAGAACGCAAGGTTGATGTCGATGAAGTCCTTCGGCAGGCTCTTGAGCGGCCCGAAATACGGCAGCTCCTGCGGCGTGCGCGCCCCGAAGAAGAGCATCAGCTTGCCGCCCTCGAACTTGCCGCTCTGGCGCAGCCGCCGGCGCCACTCGGTCATCGCGCGCATGGGGGCGCTGCCGGTGCCGGTGCATATCATGACGATGTTCGAGCGTGGATGGTTCGGCATCAGGAACGACGCGCCGAAGGGGCCGATCACCTGGACCTTGTCGCCGACCTTCAGGTCGCACAGGTAGTTGGAGGCGACGCCGCGCACGGGGTTTCCCTGGTGGTCCTCGGTGACGCGCTTCACGGTCAGCGACAGGTTGTTGTAGCCGCGGCGCTCGCCGTTGCGGGCGCTCGCGATGGAGTACTGGCGGGCCACGTGCGGCTTGCCGCGGGCGTCGGCGCCCGGCGGGATGATGCCGATGGACTGGCCCTCCAGCACGGGGAACGGCATCGCGCCGAAGTCGAGGACGATGTGGTGGGTCTCGTTGGCGAAGCCCGCTTCGGTGCAGTTGAAGTTGCCGGCCACGGTCGCCGTGGTGGGGTTCTTCGGTCCGTAGAGGTTGGTGTAGGCGTGGCCGGCCGACCAGGGCGGGAGGACGGCGCAGTACTGGGTCGAATCGAACACTGCGGCGCCGTCCTCGGCGGCAGCCGGCAGCACCGGGGCCGGAGGCTCCACCACGGCGGCCTGCGCCTCGGCTCCGACGCCTTCGGCGGCAAGCTGCTCGGGCGTCAGCTCCGGCGGCAGCTCGTCCCACGAGAACTGCTCCTCGATGCTGTAGGCCTTGAGCCGCGGCACTATCCGCCAGTTGTCGATGGAGCCGGTCGGACACGGCGAGATGCAATCCATGCAGCCGTTGCAGACGTCCGCCTTGACGACATAGTTGCGGTCGTCGTGGGTGATCGCCCCGATCGGGCAGGTGGCCTCGCAGGTGTTGCAGCGGATGCAGATCTCGGGATCGATCACGTGCTGCCGGATGACGGCACTGTCAGCAGCCATGTCCATGAGGTCTCCTTGCCATCGGCCGGGCTGCCCCGGCCGGCAGCCGGTTCAGTTGAAGCGGACGTACTCGAAGTCGATCGGCTGTCGATTGATGCCGATCGCGGGCGGCGCGATCCAGTTGGCGAACTTGCCCGGCTCCACCACGCGGCCCATGAGCGAGGCGACGAAGGCACGGTCTTCCGGCGTCGGCAGCCACTCGTGCTTGCGCGCCTCCCACGCGTCCTTGTCCAGGACCTCGCCTTCCGGCGACACCGCGATGCCAGCCAGGGTGCCGATGTTGCGATGGAAGGCCTTGTGCGGCACCGAGAGGCGGAACGGGATGCCGGCCTTCTCGATCACCCGGTTCCAGCGGCCGACTCCCGCCACGGAATCCTTGATGAAGTCGTCGCGCAGCACCTCGTTGAGGGCGTTCAGCATCGGCACCTCGCGCTCGGCGAGCTTGCCGTCCTTGACCTCCAGGATGCCGTAGCTCTGGGACTTGAGGACATGGTCGTCGCTGCGCTTGCCTTCCTCGTAGCGGCCCTTCAGGCCGGAGCTGTAGAAGGCCGCCGCGTTGCTGGACTGGTCGGCGCCGAACAGGTCGATCGTCACGCTGTAGTGGAAGTTCAGGTAGCGCTGGATGGTCGGCAGGTCGATCACGCCGGCCGCCCGCAGCCGAGCGACGTCGTCTGTCTTGAGCTCGTTCATCACCTGGCAGGTCCGCGCGACGGTGCGGGAGACACCGCTCTCGCCGACGAACATGTGGTGCGCCTCCTCCGTCAGCATGAACCGGGTGGTGCGCGCGAGCGGATCGAACGCGCTCTCGGAGAGCGCGGCGAGCTGGAACTTGCCGTCGCGGTCGGTGAAGTAGGTGAACATGAAGAACGAGAGCCAGTCGGGCGTCTTCTCGTTGAACGCGCCGAGGATGCGGGGGTTGTTCTCGTCGCCGGAGCGGCGCACCAGCAGCTCCTCGGCCTCCTCCCGGCCGTCGCGGCCGAAGTAGCGGTGCAGCAGGTAGACCATCGCCCAGAGGTGGCGTCCCTCCTCCACGTTGATCTGGAAGAGGTTGCGCAGGTCGTACATGGAGGGCGCGGTGAGCCCCAGGTGCCTTTGCTGCTCCACGGAGGCGGGCTCCGTGTCGCCCTGGGTCACGATGATCCGGCGCAGGTTGGCGCGGTGCTCGCCCGGCACCTCCTGCCAGGCCTTCTGGCCGAGGTGATCGCCGAAGTGGATCAGGCGCTCCGGATCGCCAGGCTGCATGAAGATGCCCCAGCGGTACTCCGGCATCTTGACGTAGCCGAAGTGCGCCCACCCCTGCGGATCCACGCTGATCGCCGTGCGCAGGTAGACGTCGTAGTTGGACGAAGCCTCGGGTCCGACGTCGCCCCACCAGCTGATGAAGTTGGGCTGCCAGCTCTCGAGCGCGCGCTGCAGGGTACGGTCGTCCTGCAGGTTGACGTTGTTCGGGATCTTCTGGCCGTAGTCGATCGATGCCATGACTGCTTCCTTATGACGTTACTTGAATCTGGCTTTCCCGAGGGCAAGCGCACGGTTCGTTTCCACCCCGGCCGGCGCCGGTCGCGGATACTGGCTGCCGCGCACCCAGCGGCCGCCGCGGATCCGGCTTTGCCGGTCCGCTGGCGGCGCCCCCCTTCCCAAGGGGGGAGCGCCGAAGGCGCTCGGGGGGTTGGCACATCTATACACGATGGAGGTCGAAGCCGACCTTCTCGCCTGTCCCGTAGACCTTGAGCGCACCGCGCTCGCCGACCGCGTTGGGTCGCTGGAAGATCCAGTTCTGCCAGGCGGTGAGCCGCCCGAAGATGCGGGTCAGCATGTTCTCGCGCACCGGAAACCGCAGGTTCGCCTCCATGCCGGTGAGCGCGTCCGGCGACATCGCGACGCGCTCCTCGATCGCGATGCGGATCTCGTCGGCCCAGTCGATGTCGTCAGGCGCCGCGGTGACCAGGCCGAGCTTCTCGGCGGCAACGGCATCCAGGGGCTTCTGCGCCGCCGCCCGCGCGGCCTCCAGCGGCCCCGCCTCGTCGTGGAAGCGCCGCTGCAGGCGCGTCTGATCGTTCACCATCGGATAGAACCCGAAGTTCATCCCGGTGAGGACCAGGCTCGGTGCGCCGGCCGGATCGTCCGGCAGCGCCAGCATGTAGGTGCGGTCCGCGGCGAAGGCGAGCTCCGCCAGCGTTCCGGCGAAGCAGGACCCCGGCTCGATGAGGGCGAACAGCGATCGCGAGGAGACGTCCAGCCGCGCCAGCGTACGCCGCAGCAGCCCGATGGTTTGCGTGACGAGCCAGTGGTCGCGATGCTGGAGCAGCGCCTCGTCCACCGCCGTGACGGCCGCGATATCGCCGCTGGTCTTCAGCAGCCAGACGCCGATGTCGAGCTCGTTGGTGCGCATGGAAAGGATCGCGTCGTCCAGCTCGCGCGCCATGGCAAGGGGCCACCAGGCCTCGCCGGCGGCTTCGATGCCGGCGGCGTCCGTGGGCTGCGGCGTCCGCGGCGCGCGCACCGTGAAGGTGGCCGTCCGCTTCGCGCGGTCGATCTCCACCGTGAGATGGCGGTAGCGCAACGCGTCGGCCGAATCCTCCCGCTGCAGTCGCGACAGCGCCACCGCCTTGGCTTCGCGTGGCCGGTGGCTCTCCGCCGCCAGGCGCGCCGCGCGTTCGTTCACGGCCGCGGCGAACTGGGCCGGCTTGACTGCCGCGTCCACCAGGCGCCACTCCACCGCGCGCTGTCCCCGCACGCCTTCGACGCTGGTGCAGAACAGGTCCGCGAGATCGTGCCGCACGCGACGCTTGTCGGTCACCCGGGTCAGCCCGCCGGTGCCTGGCAGCACCCCGAGCAGGGGCACCTCCGGCAGCGAGACCGAAGAGGACCGGTCGTCCACCAGCACGATCTCGTCGCAGGCCAGCGCGAGCTCGTAGCCACCCCCGGCACAGGCGCCGTTCACCGCCGCGATGAAGCGGATCCCGTCGTGGCGCGAGGAATCCTCCATGCCGTTGCGGGTTTCGTTGGTGAACTTGCAGAAGTTGACCTTCCAGGCGTGGCTGGATCGGCCGAGCATGAAGATGTTCGCGCCCGAGCAGAAGATCCGGTCCTTGGCGCTGGTGACGATGACCGAGCGCACCTGCGGATGCTCGAAGCGGATGCGATTGAGCGCGTCGTGCAGCTCGATGTCGACGCCGAGGTCGTAGCTGTTGAGCTTCAGCTTGTATCCGGGCTGGATGCCGCCGTCCTCGGCCACGTCCAGATGCAGCCGCGCGACCTCGCCCTCGACCTCCAGGCGCCAGTGACGGTACTGGCCGGGCTCCGTGCGATAGTCGACTCGCGGCAGGGCGTCGTCACCCATGGTGTCTCTCCTGGTAGTTCGGTAGCTCGACGCTGGGTCGAGATGGATGGGAAGGCGCAGATGGCCGGGCGCAGGTCGCCGGGATGACCCGCTGGCGTAGCCAGGCATCATACTGCATCCCCAAGCGCCTGGTCAAGCAACCTGTCATGCAACAAACTTCATATCCTCCGACCTTCGTCCCAACCGTTCCCGCACCATTCCCAGCAGCAGCACGAACGTCCGCTCGAGGTCCTGCCGGCTGGTGTCCAGGGTGCAGTCCGCCTTCGAGTAGAAGGCCGCGCGCCCGGACAGGATCC
Source organism: Pseudomonadota bacterium (assembly GCA_023388075.1). Lineage (GTDB taxonomy): Bacteria > Pseudomonadota > Gammaproteobacteria > Burkholderiales > Burkholderiaceae_E > Lautropia. The sequence goes on from JAEWGX010000014.1 coordinate 26,837, forward strand.
GCTTGAGGTCTTCCATCGCCTCCCTGCTCGCCGCCATCGGCCGGGTGTCCCCCTGGGCCGCGACGCGGTTCATGTGATCCGCAGGGTCCGCACGCAACCACACGGTGGTGCACCGGGCAAGGACCTGGTTGAAGCTCGCCGGATCGGACACGATGCCGCCCGGCGTGGCGATCACGGCGTCCTCGTAATTGGCGAGAATGCCGTCGATGCCCCGGCGCTCGTAGCGGCGGTAGGCACCGGTTCCGTAGAGGTCGTGGATCTCCCGGATGCTGCAGCCGGCCAGCTTCTCGATCTCCCGGCTGAGCTCGATGAACGGAAAGTCCAGCGCGTCGGCCAGCATCTGTCCCAGCGTCGACTTGCCGGCGCCACGCAGGCCGATCAGCGCGATGCGGCCCTGCCGCCCTCCGTCGCGGCCGGCATGGCCGAGATGCTCGGTGAGGAGCAGCCGCGCCTGGCGCAGCTCCGCCTCGCTGCGATGCTCCAGCAGCTCCCGGATCATCAGCCATTCCGGCGAACGGGTGGTGACATCCCCCACCAGCTCGGCGAGCGGGCACTGCAACGCCTCGGCAACCTGCTGCAGGACGAGGATCGACGCGTTGCCGATGCCGTACTCCAGGTTGGCGAGATGCCGCTCCGAGACGTCGGCGGCCGCCGCGGCCGCCTTGCGCGTGAGACCGCGCTGGGCTCGCAAGGTGCGCACGCGCTCACCCAGCGCGACCAGCAGGGGATGCTTGCCAAGCCCGGGCGCAGCGTCCTGCGCCCGGGAGGGCCTGGGCCGTTCGAGGGGGGCCGTGGACGGATCACGCGATGCCGGATCACGCGAATCGCGGCGCCGCTCCGGGTGGCTGCGCGCGTCGGCCTGCGCGTCGGCGTGGGCGTCGGCCTGGATATCTGGCATGGTCGCTCCGGTCGGGTTATGGCACTATACTTCATTCACCCATCTTCCGCCCCTCCCGCATCGCGGCGCGGGGCCCAGCCAGAGGAGACGACGCGGATGGCAACCGGCGAGGAGACCCGCTACCCCGGCCCCCTGAAGCTCGGGGAGCGCGATACGGTCCTGCGTCTCGACACGCTCGAGTCGACCCCCTGGCAGGATGGGGGCCTCCTGCCCGGCAACGCCTACCGCGAGCTCGCGGTGGGGGCGGCCACCGCCGGACGCGTCGGCCTGCGCCACCTGCGCGCCACCGCGGCCTTCGATCGCGAGACCGGCTGGCACTGGCACGACATGGACGTGCACGCGGTGTTCGTGATTCGTGGCCACATCACCTTCCGCTACAAGGACGTGCCCGGCGAGCACGTCGTTCGCGCCGGTGAGTGCATCACGCAGCCGGCCGGCGTGCCGCACAACGTGGTGGACCGTTCGGCGGACCTCGAGCTGATCGAGCTCACGTTGCCGCAGCGCTTCGCCACCACCGAGATCGACGAAGCGAGCGCCACCGTCGCCGAGGATTCCCGATGAACGACTCCGCCCTGGCGGCACGCACTGCCCAGACGCTCTTCGCCCGCCCGGATCTGGTCGTCGAGGCGCGGCCGGACGGCACGCAGCTCGTGCGCGCCCGGCAGCCGCTCGGCGCCTATTCCCGCTGCATCGGCGAGTGGCTGGTCCACTGGGCCACCGAGTCCCCGGAACGCACCTTCCTCGCCGAGCGCCAGGACGGCGAGTGGACCACGGTGAGCTACAGCGAGGCGCATTCCACCGTGCTCGCGCTCGCCACCGCGATGCTCGAGAACGGCCTGGGGCCGCAGCGTCCGCTGGTGCTGCTCTCGGACAACTCGATCCAGCACGCGCTGCTCAGCCTCGCCGCCATGCACGTGGGCATCCCCGCGGTTCCCGTTTCGCCTGCGTACTCGCTGATGTCGCGCGACCATGGCAAGCTCAAGGGGATCGTCCAGAGTCTTTCGCCAGGCTTCATCCACGCCGCGCCTGCCGCCCGCTTCGCCCCTGCGCTTGCCGCCATCGACGGATTGCACGACGCGACGGTGATTCTCGACGACCCCGCGGCGGTCCCCGCGGTCAAGGCCGGCAAGCTCGACTTCGCCAGCCTGACGGAGCGCACCGATGACCCGCGGGTTCGGAACGCCTTCCAGGCGGTGGACGGCGACACGGTGGCCAAGGTCCTCTTCACCTCCGGATCCACCGGCATTCCCAAGGGGGTCGTCAACACGCAGCGGATGATGTGCGCGAGCCAGCAGGCGAAGCTGCAGGTCTGGCCGTTCCTGGCGGAAACGCCCCCCGTCATCGTGGACTGGCTGCCGTGGAACCACACCTTCGGCGGCAATCACAACTTCAACATGGTGCTGCGCAACGGCGGCACGCTCTACATCGACTCGGGCAAGGCGGCTCCGGGCCTCTTCGACGCGACGCTGGCCAACCTGCGCGAGATCTCCCCCACCATCTACTTCAACGTGCCGCGCGGCTACGACTTCTTGGTGGCCGCACTGGAGAAGGACGAGGCCCTGCGCAAGCGCTTCTTCGAGCGGTTGCAGGTGATCTTCTACGCGGCGGCCGCCCTGCCCCAGCATCTCTGGGATGCGCTTCTGCGCCTCAGTCGCGAGGCCACCGGCCAGCCGCTGCCGATGGTGGCGGCCTGGGGTTCCACCGAAACCTCGCCGCTTGCGACGGACTGCCACTTCCAGGCGGAGCGCACCGGCGTGATCGGCGTGCCGGTACCCGGCTGCGAGCTGAAGCTCGCACCATCCGGAGACAAGCTGGAAGTGCGGGTGCGCGGCGTGAACGTCACGCCCGGCTACTGGCGCGACGAGAAGCTCACCGCCGCGGCCTTCGACGAGGAAGGGTTCTATCGCATCGGCGACGCGGTGCGCTGGCTGGACCCGGCGCGTCCGGAATCAGGGCTGCTGTTCGACGGCCGGATCGCGGAGGACTTCAAGCTCACCTCGGGGACGTGGGTGAACGTCGGCATGCTGCGGGTCCGGGCGCTGGAGGCGCTGGCCCCCGTGGCGCAGGACGTGGTGGTCTGCGGACACGACCGCGACGACGTACGGCTGCTGGTGTTCCCCAACGCGGCCGCCTGCCGCCAGCTCGCCGGACTGGACGCGCAGGCGCCGCTTGCCGATGCCATCACCTCGGCGCCGGTTCGCGCGGTGCTGTCGAAAGGTCTGGAGCGGATGCGCGAGGAGTCGACCGGGTCGTCCACCCGGGTCGCGGCGGTCCGCCTGATGGAGGAGCCGCCTTCGATCGATGCCGGCGAGATCACCGACAAGGGCTACATCAACCAGCGCGCGGTGCTGGAACGGCGAAGCGAGCTGGTGCGGGATCTCTACCGCTCCCCCGCCGAGGGCGCCGACGCCTGAACGTTCGGCCCTCGCATCGCGGCGGGCCCTACGCTCCTCCACCCTTCACCGGGAGCGCCCCCCAAGGAGCCGCCCTCCTCACAGGAGGGCCGACAGCAGCCGGGCGCAGGCTCCAGCAGCAGGAAGCCGGCCGCCGCGATCGCGCGTCTCAGATCGCGAGGCTCCCGACGCTTGCGCCACCACACACGTACAGCACCTGCCCGGTGACGAAGCCGTTCTCCGCGTCGGCGAAGAAGCGCACCGCGCGCGCCACGTCCTGTGGCTCGCCCAGGCGCTTCACGGGGATCGCCGCGGCCAGTCCGCGCTCGCGGTCGCTGCCCGCGGGGATGACGTCGTGGAACATCTCGGTGGCGCGGATCGGCCCGGGCGCCACCACGTTGACCGTGATGCCATGCGGCGCCAGCTCCAGTGCCCAGGTGCGGGCCATGCCCAGCATGCCGGCCTTGGTCGCGGAATAGCTGGTGCGGGTCTGCAGGCCCAGTGCGGCGCGCGAGGACAGCAGCACCACCCGGCCGAAGCCACGCGCCTGCATGCCCGGCAGCGCCCCCTGCACCAGTTGCACGGCGCAGCCCAGGTGCAGGTTGACCAGCGCGTCGAGATCGGACAGGTCCACCTCCGGCAGCAGCGCCGGGCGGATCACGCCGGCGTTGTGGACCAGGGTGTCCACCTCGAACTCGCGGGCGAGCGCCGTGACCGCCTGCGCCGTCGCCTGGCGATCCATCAGGTCGACCTCGACGCTGTGCAGCCGCGGATGATCGATGTCGCATCGGCGCCGTGCGAGCGACACCACCTCGTAGCCGTGCGCGAGCAGGTCCTCGCAGATGGCGCGGCCGATGCCGGTGCTGCCGCCGGTCACCGCGGCAACGCGAGGGGCGCGAGCGTCGCCTTCCGGCGACCGGGCGGCGACACTCACGAGCTGGCTCCGACCAGCGCCAGCACCCGCAGCGGACTGCCGCTGCCCTTCTCGATCTTGAGCGGCGGGCAGATCAGCACCGCGCCCGCCGCCGGCAGCAGGTCCAGGTTCGAGAGACACTGCAGCCCGTAACGCCCGGAGCCGTGCATCAGGTAGTGGCACGGGTACGGCGGCCGCAGGTGAAAGCCCTGTCCGGCATCCGTGCCGATCGCCTCGGAGCCGAATCCGAGCACGTCGCGCTGCTCGATCAGGAAGCGCACCGCCTCGGCGCTCGGCCCCGGCGTGTGCTGGCCGGTCTCGTCGAAGTTCTGATAGGCCTCCGGGTCCTTGCGCTTGGACCAGTCGGTGCGCATCAGCACCCACGCGCCTCGCGGGATGCGGCCGTGCGCGGCCTCGTGCCGCTCGATGTCGGCCACCGTCATCAGGTAGTCCGGGTCGGCCTCGGCCTGCGTCGAGCAGTCGATGACGTGGGCCGGCGCGACGAAGTGGCCCACCGGGATGGTGTCGACAGAGTTGTTCGGCAGGTCGCGGCCCGAGATCCAGTGGATCGGCGCGTCGAAGTGCGTGCCGGTGTGCTCGCCGCAGGAGAAGTTGTTCCAGTACCAGCCCGGCCCGCGCTCGTCGTACTTGGAAACCTCCTCGATGCGAAACGGCCAGCACTGCCCCATCTCCGGCGGCAGCGCGATCTGCGGAAACTCCGGCGTGAGCGTCTGCGTGAGATCGATCACCCGGATGCGTCCGGTCGCGAGGGCCGCGACGAGTTGACCGAGGATGTCGGCAGCCGACATCGCGGCCGGCTTCTCGAGGGTTGTCGTCGTCATGTCCTGCTCCATGTTCAACTGCCGCCCGCCGAGAGCTCGCGCTCGAGCACCTTGGGATTGTCGCGCCAGCGTTCCAGCCACTCCTGCGCCACGTCGCCGGGGTAGACATCCTCGACGCCTTCGCGCAACGCCTTCACGATCGCCCTGGCGAGCGCCTCGGGCGTGACCTTGGGCGGCGGCATGTGCTGGTTCCACTCGTCGTCGATCGGGCCGGGAAAGACGTTCACCACCCGGATGCCCGCGGGCCGCATCTCGGCGCGCAGGCACTGGGCAAGCGAATAGGCGGCCGCCTTGGAGGCGCTGAACGTGCCGTGCGGCGGATAGTTGGTGAGCGCGTAGATGGAGAGCAGGTTGACCCAGGCCGTGGCGCTGGTGACGCCGTCGGCCGAGCGGCCCTTGAGGACCGGACCGAACTCCTGCGCGAGCCGCAGCAGGCCGAAGTAGTTGATGTCCATCTCGTCGCGCGCGACATCGGTGCCCCGGCGCGCCGCGATGCCGAAGGTGCGGTGCACCTCTGCGTTGTTCACCACGATGTCCACCTTGCCGCCGATCGCGCCGGCGAGCTCGGTCACCGAGCGGGAGTTGGTCAGGTCCAGCGGCACCATGGTCACCTGCGGCAAGTCCGCGAGCGCCTCCAGTCCGCCGTACTGCTTCCACGGCTCCGCGTGGCCCACCCAGACGATGTCCGCGCCGGCCGCGACCAGCGCCCGCACGATCGCCTGGCCCACGGCGGTCTTGCCGTCGGTCACCAGGATCTTCCGGTACTTCGGGTCGCTGGTCATCTCCCTCAACATCCTGTCGTCAGCCATGTGCGCGCTTCCTTCCTTCGGAAATCCGATCAATACCGCCTCGCCGGCGCGATCGAGCCGGGCGCCGACCCTCACCCGTTGCGGCTCGTCGCCCACCTCGCCGTGCAGGTGGGCCATCACGGTGGGACCGGCGTCGAGATGGATCAGCCCCAGCCGCCACGGCAGCCGCTCGCGAAAGAACAGGTCGTTGCTGTGGTGCAGGGTGGTGGCGGCGATCAGGCGGCCCTCGCCCGTCTGCTCGCGCCACGCGAGCCGGGTCGAGAGGCATTTGCGGCAGGCCTCGCGCGGCGGGTACTGGGTGGTGCCGCAGTCATCGCAGACCTGGAGCTCGAAGCGGCCTTCCGCCGCGGCCGCGGTCAGGCCGAGCGCGACCCGGCTGCGCGCGTACGGCGGCAGGTTCATCTGCCGCGTGCGCAGGACCGGATTCTTGCGCCGCGGGCGCATCAGCGGCATGGTCATCGCCGGGCGCTCCCCTGTGCAGTCCCCAGGCGGCTCATGACGGCGCTCCCAGGATCGCCGCGCCGGTGCAGAGGCAGCGGTCGTAGGTAACCATGCCGAAACCGGAGACGAGGCCGAGCCGCGCATCGGCCACGGCGCGTTCGCCGGCCGCGCCGGTCAGCTGGCGCAGCGCCTCGGTCATGCCGAGGAAGCCGCCGGCCGCGCCCGCCTGCCCGGCCGACAGCTGGCCGCCGCTGGTGTTGTTGGGAAAGCTGCCGTCATGCGTGAGCCCGTGGGATCGCACGAATTCCGGCCCCTCCCCCTTCTCGCAAAAGCCGAGATCCTCGAACTGGATCATCACGATCACCGGGTAGTCGTCGTAAGTCTGCACGAAGTCGAGCTGCGACGGCGTCACGTCCGCCTGCGCGTAGAGGTCGTCGCGGTCCATCCGCCATCCGCCCCGGAACATCACCGGATCCTCCGCGTAGGCGTTGTGCCGCTCGATCGCGCCCCGCACCACCGCGTAGCGCAGGCCGAGGTCGCGGGCGCGTTCCTCGCTCATCACCAGGAAGGCCTCGGCGCCGGCGCACGGCATGACGCAATCGAAGAGATGAAGCGGCTCGGCGATCGGCCGCGCCACCAGGTACTCCTCCATGGTGAGCGGCTTCCTGAACACGGCAGTGGGGTTCTTCAGCGCGTTGCTGCGCTGGGCCACCGCGATCCGCCCGAAGTCCTCCCGCTCGGCCCCGTACTCGCGCATGTAGTTGGCGGTGATGAAGGCAAAGATCGAGTTGGGTCCGCCCGAGCCGTACGGGTAGGTGGCGTCGCGCGCGAAGTTGCTGAAGCTTCCCAGGGTGAGGCGGAACGAGTTCACATGGTTGGTGTCCGCGCCGACGCAGGCGACCACGCTCGCATCGCCCGCCTGGACGGCGCGAGCGGCCCGGCGCAGGCACATCACCCCGGAGGCGCCGCCCGTGGGCACGTGGTCGAGCCAGCGCGGCTCGAGCCCCATGTGCTGGGTCACGCCGACGGCGGTATCCGGCGCCAGCGAGAAGCTGCTCAGGCAGAGACCGTCGATCTCCTCCTTCGCCAGGCCGCTCTGCCGGACCAGCTCTGCCAGGGCCCGGCCGATGAACCAGTGTGCGAGCCGGGTGGAGTAACGCACGTAGGGCACCGTCACGGGCACCGCTACCGCGACACCTTCGTAGGAGAGCCGACGGGTGCGTGGGGGTCGTTCCATACTAGGTGGCGTCGCCCGCCGCGACGGGCTGGCGCTTCTTCAGGCCGCGGGTATCGATGCATCCGGCCGTCCCGGGAAGCGCGCGCGCGAGCTCCCGGAGCTGGCCGCGCTGGATCTTCTGGGACGCGGTGAGCGGCAGCGACTCGACGAAAGCCACGTAGCCCGGCGCCTTGTAGTAGGCGAGCTGGGCAAGCGCGTGGGCGACGATGTCGGCCGCGATCGTCGCCGGCTCGCCGCGCGCGTCGCCACGCAATACCACGCAGGCGAGCACCTCGTCGCCGCGCAACGGATCCGGCGCCGCCGCGACCGCGCAGGACGCGACCGCCGGATGCTGGTTGAGCACGCTCTCCACCTCGACCGCGGAGATATTCTCCCCGCTGCGCCGGATCACGTTCTTCTTGCGATCGACGAAGTAGTAGTTCCCCTCGGCGTCGCGCCGCACCATGTCACCGGTGTGGAACCAGCCGCCTTCCCAGGCTTCGGCGCTGGCCGCCTCGTCCTTGAGGTAGCCGGAGAAGAAGTAGCGCCGCGGGTCGTCGCCGGCCGAGCGGACCAGCAGCTCGCCCGGCGTGCCGTCCGCGACATCGCGCCCTTCGTCGTCGACCAGGCGGATCTCGACGAACGGCTCGCGCCGCCCGAAGCAGTTGGTGCCGACATGACGGGGCTCGCGGTTGGCCATGACGCAGGCGGCGGCGCCGGTCTCGGTCATCGCCCAGGCCTCCACCAGCGGGAAGCCGAAGCGCTCCTCGAACGGCGCATGATTCTTGCGATCCACCCCGGCCCCGAAGCCCCAGGCGATGTCGTGGTTGCGATCGGACGGCGACGGCGGCGCGGCGAGCAGCATCGCCGGCATCACGCCGAGATAGTGCGCGATGGTCGCCCTGCCCTCGCGGGCGCTCTCGAGCCAGGTCTTCGGATGGAAGCGATCGAGCTGGACCAGGCAGCCGCCGGCCACCAGCACCACCATGGTGGAGAACGCCATCGCGTTGACATGGTTGAGCGGCAGCGGCGTGATCACCCGCTCGGCATCCTGACGGAAGCGACAGACCTCGTCCAGCCCGGCGTACCACTCGCCGGCGCGCAGGAAATAGGCGTTGTCGAGCATGCATCCCTTGGGACGCCCGGTGGTGCCGGAGGTGTAGAGCAGCGCGCACTCCGTGGCCGCGCCGATCGGCTCGCCCGCTCGCGGCGCCGCGCTGCGCGTCGGCGGCACCGCGTCGCCCGCATCCGCCGCCATCGTCGCGAACGGGACGCCGGCCGACCTGGCGGCGGCCTCGAGATCGGCCCGTCGCGACGGCAGGCACACCGCCAGCCCGATCTCGCTGTGCCCGATCAGGTAGCCGAGCTCCGCCGCCCGCATCTCCGAGTTGATCGGCACCACGCTCACGCCGAGCGCGTTCAACGCGAACCAGTGGAAGAGGAACTCGGGCCGGTTGTCCAGCATCAGGCCGACCCGGTGCCCGTGGCCGTAGCCGGCACGCTCGTACGCGGCGCGCAGCTCCGCGACCCCAGCGGCGGCATGGGCCCATGCAATCGGGCCGGCAGGGATGCCGTAGGCGGCCGCGGTCACCGACTCGACGAAGAGGAAGTCCGTCCGTGGCGTGCGGGCCGCGGTCGCCGCGAAGGCGTCATGCACCGTGTGAATCATCGGCGGCTAGATGAAAAGCTGGACCGACGGCAGGGCCGCGTCCGGGTTGAGCAGGTTGACCCGCTTGAGCGTGATGCGCAGCCTGCCGTCCACGAGGCGCAGATGATGCAAGAACGTGCCGACATAGAACTGCAGCTCGTCGCCCTGCGACTCGGTGTAGTGGAATTCGGTGCGGACGACGAAGCGGTTGCCGGCCGTGTCGAACTCCTCCACCGTCGGCACCTGCAGCAGGTGGTGGCAGCGGCTGGGCGGCTGCTGCGAGAACGCCCGCGGGCTCTTCAGGCGCTCGACGCGGATGTCGCGCAGCAGCTTGTCCTCGTAAAGATGGGACGTGTGCTCGAACGGGTCCTCCTGGTCCGGCACCAGCGGCAGCCAGTAGTAGCCGTCGTCGGTGAAGAGGGCGTTCCACTCGTCGTAGCGCTTCGCGTCGAGCAGCCGCGACTCCTGCACCACGAAATCGATCAGGTCCTGCGGCTTGACCGTGCCTTCCATCACATCGTCTCCGTCATCAGGCGGGCCCAGGTGTGGTACTGGTTGCGAAACGGCAGCTCGTTGGTGCCGTTCACCGCGGCGGGAATGTTCTCCAGCTCGTCCGGTCGGTGGTTGCGATGCAGGCTGATCCATTCGTTGCCGCTCGCCCGCAGGCCCTGCTGGATCGCCCGGTAGGCGTGCAGGTCGTCGTGGCCCACCACCGAGAAGGGGGAGTTGATCAGGCGGTTGTACATCGTCGTCCGATGCAGCAGCTCCGGCGGCGCACCCTTCAGCCGGAAGGTCCAGCTCTCGATCAGCGTCTTGTCCACCGAGATGGGCCTGGCCACGCGGATCGACTGAATCGCACCCTTGATGGTGAGGTTGGGGTAGTAGACCGTGTTGTGGCGAACCGTGCCCAGGATCTTCGCGGCCTGCTCGGCGCCGTAGCGCGCCTTCATCGCTTCCTCGTACTCGGGGATCGCCGAGTACTTGCTGTGGATGCTGAAGTTCACGCCGGTGAAGCTGTGGCCGTTCTCGTAGACCTGCAGGCCCATGTCCTCGAAGAACTGGTACGGCGACACGAACGGCACGAACTGCTCGATGGCCATCGGCTTGGGCGTCTCCTCCGGCTTGCCCAGCCAGAGCCGGCGCGCGGTGCCGGCCGAGGACTCGTGCACCACCATCGGATGCATCGCATCGTTCAGGTTCTCGACGAACATCTTCCAGTTGCACGCGTGCATGTAGCGCAGGCAGCCACCGGCGATCTCGAGCTCGCCTTCCGGCGAGCGGTCCGCCATGTTGTCGATGGAGGAGAGCGAGTCGCCGAACCACTCCTCGAAGTCCTGCCCGGCGTCGCTCAGCTTCACGAAGACGAAGCCGCGATACGAACGCACGTGCCTCACGGTGCTGATGCCGCGCGCCGAATCGCACTCCGCGAAGCCGGTGCCCTCGTAACCCTCGCGCATCGGCGCGGACTGGAACGACCCGTCGGTGCGGAAGGTCCACGCGTGGTAGGGACAGCGGAAGAACTTGCCGGTGTTGCCGCACGGCGAGCTGACCAGCTGGGCGCCCTTGTGCGCGCACCGGTTCATCAGCACGCGCACGGATCCGTCGCCGTGGCGCACCACGATCAGCGGGCGCCCGGCGATCTCGTTGCGGATGTAGTCGCCATGGTTCGGAATCTGGCTCTCGTGGCCGACATAGTTCCAGGCGTTGGCGAAGAAGTGCTCCTGTTCGAGCTGGAAGATCTCCTCGTTGATGTAGAGATCCCGGTGGACCCCGTCGGGCCGGACCAGTGCCCGCACCGCCTCCGGATTGCCTCGGTACGTCGTCATCGCTTGCTCCTCTCGTCGGGCGGTGGCGGCCGCCGTCGGCATGCCGCGCCCGCCTCGTTGCCAGTTCAGGTGGCCACCTGCGCTTCGGGGGCCGGATCGGTCGGCTTCGCGGCCCGCGCGGACGTGGTCGGACCGGCCCGCTCCGCCGGGACGTCGTCGGACCCGAGCGCCGCCAGCGCGGCGCGCAGCTTCTCGCCCTGCTCGTCGGCGAGGGCGGCGTCGCGCAACCCGCGCAGGGTGGCCGGCGCCATCGCCCCGCCCGCGCGATCGAGCGCCGCCATCACGGCGTCATAGTTGCGCAGGCCCCGCTCATGCGTGTCGCTGTAGCCCTTCACCAGCCGCTGGCACCGCACCACTTCCAGCGCGAGTGCGGGATCCGCCTGCGCGCTTCCCACGATCCGCCCGAGCCAGGCCTCGATGCGCCGGTTCTCCTCGGCGTAGCGGGAAGTGGAACGACGCCAGCGCCGGCTCGCCGCGACCATGCGCAACAGCAGGTAGCCATGCAGGGTGTTGGTGCGCACGATGCGGCCCTGGCGGGTCTGCCGCTCCACCAGGCGCCGCGGCCATCCCGAGCGCATCAGCCAGTCGCCCGCCTTGCGCGGCAGCGATTCGCAGATCTCCTGCAGGCGCGGATGCATGTACTCGCTGATCGCGATCAACTGGCCGGACTGCACCCGGGTCTCCGCGCGTACCCGATCGAAGCGGGTGGCGCGGGTCTTCAGCGCCGCCACCCGGGCGGTGTCCTCATAGGACATCCAGAGGGCGAGGAAGCGCGCGGCCTCGCGCAGCAGGAGCTCGCCGTCCTCGCCGGCACCGCGCGCGGCGGCGATCCGCGCGAGCCGATCGAGGTAGAGGCCGGCATAGGCCGGATCCTGGTAGTCCACCAGCCGGCGCACGCCTTCCAGCACCACGGCATGCGCAGCCGCGGGGAATTCCCGCTGCGCCCGTTCCACCAGCGCCCGCACGGCCGGATGGCGCGGCTGCGGCGCAGGGCTCGCCGGCACGTCGGGCGTCGCATCCGGCGCGGTCCCGGGCGCCTCGGCATCGCCGGCGAGCGCCCTGGCAAACGCATCGCCAAAGGCCGCGAGGCTGGGCTTCACCCCCACCCCGCCTCGGTCGATCGTCGCCTCGAACTGGGCGCGGCTGAACGGCAGCACGCCCGCGCCGGCCAGCGCGCCGAACAGCACCGCGCTGATCACGCTGCCCGACTTCTGCGCCGCCTCGGCCATGTCGAAGCGGATGAATCGCCTGGGCGCCTCGGCGATGTTCGCGAGCAGCGCCGCGCTGTCCACCCGGCCGTCGCCCATCGCGCTCTTCTCGGCGATCGAGTAGACCCGATGCGTCGATGCGATGAGCGTGGTGCGGTCCGTCACCAGCCCGCGCTGGACCGCCCGGCCCGCCTCCATCAGCTCTGAGGCGAGCACCACGTCCACGTCGCCCGGCAAGGGCATGAGGGCGAGCACCGGCTGCCCACCGTCCGCTTCCGCCCGGCTGCGCGGGTAGAGCTCGACGTAGTAGATGGTGGCGCCCGTGCGCTGCGCGACACCCGGCACGGAAGTCGTCTGCGCGATGTAGCCGTTGTGTTCGCCGAGGTCGACGATCCAGTCGGCCAGCACGCCGCCACCCTCGCCACCCATGGCGAGGATCGCGATCTTGATCACCTGCGTCATGCCGCTCCTTTCCCTGGGCAGCCGTCAGAAGGCGAAGCGATCCCGCCGCCGCGCCTCGACCTGCTGCAGCCAGCCGATCACCCGGGCGGTGAAACGATGCAACAGCGTCTCCCAGCGGCCCGGGTTGGTCACCACCCGCGCCTTGTAGAAGGAGGGGCACAGCACGGCGGCATGGGACACCTCGCCGCAGACGCCGCACCCGACGCAACTGTCCAGCACCGTCGCCACCGGATCCGTACGCAGCGGGTCCGGATTCGACTTGATCGAGAGCGAGGGGCAGCCGGACAGCCGGATGCAGGAGTGGTCCCCCGTGCAGGTATCCGGGTCGACCCCGAACTTCTCCCGGACCACCCGCTTGCCCTCGGCCGCCGCCTTGCGCGCGAGCGGCTTCTCGCGGCGCTGGCGGTTCAGCATGCACTCGGACTGCGCCACGAGCACCTTCGGGCCCTTCTCCTTCGTGGTCAGCGCCTCCTTGAGCGCGTCGCGCATCCCGGCGACGTCGTAGGTGCGCCGCATCGTCCGGACCCACTTCACGCCGACCCCGCGGACCGCCTGCTCGATCTCGTGGCCGGTGCTTCGCGTCGGATTGGCGGCATCGGACGAGAGGATGTCCTGCCCGCCGGTGGCCGCCGTGTAGTTGTTGTCGACCACGATGGTGAGGTTGTCACTGCGGTTGAAGACCGAATTGGCAATGCCGCTGGTGAGACCGTTGTGCCAGAAGCCGCCGTCTCCCATGATCGAGATCGCGCGCTTGCCGGCCGGCACGTTCATCGCGCCGGCGCCGGCGCTGCCCAGTCCGTAGCCCATCGTCGTGTTGCCGATATTGAAAGGCGGCAGGATGGAGAACAGGTGGCAGCCGATGTCGGCGCTCACGTGGTGCTGTCCCAGCTCGCGCTCCACCAGCTTCATCGCGCTGAAGATGGGACGCTCCGGGCATCCGGTGCAGAAGCCGGGCGGGCGCGGATGGACCGTCTCCGAGAGCGGGCGCCGCACCAGGGTCTCCCTCAAGGCGGGCACCGCGCCGCCCTCGGCCTGCGCGGCGGTACGCGCCTGCAGGCGGCCGTAGCGCTCGCAGAAGCGACGCACGCCGCTCAGCACCTCCGCGGCGGTATACTCGCCGGCCGCCGGCAGCAGGTCCTTGCCGTGCAGGACGGTGTCCGATCCGGCCTGGCGCAGGATCAGGGCCAGGTTCTGCTCGATGAAGTTGGGCTGGCCCTCCTCCACCATCAGGACGGCGCGCTTGCCTTCGCAGAAGCGCAGCACCTCGCTCTCGATCACGGGGTAGGCCACGTTCATCACGTAGAGCGGGACCCGCGAGTTGCCGTAGACGTCGGCCAGGCCGAGCCGCTCCAGCGCCCTGGCGAGCGTGTTGTAGTTGCCGCCCTGCACGATGATCCCGACATCGTCCGCGTCCCGGGCGACGAACTCGTTGAGCCGATGCTCCTCGATGAAGCGCACGGCAGCCGGCCAGCGCTCCTTCACCTTCTCCTGCTCGTGCGCGAAGCTGGCCGGCGGCAGCACGATGCGGCTCACGTCGCGCCGCGGCTGCTCCATCGCCTCGGCGATGGTGAACTGCGGGCGCCGGTTGTCGGCCGCGACGAACTCGCCGTGCACGTGACAGGCGCGGATCCTGAGCTGCAGCATGACCGGCGTATTGCTCGCCTCGGACAGCTCGAACCCCTGCTTCACCGCCGCCACCATGCTCGGCAGGTTGGGCCGGGGATCCAGCAGCCACATCTGCGACTTCATCGCGAAGGCGTGGCTGCGCTCCTGCATGATGGAGGAACCTTCGCCGTAGTCCTCGCCGACGATGATCAGCGCGCCGCCCGTGACGCCCCCGGAGGCGAGGTTGGCGAGCGCATCCGAGGCGACGTTCGTGCCGACCGTCGCCTTGAAGGTCACCGCGCCGCGCAGCGGGTAGTTGACCGATGCAGCCAGCGTCGCGGCCGCGGTGGCCTCGCTCGCGCTGTTCTCGAAACGGATGCCGTGCTCGGCCAGGATGTCCTGTGCGTCGGCCAGGACGTCCATCAGGTGCGAGATCGGCGCGCCCTGGTAGCCGGCGACGTAGGAGACCCCCGATTCCAGCAGGGCCTTGGTCACCGCGAGGATGCCCTCGCCGCGGAACACCTCGCCCTCGGCGAGCCGCAGCTTCTTGACTTCCTCGACGAAGGATCGTTCGGCCATCTCCTGTCCTCCCTGCGTGCTGCCCCGGGAGCTCCGCCTCTTCGCAGGCGCCCGAGACCGCTATATTATTGACAAATAAACATTTCCACAATCATGGATCCGTATGGCCCCAGTCTACCGATCCGAGCCGGATCCCGCCACGACCGACCCCGACGACGTCCCGGGTGCACCGCGGCGGTTCGTGGATGACTACCTGCCGGCGCTGCTCGCGCAGGCGAGCCAGCTCATCTCATCGGAGTTTCATCAGGTGGTGCACAGCCAGGGACTGTCGGTCGCCGAATGGCGGGTGATGGCCTCGCTCGCGGGCGGCACGCCGGTGAGCATCGGCCGGCTCGCCGCGGTCACGATCACCAAGCAGCCCACCCTGACCCGGCTTCTCGACCGCATGGAGCTGCGCGGCGACGTGGAGCGGCTGGCGCACCGCAGCGACCGCCGCGTCACCCTGGTGCGCATCACCCGCAAGGGATCGCGCACGGTGCATCACCTGATGGACCTCGCGCGCGAGCACGAGATGCGCGTGCTGGAGCCCTTCGGCCTCGCGAGCGCGGAGCAGCTGAAGGAAACCCTGCGCCGGATGATCGAGCTGCACCGGATCCCGCCCGGCTGATCAGGAGCGGGTCGTCGTCGCGGGAGGCTGCCACAGGCCAGCATGCCGCAACATGCCCAGGGTGCGCGCGAGCACGTCGTCCCGGTAGGCGCCGACGTCGCGACCCGCGTAGTCGTAGAAGCCGCTGCCCGTCTTCAGGCCGAGACGACCTTCGGCCATCATGCGATTCACGATGGCCGGCGCCGCGTAGCGCGCCGGATCGACCGACGCGGACATCTCGCGGCTCGCGTGGTGGAGGATGTCGCAACCGCCGTAGTCGATGAACTCCACCACGCCGATCGCGGCGAAGCGCAGCCCCAGGCCGAAGCGCGTGGCGCGGTCGATCTCTTCGGCCGTGGCCGCGCCCTCCTCCACCATCCGGGCCGCCTCGTTCATCACCAGCGCCTGCAGTCGCGGCACGATGTAGCCGGGGGTCGGCCCGCACACCACGGGCAGCTTGCCGATGTCCTCCATCAGCGCGCGCGTGCGCGCGAGCACGCCGGCGTCGGTGCCCGCATGGCAGCTCAGCTCCACCACCGGGATGACGTAGGCCGGATTGAGCCAGTGCATGTTGAGGAAGCGCTGCGGCCGCTCGACGAAGTCGGCCAGCTGCGTGACCAGGATGCTGCTGGTGGTGGAAGTGAGGATCGCGTCGTCGCGGCAGTGCCGGCACATCTGCGCGAAGGCCTCGCGCTTCGCCTCGAGCGTCTCGGGCACCCCTTCGAACACCAGCTCGGCCGCCGCCAGCGCGGTGGGTGCGTCGTCACTGCCGACCAGCTCGACCCTGCCCGCGATCGCTTCCACCTGCTCGGACTCGAGCGCACCCAGCCGCGCGAGGCCGTCCAGGTTGCCGCGAATCTCGGCACGCGCTTCGTGGCGCAGGATGTCCCAGGCGCGTGGCTCGCGCCGGCGCAGGTCCACCAGCGCGATCCGATGGCCGGCATAGGCGAAGGCCGTCGCGATGCCGCGGCCCATCCGGCCGGCGCCAACCGCCACGAAGCGCGGCGCGCCGCCGGCGGCGTTTCCCGGTGGATCTCCGGCCGCCCGCGACGCGGCAGCGGATTCGCGTGGATCGGCCTCAGTCGCCATCGCGCAGCCTGCGGGCGAGCTCGTCCGGCGCGAGGCCGGCCAGTCCCAGCGCCTCGAACGTGCGAGGACCCCGGCGCAGGTCGCGACCGAGGAAGCCCCCGGCGATCGCGAGCAGGCCGTGTGCCACCGGCGCGTCGACGCCGCGCTCGCGCGCGGCCGACGCCAGGAAGGCGAGCCCCATCTCGATGTCCTCCGTGACATAGCGATGACGTTGCAGGTCGATGTGCTCGCGCCAGTCGCCGGACTTCACCAGCTTCTTGTGCGCGTCGCCGTACATCCACTTGTCGTTCAGGTAGTGATCGGCGAGAGGATAGTGCGGTGGCCCGTAGCCGAAGGCCTCGCGGACCGCCATGCGCTCGCGGTCCAGCCGGTCCGTGACGTCCCGCACCGACTGCTGCGTCCCTTCGTTGTGGATGTCCCAGCGCTCGAAGTGCTGCAGCGGCGCGGCATTCATCACCACCAGCGGCGGATGGATGACCGGGCCGGCATTCATCAGGGCGCCCGAGAGCGCATCGCCGCAGTCGTGCACCGCGGGGTACGCCCGGCGGATCACCGCGATCGCCTCCTCACCTCGCCTGGCGGGATAGACGCCGGTCGGCAAGCGGATGGCGCGGATCGTCACGTTCACCTCGCGCTCGCCGTGCTTGCGCGCGAGGTAGGGCAGCGTGCCGGTCTCCGCCCACGCCACCTGCGCCGAGCTGCCAAGCGCGCGCACCGCCTGCGCCATGGCGTAGCTGCCCAAGGTACCGGGCGGCAGGAACACCACCTGGCCGTCGACGAGGTGTGGCGCCATCGCGCGGGCGACGTCGTCCTGGGCGATTGCCGGCAGCGCGACGACGATCAGCTCGGCGCCTTTCAGCGCCGCTCCGATGTCGGCGGTGGCGAGCGCGATCGGCACGTCGCGCGCGCCATCCGCGTCCTTCAGGCGGATGGAGCCGGCTTCCTGCAAGGCGGCGAGCGCGCCGGCGTCGCGGCGCCAGAAGCAGACCTCGTGTCCGGCTTCGGTGAGGTCGGCAGCCGCGGCGTAGGAACCGTGGCCGCCGCCGAGGATGGCAATGCGCATGGGACGATCCTTGAGTAGCATGGGTCGCAACGCGTCGATGGCATTTGCGAGTGCCCATGTTAACTGCAAGGACGCGTGCGGCCGCACGCGCGGGCGCGCAGACGAGCGGAAGAGCTGGCATGCAGGAATGGAATCAGGTCCTCGATTTCTGGTTTCCGGAGGGACACCGGATCGATGTCGACGCGAGGGAGCATCGCGCGCACTGGTTCTGGCGGATGCGCGGCGGTGCGGACGCCGAGATCGAAGCGCGCTTCGCCGCGCTCACGGAGAGGGGCGCGCGGGGCGAGCTCGCGCACTGGGCGGCCGATGCCGAGGGAAGGCTCGCGCTCATCATCGTGCTGGATCAGTTCTCCCGCTCGGTCTGGCGCGACACGTCCATGGCGTTCACGCAGGACCTTGCCGCGCTGTCCCTGGCAAGGAGCGGGCTCGCCAACGGCCATTACGCCGCCCTGGTCACGCCCTGGTTCAAGGTGGTCTTCGGGTTGCCCCTGGGGCACTGCGAGGGAGCCGATCACCTGGAACGACTCGATCTCCTCATCGAGCTTCGCGCCGCGATCCTCGGCGAGGTGCCGGCCCACCTGCGTCCCGTCTATTCATCGCTGGTGGACCAGGCGCGTGACGTGCGCAAAGTCGTCGCGACCTTTGGCCGGCATCCTCATCGCAACCGCGTTCTCGGCCGCGCATCGACGCCGGCGGAGGAAGAGTACATCGCCAAGGGACGGTTTCCGCATCTGCGAGCGTTCGGGGCCGGAGCGACCGAGTAGGGGCGACCGGTGACGGCTTCTCCGCGGGCGGGATAACGCAGCCTTCAAGCCGGCGCGGCTATCCGCGCCGCCGGCCTCGCGAGGGCGCCCGCCGTGGTGCCGGCGCCCTCACCGCCGCCACGGCAAGCCCAATCGCCGTCTCCGCGCAGACCACCGCCTCGTCCAGCGTGAAGCCGAACCCCGTACGGTAGTAGTGCCAGGTAGTGGCCGCGAGGTAGTAACGGATGTTGGCCGCGGCAATCCGGCGATCCCGAGCCGCGGCGCCTGGCGCCATCCGGTCGATCAGCCGGACGATCGCATCCCAGCGCCGCTTGGCGGTGGTCGCCTGCATCCTCGGGAGGAGATCGGGATGCAGCAACGCCTTCGTCAGGCCAAAGCGTGCCTCGAAGGCCCCATACAGCGCGCGCGGTGCCGCCCGGAGATCCTCTTCCGAAGTTGGCGGATCGGGCATTTTCAACCTCGCCGCGCCTTCGGCGGCGACGGCATCCAGCAGCTCGTCGCGCGAGGCGAAATAGCGGAAGACCGTGCGTTCGGCGAGGCCCGCCATGCGGGCGGCCGACCGCATGGTGAGCTCGGCGACGGGCCCGCCCTCCAGGATGGCGATCGACGCATCCAGGATCAGCGAACGCGTCAGGTCGGTCTGGCGCTGGGTGAGCGTGCGACCGTCCAAGTGTCCGGACGGGCTTGCGTCCGGCCGCTCCAAACCTGTTCTTGCATGCACTCTGTCATTATATCATAGTGCATGACACCGCGCCAGCCCCGGGGCGGCAATCGGAAGGGAGATGCAAGATGGAACGCAAGCAGGCTTTCGTCACTTCCCGCACGGCATCGGAAGCCCTCAAGGTCATGGGTGCGGACGTGTCCTTCCTCTGCCCGGCGGAGCGTACCGGGCAGGCCTGGTCGATGATGGAGGTGGCGCTGCCTCGCCACGCCGGGCCGCCGCCCCACCACCATCCGTGGGACGAGGCGCACTACGTCGTCGAAGGAACAGTGGACTTCTCGCTCGACGGCGAGACGCGGCGGGTCGGCTCGGGCGAGTTCATCTATGCGCCGGGCGGCACGGTGCACGGGTTCCAGGGAGCCTCGAACGAGCCGGCGCGCGTGCTGATCTTCGATGCGCCGGCACACTCCGAGGCGTTCTTCCGCGAGGTGGACCGCGAGGTCAAGGCGCCGGATGACATGGCGAAGATGCCAGGCATCGGAGCCCGGCACCAGATCCACTTCCTGTAGGAAATCGGGCGGCGACCGGCAAGCTTCGGCCGAGGTCCACCCCGGAAGGTGAAGGGTGGCGCGTTTGCGGGCCAGTGGCGGCGCGGGTATACTTGCAACCGCGGGGTGGAGCAGTCTGGCAGCTCGTCGGGCTCATAACCCGAAGGTCACAGGTTCAAATCCTGTCCCCGCAACCATCTTTCAAATGCGTGCGCCGTCTGCTCCTCCTGCACGTATCCCATCGAGCTACTTCGTCGCGGTCGCGGTCGTCATCCCCACCTGAAGGGACAGGACGCCGTCCTCCACGAACGGCCGCCAACCTTCACGGACATCGCGCTCCAGGGCGGCGAGGCTCGCCTCGCTGGCCTGCGCCACCGGCTGGCTGAGCGGCGTGCTCCGCACGTACTGCCACAGGAACTCGGCCGGCTCGGGCAGGCGTAGCCTCTTCGGTCTGGCCTCGACCCGCACGTCGCGAAAACCCGCGCCTCGCACGAGCTCCCTGAGCTCGTCGACATCGTGCATCGAGAAGACGCGGTCACTGAAGGCGGCGGCTTGCTGGCCGACGTGACGGGCGAGCGCCTCCGTCAAGACCGAGAACAAGGGCGGCTTGGGCCCGGGCACAATGATGGCTGCGCGGCCGCCAGGCGCGAGGACACGTCGCATCTCGCGCAGGGCGGCCAGCTTGCCGGGCATGAACTGCAGGCCCATCTGACAGAGCACCACATCGAACACACCGTCCGGCAAGGGCAGCGCCTCGGCGTCCGACTCCAGCCATTCAATCGACAGGTCCAAAGGCGTCGCCGACCGCGCCGCCGCCAGCATGCCGGGGTGGATGTCGAGCCCCGTCACCGAGCCGGCGGCGCCGACGCGCGTGGCGGCGAGCCGCGCCACGACCCCCGTGCCGCAGGCGACATCGAGCACCCGCTCGCCTGGTTGCAGGCGGGCCGACGCCGCGAGATCCTCGGCCACCGGCCCGCCGATCGCGGGGACGAAATATTCCTGGTAGCACTCGGCCGGGCTGGCATCGAGGCTCGGGCGGGCAATGGTCTGCTGGTCCATCGTTTTTCCTCCTCTTGCATCGGAGCACCCATGCTCCATGAAGGAAGGAGCGCGCGCATCGCTCGAATCCGCCAGGTTCGCATCGGCGCCCGCATGGTCAATGCTGACCATGCGCAGGCGGGGGAACGAGCTCGTGCTCGTGGGCAAACGCGCTGGCAGCGGTTCGTGTCGTCACCCCCAGCTTGTCGAAGATGTTGCTGAGGTGACGGGCAACGGTGTGCTCGCTGATCCCCAGCGTGGTCGCCACCTGCCGATTGGTCCCTCCGGAAGCCACGCAGGCAAGCACCTCGCGCTCGCGGTCCGTCAAGCCAGTGGACGGCCCGCCGTGCCCGCCGTCCAACAGGCGGTCGAGCGCGGCCACATCCGGGCGAGCGCGCAGCTCGCCGAAGGCCGAACGGGC
The DNA here is from genome assembly GCA_023388075.1 of Pseudomonadota bacterium. Taxonomy (GTDB): domain Bacteria; phylum Pseudomonadota; class Gammaproteobacteria; order Burkholderiales; family Burkholderiaceae_E; genus Lautropia. Next base: position 47,847 of record JAEWGX010000014.1, read on the forward strand.
GGCATGGAAATGCATGAGTGCGGTTTCGACGTCGCCCATTTGCCGGCACGCCCTGCCGACAAGAACCCGCACGCGAGCGGCCTCGTAAGGCGCCTCCAGTCGTTCCCAGATCGCCCACGCCTCACGCAGCAAGGCGAGCGCCGCCTTCGGCTTACCCTCCGCGATCAGGACCGCGCCGGTGGCCTGCGTGGCCGAAGCCAGGAGAAACGGCGCGTCGATATCGGTGGCGATCTCCGTAAGCTCCTCGGCCGCGGCACGCGCGGTGGCGAGATCGCCGCTGGCGAGCGATATCTCGACGTGGGGCCCGAGCACGCGGGCGCGTGACGTTCCGTCGCCACCCCCGGGCGGCCCGACCGACGCGGCATAGCCCCGGATGGCTGCCACCGCGGCCTCGGTCCTGCCCTCGGCCAGGCGAAGCAGCGACAGGCCGGGTTGCGGCTCGTATCCGTGTCGGCTGGCCTCCTGGTACCGCTCCAGGGCCAGTGCGAGCTCACCACGCAGGCGATGCAGCTCTGCCTGCTGGTAGCAGGCGCTTCCCAAGGCTTTCGGCTCCTTCGCCAGATGGGCGCGCGCCTTCGTCACCTCCGCGAGCGCGCCCTTCCAATCGCCCCGCAACTGAAGGACTTCGGCGCGATGCAGCAGGCACCGTCCACGATACGGCACCAGGTCGGCTTGCGAGGCACACCAGGCATCGAGCTGCCTGGTCCACTCGCCAGCCCGGCGGAGATCGAAGATCCGCTGGCAGGTCAGGATGACGGCGCAGTAGACGATGCCGGCAAGCACTGGAGAAACGTGGCCGGCGGTGATGCCGAGCATCGCCTCGTCGAGTCGGGCGACGCCCTCGGCGATCCTGCGCGAGTAAATCAGGCTTTGACCTCGGCCGAGCAGCCCGAGGGCCAGGAGGTCCGGATCGCTATGCCGCTCGGCGAGGAGGATCGCCGCTTCGAAGGCGTCACCGGCGGACTCGATGTCGCCGCGGCCCATTGAAAGCAATCCGGAGACGACGAGCCCGTATCCCCGCTCGACGCATTCCGCCTCGCTCTCCCCGAGCAACCGCTGCGAACGGGCAAGCCAGCCGGTCGCCTGCGCGATCTCACCGGCAAGGAGCATCTTCAGGCCGAGCCAGAATCCGCAGCGGGCCGCGCGCAACGCCTGCCCCTGGCTGACGAGCTGGTTGTGCAAACGCGTCCAGATTGCGACCGCGTGGACGTCTTCCCCGACCAGGTAGGCCGCCGTTGCCAGGCGTTCCAGGTCAGGCGGACGGAGCGGCGACTTCCGGTCCGCGGCGGCCAGTCGCTCGTACGCCTGCCGCCACTGCTGCCGGGCGAGCGCCTCTCGCCCCTGGACGAGTGCGGCAGTCGGTGCCATGCAGTGTTTTAGCACAATCGGCCGCGGGCCGGACCCGCGGACAGGCGCCCGCGTGGAGCAGGAGTGCCCACGCGGTTGCATCGACGGAGTCGCCGCGTCGGATCACCGCAGCAGCGACTGCGCCACCAGCGCCGTGCCCGATCCCAGCAGCAATGCCAGGACGATCCGCTGAAACGTCTGCTCGCCGATCCCGAGATAAGCCCGCGTGCCGATGACCGTGCCGATCACCGTCGCCGGCAGGCAGAGCAGGCAGACCGTCACCACTTCGGCGTCGAACCTGCCGGCGATCGCCATGGCGATGCAGGCCACCACCAGCACGATGAAGTTGAACGGCTGGTAGACTGCCCGCTGCCGCGCGCTCGGCCCGCCGCGAAGCTGCAGCCAGACGAGCGGCAACAGCCCCGAGAGGCCGGCGAAGCCACCCAGGATGCCGCCGCCCACACCCACCACCGCATCGGCGGCGCGGCCGCCGCGGTCACCGATCCGCCAGCGTTCGATGCGTGCGAAGCTCGCGAGGACGTAGGCGACGAGAAAGGTGCCGACGGCCAGCTTCAGCAGCTGAGGCGACACCCGGGCCAGCAGCATCACGCCGACCGGCACGCCGAGCAGCCCACCGGCCAGGAAGGGGGTGGCGCGCCCCCACTCGAAGGCACGCCGCACCGCGAAGAACCCGATGGCCTGCGAGGCCACCGACGCCACCACGATGAGTGGCGGCACCATCGCCGCCGGCAGCGCATGGAACCAGAAGCCCGAGGCGACCAGGCCGGTGCCGAAGCCGGCGAAGCCGGACGTGAAGCCGGCGACGAAGCCGCCCAGCAGCACGAGCAGGAGCGCGGAAGAATCGATCGGGAGAGCGGTCATGGCGAGTCCGGCGACGAGCATACTTCAAGGGCCCCGACTCTTCGGCTACATTTCTCAGGATGAAGTTCTGCCCCGCCTGCTCCAGCGAGCTGAAGTTCGAGGTACCTCCCGCGGACAACCGGCCCCGCTTCATGTGTCCGTCCTGCGGCGCCATCCACTACCAGAACCCGCGCATCGTCACCGGCACCGTCGCGACCTGGGGCGACCGCATCCTCCTCTGCAAGCGGGCGATCGAGCCGCGCTATGGTTTCTGGACGCTGCCGGCGGGCTTCATGGAGATCGGCGAGACGGTGGCCGATGGCGCCATCCGCGAGACGACCGAGGAGGCCGGCGCGCGCATCGAGTTGCTCGATCTCTTCTCCATGATCGACGTGATCCACGCCGAGCAGGTGCACCTCTTCTACCGTGCCCGCATGCTGGGCCCGGAGCTCGACCCGGGTCCGGAAAGCCTGGAGGCGAAGCTCTTCGCGGAAGAGGACATCCCCTGGGACCAGCTCGCGTTCAAGACGGTGATCCGGACGCTGCGGTGGTTCGTGGCCGACCGCAAGGAGGGCCGCTTCGCGCTGCACACGGACTCGATCGTGTACCAGCCGAAGGAACGGAGCTGATGCAGCGACGATCGCCCGTCGCCGCGTCGATCGACCCGATCTCGCCGATCGGGCGAATCACGCGGGTCGGCCCTGCTTCGCCGGTCGGCCCTGCTTCGCCGGTCGGCCCGGTTTCGGCGGTCGGGCCGATCTCGCCGATCCGGCCAATGCGGCGCCAGCGGGCCAGATGCTGACCTGGATCGAGCCGGGCCAGCCACTTCCACCGGCGCGCGTCGCACTGCGCGAACCCAACGGCCTGCTGGCAGCCGGGCGGGATCTCTCGGCGCGGCGCCTCCTGGAAGCCTACGGCAAGGGCATCTTCCCCTGGTACACGCAGGGCCAGCCGGTCTTATGGTGGTCTCCCGACCCGCGCATGGTCGCCTTCGTGGACGAATTCGCGCCGAGCCGCTCGCTGCGCCGGACGCTGCGTCGGGTCGCCCGCACCGGGGAATGGTCGTTCACGTTCGATGCGGCCTTCGTCGCCGTGATGCAGGCTTGCGCGGAGCCTCGCAACGGCCAGGCCGGCACCTGGATCACCCCGGATATCGTCGCCGCCTACCACGGGCTGCACCGCAGGGGCCATGCCCATTCGGTGGAAGTGTGGGCCGACGGCGAGCTGGTCGGTGGTCTTTACGGGGTGAGCATCGGGCGAATGTTCTTCGGCGAGTCCATGTTCACCCGGGTGACCGACGCCTCCAAGGCCGCCTATGCCGCCCTCATCGCGACGCTCCGTCGGCTCGAATTCACCATGGTAGACTGCCAGCAGTCCACCGGGCACCTGGCATCGCTCGGCGCCCGCGAGATCAGCCGCAAGGAGTTCCTGGCACGGATCGGCGAGCTCTGCGAGCTACCCGGTCCGGACTGGTCAAAGGTGAGGATCGAGTGGCCCGAGTGACTCCCGGCCACGCGGGAGGTCGGTAGAACCCGTGACACAGCTCAAGGAATTGCCGTTCTCGGCGCTGCAGTTCTACTCGACAGCGCCCTATCCCTGCAGCTACCTGCCCGGACACCAGGCGCGCTCGCAGGTCGCCACGCCCAACCACCTGATCAACGCGGACGTCTACGGCGGGCTGGTCCGCGCGGGCTTTCGCCGCAGCGGCATCTTCACCTACCGGCCGCACTGCGACGGCTGTCGCGCCTGCGTGCCGGTGCGCATCCCCGCCCGCGAGCTCGCCATGAGCCGCAGCCAGCGCCGCGCCTGGCGGGACCACCGCGACCTGACCACTGTCGTCGCGCGGCTCGCCCTGGTGCCGGAGCACTACGAGCTCTACCTGCGCTACCAGTCCACGCGACACGCGGGCGGTGGCATGGACCAGGACAGCCGCGAGCAGTACGCGCAGTTCCTGCTCCAGAGCAAGGTCAACACGCGGCTCGTGGAGTTCCGGGCACCGGGCGGCGAGCTGCGCATGGTGTCGATCATCGACATCCTCGACGACGGCCTGTCCTCGGTCTACACCTTCTTCGATCCGGACGTGCCGGGCGCGAGCTACGGCACCTACAACATCCTGTGGCAGGTGGAGCAGTGCCGATCGCTCGGGCTGCGCTATCTGTACCTCGGCTACTGGATCGAGCAGTGCCCGAGCATGTCCTACAAGGCCCGCTTCAAGCCGGTCGAGCAGCTTATCAACGGGCAGTGGGTCAGGCGGGCCGGCTAGGCTACGCGATCGCCCGCCCGGCGCTGTTCGCGCTGGACGCGGAGCGTGCGCACCGGCTCGCGCTGGCGGCGCTGGATTGCGTCGCCGGCGCGCCGTTCTTCGGCGCGTTGGCCGCCGGGGCGATCGCCGGCGCGCCGGTGCGGGATCCAGTGGAGCTGCTCGGCCTGCGCTTTCCCAATCGCGTCGGCCTCGCCGCCGGCCTGGACAAGGATGCACGCCACGTGGACGGCCTGGCGGCGCTGGGCTTCGGCTTCCTCGAGCTCGGCACGGTCACGCCGCTGGCGCAACCCGGAAATCCGCGACCGCGCCTCTTCCGGCTGCCGGAGGCCGGAGCGCTCATCAACCGCTTCGGCTTCAACAACGACGGGCTGGAGCCCTTCATCGCCCGGGTGCGCCGGTCGCGTGCGTGGGAGGCTCGCCGCGCCGGCGATGCATACGCCCCGCCGCTCGGCATCAACATCGGCAAGAACGCCGTGACGCCGATCGAGCACGCGGTGGACGACTATCTCGCCTGCCTGCGTGCGGCGATGCCGGTGGCGGACTACGTCACCATCAACATCTCGTCGCCCAACACGCGCGACCTGCGACAGCTCCAGGGCGGCGACCAGCTGGGCAGCCTGCTCGGCGCGGTCGACGCCGAGCGCGCCCGGCTGCTGCGCGACGGCTCGCCGCAGGCGCCGGTCCTCACCAAGATCGCGCCGGACCTCGACGACGGACAGATCGAGGTGATCGCCTCGCTCCTGGTGCGGCATGCGATCGACGGCGTGATCGCCACCAACACGACGCTCGCCCGTGAGGCGGTGGCGGGCCTCGCGCATGGCGAGGAGGCCGGCGGACTCTCCGGGCGACCGGTGCTCGAGCCGTCCAACCGGGTGATCCGCGCGCTGCGCGCGCTGCTGCCGCCGGGCTATCCGATCATCGGGGTGGGCGGCATCATGTCCGCGGACGATGCGGTCGCGAAGCTGCGCTGCGGGGCCGACCTGGTGCAGCTCTACACCGGGCTCGTCTATCGCGGCCCCACGCTGGTGGGCGAGTGTGCCGCGGCGATCGCCGCCGCGACCGGCCGGCCGGCACGCCTCGCCGGCGTCTCCGGGTGACGGCATGACAGGCGGCGCCGGCTCGCCCACGAGCGAGATCGTGCTTGCCACGATCAACGCGCGCTACCAGCATGCCTCGCTCGGCCTGCGCTACCTGATGGCGAACGCGGGCGACCTCCGCTCGCGAATGACGCTGCGGGAGTTCACGCTCGGGCGGCCGGTGGAGGAGATCGCTGCCAGCCTGCTCGCGCTGCAGCCGCGGGTGATCGGCCTCGCGGTCTACATCTGGAACGTCGTCCAGACACAGGCGCTGGTGGAGCGGCTGAAGGCCATCGCGCCGCAGGTGCGCATCGTGCTGGGCGGTCCCGAGGTGAGCCACGAGACCGAAGCGCAGCCGATCGCCCGGCTCGCCGACCATGTCGTGCAGGGGCCGGGGGACCTCGCCTTCGCGCAACTCGCCGCGCGCCTGCTGGACGGCGACGGCGACCCGCCGCCCAGGGTCATCGCCGCCGCGCAGCCCGACCTCTCCACTCTCGCCCTGCCCTATCTCGAGTACGACGATACCGACGTGCGCGAGCGCATCCTCTACGTGGAGGCCTCGCGCGGCTGCCCGTTCAAGTGCGAGTTCTGCCTGTCCTCGCTCGACCGGACCGCATGGCCGTTCCCGCTGGCGCCGTTCCTCGCGGAGATGGCGCAGCTGCACCGGCGCGGCGCCCGCCGGTTCAAGTTCGTCGACCGCACCTTCAACCTCAAGCCGGCGACCAGCATCGCCATCATGACGTTCTTCCTCGAGCGGATCGAGGCGAGGCCGGACGATCCGTGCTTCGTCCACTTCGAGCTGGTGCCGGATCACCTGCCCGACGCGCTCAAGGCCGCGATCGCGCGCTTTCCCGCCGGCACGCTGCAATTCGAGATCGGCATCCAGACTTTCGACCCCGAGGTCCAGACCCTGATCAGCCGGCGCCAGCACGATGCCCGCGCCGAGGCCAACCTGCGCTGGCTGCTGGCCGAGTCGCGCGCCCACCTGCACGTGGACCTGATCGCGGGCCTGCCGGCGCAGACGCTTGATTCGCTGGCGCGGGACTACGACCGGCTGGTGGCGATCGGGCCGCACGAGATCCAGCTCGGCATCCTGAAGCGCCTGCGCGGTGCGCCGATCGCGCGCCACCAGGCGACGCATGCCATGCGCTTCTCGCCCGAGGCGCCCTATGAGGTGATCGACACGGCGGCGATGAGCGCGGACGAGCTGGACGACGCGCGGCTGGTGGCGCGGGTGCAGGAGATGACCGCCAACTCCGGCCGGATGCCGCGGTTGATCCGGCGCATCCACGCGGACGCGCCGTTCGCCCGAATGCGCGCGCTGGCGAGGCACCTGCAGGCCCGCTTCGGACGGACCCACGCCATCGGTCTGGAGCCGCTCTTCGACGCGGTGGTGGACTGGCTGGCGGGGGACCCGCGGGCCGATCGCATCGCCATCGAGCGGGATGCGCTGCAGGACTATGCCGGCACCGGCGCGAGCGGCCGGCTCGGGTTCATGGCCCGCGGCCTCGCGCCCGCTCCCGCTTCGCCGGCGACCGCCGCCGCGACTCCCAGGCGACAGGCGCGTCGCCTGCGAATCGACACCCGAGGTCCGGGCGTGCTATAACCGTCGTACCGCCATGGCCCGGATGTCCGACAGAAAAAGCTCGCCCCTCGCGCTCGCCGCCAAAGCCGGCGCCGCGAGCATCGGAAACGGTGTCGGATCGGCCTCGCGGGCTGCCCGCGGCGACAGCGGCAAGACCGCGGTCCAGGTGCTCGAGCGCATGGTCTCCCTGCTGGACGGCCTCGCCCAGCAGCCGGATCCGGTCAGCCTCAAGGATCTCTCGATCCGCACCGGCCTTCATCCCTCCACCGCCCACCGCATCCTGAACGACCTGGTCTGGGCGCGCTTCGTGGATCGCGTGGAGCCGGGCACCTACCAGCTCGGCATGCGGCTGCTGGAGCTCGGCAACCTCGTGAAAGCCCGGCTCAACGTGCGCGACGCCGCGCTTGGCCCGATGCGCGAGCTGCACCGGATCACGGCGCAGCCGGTGAACCTGTCCATCCGCCAGGCCGACGAGATCGTCTACATCGAGCGCGCGGTGTCCGAACGCAGCGGCATGCAGGTGGTCCGGGCCGTCGGCGGGCGCGCGCCGCTGCATCTCACCTCCGTCGGCAAGCTCTTCCTTGCCGCCGACAACACCCGCCTGATCCAGGGCTACGTCGCGCGCACCGGCCTGCCGGGCCACACCCGGAACAGCATCACCGATCCGGCGATGCTCGAGCGCGAGCTTGCGCTGGTGCGGGCGCGCGGCTATGCGCGCGACAACGAGGAGCTGGAGCTGGGCGTGCGCTGCATCGCAGCCGGCATTCGCGACGACACCGGGCAGCTGGTCGCCGGGCTGTCGATCTCGGCGCCCGCGGATTTCGTGCAGGACGGCTGGATCGAGCTGCTCTGCAAGACCGCGACCCAGATCTCCAGCGCACTCGGCTACGACCCTTCACCAGGCAACTGAGCCGCTGTGCGGCCGGGCCGCGGACGCGGGGTCTCTGCCGATCCGGTGCTCGAACGCTCAGCCTTCCAGCCAGCGGCGCAGCCGCTGCGCATCGCCGAGCCGCGAATAGCGCCCGTGCGAATCCAGCAGCACCATGATCAGGTTGCGGCCGTCGATCTGCCCGCGCATCACCAGGCAGTTGCCCGACTCGTTGATGTAGCCGGTCTTCTGCAGCGAGATGTCCCAGCTCGGATTGCGAACCAGGCGGTTGGTGGTGCCGAAGGCCCGGCTGCCTTGGGCGGTGCGCACCGTCAAGCGGTCGTCCGTCGAGAAGCGCGCGATCAGCGGATAGCGCGCGGCATGGGCCACCAGCACGGCGAGATCGCGCGCGGTGGAGACGTTGCCCGCGGACAGCCCGGTGCCGTCCATGAAGATCGAGTCGCGCATCCCGATGTCGGCCGCCTTCCGGTTGGCCGCGGCCACGAAGGCGGAGTCCCCGCCCGGGTAGTTGCGGGCCAGCGCGCTTGCCGCGCGGTTCTCCGACGACATCAGCGCGAGGTGCAGCAGCTCCCGGCGCGTGAGCCGTGAGCCGACCGGCAGGCGCGACGCGCTGAACCGTTCGGTATCACGATCGGCGTCGAGGATGGTGATCGGCTCGTCGAGGGACTGGCGGGCATCCAGCACGACCATGGCCGTCATGAGCTTGGTGATCGACGCGATGGGCAGGACCGCCCGGGAATTCTTGTCGTAGAGCACCTCGCCGGTGTTCGCGTCCACCAGGAGCGCGACGGCAGAGCGCAGGGCCAGCCGGTCCGGGATGGTGTGCAGACCGATGGCCTCTCCGATCGACATGGTGGCGGCGGCATCCGGGGCGGTGGCCTGCAGGCTCGCCGGCACCACCGCCGAGGTGGCCGCCACGGCGGGCCGGGTCGCGGCGGCAGCCGCGGCGGCGACCGGCTTGCTCTTCGCGCGCTTGCTCCCGGACCCGGCTACCCTGCTCCGTGCGCGTTCCTTGTTGGCGGGACGGTGCGCCCGGTTGGCGCGCGAGACCGACTTGCGCGGCGCCACCGCCTGCTTGCTGCGCGCCGACTTGGCGTCGGCGGGGGCCGCGACCGCCTGACCGGTGCCGGGTCCGGCCGCGCCGAACCAGAATGCCACGACCGCCGCCACCACACCGAACCACTTCATCCGTCCACTCCCCAGAACCCCCTCCCTGCCCGACTGCAGCAAGGTCCCCCGCGGCCGGCGCAGCGCCTCCCGTGAGGTCGCTGCTGCCGAGGTGCCGCTCGGGTTCGGCGGATTCTAGCCACGCGGGCTAGACGAATCAATGGGTTGCTTGGTGAATCAAATAAACCACGCGAGCTTGACCCGATCACGCGACCGGCGTAGCGCAGCGGAAATACGGCCGCCGGCGCGTGGCCGGTCAGGCCGCGCCCCGAAGCGACTCGAGCGCAAGTCGAAGCGGCTGCGGCAACTCGACCGGCCGCCGGCTCGCGCGGTCCACGTAGACGTGGACGAAGCGCCCCTCCGCGGCCGGTTCCTCGGCCTCCTCCCGGAAAAGCCCGATCCGGTAGACCACCGAGCTCTTGCCCAGCCGTTCCACCAGGACGCCCGCAGCCACCCGCTCCGGAAACTGGAGCGACTGGAAGTACCGGCAGGTGTTCTCCACGACCAGGCCGATCACGTCGCCGCCGTGGATGTCGAGCACGCCTTGCTCGATCAGGTACTGGTTCACCACCGTGTCGAAGTACGAAAAGTACACGACGTTGTTGACGTGGCCGTAGACATCGTTGTCGGACCATCGGGTAGTGAGCCACCGCAGGTGCGGATACTGGCTGCGAGGGGTGGGACTGCGCTGCTCCATGAACCTCCGTGCTGGCTGTCGGTGGCGGCCTTCTCCGGCCCTGTTTTGTCGGGGGGCTTGACTTATGGTGCAGTGCACGATTACTATTATGGTGCACTGCATCAAACGAGGCTTGCCAGATGGCCGGCCGCCTTACCCGGATTCCCTCCCGATGTGGTGCGACGAGCCGCCCTGGCGGCCGTTTCCGCTTCCACGCATGACCGCCTGCCACTTCAGGAGATTCTCTATGTTCGCATTCCCGGATCAGTTTGTCGCACTGCAACGCCAATCGCTCGAGTCGGCCCAGGCGATCGCCTTCGCCTCGTTCTCCGGCTTCGAGAAGTTCTCGCAGCTCAACGTCCAGGCCGCCAAGGCCTCGGTCGAGGAAGGCGTGCGCACCGGCGTGGCCCTGCTCGAGACCCGCGACGCCAAGACCTTCGTCGACTCGATTCCCGAGACGGCACAGCCCACCGCCGACAAGGCGAGCGCGTACGCCAAGCACGTCTACGAGATCGCCAGCGAAACCGGCGCCGAGATCTCTCGCATCATCGAGAAGCAGTTCAGCGAGGGCAACCGCCAGCTGAACGCCGCGATCGAGGCGTTTGCCCGCAACGCGCCGGTTGGCAGCGAAGGCGTGGTCACGCTGGTCAAGTCCGCGGTCACCGCCGCGAACTCGGCGTTCGACCAGGTCAACAAGGCGACCCGCCAGGTCGTCGAGATGACCGAGGCCAACGTGGCCAACGCGACCACCGCGACTCGCGCCGCCACCAAGCGCAAGGCCGCCTGATCGGCGGGGATCGTCGATCCCCACGACATGCCCGCGCTTCGGCGCGGACATGTGGGAAGCCCGGACGTCGCTCGACGTACCGGGCTTTTTCATGTCTTCATCGCGGGGACGGCTGCGAGGGATCCGGGCAGCGGGTCGCTCAGCCGTTGTGCAGGTCGGGCGCCTGCAAGGTGCGCAGCACCGCCCTGTTGCAGTCCGCGAGCGTCATGAGGCAGTCGTCGAGCGCGCCGGTGAGCGCCGGATCGGGTCCCTGCTCGATCGCCTCGACGATGCGCAGGTACGGCACGTACTGGCCGGTGCGGTCCACCAGCGTCTCGTAGACGCTCTCGGGTACCGCGAGGTTGGCGAGCAGCTCGTCGAACGGCTTCTTCATCAGCTTGTCCAGCAGCGAGAAGACGCCGAGGATGAATACTTCGTCGCGCGCCGTCTCGTCGTGAGACTCGCCAAGCAGCTGCTCCAGGAAGAGGCCCCGGCGGAACGAGGCCAGCATCACCGGTCGCATGTTGGCGTCCTTGCTGGAGGTGGCGAGCAGCAGGGCGAGCCAGCGCTTGAGCTTCTGGTAGCCCAGCATCATGATCGCGTGCCGGAATGACTGCACCTGCACGGTGAGGCCGAAGCCGACCGAGTTGATGTAGCGCAGCAGCCGGTACGCGATGGCGGGATCCCGGCGGATCACCGCCTCCATCTTGGGCGGATCGTCGCCGCGATCGGCCATGGTGATCAGCTGCATGATGGCCATGTAGTCCGGCGCCGAGCTGGGCCGGTCCTGGTAGGTGATCGCATCCTCCATCGGCCAGCCGAGCACCGCATGCGCGCCGGTGTTGAAGCAGCGCTCCATCAGCTCGATCGTCGTCACGCCATCCTGGGCGTAGCCGATGGTGCGCCTGACGCCGGACGGCGCTCCTTTGTCGATCCAGTTGAGGCGCCGGTCCTCGGCCACGTGGATGATCGACATCCTGAAGGCCGGAATCAGCGGCGGCGGCAGCGGCGATTCGGTCCGTCCCCGCAGCACGAGCGAGAAGCCCTTGCGATGCAGCTCGGCGACCAGGGACTGCGCATGCGGATCCGCCATGGCGGCAGCCGGTATCTCCAGCCAGACGTTCGCGTTCGGCAGCACCTCGGCGAGTCCGTCGTCGAGCACCGCCTCCGGTGCCGAGACCAGGATGGTGTGGCTCTGCGGCGGCCAGTCCTGCGCCATCTCGGCATAGAGGACGGACAGCGCTGCCGGTGGCGCGGCGGACGCCTTGAGTCGCACGCGAAGCGCGATGACGGTGCGCTTGCGGTCGATGATCGGCTCGTAGCCGATCAGGGCCTGGAGGAGGTTCGGCTGTTGCATCAGAAATAGTTGAAGAGAGACAGCCGCGAGATCTGGGCATAGGTGCGCATGGCGGCCTCGATCGCGAGCTGGTTGGTCTGCATGTCCGACACGACGGCGGCGTAGTCGGTCGCGGTGATGTCCGAGATGCGCGCCGCGACCTGCAGCTCGCCGGATTCCAGCAGGCGGCCGCGCGACTCGATCGCGCGCAGCTGCTCGCCCACGGAGGTGCGTGCCTGCAGCACGCGGTCCAGGGTGGTGTCCACCGCGCCCAGGGCGTTCCCGAGGCCGGCCCCCAGTGCCGCGGGGTCGATCGACGGGTCGTTCAGCTGCGCGATGATCCCGTCCAGCGCGCCGAACACCGAGCCGCCGGGCGCGCTGCTGCCGTCGCCGATGAATACCGCGCCGCCGTCGACCGTCGTGTCGAACGAGACGTCGAGCCCGGTCTGGCGCGTGCCCGGCGCCGGCTGGAAGGCGGGCGCGCCGCCGGTGGTGAACGGCGGCGCCGTGCTGCCCTGGGCCGCGAAAACATAGCCGCCGCTTCCGTCGCGCTGGTTGGCGATGGCGAGCAGCTCGTCGCGCAGGCCCTGCAGCTGGGTCGCGATGGAGGCGCAGTCCGAAGCCTGCAGCGTGCTGTTGCCCGCCCCGATCAGCAGCTCGCGCACGCCCTGCAGCGCGTCCGATGCGGCACCGAGCGAGCCGTCGGCGAGGCTCAGCATACCGGACGCGTGCGTCATCATGCGCTGCTCCATGTCTAGGCGGGCGCTGGCCGCGCGCAGTCGCTCGGCCTCGGCCGCGCCGACCGGATCGTCGCTCGCGCGGTTGATCCGCTTGCCGGTCGAGATTTGCTCCTGCAAGCGGGCCATCGTCTCGCTGCGCTGGCCGATCGAATCGATCGACTGCTGGTGGTAGAGCGCGGTCGCTATCCTCATGATCACCCCGAAACCACCGACAGCACGGTATCGAACATCGAATTGGCGGTCGCGATCACCCGCGCCGCCGCCTGGTAGGCCTGCTGGTACTGCAGCAGGCGCGCCGCCTCCTCGTCGAGGTTGACGCCGGATTCCGCGGCGAAGGCCGTCCGCGCATGCGAGAGCAGCGCGCCGGATCCTTCGGCCGCCGCCTGGGCCTGCGCGGTGCGGCTGCCCACGTCGGCGACCAGCGCCGCGAATGCATCGGTGAAGGTCGCGCCCGCCACGAGCGGCTCGTCGCCGAGCGCCGCGAGCGCGCGCGCGTTGCGGTTGTCCGTCGCCGGATCGACATTGGTCGCCCCGGTGGCGAGGCCGTTGCCGTCGGTAAGCGCGAGCCGCATCTGTCCCGCGAATCCGCTGGCGCCCCGGATGCTGATCCGGTCGCCGATCGTCATGGATCCGGACGCGAGCTCGATGCGCAGGCCGTCGACGCTCGCCGGCAGCGACGCGAGGCTGGTGACGCTTCCGTCCGGCAGGCGCTCGAGCTGGTACGCGCTGCCGTCGAAGGACAGCCGGTAGTCGCTGCCGCGCAGCCGGGCGGCGTCCTCGACGGTCACGGCCAGCGCGGCGTCGCCGGCGTTGCCGGCGGCGGCAGCGGCCTGGACCGACATCGGCCCGAAGAGCGGCGCCCCGGCATTGCCGTCGGCATCGAAGCCGAGCGCCTGCTGCCGGTTGTACGCGCCGGCGACCGCCGCGGCGAGCTGGCCGAGGCGGCCTTGCGCCGCGGCCAGGTCCTGGTCGCGAAAGCGCATCAGCCCGGCCAGCTTGCCGGTGCCGAGCGCGCCCACCTCGGCCGGGATGCGGTTGCCGTTCACCTCGAACACCACCTGAAGCTTCGACGGATCCTGCGGATCCGCCCGGGTGGCCATCCGCGACGCGGTGCCACCGGCGACCAGCGGGTGGCCTCCGGCCGAGAAGAGGCTCACCGAGCCGTCGGCCTGCTCGAGCCTCGACACCTGCAACGTGCCGGCGACCTCGTCGATCAGCCGGTCACGCTGGTCCAGCAGGTCCGACGGCTGCTTTCCGGTGCCCTGGGTGGTGGCGATCAGCCGGTTGAGATCCGCGATGGCGTCGAGCCGGCCGTTCAGGGCCTCCACCGAATCGGCGATGCGCAGGTCCGCCTCGGCGCCGAGCTGTCCCATGCGCTGGCTGGTGGCGCGGAACTGAGTGGCCAGCGCGCCGGCGCGCTGGAGCACCACGTCCCGCGTGGTGCTGGCGGCCGGCTGGTTGACCAGGTCGGCAAGCGCGGAGCGCAGGTCGTCCATCGCGACGCCGAGGCCGCTCTGCGTGTCCGCGAGCAGGTCGTCGAGCTGGCCGAGCGCCTGCGCCCGGGCCGAATCGCCGGCGGCGAGCGCCGTGCCGGTGGTGACCTCGGTCGCGATGAAGCGATCGTAGCGGCGCGTGACATCGGCGACGTTGACGCCGCGGCCGAGGAAGCCCGCGCCGGTGTAGCTGCCGCCCGCTGTCTCGAGCAGCACTTCCTGGCGCACGTACCCCGGCGTGTCGACGTTGGCGATGTTGTGCCCGGTCGTCTGCAGCTGCGCATACGCCGCGCTCAACGCGCTCTGCCCGATTCCGATCAGTCCCGCCATGGCCGCCTTGCCTGTCCGTGCCTTGCCAGTCCGTCCATCTGCCCGCCCCTACGCCGCGCCGAGGCCGGCCGCTACATGTCCAGGCGCCGCAGCCGCAGCGTCTGGTTGATCGTGCGCTCCAGCTTCTCGCTGTAGCGCGGATCGGTCGCATAGCCCGCCTCGCCGAGCCCGCGGGCGAAGTCCGCGGCGCTCGCCGCCTTGAGCACCCCGGCGTAACGCGCGCTGCCGGTCATCAGCCGCGCCCAGTCGGTGAATGCATCGGCGAACGACTCGTACTTGCGGAACTGCTCGACCACCTTGCGCGGCTGGCCATCGACATACTCGGTGGTCAGCACCGCAACGGTCTCGCCCCGCCATCCCCCGGTCGCCTTGATGCCGAACAGGTTGTGCGAAGGCGCGCCGTCCGCATCACGAATGTCGCGCCTTCCCCAGCCGGATTCCAGCGCCGCCTGACCGACGACGTATGCGGCCGGCAGGCCGGTACGCTCCTGTGCGGCCATGGCATGCGGCCACATCCGCTCGACGAACTCGGCCTGCCGCGGGTCCAGTCGGCGCGCGAACGAATCACGCAGCGCCTCGGCATCCCGGGCGCCGTCCACGCCACCGGGCCCGCCGTCCGACGC
>JAEWGX010000060.1 GCA_023388075.1 Pseudomonadota bacterium
GCTGCGCAGCGGTGCCGGCGGCTCGGCGCCAGCGGCGCGAGACTGGTCCGGCTCGGCGTCGGCCGGCTTGCGCGGTACTCTGGCGCGCGGCGTCTTCGCCTTGGCCTTGGCTGCCTCGCGGAGGTCCAGCATGGTGGCCGGGCGGGTGGGCGCTTTGGGCAATGGCATCAGGTCTTGCTCACTTGGGCGAGTACTTCGGCGGCATGACCCGGGACCTTCACGCCGCGCCACTCGTGGGCGAGCCTGCCGGCCTCGTCGATCAGGAAGGTGGAGCGCTCGATGCCGCGCACCTGCCGCCCGTACATGTTCTTCATCTTCATCACGCCGAAGGCCTCGCACAGCGCCTCGTCGGGATCGGAGATGAGCTCGAAGGGATAGCCTTGCTTCGCCTTGAAGTTGGCATGGGACTTCAGGCTGTCCCGCGATACGCCGAAGACCTCCGCGCCAGCGGCACGGAACTGCTCGTGCAGGGCGGCGAAATCGCCGCCCTCGGTGGTGCAGCCGGGCGTGTTGTCCTTCGGATAGAAGTAGAGCACCACTTTGCGGCCGCGCAGGCCGGAGAGCGATACCGGGCCCGCGGTCGATTCCGCGGTGAAGTCGGCGACGGGCGCACCGACCTTAGGCAATGCCTTGCTCAAAGGACGACTCCTTCGTAATCATCGCCGCCGGCCGCCGGCAGGGCAAACCGGAACGCGGCATCAACCGGGCAGCAACACGGCCAGCACCCGCCGACCTTCGCTCTTCAGGATGTTGAAGGTGCGGCAGGCGGCGAACGAATCCATGACCTCCACGCCGACGCCGGCGCGCGCGAGCGGCGCTGTGAGGCGCGGGTGCGGCATCCGATGGGTCGGACCGGTGCCGAACAGGACCACCTCCGCCTGCAGTGCGAGCAGCGCCTCGAAATCGCCCGCCGCCAGCGCCTCGAAGCTCTCCACCGGCCAGGTTTGGATCTCGCCCTCGGGCATCAGCAACAGCGGGCCCTGGTGCCGGATCCGATTGATCTCGAAGTAGCCGGCACCGTAGGCCGTCACGGTGTTGAGGGCGTTGGTCTGGTCGGCGTGCAGTTTCATGGGGCGCTCGCGATGACCGGCGGCCGCGGGGGCTTCCCGGGCCATGGAAACGGCCCTCGGGCGGACCTTCCGGACGAACAGTGTTCCGCAGGTGCATCAACGGTGCCCTGCCGAAGCCCGGCGCGACGGCAAGCCGTTGAATCTACGGTACATTATCCGGGGTACTCGATCATCGCACCCGTATTTTAGCCCACCCGGGGCAAGCCCCGATCCGGATCCGCCACGATGACAGCCTCCACGCTCACTTCGTTCGCTGCCCCCCGAGGGGATGCGTCAGCGCCTTCGGGCGGCTGGGCGGCGCTGACATGAAGCCCGTAGCCAAGTCGGCCAAGCTGGCCAACGTCTGCTACGACATCCGCGGTCCGGTGATGTCGCGAGCCCGTCAGCTCGAGGACGAAGGCAACCGGATCATCAAGCTGAACATCGGCAACCTGGCGCCGTTCGGGTTCGACGCGCCGGACGAGGTCCGCCAGGACGTGATCGCCAACCTGCCGGCCGCCTCGGGCTACTCGGACTCGAAGGGCCTGTTCGCCGCGCGCAAGGCGGTAATGCACTACACCCAGGTCAAGCGCATCGCCGGCGTCGGCCTCGACGACATCTTCGTCGGCAACGGCGTGAGCGAGCTCATCGTGATGTCGATGAACGGGCTGCTCGACGACGGCGACGAGGTGCTGATCCCCGCACCGGACTATCCGTTGTGGACGGCCGCGGTGAGCCTCTCCGGCGGCCGGCCGGTGCACTACCTCTGCGACGAGGACAGCGGCTGGCTGCCGGATCTCGACGACATCCGGGCGAGCGTCACGCCGCGGACGAAGGCGATCGTCGTCATCAACCCGAACAACCCGACCGGCGCGCTCTATCCGGACGACGTGCTGAAGGGCATCGTCGAGATCGCGCGGCAGCACTCGCTGATCGTCTTCGCCGACGAGATCTACGACAAGGTCCTCTACGACGGCGCCAGGCACACGTCCATCGCCTCGCTCGCGGACGACGTGATGTTCATCACGATGAACGGCCTGTCGAAGAACTACCGCGCCTGCGGCTACCGGGCCGGCTGGATGGTGATCTCCGGCGAGCGCCGCCATGCCGCCGACTATATCGACGGGCTGAACATCCTCGCTTCCATGCGTCTCTGCGCCAACGTGCCCGGACAGTTCGCCATCCAGACCGCCCTGGGCGGCTACCAGAGCATCGACGATCTCGTCGCTCCGGGCGGCCGCCTGACGCGGCAGCGGGACCTTGCCTGGGAGATGCTCACCGCCATCCCCGGCGTGAGCTGCGTGAAGCCGCGCGCCGCGCTGTACCTGTTCCCGCGGCTGGATCCGCGGGTGTACCCGATCGTGGACGACCAGCGCTTCATCCTGGAGCTGCTGGAGGCGCAGAAGGTCCTGGTGGTGCAGGGAACCGGCTTCAACTGGCCGCATCCGGACCACCTGCGGCTGGTGTTCCTGCCCAACAGCGACGACCTCGTCGAGGCCTTCGGTCGGATCGAGAACTTCCTCGCGGACTATCGCCGCCGGCACGCCTCGCCCCCGATCCTTGCGGCCTGAAGACGCCCTGCGACGCGGTCTCGGGCCGGCCCGCGGCGGCCGGGGCCGGACGGGGCGCGGATCCGGCGGGTGCGCGCATTTGATTACCATGCGGGTGAGATGAAGCCAATCCGCATCGGCCTGCTCGGCTACGGCACCGTCGGCAGCGGCGTCGCCGAAGTGCTGCAGGCGAACCGGGAAGAGATCCGCCGGCGCGCCGGGCGGGGAATCGAGGTCGCGCGCATCGCGGTTCGCAACGTCGCGCGGGTCCGCGCGCTGGTGGGCGAGTCGGTGGCCGTCACCGACGACCCGTACGAGGTCGTGCTGGATCCGGAGATCGACATCGTCGCCGAGCTGATTGGCGGCACCGAGATCGCCCGCGACCTGGTGCTGGAGGCGGTGGCGCAGCGCAAGCACGTCGTCACCGCAAACAAGGCGCTGCTGGCGATCCACGGCAACGAGGTGTTCGCCGCGGCCAGCCGGCACAACGTGATCATCGCCTTCGAGGCCGCCGTGGCCGGGGGCATCCCGATCATCAAGGCCTTGCGCGAGGGGCTCACCGCCAACCGCATCGAGTGGGTGGTCGGGATCATCAACGGCACCACCAACTACATTCTCTCGGAGATGCGGGACAAGGGCCTCTCCTTCGAGGAGGCGCTTTCCGCTGCCCAGGCGCTCGGCTACGCCGAGGCCGACCCCACCTTCGACATCGAAGGCGTGGACGCCGCACACAAGCTCGCGATCCTCGCCGCGATCGCATTCGGCATACCGGTGCAGTTCGCCCGGACCTACATCCAGGGCATCTCCGGGCTCGCCCGCGAGGACATCGCCTGGGCGGAGAAGCTGGGCTATCGCATCAAGCTGCTCGGCATCGCCCGCCGGCGCAGCGGCGGCATCGAGCTGCGGGTCCATCCGACGCTGATTCCGGGCCGGCGCATCCTCGCCAACGTCGAAGGCGCGATGAACGCGGTGCTGGTCAAGGGCGACGTGGTGGGGCACACGATGTACTTCGGCAAGGGCGCGGGCAAGGAGCCGACCGCGAGCGCGGTGATCGCGGACCTGGTGGACGTCACCCGCATGCTGACGTCGGACCCGGAAAGCCGGGTACCGCACCTCGCATTCCAGCCGGATTCGCTGTCGGACGTGCCGATCCTGCCGGCCGGGCAGATGCAGACTTCCTACTACCTGCGCATGCGGGTGCGCGACGAGCCGGGCGTGCTGGCCGACATCACCCGCATCCTCGCGGACGGCCGCGTCTCGATCGACGCCATGCAGCAGCGCGAGCCGGACGAGGGCGAGGGCAGCACCGACATCATCGTGCTCACGCACCAGACCTTCGAGCACCGCATCGATACCGCGACGGCCCGGATCGAGGCGCTGCCCACCGTCCTTTCCGCGGTGACCCGCCTGCGCGTGGAACAATTGGACTGAGGATCGACCCTTCCGATGCGCTACGTCTCGACCCGCGGCGGCATGGAGCCGCTGCCCTTCACCCGGATCCTGCTCGGCGGCCTCGCCCCCGACGGCGGGCTGGTCGTGCCCGAGCACGTTCCGCAGGTCGATGCGGCGACGTTGCAGGCCTGGCGCGGGCTTTCCTACGCGGCGCTTGCCGAGGCGATCCTCGGTCTCTATTGCGACGACATCGCCCCCGACGACCTGCGCGCGATGGTGCGGGACGCCTATCGGCCGGAGATCTTCGGCAGCGACGAGGTCACCCCCGTGACACGCCTCGAGGCAGCCGGGGAGGCGGCCGGGCCGCTTTTCCTGCAGCACCTGTCCAACGGACCCACCCTGGCGTTCAAGGACCTGGCGATGCAGTTGCTCGGCCGGCTCTTCGAGCACGTGCTGGTACGCGAGGACCGCTGGCTCAACGTGCTGGGGGCGACCTCCGGCGACACCGGCAGTGCCGCCGAGTACGCGATGAAGGGTCGGCGCAACCTGCGGGTGTTCATGCTGTCGCCCGACGGCCGCATGAGCCGGTTCCAGCGCGCGCAGATGTACAGCCTGCTGGACCCCAACATCTTCAACATCGCGGTGACCGGTGTCTTCGACGATTGCCAGGACCTGGTGAAGGCGGTCTCCTCGGACCTGCGCTTCAAGGAGCGTCACCGCATCGGCACGGTGAACTCGATCAACTGGGCGCGGGTGGTGGCCCAGGTGGTCTATTACTTCAAGGGGTACTTCGCGGCCACCGCGTCCAACGACGAGCGCGTCGCCTTCACCGTGCCCACCGGCAACTTCGGCAACGTGCTCGCCGGCCACATCGCACGCTCGATGGGACTGCCGATCGCGCGCCTGGTGGTGGCGACCAACGAGAACGACGTGCTCGACGAGTTCTTCCGCACCGGCCGCTATCGCATCCGGCGCAGCGACCAGACCCGCGAGACCAGCAGTCCGTCCATGGACATCTCCAAGGCGTCGAACTTCGAGCGGTTCGTCTTCGACCTGCTGGACCGCGACGCCGGCCGGGTCGCCTCGCTGTGGGAGATGATCGCTGCCCACGGGGAGTTCGATCTCGGCGGCACCCGGGAGTTCCACCGGGCCGGCGCCTGGGGCTTTCGCTCCGGATCGAGCAGCCATGCCGAGCGCATCGCCACCATCCGCCACTGGCGTGACCGCTCGGGCATGGTGGTGGACACCCATACCGCCGACGGCCTCACCGTGGCGCAGCGCTTCCGCGAACCCGGCGTGCCGATGATCTGCCTCGAGACGGCCCAGCCGGCCAAGTTCGCCGAGACGATCCGCGAGGCGATCGGCGAGGAGCCGACACCGCCGGCTGCCTATCGCGGGCTCGAGTCGCGAGTGCAGCGCTATGCACTGATGCCGGCCGACGTGCGCCTGCTCAAGCGCTACATCGCGGCGCGGACCTGAGCGGCGACATGGGCACTGAGCCTGGCCGCGCCGGCCGGAAGGTATTCGGCTTTGCCGGCTACTCCGGATCCGGAAAGACCACGCTGATCGAGCAATTGATTCCGCGGCTGGTCGCGCGCGGCCTGACGGTCTCGCTGATCAAGCATGCCCACCATTCCTTCGATATCGACAAGCCGGGCAAGGACTCCTGGCGTCATCGCGAGGCCGGCGCGACCGAGGTGCTGCTCTCCTCGGGCAAGCGCTGGGCGCTGATGCACGAGTTGCGCGGCGCGCCGGAGCCCGGCCTCGACCGCCAGCTGCTCCTCCTCTCGCCGTGCGACCTTGTGCTGGTCGAGGGATACAAGTCGGCCAACATCCCGAAGATCGAGGTCCACCGGCCGAGTACGGGCAGCCCGCTGCTGCATCCGAACGATCCTGCTATCGTGGCCGTGGCCTGCGATGCGCCGCTCGCCTCGCCCTTGCCGGTGCTGGCCCTGGACGACATCGACGGCATCGCGGCCTTCATCATGCGACATTGCCGCCTGGAGCGGGCGGGGACGGAGGAATCGCGCCGATGAGCCCATCGCAGAAGCGCCCCGGTCTGGTTCCATTCGACGAAGCGCTCGCCCGGCTGCTCGGGCGGGCGGCGCCGGTCGCGACCCCGGAGTATGTTCCGACCATGGAGGCGAGCGGCCGCGTCCTCGCTGCCGACGTGGTGTCGTCGCTGTCGGTGCCGCCCTGGGACAACTCGCAGATGGACGGCTATGCGGTCCGCTCGAGCGATGTCGCGGCGCTTTCCGCGGATCCGCAGGCATCGCTTCCGGTGGCGCAGCGAATCCCCGCCGGGCATCGCGGGGAGCCGCTCGCTCCGGGGACCGTGGCCCGCATCTTCACCGGCGCCGCGATTCCACCGGGTGCGGACGCCGTGATCATGCAGGAGCAGGCGGTCGTCGGGGCCGACGGCGCGCGGGTGCGCTTCAGCCATGTGCCGCAGCCGGGGGAATGGGTGCGCCGGGAAGGCGAGGACATCCGGGCGGGCAGCACCATCCTGGCGGCCGGCACGCGCCTCACGCCGCAGGCGGTCGGCCTGGCGGCCTCGGTCGGCGCGGCGCGGCTCGCCGTCTACCGGCGCATCCGGGTCGCCTGCTTCTTCACCGGCGACGAGCTGGTGATGCCGGGCGAGCCGCTGCCGCCGGGCGGGATCTACAACTCGAATCGCTTCCTGCTCACCGCGCTGCTCAGGCGCCTCGGCTGCGAGGTGGCCGACATGGGCATCGTCGCCGATGACCGCGAGGCGACGCGCAAGGCGCTGCGCGAGGCCGCCGGTCAGGCGCACCTCATCGTGACCTCCGGCGGCATGTCGGTCGGCGAGGAGGACCATGTTCGCCCGGCCGTCGAGGCCGAAGGCGAGCTGGACATGTGGCAGATCGCGATCAAGCCCGGCAAGCCGCTCGCCCACGGGCGCGTGCGCATCGGCACCGCCCCGGGCGAATCCGCCCACTTCATCGGGCTGCCCGGCAACCCGGTGTCCAGCTTCGTCACCTTCCTCCTCTTCGTTCGGCCGTTCGTCCTGGCGCTCCAGGGCGTCTCCGACGTCACGCCGACGCGGCTGCGCATGACGGCCGGTTTCGACTGGCCGCGGGCGGACCGGCGCCGCGAGTTCCTCCGGGTGTCGGTGGACCGCGAGAGCGGGGAGCTGGTGCTCTTCCCGCACCAGGGCTCTGCGGTGCTCATGTCGACGGTGCACGGCGACGGCCTGGTGGACAATCCGCCGGGCCAGGCGATCCGCCGCGGCGACGTGGTAAGGTACCTTCCATTCTCGGAGCTGCTCGGCTGAGATCGAAGGAAGAACGGTTGCAGGTCAGGATCCTCTATTTCGCGGGGCTGCGGGAGCAGCTCGATACGGCGGGCGAATCGGTTTCGCTGCCGCCCGAGGTGCGCACGGCCGGCGAGCTTCGCCGCTGGCTCGTCGGGCGCGGCACGCCTTACGCCGAGGCGCTCGGCACCGGCAAGGCGGTGCGCATGTCGGTGGCGCAGGCCATGGCCGGCACGGACACGCCGCTTGCCGATGGCGTCGAAGTGGCTTTCTTTCCGCCGGTCACGGGCGGATGAAGATGGCGGCGCCGACGTGAAGGTGCGCGTCCAGCGCGAGGACTTCGACAGCGGCGCCGAGATCGCGGCGCTGCGGGCCGGGGACGGTCGGGTCGGCGCGGTAGCGGCATTCATCGGCACGGTCCGCGACCTGAACGAGGGCAGCGGTGTGGCGGCGATGACGCTGGAGCACTATCCCGGCATGACGGAGAAGTCGCTTGCCGCCATCTGCGAGCAGGCGCGCTCGCGCTGGGACATCCTGGATACGCTCGTCATCCATCGCTTCGGCGAGCTGCGTCCCACCGACCAGATCGTGCTCGTGGCGGTCACCTCCGCGCATCGCGGGGAGGCCTTCGCCGCTTGCGAGTTCATCATGGACTACCTCAAGACGGAAGCCCCCTTCTGGAAGAAGGAGAGCACGTCCGCGGGTGAGCGCTGGGTCGAGGCCCGCGCGTCGGACGACGACGCCGCGGCCCGCTGGAAGGACCGCTGACCCTTCGATGGTTCGTTCCGGAGCCCCCGGTCTCGCGCTCGACCTGGCAGCCATCGCTGCCGGCGCCGTCACGGGCGCGTGGTTGCGATGGGCGCTCGCGCTATGGCTGAACCCGGCGCATCGCTACCTGCCGTTGGGTACGTGGGCCGCCAACCTGCTGGGCGGGCTGCTGATCGGTGCCGCACTCGCCTGGTTCGGGCGGCACCCCGGTCTGGATCCGGCCTGGCGCCTGGCCGTGGTCACGGGCTTCCTCGGCGCGCTGACGACGTTTTCGGCGTTCTCGGCGGAGTCCCTCGGTCTCCTTCACGACGGCCGCTACGGCTGGGCGTTGCTGCATGCCGCCGGCCATGTCCTCGGCTGCCTCGTCGCCGCCGCGGCCGGTCATCACCTCGTGAGCCTCGCGGCCCGATGACGCAGGCGGCGCGACCACCGGACGCCCGGGCACGGGGCCGGTGCCGATGAGCGACGCCACCGCCGCCACGGGCGGTGTTCCATGGTGGCTCTGGATCGTGCTGACCCTGGTCGCGGCGGGCGCCCAGACGGCACGCAACGCGACGCAGAAGAGCCTGACCGTCACGCTGGGGACCGTCGGGGCGACGCTCGTGCGGTTCTTCTTCGGCCTGCCGTTCGCCGCGGTGTCCCTGTGGGCGATCCTGGGCGTCACCGGCCAGCCGGCGCCGCCGCTCACGCCCGCGTTCGTCGCCTGGCTCGCGGTCGGCGGGCTGTCCCAGATCGGCGCCACCGCGCTGATGCTGGCCGCGATGAAGCATCGCAGCTTCGTCGTGGCAACCGCCTACGTCAAGACCGAGGCGGTGCAGGTGGCGCTCTTCGGGTTCATCTTCCTGTCCGAGCGGTTGAGTGCGGCCGCCACCGCCGCGGTGGTGATCGCCACCGCGGGCGTGCT
This sequence comes from Pseudomonadota bacterium, assembly GCA_023388075.1. Lineage (GTDB taxonomy): Bacteria > Pseudomonadota > Gammaproteobacteria > Burkholderiales > Burkholderiaceae_E > Lautropia. The sequence continues at coordinate 8,938 of JAEWGX010000060.1, forward strand.
GCTCATGTCCTGGCCCCGCCAGGCGATGCGCGAGACCGGTTTCTCCTGGCAGCCGGTGGCGATGGGCCTGGCGTCGGGGGCGCTCTTCGCTGCTTCGGCGGTCGGCTTCAAGGGGGCGATCCTCGCGCTCGGCGAGGTGCCCGCGCCATCGGGCTCGTTCGTCGTGGACGCCACCATGACGCTGGTGTGCGGGCTTGTCTTCCAGACGCTGGTGCTGACCGGTTGGCAGCTCGTGCGCGACCGGGCGGTGCTGGTCGCGATGCTGCGCGCCTGGCGCCAGTCGCTCCTTGCGGGCTTCATGGGCGCGCTGGCCTCGCAGATGTGGTTCCTCGCCTTCGCGATCGCCACGACCGCGCATGTGCGCACCCTCGCCCTGGTGGAGATTCTCTTCGCGCAGGCGGTGTCGCGGCGCCTGTTCTCCCAGCGCGGCACCGTGCTGGAGACGCTCGGCGTGGCGCTGGTGGTGGCCGGGGCGATCCTGCTGGTCAACGGGTAGGCGGCGGCGCCGCCCCGATAGCCTCTAGAGCAGCGGTGCCGCCAGCCGCGCGATGCTCTTCATCAATCGTTCGGGGAACGGTCGCCGGGCGTGGTGTGGCTGGAGGCGCTCGGCATGTCGCAGGTCCTCCTGGAACGTCTGTGTCAGCTGCCGGTTCACGCCGGCATCGTAGATCGCCGCCATCACCTCGAAGTTGAGGCGGAAGCTGCGATTGTCGATGTTCGCGGTGCCGATGATGGAGAGCTCGTCGTCGATCACGATGGTCTTGGCGTGGATCATCCGCGGCACGTACTCCCAGACGCCCACGCCCTCGTGCATGATCTCCTCCGCGAAGGTCGAGGCCGCGGCCGTGACGAAGCGGGAGTCACCCATGCGCGGCAGCAGGAGCCGCACGTCGACGCCGCGCGCACGAGCGGTCACCAGCGCGGTCATCATCGGCTCGTCGGGAACGAAGTACGGCGTGGTGAGCCAGATGCGGCGGCGCGCCGACGAGATCGCCGTGAAGAAGTAGCGGTGGATGGCGGGGATGGCCTCGTCCGGCCCCGACGCGATGATCTGCACCCAGGGCCCCTGCGGCGGCGGAGCATCGGGCGGCTCCTGCGGGAACCAACGGCCGATGTCGGCGGGCGTGGCCATCAGCGCCTTGTCCCGTCGGCGCTGCAGCGGGTTGCCGGTGCCGCCGTAGAGCCAGTCCTCGAGGAAGATCATCTGCAGGTCCAGCGCTGCCGCCCCGTCGATCCGGACGTGGGTGTCGCGCCAGGCCGTGCTGGCTTCACCTTGCCCGCGCCCGGCCGGCCCGTCGCCGGACGACGAGCCCGAGCTCGATCCGGCGCTGGAATACCCGGCGCTCACGTTGATCCCGCCGGTGAAGCCGACCCGGCCGTCGACGACCACGATCTTCCGGTGGGTGCGGAAGTTGAGCAGGCTTGCCCGCATGCGGAAGAGGGCGGGTGGATTGAACAGGCGGACCTCCGCCCCGGCTTCGCGCAGCGGCTTCCAGAAGCGCGGCTTGCAGTTCTTCGAGCCAAGCGCGTCGACCAGGACGCGCACCGCTACCCCCTCGCGCGCCTTGGCGGCCAGGATCTCGGTCCACCGCCTGCCGACTTCGTCCGGCTCGAAGATGTAGTACTCCAGGTGGATATGCTCCCGGGCGCCTCGCATGGTCGCCTCGATCGCCTCGTAGGCCTGGTCCCCCTCCGTGTAGATCTCCACCGCCCGGGACTGCTTGGGCGGCGCATCGCCGTAGGCCGTGCCGATCCTGGCGAGCGAGCTCAGCCAGTGGCGCGAGGCCAGCGTGTCCGGCATGGCCGGCTGCTGGCTGGGTGCGATCTGCGAGGCGTAGCGCTTGGCGAACTCGCGCCGGATCTTGCGCCGACGCAGCTTGCGGGGGCCGAAGAAGAAGTAGAGCGCGGCGGCCAGCAGGGGAAGCCAGAAGAAGGCGACGATCCACGCCAGGGTAGCGGTCGGTCGCCGTCGCTGCATGACGACGAAGATGATCGAGCCGAGCACCCAAGTGACGTAGAGCGCGAGCCAGACCTCTCCCGGGATCGCCCGCCAGACGGCCATCGCGGCGGTGGCGGCGGGCTCGAGGGCCTCGTGAAGGGCCGACAGGACGGTTGCTGCTATGGCGGGCTCCGGAGCGGGCGGGTGTCGCGGTTGCGATTGTAGGGGGCGGGGCGTAGGCTGGAGGCTTGCCCCGCAGATTCCGGCTTCTCACAACTTGAAAAGCCGCCGCGCAGGACCGACATCCGTAGCAACCGACTCTTACCAGGATGCCCTCCCATGCGTTTCGACAAGCTGACAACCCAGTTCCAGCAGGCACTGGCCGATGCCCAGAGCCTGGCCCTGGCCGGCGACAACCAGTACATCGACCCGTTGCACCTGCTCGCGGCGATCGTCAACCAGACCGAAGGGTCCGGCCGGGCCCTGCTGGAGAAGGCCGGCGCCCGGATTCCGCCGCTCAAGGGCGCGCTCGACGGGGCGCTGCGGCGGCTGCCCCAGGTGAGCGGCACCGGTGGCGAGGTGCAGGTCGGCCGCGAGCTGGTGAACTTCCTGAACCTCGCGGAGAAGGAGGCGACCCGTCGCGGCGACCAGTTCATCGCGACCGAGATGTTCCTCCTCGGGCTCATGGCGGACGAGGGCAAGCGAACCGAGGCGGGTCGCCTCCTGCGCGAGGCCGGCCTGGACCGCAAGACCCTCGAGGCCGCCATCGACGAGGTCCGCGGTGGACAGCAGGTGGATTCGGCGGAGGCGGAGAGCCAGCGCGAGGCGCTCAAGAAGTACACCGTCGACCTGACCGACCTCGCCCGCAAGCAGAAGCTCGATCCGGTGATCGGGCGTGACGACGAGATCCGCCGGACCATCCAGATCCTGCAGCGCCGCACCAAGAACAACCCGGTGCTGATCGGCGAGCCGGGGGTCGGCAAGACCGCGATCGTCGAGGGCCTCGCGCAGCGCATCGTCAACGGCGAGGTGCCGGAGACGCTCAAGAACAAGCGCGTGCTGTCGCTCGACATGGCGGCGCTGCTCGCCGGTGCCAAGTACCGCGGCGAGTTCGAGGAGCGCCTGAAGGCGGTGCTCAAGGACATCGCGGCCGACGAAGGGCGCACCATCGTCTTCATCGACGAGCTCCACACCATGGTCGGCGCCGGCAAGGCCGAAGGCGCGATCGATGCGGGCAACATGCTCAAGCCCGCGCTCGCCCGCGGCGAGCTGCACTGCGTCGGCGCGACCACCCTGGACGAGTACCGGAAGTACATCGAGAAGGATGCCGCGCTCGAGCGGCGTTTCCAGAAGGTGCTGGTGGAGGAGCCGACGGTCGAATCGACCATCGCGATCCTGCGCGGCCTGCAGGAGCGCTACGAGCTTCACCACGGCGTGGAGATCACCGACCCCGCCATCGTCGCGGCGGCCGAGCTCTCGCACCGCTACATCACCGACCGCTTCCTGCCCGACAAGGCGATCGACCTGATCGACGAGGCGGCCGCGCGCATCAAGATGGAGATCGACTCCAAGCCCGAGGTGATGGACCGCCTGGACCGGCGCATCATCCAGCTCAAGATCGAGCGGGAGGCCGTGCGCAAGGAGACCGACGAGTCGTCGCGCAAGCGGCTCGAGCTGATCGAGCAGGAGATCGAGCGCCTCGAGAAGGAGTATGCCGACTACGAGGAGGAGCTGCGCGCCGAGAAGGCGACCGTGCAGGGCAGCGCACAGATCAAGGCCGAGATCGACAAGCTGCGCGCGCAGATGGCGGAGCTCCAGCGCAAGGGCGAGTACGAGAAGCTCGCCGAGATCCAGTACGGCAAGCTGCCGGAGCTGGAAGGACGACTGAATGCCGCCAACGCAGCCGAGACCGACGGAACCAAGGCCAACGGCAAGCCGCGTCTGCTGCGCACCCACGTCGGCTCGGAAGAGATCGCCGAGGTCGTCTCGAGGGCGACGGGCATTCCGGTGTCGCGGATGATGCAGGGCGAGCGCGAGAAGCTGCTCAACATGGAGGAGAAGCTCCATGAGCGGGTCGTCGGCCAGGACGAGGCGGTGCGGTTGGTGTCCGACGCCATCCGCCGCTCGCGCGCCGGGCTCGCGGACCCGAACCGTCCATACGGCTCGTTCCTTTTCCTCGGGCCCACCGGCGTCGGCAAGACCGAGCTCTGCAAGGCGCTCGCCGCCTTCCTGTTCGATTCCGAGGAGCACATGATCCGGATCGACATGAGCGAGTTCATGGAGAAGCATTCGGTCGCGCGGCTGATCGGCGCGCCGCCGGGATACGTGGGCTACGAGGAAGGCGGCTACCTGACCGAGGCGGTGCGCAGGAAGCCCTACAGCGTGATCCTGCTCGACGAGGTCGAGAAGGCGCATCCCGACGTCTTCAACGTGCTTCTGCAGGTGCTCGACGACGGCCGCATGACCGATGGCCAGGGCAGGACCGTGGACTTCAAGAACACCGTCATCGTGATGACCAGCAACATCGGTTCGCACGAGATCCAGCGGCTGTCGGGGGATCCGACGCTCAACGATCCGGACCTGATCAAGGAGACGGTGATGGGCGAGGTGCGCAAGTCGTTCCGCCCCGAATTCATCAACCGCATCGACGAGATCGTGGTGTTCCACGCGCTCGACCAGAAGCACATCCGGGCCATCGCGAAGATCCAGCTCGCGCAGCTGGAGCGGCGACTCGCGGAGCGCGACCTGGTGCTCACCGTGAGCGACGCGGCCATGGACGAGATCGCGAAGGTGGGCTTCGACCCGGTCTACGGGGCGCGGCCACTCAAGCGGGCGATCCAGCAGCAGCTGGAGAACCCGATCGCGAAGCGGGTGCTGGAGGGCAGGTTCGCGCCGAAGGACGTGGTGCCGGTGGACTATGTGGACGGGGCGTTCACCTTCGAGCGCACCGTGCACTGAGGCCGGTTGGAGGTCGCTGCGAGGGGGCGGATCACAGTCCCAGATACGCCTCCTTCACGCGCGGATCGCCGAGCAGCGCCGGCCCTTCGCCCTTCAGGACGATGCTGCCGGTCTCCAGGACGTAGGCGCGGCTCGCGAGCTTGAGCGACGCCGCGACGTTCTGCTCCACCAGCAGGATGGTCATGCCTTGCTGGTGCAGGTAGCGGATGGTGTCCAGCACCTCGGCGACCAGCGCCGGGGCGAGGCCGAGCGACGGCTCGTCGAACATGATCAGGCGCGGCGCGCCCATCAGGCAGCGTCCGATCGCGAGCATCTGCTGCTCCCCGCCCGACAGGGTGCCCGCGAGCTGGCCGGCGCGCTCCTTGAGGCGCGGAAACATCGTGAACACGCGTTCGATCGAGGTCGCCGCGTCGGCGCGGGCGCGCGGCAGCATGGCACCGACCTGCAGGTTGTCGAGCACGCTCATCGACGGGAACACCTGGCGGCCCTCCGCGACCTGTCCGATCCCGAGGTTGCACACCCGATGGCTGTCGAGGCCTCCGATCGACCTGCCTTCGAAGCTGATGGTGCCGCCGCGCGGTTTCAGGATGCCGGCGACGGTGCGGATGAGCGAGGTCTTGCCGGCGCCATTGGCGCCGACCAGCGCGACGATCTCGCCCGCGCCGACATCCAGGTCGACCGAATCGAGCGCCTGGGCGTCGCCGTAGAACACCGAGAGGCTGCGGATGACGAGCATGCCGGACCTTCCTACTCGATCGCGCCGGTGCCGAGGTAGCTCTGCAGCACCTTCGGGTCGGTGGTGACCTGCTGCGGCGTCCCCGACGCGATGATCTCGCCGTGGTGCAGCACGTAGACGCGCTGCGCCAATGCCATCACCGCGCGCATCACGTGCTCGATCAGGAGGATCGTGATCTGCCGTTCGGCATTCAGGCGACGGAAGGCCGCGACCATCTGGTCGGTCTCGGTGGGGCGCAATCCGGCCATCACCTCGTCGAGCAGCAGCAGCTTCGGCTGCGAGGCGAGGGCACGCGCCACCTCGAGCCGCTTGCGGTCGGGCAGGGTCAGTGCCGAGGCGAGTCGCTCGCGTTGCTGCCACATGTCCAACGCGCGCAGCGCCTCCTCCGCGCGCCGATAGGCGAGCCGGCGATCGGCGGTGCCGCGGAATCCGCCCACCATCACGTTCTCGAGCACCGACAGGTCGGCGAAGGGCTTGACGATCTGGAAGGTTCGGCCGATCCCCGCGGCGCACACCTGGTCGGGGCGCAGGCCCGCGATGGACGCGCCAAGAAAGCGGATCTGCCCCTCGTCCGGCGCCATCGCCCCGGCAACCAGGTTGAACAGGGTCGTCTTGCCCGCGCCGTTTGGCCCGATCAGCGCCACGATCTCTCCGGGCACGACGCTGAGCGTGGCGCCCGAGACCGCCCTGAGCCCGCGGAACCGCTTGCTGACGCCGGTGATCTCGAGGAGCGGCGTGCGCCCGTCCTTCGCCTCGCGTGGCCTCGCCTCCATCAAGGCGGCTCCCCGCTGCCGGTGGCCCGCGGGGCCGCTCGCGAGAATCCGAGGCGCCGAGCGACGACCGGCCAGATGCCGTGGGGCATGAACATGATCGCGATGCCGAGGGCGATGCCGTAGAGAATCTGCCTGACGCCGGGGATCTCGTAGCCGGCCATCGCCAGCGCCTCGTTGATCCCCTCGGACAGCACGGTGACCACCGCCGCGCCGAGGATCGGTCCGAACAGGGTACCGATGCCGCCGATGATCGGGGCGAGGATGATCTCGATCGATCGGCCGATGCTGAAGATCTGCTCCGGGAACAGGTTGTTGTAGTAGAACGCGAAGAACACGCCGCCGAGCGCGGTCATCCCGCCGGAAACCTGCACCGCGATCATCTTGTAGCGGAAGGTGTCGACACCGGCCGCCTGAGCCGCCTCCTCGTTGTCGCGAATCGCCCGGAAGTAGTAGCCGGCGCGCCCGCGCAGCAGCCACGCCGAGAGCAGGAAGCCGAGCACCGCCAGCGCGAGGGCGAAGTAGTAGAAGATCAGCGGATGACCGCGCAGGTTCAGCAGGTCGACGTTGTCCTGCTGCTCCACCCTCAGGAACAGCCCGCCGGAGGCGCCGACCCAGTCGAAGTGGTCGAAGCCGATCCGGGTGAACTCCGCGAACGCGATGGTGAGCAGCGCGAAGTAGGTGCCGCCGATGCCGAAGCGAAACGCCAGCCAGCCGATGACCGATGCGGCCGCGACGCAGACCAGGACGGCCGCCACCATGCCGAACCACGGCACGATGCCGAAGTGCTGGAACAGCGCGGCCGAGGTGTACGCGCCCAACCCGACGTACAGCGCGTGTCCGATGGAGAGTTGCCCGCAAAAGCCCATCATGATGTTCCACGCCTGGCCGACGTAGGCGAGGTAGAGGATCAGGATCATCACCGAGAGGAGATAGCGGTCCATGGCGAGCGGCACGACCAGCAGGATCGCGAGCAGCACCAGCAGGCCGGCGTGCGATCTCGTCATCGGTCGGGGGTCGCGGGCATGCTTTCAGCGTGCCTTGAACAGCCCCTGCGGCCGGAACGCCAGCACCAGGATGAGCAGCGCGAACGACAGCATGCTCTTGGCCGAGGGCGTGATCAGCAGCCCGGCGACGGACTCCGACACGCCGATCAGCACTCCGCCGGCCAGCGCTCCCACCATGGAGCCGAGCCCGCCGATGATGACGATGACAAAGGCGAGCAGGGTGTAGGCCGGGCCCGAGGCGGGGGTGACGTCCACCAGCAGCGTGAGCAGGCAGCCGGCGACTCCGACGCACGCGGTGCCGAGTCCGAAGGTCAGGGCGTACAGATGCTTCACGTCGAGCCCCACCACCTGTGCTCCCAGCAGGTTGTCGGCGCAAGCCCGGATCGCCTTGCCATACCGGGTGTAGCGGAAGATCGCGAACAGCGCCGCGCACGCGACGAGCGCGACCGCCGCGCAGATCACCCGGACCTTGTCGACCAGCAGGGGACCGATCTCGTAGGAATCGAGCGCATAGTCCACCTGCACGTTGCGGGCGTCCGGGCCGAAGGCGACCAGCAGCATGTTGACCATCACCAGCGCGATCGCGAGCAGCAGGATGAACTGCGAGTGCTCGGGCCGGTCGATGAACGGATTGATCACGCCCCGCTGGAGCGCGTAGCCCATGCCGAAGAAGGCGAGGGCCACCGGCACGAGCATCAGCAGCGGGTCGACGCCGGCAAAGGCGAACGCCATCACCGCGATGTACATCGCCACCGTCATCATCTCGCCGTGCGCGAAGTTGACGATGCGGACCACCCCGTAGATGACCGACAGGCCCAGCGCCATCAGGCCGTAGACCAGGCCGGTCAGCAGTCCGCTGAGGACGATGTTGGCGATCGCGTCCAGAGGCAAGCGGCGGTCTCCGCTGGCGAATCGTCGGTCCGGTCGTGGTCCGGTTCCCGGTCCGGCCCTAGCCCCGTGCCTTCCAGTCCGGCACCGGGAAGACCGGCGCCATCTGGGCGGCCTCCTTGGGCAGGACGACGACCGGCTGGCCGTTGCGGTTCTGGATGCAGGCCGACGAGATCTTCGTGTTCTGCCCCTTGGCGTCGAAGCCGATCGGCCCGCCCACCATCATCCGCTCGGCGATGTCGGTCTTGCGGATGGCATCGGCCAGGGCCGTGCCGTCCGTGCTGCCGGCGCGCTTGAAGGCATCGGCGGCGATCATCATCGCCTCGAAGGTGAACCCGACGTTGAGCGCGTGGAACATCAACTGTTCCTTCGGGAACTGCTTCCTGAACGCGGCCTCCACCCGCTTGCTGAGCGCCGCGTTCGGGTTGTACCAGGGCACGTTAGAGATGCAGTAGTCCGAGTACTTCGCCCCGAGCGCCTTGTAGAACTGGGCCTCGTACATGCCGGGCGATCCCGGACTCATGACCGCCTGGGGCGACCAGCGCTGCTTGACCAGCTCCCGCACCAGCAGGATCGCGTCGTTGAGGCGGCTCACCAGCATGATGAAGTCGGCCTGGGTCGCCTTGGCCTTGGCTACCTCCACCGACAGGTCGCGCGCCGCCGGGTCGTAGGAGATCGTGTCGACCACCTTGAACGGCAGGTAGTCCAGCTTCGGCAGGATCGCGCCGATGCCGCGCGCCATCGATTGCCCGAAGGTATCGTTGACGTGCATGAAGACGGCGGTCCGGGGCGCGGACTGCGTCGCCTGGAACAGGTCGCGGAACAGCGACAGCCCGTTGTGGACCAGGTCCACCGCCGTCGGAAAGTTGCGGAAGGTGTACTTGTAGCCCTGCTCGGTGATCTGCGGCGCCGCGGCGATGTTGATCACGAAGGGGATCTTGCGCTGCTCCGCCACCTGGGCGATGGCCGAGGCGGCGCCGGAGTCGAAGGGGCCGACCAGGATCTGCGCGCCGTCGTTGATCAGCTTCTCCGCCCGCGCCCGGGAGACCTCGACATTGGTCTCGGTGTCCGCGTTCATCAACTCGACGTCGACACCGTACATCTCGCGCAACAGCGCGGGCGAGATGTCGGCACCGAGCTGGCAGGACTGGCCGATGAAGGCCTGGGTGCCGGAACGCGGCAGCAGGACCCCGACCTTGAGCTTCTGCGACTGGCCGCGGACCAGCGCCGGTGCTGCCAACGTGCCGCTTGCGACCGCCGCCGTGGCGGCCATCCGGTTGAACTCGCGGCGGGTGACCTGGGCCATGGTGTCTCCTCCTCGTGATTGGGGATTGTCGTTTTGCCGTGAGGCTATCACGACTGGGGGACCGCGCCGAAGCCGGTCGCGCAGCGGTGTGCTGCCTATTGCTCGAGCCCTCGGCAGAAGCCGATCACCTCTTGCGCGGTCTTGTCGTAGTGGCTCCCGAAGACGGGCATGTGCAGGTGCGGCTCCACCAGCATGTAGCCGGCATCCGGGAGGTAGCCGGGGCGCTTCGAGCGCAGCACGCGCAGACCGACGGCAGCGGCCGCCTCGTGGGCCTCGTCGGCGAGCGCTTCGGCGAGCGCTTCCTGCGTGCGGCCGGCCGGGAAGTCGAAGGTCGCTGCGGCGCGCAGACGGCCGCGCAGGCGTGGGAGCAGTCGCATGCCGATCCCCCTCGTGGTCGCCGGAAGGCGGTTCGACGATTCTAGTACGGGGCCGGCGCCAGGACGACCGTTGCCTGGCATGCGAATCACGTTGCCCTGGGATGTGCGGATCATTAACATCTGGTGCACACACCGCGAGGGGCCGACGGAACCCGAGGCCGATGGAGCTCAAGACCGCGCGCCTGACCTTGCTGATCGATCCCGCCAAGAAGGCGGCGTTCGAGCAGCTCTGCGCGCGCCAGGACGTGACGCCTTCCCAGGTGGTCCGCCGGTTGATCCGCGAATACCTCGCCCAGCATGGCGTCACCTACGTGCCCAGTGGCGCCGTCTCGCCCGACGACGTCGCGGCAGGCGGCAAGGCGCCGGGCAAGGGGGCGCGCAGGGGGTCCGGAGGCAGGAGAGCGCCGCCGGAAAAATGAGCGCAGCCACCGCTGTCGGCCAGTGGCCGTACCTGCAATGGGTGCTGGCGGTGATCGCCGGATGGATAGCTATCGGCTTGGCCGGGATCGTCGTCCTGCGCCGGCTGGAGGTGGTGGCGCGAACGCTGTTCCCGCTGGGCGGGGCGCTCGGGTTGCTGCTATTCGGCCTCGGCCTGGCCGCCGTGCTGGGCGAGCCGCAATCGCTGGTGTTGCCGCTCGGCCTGCCGGGCCTGCCGTTTCACCTGCGGCTCGATTCGCTCGCCGCTTTCTTCCTGATGGTGATCGGGGCCGGCACCGCCGGAGTCTCCGCCTTCGCCGCCGGGTACTTCCGCAAGGGCGAGGGCACCCCGCCAGGCCTGCTCTGCCTGCAGTACCACTTCTTCCTGGCGAGCATGGCGATGGTGGTCCTCGCCGACGACGCCTACGTCTTCATGGTGATGTGGGAGACGATGGCGCTGTCCTCCTACTTCCTGGTGA